>CAVVYF010000028.1:0-37030 GCA_963752375.1 Terriglobia bacterium
GACAGTGGCAGTGGTTTTCCCCTTATTGCGTCCAGCGTGCAGCCACGCCATCGCCTGCCCACCGCAGTGGCGCTCCACGCCAGATGCTTCGCAAGCTCAGCATTGACACATGGCAAAGCTGGCCTCCAGGCACCCACCATCTCGATGAGCCCCGGGCGCTACTGCACCGTGACCGTGGCCACGGCCCCGGCCACGGGCAGGGCGCGCATCGATGGATCCCGTGCCCCGCCTTTGGAAATTGTCAGAGTAGACTGGCCGCTGGCCTTCGCCATGAAGGTCAGAGTCACTACCGTGCCCTGTCCGGAAACGCCCGCCGTTCCCGGCGGTCGGGTGGCCGAAATCTGCAGGGTCCCGGTCGAGTCATCATCGCGATGCACGATCCCGACGACCTGACCGTCCTGCGAGAGCAGACCACCGTTCGACACGTTCACCACCTGCAGGACTTTCGGATCGTAACTTATCTGCAAGGGCACGGAATATACGTTCTGCGCCCCGTTGAGGAGCACGTTGATGGCGAAAGTCGAACCGGGCGCCTGAGTCAGGGTGGCCGGGTCGAAACTAAAGCTGGCCTCGCCGGCAGCCATCGGTGGGGCGGCCTGCGGCTGCGGCGCGGGAGTCTGCATCTGAGCGGCCGCCGGAGCTGCTTCATTCACCGGCGCGGGCGGTTCCGCCTGGCTGGCGCGCCGCAATTCGATGGCGGACGCGGTCCCTACTTCCAGGGCCTTCTCGTTCAGTTCGGTCACGTCGCGCGACCGGATGATGTGTGGAATCAGAGCAAATACGATTTCGTTTTCCTTGTGCTCAACGTTGGTCTGCGAGAACAGGTATTTCAGGATGGGAATCTGTGCCAGCCCGGGAATGCCGCTCAGGGAGCGGATGTCCTGGTCTTCCAGGATGCCGCCCATGATGTTGACTTCGCCTTCCTTCAGGCGGATTTCATGCTCGATCTTGCGCTGGCCGATCACCGGCTGGCTGATACCGCCAATGTTCGATTGCCCGGTCACAGATGAAATATCCATCGAGACCTTCAAGGTGACTTCGCGCCCGGCATGCACCTTGGGAGTGATGTCGATATTCACGCCGACGTCCAGATACTGGAACTGGGTGTTGACCAGCGGGTTGATGCCCACGCCGCCGATGCCGGGTTGGAACGAACCGGTGGCCACCGGCACCCGGTCGCCGATTTTGAGCGAAGCCTTCTGGCCATCCACGGCCCGAATTTGCGGGTTCTGGATCAGTTTGGTGCTGCTGTCACTGAACAGCGCAGTGGCTGTGGCTGGCGGAATGGTGACCGTAAAGTCGGTCGCGTTCAGGTTCCCCAGCCGGTTCAGGTTGATCTGGTTGGCGGTCCCGGAAGTACTGCTCACGCTATTGTTGGTGCCGGTGTTGGTGACGGTATTGTTGGTGGTGAAATTGTCCTGCAAGGCCACCGTGGCGCTGGTGGGCGGACTGATTCCCAGGTTCCGGGTCTTGTCACGGCTGACCTGCATGATGGCCACTTCGACGATTACTTCCGGACGCGCCTTGTCCAGATCGCCGACCAGTTTTTCCGCCAGCGCAATCTGGTCGGGGGTGCCACGGACGACCAGGGCGCCCTGCGAAGGCAGAGGCTGGATACGGGAAATCTCCAGGATCTGCCGCAGGGCGTTGACCACATCCTGCAGTTCGGTGGGCTGCGACAGGTTTGCCAGGTAGAAAGTCTTGATAACGCTCTGTTCAATTTCCTTGCGTTTAGCCGGGTTGTCGGAGGCGATGAATATGGTGTTCGGCGTCACCGGCCGCCAGAATGTCTTGGATTCGAGCGCGACGATCTCCAGGGCTTCCTGCTCCGAGACCCCATTCAATTCGATCTTGATCCGCCGTGAAGTGTAGTCGGGATCGAACAATACGTTGAGTCCGGCCAGCTTGCCGATGGTTTCGTAGATGATCTTGGTGTCCTCGGTCATCTTGAGCGTGATGGGAACGTTCGAGATGGCGGCCAGGTCAACCGGGCCCTGCGCTTCCTGCACCCGTTTCTGCAGGCCGGTGGGGGGCGGAGCAGCCGCAGTCGGCGGCGCGCTGGCCGCATCATTAATCATTTTCTGGGTGCGGCGGATTTCCTGCTGGGCGATGAAACTCGAGGAATCGATTTCGGCGGCCTTCTGAAATTCGATCAGGGCTTCCTGCAACTTGCCCGCATCCCGCAATAATTGTCCGCGGTGGACGTGCGATGCGGCAGCCAGGAATCGGGTGCGTTCGTACGAGGCCCGATACGCCAAATCCGTGGGCTTCTGTTCGTAAGCCTGTTTGTACAAATCGTAGGCGGCTTCATAGTTCTGGCGAGCTTCGGCGTCTTTGGCTTTCTTATAAAGCGATTTGGCGCTGTCGGCGGCGCCGATCGGCAGGGTTACTGCAACCACGAGCAATACGATTGCTGCCGGGCGAATCAGGCGTGTCTTCACTGGGTCCCTCGCAGGCAGTCTTCCCTCGGGAATCGGCCAATGACCCCGGGCTAGGCCGCTGAAAATGCGCTGATTTTAGAAGTAAGCTGGCTGATTATAGCATCGCTCCGCAGCCTTGGAAGTGACTGCTCTGGTAGCAGTTACTCATTGGTCTTAGTCCCAACAGCGTTACCGGGAAAGCCGTTTTGGAAAATGTCCCGTCGCCGATTTTGGGATCCCCGCAGTGTAATGGGATGCAGATTTGCGGCGCCCATGTGGGGACGGCTGCCTCCACGTGGGCGCGAATGAGATAACCTATTAACTTAACGCCATGGCCCGCACGCCCACTCATCAAACCAAGCCGAGTCCCGAGAAGAATCCCCGCCGCGACCCCACGGCTGCTGGCCAGCGCGATGCCGCCGTCAACCGGGTGGCCGCCCATAACTATTTCCTGCTGGAGAAATTCGAGACCGGCGTCGCCCTGACCGGCACCGAGGTAAAGTCCGTTCGTGCCGGACAAGCCAATCTCAAAGACTCCTACGGGCTGCTCAAGGACGGTGAACTCTGGCTGCTCAACTGCCACATCGGCCCTTATGATCACGGCAACATCTTCAACCACGCCCCCCTGCGCACCCGCAAGCTGCTGGTCCACAAAGAGGAGATTCGCAAGCTCATCGGCAAGACCCAGCAGAAGGGCCTGACCCTCATCCCCACCCGTTTGTATTTTAAAAATGGCAGAGTGAAAGTAGAACTTGCGCTGGCCAAGGGGAAACAGTTATGGGACAAGCGAGAAACTGAACGTCGCCGTACCGCCGACAAAGAGGCGAGAGAAGCGGTAAACCGGTCGCGCAAAGGGCGCTGAGCGGAAATACCATGCCTCAGCGGTGCACGGACATTGCACTTCCGGTGCCGGTGGCATTTGACCTCTCATGCTAGACTTCCACCACTCGTTTCACTGCAGGCAATCGGGACCAGGGAACAATTGTTTTCATCGAGAGGCGTGTCCTTTCGCAGCGGGAAAATTCAGGCGGGGTTTCCCCGGCAATGCCAGCGGCCCTTGCGAACCACCATCGGACTTTCTCACGGCACAGAGTCGCCGCACCATTTTCTTGCGCTTTCGTCGCAGTTTTTCTAATCGGGTTTTTGTCTCCCGCAGCTGCACAAATTTCTCCCGGGGCCCTTTCGCGGCCACATCAATCTCTCAACGGCACCGGTAACTGCACCACCTGCCATAAATTGGCTGCCGGGCAGGCGACGTTCAGATGTGTGGATTGCCACACCGAAATTGGATCGCGCGTCTCGGGCCGGCAGGGGCTGCACGCCTCTTACAACCTGAACCTGGGCTCCAGCCAGGGATGCGTGCGTTGCCACTCCGAGCATAACGGCGAAGATTTTCCCCTGATCAAGTGGGACCTCGGGACCTTCGACCACAAGCAGACCGGATACATCCTCGAGGGCAAACACGCGGGAGTGGCTTGCAATCGCTGCCATAGCGCCCAGCACATATCGCCGTCCGCGCGCGCCACGATCAAAGTCACTGACCTCAATAAAACGTTTTTGGGCGTTTCCACGAATTGCGTGACCTGCCACCAGGACCAGCACAATGGGCGCCTGGGCGAGAATTGCCTTCAGTGCCATGCCTATAACGATTGGAAAACTGTCAACGTAGGGAAGTTTGACCATTCCAAGACCCGCTACCCGTTGACCGGGCTGCATGCACAGGTTACTTGCGGGAAGTGCCATACACCCGGAGCGGACAGCAAACCTCGCTACACGGGAATCGCCTTCAGCAAGTGTTCCGATTGTCACTCCGATCCGCATCGCGGAAGTTTCACCCAGGGTTGCCAGTCGTGTCACAACCCCGGAGGCTGGAAGAGGGTTTCGACGCAGGCAGTCAATCAGCGCTTCGACCATTCCACCACCAAATACCCGTTGCTGGGCAAGCACGCCTCGGTGGAATGCTCGCAATGTCACGCGGGCGCAGATTTCAAGAAGCCGCTGGCCTTTCAAAAGTGCATGGATTGCCACAAGCCCGACCCGCACCAGGGCCAGTTCGCCAGGCGGACGGGCGGCGGCGAGTGCGCTTCATGCCACACCGTGGATGGTTTCAAGTCCCTCGACCTTCAGCGTGAAAGACCACGCCACCACGGCGTATCCGCTGGAGGGGGGACACGCCATGGTGCAGTGTTCGGGCTGTCACATCCCCAAAGGCAAAGACACGCTCTTCAAGATCAAGTTCCAGCGCTGTACCGACTGCCATGCCGACAAACATGCGGGGCAGTTCGCGGCGGCGCCATATTTCAACGGCTGTGACCGCTGTCACAATCTGCAAGGCTATCGACCCTCCACCTTCACGCTGGCCCGTCACCAGGGGACCCGCTTCGCCTTGCGTGACGGACACCTGGCGGTGCCATGCGGAGATTGCCACAAGCCGAGCGATACCCTTAAGCCGAAAACCGCGGAGTATCACTGGAATGAGCTCTCCTGCACCAGTTGCCATGCGGATCCGCATCAGGGACAGTTCAAGGAACGCATGCTGCAGGTCGGGGCGGACGGCATGGCTGCCGGCTGCCAGGCCTGCCATTCCACCAAGTCCTGGAAGGAGCTGTCGGCTTTCGATCATTCCAAGACTGCCTTCCCGCTGGTTGGAGCGCACCGGGCCACGGCGTGCATGGATTGCCACAAGCCACCCAACCAGGAAACGCGCCTGATCCATGTGGATTTCAAGGCGGCGCCGACGAAGTGCCAGGAATGCCACGAGGAGGTCCACGGTGGACAATTTGCCCAGGGCGGAGTGACGGCTTGCGTTGACTGCCACAACAGCGCCAAGTGGAAGCCTTCGCTTTTTGATCACGACCGGCGGACCCAATTCCCGCTACAGGGAGCCCACGAGAATGTGCGTTGCGAGGGCTGCCACAAGCTGACCCGCGTCGTCGAAGGCAAGCCCGTGCTGTTCTACAAGCCCACTCCCAAAGAATGCGCCGCCTGTCACGGAGCAAACCTGCCAGCAAAGAAGTAACCTGAGCTGTAATAGCTGCCCACCTTTTGAAAAAAGTTACATTTACTCGGAAGTACATGAGTGCCCGTGAGGATCGTGACACTGCCCAAATTGGTCCCTGAACATTGGACTTAGGTAACTTTTGTGACCACAAATAGGCCACTAACCTAGTGGACAACTAATTGCACACGCACTTGCATCTGTGGCAGAAGGCCGCCATTTTTTCCTAATTTTTCGTTGTAGCGTTGGGGCAGTCGAATCCGATTCAGGCGGTATCACGTTGGCTTCGGCAATCCGGGGGTACACTTTTTTCGCGTTGGTTTTGCTGGTCTCCATCTTGCCCGCTTGGGGGCAGTCGCAGACCTACGCCAACACCCGCAGCCCGCACGGTCCGCTCAATATCCCCTGCCAGAACTGCCACACGCTTAGTGGGTGGAAGCCCATCCGGAACGCACCTGAGTTCGACCATAGCCAGACCCGCTACCCGCTGCGCGGCATGCATCAGAAGGTCGCCTGCACCCAGTGCCACGTGAAGCCGGTCTTTACCAACGTGGGCAACAAGTGCGCGGATTGCCACGCGGATATCCACAAACGGCAGTTCGGAGCCAACTGCGAGCAGTGCCACAGCGTAAAGGGCTGGCAAGTCTCGGCGCAGCAGATCAACCAGCACCAGAACCGTTTTCCTCTCTTAGGTGCCCATGCCGCCCTGGACTGCACATCCTGTCATAAGGGCGCGGCCACGGGACAATTTCAGGGCCTGGCGACCCAGTGCTATTCCTGCCATGCCAGGGAATACCAGGCAACCACAGGTCCCAGTCACGTGGCCAGCGGCTTTCCCACCACCTGCGAACAATGCCATGGCTTCAACAGCTGGTCGGGTGCCAAGTTTGACCATCTGAAATCAACCGGCTTCGCGCTGACGGGAGCACATATTCCGCTGGATTGCACAGCCTGCCACGTGGGCGGGAAGTTTGCCGGGACGCCCGCCACCTGCGTGGGCTGCCATCTCCCCGACTTCCAGAAGACGACGAACCCGAATCACGCGCAGGCAGGATTCCCGCAGACTTGCCAGAGCTGCCATACCACCGCGGCCTGGCAGCCCGCGACCTTCGACCACAACACGTTCACCAAATTCCCGCTGACCGGCGCCCATGTCACCGTCGCCTGCACCCAGTGCCACGTGAACGGCCAGTTTGCCGGCACTCCGACGGACTGCGTTTCCTGCCACATGAAGGATTTCCAGGGAACCACGAATCCCAATCACGCCCAGGCCGGAATCCCCACTACCTGCGCCAGCTGCCACACCACGACATCATGGGGCAATGCGACCTTCGATCACAGCAAGACGGGTTTCCCACTGACCGGATCGCACGTGACCACACCGTGCGCGCAATGTCACGTCAACGGAAACTACAACCTGACCAACACCACCTGCGTGTCATGCCACCTGACGAACTACCAATCGGCCACCAATCCCAATCACGTGCAGGCGGGATTCCCTCAGACTTGCGAGAGTTGCCACACCACGGCGTCATGGACGGCGGCCACCTTCGATCACACCAAAACAGGTTTCCCGCTGAGCGGCGCCCACGTACCGCTGCAGTGTTCTCAGTGCCACATCAACGGCAACTACAACCTGACCGACACTACCTGCGTATCGTGCCACCTCAAGGACTATCAGGGCACGACCGATCCCAACCATGTGCAGGCCGGGCTGCCGCAGACTTGCGAGAGTTGCCACAGCACCACATCCTGGGGCAGCGCGAGCTTCAATCACTCCACCACCGGCTTCGCCTTGACCGGAGCGCATATTCCGCTGCAATGTTCGCAGTGCCACATCAATGGCAATTACAACCTGACGGACACCAGCTGTGTTTCGTGTCACCTGAAGGACTTTCAGGGCGCGACCGATCCCAATCACGTGCAGGCCGGAATACCGCAGACCTGCCAGAGCTGTCACACCACCACGTCCTGGGGAAATGCCACCTTCAACCACGCGACTACCGGCTTTGCCCTGACCGGCGCGCACGTTCCGCTGCAGTGTTCGCAATGCCACGTCAACGGGAATTACTCGCTGAGCAGCGGCGCATGCGCCACCTGCCATTTGAAGGACTACCAGGGCACGACGGATCCCAATCACGCTCAGGCGGGATTCCCGCAAACCTGCGACTCTTGCCACAGTACCGTTTCGTGGGCGAATGCCACCTTCAATCACGCGACCACGGGATTCGCACTGACCGGTGCGCACGTTCCGCTGCAGTGTTCACAATGCCATGTCAATGGCAACTACAGCCTGAACAGCACGGCTTGTGCCACGTGCCATGTCAACGACTTCAACGGGACCACCAACCCGAACCATGTGCAGTCCGGATTCCCGCAGCAGTGCGAAGTGTGCCACAACACCACGGCATGGATCCCGTCGTCGTTCAACCATAACAACACCGCATTTCCCCTGACCGGGAAACATACGACGGTCGCCTGTGCCAATTGCCACGTCAACAATAACTACACCTCGGTTCCGACCGATTGCTTCTCGTGCCATAAGTCCGACTATCAGACCACGACAAATCCGAATCACACAGCGGCCGGGTTCCCGACCACCTGTCAAACCTGCCACACCACCACCGCGTGGACAGGCGCGACATTCAACCACACCTGGTTCCCAACCAACCATGGCAATGCGGGAGGAGTCTGTTCCACTTGCCACACCAATTCCTCGGATTACTCGGTGTTTTCCTGCACCGTCTGCCATGGCAAATCCCAGACAGATTCGAACCACCGCGGCGTGAACGGATACGTCTATAGCAGTCCGAATTGCTATCAATGCCATCGCAACGGACGTGCCGGCTAGCCAATGCAACCTCAGGTACACGGAACGGCGAAGTCAAAACCATGTGGGCAAGAAAACAATGCGGGACGCTGCTGTTGCTGGTGTCGTGTGCCGTCGCTCAAAGCGCGTCCCCGAACGCCGTGAACGTGGAGCGTCTGCGGGTTGTACCGGACAGAGCCAGCGTGCGAGTGGAAATTACACTGAGTGCCGCCCCAGGCACCAGCGCAACCGTGACTGCGGTAAAAAATCCCAACCGGCTGGTCCTCGACCTGCCCAACACTTTGTCCGAAGCCAGGCAGCAACAGGTTTCCGTCAATTACAAAGGCGTCCGAGCGGTACGACTGGGCCTGAATAGCTCGCATCCCCCGATTACCCGCGTAGTGGTCGATCTGGACCAGATGCGGCCCTACACTTTGCGGGCTGACGGGAACCGCATCGTGCTGATCGTGGGTACGACGACAGACGCGATCCTGGGCTCGGGGCAGGGAGCGGCGGCCGCGGGCGCGCCGGGAGGACTGGTAGGAATCTTTCGACGGAGCCCACCGCCGCCGGTGGAGATGAGCACCAACCCGGAGCAGCGCATGCCTCCGCCGTCCCCTCCCGGAACGCCGATCAGGTTTCCGGAGGAACAGGGAAGAGACGAAGCGAACTCCGCCAGCGGAAACAACTCTTCGCGCCCGACCGCCGCGCATCCGAACCTGGGCAGCCTCCAGCAGGGTACGGTATTTCCCGGCCTGGGCACACCGGGGACAGGCAACGTGCCGACGGGTCAGACAGCCTCCTCTTCACCGGCAGGGAATGGCCCTGCCGCGGCTGCGGCATCGTCCCCTTCCGGTGGCGTCACGACACCGCCCGGCACCGTGTTTCCGTCCAGAACGGCGGCCGAGGGCGGTGTTCCGTCAGCCGTGGTCACGCCGGTCGCACCGTCAAGCCAGAACGCGGCGCCGCTCGGCCCTGGGTTGGTGACACAGCCTCCGCCATCAAAGTCCGGAGCCGAATCCGCCGGTCACCCATCGGCAACCGCGACAGTCAGCGATCAGCCACCGGCCATCGCGCCCGTGGTCACCGCGCCTCCGGAGTCACGTGAGGAATCGGCGTCTGGTGACGACGCCTCCGCCGCAGCGGTGTCGAGTCCCCCGTTGGTGACGCCAGCTCCGCCATCAAAATCCGAAGCTGGAAACGCATCGGCACCGGCGACGATTGGCGACCAGGGACCCGCGACCTCGGTTCCCGCGCAACCAAAACCCGAGCCAGTTGCGGTTGCACCAGGCAATCCCGACGAGGGTCCGGCAAAAGCCAGGCCGCTCACGGAGCAAGCTGCCGCTCAGGAGACTCAATCACCAACCGCAGCACCGTCCGGAGATCAGGCTATATCCGCTCCATCTGACAAGAGGTCCGCAATCTGCAGCGGCGGCCAAGTCTCCGGCAGTTGACGAATCTCCGGCGGTCGTCGCGGTCGAGCCCGCGCCGGTAGCTCCAGCCGCCGCGCCCGACCGTGCCTCAACTTCTGCGCCCGAAACAGCTGCGGGCAAAGCGCCGACAGATGCCGATCTCCCGCTGCTCGCGCTTCGTGCCGTGGACCCCAACCTGCGCACCGTATTCAAGGTGAAGTACGTCGCGGAAGGCGTCGCCTACCTGGACGGCGGACGCAGTTCCGGTCTCACTGAAGGCATGAAACTTGAAATCATGGATACTGACCTGGCGGTTCCGCAGGGATCGACCGGGGATCCCAACGATCCTCGCGCGGTCGCTGAACTCGAAGTCACCGCGGTTGCGGAGACTTCCGCCGTAACCGATATCCACCTGCCCAAACGTCAGGTGAAGCCCGGCGACCTGGCTTACTTATCTTCTGGCGATGCGCAGGCGCTGGTGCAGCAGCGGTCGCTCAGTGCGACTCGAAAATATCCCGCGGTGGTGACCTTTACCGAGGGTGATCCGCTCGAAGAGGAGGCCCGGGCGGAAGTGCCTCGACCGCCGCAGCCGTCGGTCAATCGGGCGCGCGGCCGCGTCGGTTTCGACTACATGGGCACAGTCAGCCGCGGCGATTCCTCCGTGACCAGTTCAAACATTGGAATGATCGTGCGCGCCGATATTACCCGTATTGGCGGCACCTACTGGAACATGAGCGGCTACTGGCGGGGGCGGCTCAGTTCGCTTTCCTCAACCAACCAGCAAACCCTGCAGGACCTGATCAACCGCACCTATCACCTGAGCGTGACCTACGACAATCCGAACTCAGCGTGGGTGGCTGGTTTTGGCCGTCTCTACCTGCCCTGGGCCAGCAGCCTGGACACCATTGACGGCGGATATTTCGGGCGGCGGGTGGCGCCCGGTATCACGACCGGCATTTTCGCCGGCTCGACCCCCGACCCGACCTCGTGGAACTACAATCCCGACCGGCGGGTTGGCGGCGCCTTCGTCAACTTCCAGGGCGGCAGCTTTGATGCGTTTCACTACACCAGCACGGCTGGACTTGGCATCAGCACTTTGAAATGGAAGATCGACCGGCCGTTTGCGTTCTTTGAGAACACTCTCTCCTACAAACGATACCTGTCGATCTACCATTCCCTGCAGGCAGACAGCCCGGCGGGGAACCCGGCAGTGCCTGCGTCCGGTCCAGGCATCAGCCGCAGCTTTCTCACTTTCCGGATTCAGCCCCACCCGCGGCTGGAACTTGATTTCAATCACAATTACTTTCGTGATGTTCCTACCTTTGATCCCCAGTTGATCGGCACCGGACTGCTGGATAAATATCTGTTTCAGGGCTTCAGCGCCGGCGCGCGGGTGGAGGTGGTGAAACAGATTTTCGTTTACGGCAGTCTGGGCCAGAGCAACCGGTCAGGCGACGCCAAGGCCTCGCTCAACCAGATGTACGGAGTCACCTTCAATCAACTTCCCTGGCTGGGTTTGCGCGCGGATGCGCACTATTCGAAATTCGACAGCTCTTTCGGCAGCGGATCATACCGGGCGCTCTCGTTGTCCAGAAACCTGGGCGAAGAGATCCGGCTGGAAGTTCTGGGCGGCGATCAGACATTCAGCTCTCTGCTTACCACCAACAACCGCTCACGCTTCATAAACACGAATCTCGATTTCGCCATAGGGGCCCACTATTTCATGCAGGGAGGCTTCACGGTCGATCGCGGCCAGCTGAGTTACAACCAGTGGATGTTCACCATCGGCTACCGCTTTGATTCGAAGGGAAAACACCGGTGATGACGCGGCGACGACAATCCGGGAAGCGGGCGCATGTTTCTGTCCTGTTCGCCATCCTGCTGTTCGGGATGGGGGCGGCGCCTTCGACCCTTGCGGCCAGCGACACTCTCAGCGATCTGCTGGGCCGCACCGGCCAGCAGGTATCGAAGTTCGTCGAACAATTCTCGGAGGTCAAGTGCACCGAGAAGGTGACTCAGGAAAAGCTGGGAAAGGAAGACAAGGTCGAGGTGAAGGAGGAATCCACCTACGACTACCTGGTGATTCTGTCCAACGCGGGCGGCGAGCTGGGCCTGGATGAATCGCGGCTGGCCGTGCGGGAAGCCAAGCCGGACAACAAAAATACGTCCCTTCTGGTGACCAACGGCTTCGCCACCCTGTTTCTGGTCTTTCACCCCTACTACGCCGGCAGTTTTCGATTTACCGCCTTGGAAGACGAAGTGGTGGACGGGCACCGGTTCAGCAAGGTGTCATTCCAGCATGTGAGTGGAACACGTTCGGTGGCGGCGCTGGCCTTGCGCGGGCGAGAGTATCCGCTGGAGCTTTCGGGAACGGCCTGGATCGATCCGGAAACCGGGGTGATCGGCAAGATCGTGGCCGATGTCGGAGACACCATGCGGGACGTGGGCCTGAACACTCTGCGCTCGGAAGTTTCCTACGCGCCGGTGCCATTCCGCGGGACGAAACAGACCTACTGGTTTCCTTCCCAGGCCAGCGTGGAAGTAGAAACGCCACGACAGCACTGGCGCAACATACATGCCTTCACCGACTACAAGAGATTTTCAGTTGATACCGAGGAGCAGGTCGCAAACCAATGAGTGCAAACGCCGCCGTCGCATCCGCTGCCATACCCGCCCGGAACCGGGAGAGGGCACATCACATCCGCCTGGTCTGCGGCTATGTGATTGCCATCGCCTTGATAGTAGGCCTGGCCGTTTACGGCTTTGACTACTACACCCTTGGCTCCGCCGAGCGCCCATTCTCTCCCAAGCACCACCTCTTGCGGCCCAGTGGAGTGGTCGGGATAAAACTTGGCTTCATGGGATTGGCCATGTTTCTGGCCATTTTTGTTTATCCCCTGCGCAAGAAGTGGCCATGGCTTTCCCGGCAGGGCAGTTCCAAACACTGGCTGGACATTCATGTGCTGCTGGGACTGACCGCGCCCTTCATCATCGCCCTGCACTCCGCCTTCAAGTTCCGCGGATTTGCCGGCATGGCTTTCTGGATCATGCTGGCGGTTTCGCTCAGCGGCGTGATTGGCAGGTATCTCTATGGCCAGATTCCGCGCCGGCTCAACTCGGCGGAATTGTCGGTGCGGGAATTGCAGGATGTCCAGGCCGGGTTGGCGCAACAATTGAAGAGAGCAGAAGCTGTTGCCGGAAGAGGACGTCAGATCTCTGCTGCATCTGCCCAGCCCGGAACGGGTGCAGGAGATGTCGATCCTGGTCGCGCTCGGATACATGATGGCGCTCGACGTTGGCCGTGCCTTCCGGATCGCAAGATTACGCCGCCGCGCTTTGGCGCTGGGCGAGCGCTTCACCACGCTCGGTGGATTTCTTCCCACTCGCCATGCCAGCCTGGAAAGATCGATCGCGCTGGCGCGAGAAGAGGCGGCTACCGCGAAACGGGTCCTTTTTCTGTCCCGCTCTCAGCAGGTCTTTCACCTGTGGCATGTGGTCCACAAACCATTCAGCTATTCATTTGCTCTGCTGGCGATCATTCATATTGTGGTGGTCATGATGATGGGCTTCTTTTAGGGCGAATCCATGGACACATTGTTTGCGTTCCTTATTGCCGCGGCGGTCACTGGATTCTTCGTATATCTCTATTCGAAGAGCCTGAAGAAAAGGGACCGGCTCGCTCGCGAGGCCGCCGAAAAGGGAAAGCTGTTTTCGGATGGGCCCAAGGGACAGCACCCCCACATTGACAACGCCCGCTGCATAGGCTGCGGCACCTGCACCTCCGTCTGCCCCGAGGGAGATGTGCTGGCCATGCTGGCAGGCAAGGCCGTCATCGTGAACGGACATAAATGTATCGGTCACAGCCTGTGCGCAGAGGCCTGTCCGGTGGGCGCGATCACGATGGTGATGGCGAGCCCCAGTATGGGCGCCGACATGCCGTTTCTCACGACGGAATACGAAACCAGTGTCCCCAACCTGTTTATTGTCGGTGAACTCGGTGGCCTGGCCTTGATCAAGAATGCCGTGAACCAGGGACGCGATTGCATTGACACCATCGCCGGCCGGCTCAAAAGCGGGGCGATGCCCAAATCGGTCTCCGGGGTTTACGATGTGCTCATCATCGGCGCCGGACCCGGCGGCATCAGTGCCTCCCTGCGCGCCATCGAAACCAAACTTAACTACATAACTCTGGAGCGGGACGAGATCGGGGGCACGGTAGCCAAGTTTCCCCGCCAGAAACTCGTCATGACCAGCCCTGTAGAATTTCCCATGTATGGGAAGTTCAAGAAGACGGAACTCTCCAAGGAGAACCTCCTGGCCTTCTGGGACATGGTCCTGAATCGCGCCGACTTCAATGCCGTTACCGGCGAAATGGTGGACGACATCAAGAGAAGTGCGGACGGTATTTTCACGGTCACGACGCCCAACAATCAGTACCGGGCATGCGCAGTAATTCTGGCGCTGGGACGAAACGGCACGCCGCGAAAGCTGGGCGTCAAAGGAGAAGAACTGCCCAAAGTCATGTACCGCCTCATCGAGGCTGACCATTACATCAACAAGAGAATTCTGATCGTGGGCGGAGGGGATAGCGCGGTAGAGGCGGCCATGGGGTTGGCCCACCAGCAGGGCAACCAGGTCACGCTTTCCTACCGGAAGGAAAGTTTTGGCCGCATCAAGGAACGGAATGCAACCCGCATGGCGGAGTGCATGCGCAATGGGAAGGTCAGAGTGTTGTTCAACTCGAATCCGGTGGAATTCAAACCCGATTCAGTCACGCTCGACGTCAATGGCAAATTGCAGGAGATCGCCAACGATTTTGTGTGGATCTTTGCCGGCGGATCTCCTCCCACGGACTTCCTCAAGAAGATCGGCGTCGATTTCGGAATGTGTGATATGACATTGGAAGCCGGCCGGGAGGCAAGACAAAGCTCCATGTGAGCAGGGATCACGACCTGGACGCTGGCTGGTGGCGTTCCAACGGTTCCCAGAGGTTTTCAGGAGAAGAAATAGAAATGAAGAGCACAACACGAATCAGCCGACCGATTCGCGAAGAATCCGCTTCGAGCGCTGGAAGGACCTTTCGGTTCGCAATCTTAACCAGCATGATCTGCTTTCTCCTGGTGGCCCCTCTTGCCACGCAGGCTCGCGCCGCAGGAGCCATCGCCTCGCAAAACAGCAGAAGTCGACGGGCTCAAACTGCACTACCTCACTGCCGGCCAAGGTCCGACCGTGATCCTCCTGCACGGCTACACCCAAACCTCGCGCATGTGGAGACCGATCATTCCACTTCTGGCCGAGAAATTTAGCGTGATTGCGCCCGACTTGCCCGGCATTGGCGATTCAGACATACCCAAAGACGGCCTGGACATGAAGAACGCCGCCATCCGCATCCACGACCTCGCCAAATCCCTTCACGTCGAAAAGGCGCGCGTTGTCGGACATGACATCGGACTCATGGTGGCATACGCTTACGCCGCCATGTATCCGTCCGAAGTGGAGAAGGTGGTTGTCATGGACGCGTTTCTGCCCGGCGTCGAAGGCTGGGAGCCGTACTTTAACAGTCCTGATTTCTGGCATTTTCGCTTTCATGGCCCGACTCCCGAAGCATTGGTCGCGGGCCGGGAGAAGATCTATTTCGCATACTTCTGGAATGATCTGGCCGCGGACAAGACGCGGTCCCTTCCGCTCGCCGACCGCCAGGCCTACGTCGCAGCGTACTCCCGCCCCGGGCGGATGCGGGCCGGATGGGCCTACTTTGCTGCGTGGCCGCAAACGGCAAATGATTTTGCCGAGATGGCCAAAACGAAGTTGACCATGCCGGTCCTGTCGATCGCCGGCGAAAAGGCGAGTGCGGCAACCCTGAATGCACAGATGAAGCTGGTGGCGACCGACGTGACCGTCATTGTCCTGAAAGACACTGGGCACTGGCTGATGGAAGAACGACCGAAGGAAACGATTGCAGCACTGATGAATTTCCTGTAAGCGTACGCCTCTGTTGCGGATCGCGGTTGACGCCGCCCCTGCCAGAGGGCATAATTTTGTCGGGTGTTGGGGTTCACCCTTAACCGCCCTTACTTCGGGCAGATGACTCCTACGAAGAATGGAATGTTCTTGGTAGGGGTCAGCGTCGCCGTGCTCGTATCTGCCTCCCGCCTGTAGCATCTTCCACTCTTCTTCGTGACGTGTCGGATCTTTGACTGAAATCTTTGGTCTCGTGAAGTCGTGCGCACCGGCCTGTCGCTTGACGAAGGGGCCCGGAGTAAATCTGGAATGACGCGGTTGTGAAGCGGAAAGGATCGAAACAGCTTGTTCAAATACCTGGTGGTCGGATTCGGGGGCGCTCTGGGATCGGTGCTGCGTTTCTGGGTGGGCACCTATATTGGCAGCAAACTGGGGGCCCGCTTCCCCTACGGGACACTGTTCGTCAACCTTACGGGCTCCTTTCTGATAGGCGTGCTCGTGACTGTAGTGGGGGCAAAGGCGCAGTGGAGCCCGTATTGGACATACCTGCTGCCGATCGGTTTCATTGGCGGGTACACCACCTTCTCCAGCTTCGAGTATGAGACCCTGAGGACGATTCAGGACGGCCAGATCGGGCTCGGTCTTCTCTATGTATGCGCAAGTCTGGTCGTTGGGTTCGCCGCCGTCTGGGGAGGCATTGTTGCGGGGCGGGCCATTTCATGAAGTCGGATTAGCCTGGGAGGAAAACGTGCTCACAGCGGGACCTGGCAAGAAGGTTGGAATTTATGTGGCCGAAGATCAGCAATACCATGGCAGCACGGCCTATGCCGCCATCCTGGACTTCCTCTTTTTCCATGGAGTGTCGGGCGCAACCGTGACCCGTGGCATTGCGGGTTTTGGAGCGGACCACCGTCTGCAAACCGCCAATCTGGTGGACCTGGCGGTCCGCTTGCCGGTCAAGGTCGAGTTCATTGAGTCCGCCGAGAAAGTGGAAAGCCTTTTACCCAAGCTGCAGGAGATGGTGGGAACAGGACTCATCGAAATGCACGACACTACGATCGTGAAGCCCGCCGAGAAGGAAAAGCACGACAAGGCGCCCGAGGGCCCGCCCCTCAAGCGCGAAGGCAAGGCCAAGATCATGCGTATTTACGTGGGCGAAAATGACAAGTGGAATGGCAAGCCCTTGTACGAAGCCATCGTTTCCGGCTTGCGCTCCCACGACATTGCCGGCGTCACGGTTTACCGCGGCATTCTCGGGTACGGGGCGAACCGGAGAATTCACAAAGACGCCGCGCTCAGCCTCTCTCATGATCGCCCGATTCTTCTTTCCGTGGTGGACACGGAGGACAAGCTTCAGGCATTCATGCCCATACTCGATCAGATGGTGCAGCAGGGCCTGGTGGTTCTCTCCGACGTGGATGTCATCAAGTACGCCCACAATTACAAACAGGCAGAACGGCGGCAGGAGGCACGGACATGAAGCTGGCCGGAAAAGTAAAAATGTTGCGCATCCATTTTGGGGAAGACGATAAATGGCATGACAAGCCTTTGTACGAGGCCATCGTCATGAAATGCCGGGAACTCGATATCGCGGGCGCGAGTGTCTTCCGGGGCATCGAGGGCTACGGCGCGAGCACCCTGATTCATCGTTCGCACCTGCTGTGGTCTTCGGACCGCCCCATCATGATTTCCGTGATCGATTCAGAAGCCGAACATCGCCAAGCTGCTTCCAGTGCTCGATGAAATGGTGGGCGATGGTTTGATCGCAATTTCAGAAGTGGAAGTGATCCGCTACGCGCATCAGAACGGAGTCCGGTCGCCGGGTGTGTAGTTCGCGCGATGGATTCAGTTGTGCTTCGAGTTCGAGCTCAATTCAGCACCGGGCTTAGACCACCTCGGTGACTCGCATCCCATAATTTCCGTCCACAATTACCACTTCTCCACGGGCCACCACGCGGTCGCCGAGCAGAAGTTCGGCAGGGTCCTGAAGGGATTTGTCCAATTCTATGACCGATCCGGAGCGCAACTCGCCAATCTCACGCAGCGGAAGGCGACGTTCGCCGAAACGGAGGGTGACGTCAATCTCCACATTCTCGAGCAGGGAGACGTTAGCGCCATTTTCCGCGCGCGGCGATGGGGCGCCGGCGGCGGTTGCGTCGGCTGCCCACTCCGTAGCGAAGAGCAATTGAAACTGAATGTTTCGCGATCCTCCATCCGTGCCCGTGAATGAGAATTGCCGGGCCGGGGTCCAGGGCAGGGCCTTGGCGAGTTGCAACTTGATCCGGGTTCCTGGCAGCGCCTGTGATGCTTTCTCGCACGCTTCCGCCAGCAGCGTCCGGACCGCTTGCGCGTGTTCGGGCTGAAATTGTGTGGGAAGGGCCGCCGCCCCGCCCAGCGCAGCCGCCAGAGCCAGAGTATTTTCCAGGCTGATCTGGATCGCGGCCATGGAGAGCGGCCACATCGAAGGGCCGCAGCGCGAAACTCAAGCACGGCTTCCTGGCGTTACAGCAACTCGAGGGATCGCTCAATATGGATGAGGGTGGAGAGCTGGCGGCGAACATGTCACGCTTTTACTCCATGCTGCGCAGCCAGATCTTGAAGGCACAGGTTCAACAGAATGCCGGGATTCTCCGGGAGCTCATCGAGTTGCTCTTCACCGTCCGCGAAGCCTGGGCAGAGTTGAACAGCCGCCTGGCGGCACCACCGGCAGCGCCGGCGGCACAGGCCGCCTCCAGTGCAAACTGGAAGGCGTAGATGCACGAGTGGACGGGTACTCCATACCCGCAGGGCGTCATCCTGAACGGCCTTCGGCCGTGAAGGATCTGGCGTGAAGCAGATGCACTCCTTGCCCCTGCGTTGCTGCCGATGCGACGCCAGATTCCTTCGGGACTGAGGTCCCTCAGGAGGACGCTGCTGTAAACGGGACGGTTTCGAGAACTGAGGTACTCCTCGGGACCGAAAGCCAAAGTCAAAGCGACGGACAGGAGTGGATGTCGCACACAACCCTGTCCCCCCAATCCCTGGCAGGCTCAGCGAACGCAACGGGTTGTTCTGCGGAACTCGCTGCTCAGGGCTGAATTACTGAATACGTCCACCTGCTGCTCGTCTTTTCCGCGCTGGTGTGGTTACGTGTCTGTATACCCTTGAAATCTCTGTTTCCCCAATGTCTCAGCCCTTGTGCTCTAATTGCGTGAAATGGACCGCGAGATGACGATTGGCAAAAATAATTGACCAAATGGAGCAAAGAGCGACTCGGGCCTGGGGCCATCCTTCTTGGTGGAACCTGCTGGTAGTTCTGCCATGGACAATCGGTTTGATTTTGTTGGTTCATGAATGGAAAGCCGATCGAGCGATTGCCGAGCGCCAACAGACCACGCATGGGACTATTACTGCGCACGAACCCGCGAATCACAATCGCTACGGCTACATCTTTTCTGTGGACGGCAAGTCTTACACCGGATGGGAAGGCCCTAAAGCTAATGAACTTGAAGTCGGCAAGCAGGTACGCGTGTATTACGACCCCATTGACCCGACCAAGAACGCACTGACTGACTTTGCCGAGATGAGCACCCAAAGCCTCGGTCCAGTTCCACTGTTGATGTTTGGAATCGGGGCCGTAGCTTTGTTCATCTTCCGTAGGCGGCGTAGAAAGCTGATTAGCTTAAATCGCGCTGGCTAAATCTCTTGGGGCCTATGCCCGCAACTCTCCCCTCGTTGCTGGCGAACCCAGTTCTACTTCAGGTAATCCAGCAGACTCGTAGGCAGAATCTTGGCTGCGGCTGCCAACGCCGCATCGTGCGCTGTGGTGGCCCGCGTCAAGTCAGTTGCGGCTTTGGTCAAGTCTGCACCCACCAGATTGTTGGCCTGCGATTTCAGTGTTACCTGTTCCTGCTGCAGGAAGGTCTGGGTGGAGGTCAGCTGGTTGACCGCGTTTCCGTAGAAGATCCGTTGGCCGGTCAGCGAGTCGAAGGCGGTGCGAAGCTGATTGGTGGCAGTGCCGGCGGCGGCAGGGGTGCCGCTTTGCAAAGCAGTAATCAATTGCTGCAATGAACCGAAGACGTCCCCCGCGGAATTCTGGAACAACTGGTTGCCCGGTATGTTGGTTTGCAGATTCAGGCCGTCCGCCACCTGGACCGTATTGGTGCCGCTGTTGCCGTTGTAGGTCACGCCCGACGGGCTGGCCGAATCCAGCGTGTATGGCGGGGCCGTGCTGGCCGTGCCCGCAAACAGATAGCTGCCGCCCACCGAAGTGTTGGCCAGCTGCACCAGCTGGCTCTGGATACCCAGCAGGTTCTGCACGATTTGTTGACGGTTCGCGTCCGACAAAGTTCCCGTGGATCCCTGCACGCCCAGGGTGATGGCCTGAGTGACCGCCGCCACCGCCGAGCCTATCGCTGTGTCCGCGGTCTGCAACTGGCTGGTCAGCGTGTCGATATTCTGAAGGTACTGGTCGGCGCGGTTTGACTGGTCCTGGTTGCCCACCATTTGCGCGGCGGCAAGAGGATCATCGGAAGGCACGTTGACGCGTTTGCCGCTGGAGATCTGCTGCGGGGCGGTGTTTTCCTGGCTCTGCGTCTGCCAGATGGCGGCCAGCATGTCGCCGGACATATCGGGGTTTACGCGCATTAGGTTGTCACTCCCATACTCATCAGTGTCTGAAGCATTGAGTCGACAGTGGTCACCACACGCGCTCCGGCTTCGTACGCTCTTTGGTACTTGATCATGTTGGTGGTTTCCTCGTCGAGCGATACGCCGGAGACCGACGAGCGCTGGTCGGTGAGCTGTTGCAGGCCCAGGTTGGTCGCAGTAACGGCGGCCTTCGCGCTAGCTCCCAGGTTGCCGACTTGCAGCACCAGGTTGGAATACAGGTCCATCGGGTTGGCGCCGGCAGGAAGCTGCTGATTGCGCAACGCGACCAGTTGCTCGAGATTGCCGTTGCTGCCCGCGGACCCGTCCGAACTGGCAGCAATCAGGCTGGGATCGGTGATGGCCACGCCAAAATTGGCAGCTGCATCGGTTGTCGTGGGCAGCGGGTCGAAGAAATTCTGTCCGGCATTTCCTGCGGCGTCAAACCCGGCCGCGTGCTGCGTATTGAAGCTGGTCGCGAACTGGCTGGCCAGTGTGTTCAGTTGCGTGAACAGCTGGGGCAGGACCTGATCGCGAATCTGCAAAGTGCCGCCCAGTTGTCCGCCCTGGATCTGGCTGGTGATGTCCGCGCCCTGGGCGCTGTACACATGTTCCAGCACGCTGTTGTTGGCGTTGGACTGCAGCGCATAACTTTGATTGGCGACGACCAGCGGAACGCCGTTCGCCGTGGTCAGGGTCAGCCCGTGCTCGGTCTGGGTAACGGAAATGTTGACCAGGCCCGAAAGCTGGCGAATCAACTCGTCGCGCTGGTCTTGTACTGTGCCCGGATCTTTTCCCAGGCCCTGCATCTGAGCGACCTGCCCGTTGAGCGCGGCGATCTGGCTGGTCAGCCGGTTGATCTGATCGACGGTCTGCGGCACCGACTGGTCCAGTCCCGTCCCGATGGTGTTCAGGGCTGACACCGCCTGGTGAAACGAATTGGCAAGATTGTTGGCGGAGGTCAGCACGGCCTGGCGGGCGTTGGCGTCCGTGGGATTGGTGGAGAGCTGGCTCAAAGTGTTGAAGAAGGCAGACAGCGCGCCGCCCACGCCCTGAGTAGGATCAGAAAAAATGCTTTGGATCTGGCTCAACGAATTGAACTGGGTCTCGGAGTTTCCCTGCTGCTGGGTTTCCTCATAGATTCTCAGTTGCAGCAGCTGATCGCGAACGCTCTGAAATTGTTCCAGCGTCACTCCGCCGCCGAAGGTGATATTGTTCTCCTGGAACGTGGGGGCCTCGTTCAGGATTGCAACCTGCCGGCTGTATCCCGGAGTGTTGACGTTGGCGATGTTATTGGAGGTGACGCTCAATGCTCCCTGGTTCGCCTCCAGGGCCTGGACTGCGATGTTCAGCGATGTGTTCAGTCCGGGCATGGGATCAGACCTCGCACGACCAGCTGCTGGCTGTGGCCGTTTCCGGCTCAGATGGAAAATGCTGCTTGTAAGTCTGGCAGAGTGCCGCCCGCAGCCGCGTGGTGCGCAGGGCTTTTTGCAGCAGCGAGGAATAGACCTTAGTCAGGTTCACCAGTTCCCGAAAATCTGAAGGCGAGACTTTGACTGAACGCTGGTGGCCGGATGCTTCGCCGCGAAACCAGCTTTGTAATTTTTCGGCCAGGCCGTCCTGAGCGGCGGTGGAAGTTTCAAGCGCGGCCACGTCGTTCGACGCCAGCGCGGCAATGCGCGCTGGAATTGAATACACAATTCCCGTATCTCGGCCACACCGGCAGATGGGTCGTCCTGCTCCTGCTCGTCGATGCTGTCGATGGCCAGAAAACTCACCTTATTACTATGGTTGAGAAGCCGCTAGCGCTGGTTCTGCTCCAGAATCGCGTGTGCAATCTTGTCCGCTTCAACTCTGTAGTCACCGTTCTGGATGGACTGCCGCAGGGCTTCAACTTTGTCCTGCCGGACGGGCGGAGTGTTCATGGCCTGGGCTTCGAGCGCGGAGACGCTCAGCGCGTCCGTGGACAGGCTGGCCTTGTCCTCGACACTCGGAGCGCTCGCAGCCTTGCTGCCGGCCTTCCGGGTCTTGTCGTCGCGTTCCAGTCCTTGAAACCGGATGTTAGTAAGGTCAATCCTCATCGGTAGTCTCCTGCGATACCGCGCAACATCTTTATCGGCAATTCCAGAAAAAACTTTAGTCCAATGATCACTTTGTCACCTTTGGCGTAACCAGTGGTTTGATTGAAATGGGAACGGACTTTAAGTCCTTTATTTCCAGCGCGTTGACGGCCGCCTTGTGAGCTGCCTGCGCCTCCAGGTGCTTCGCCACCATGGCTGCAATGCCCAGCCCGCCATGACCGCCGGTGAGGGCGCTGCCCACAGCCTGCATGGCAATCGCATGAAACTGGTCGCGTCCGGGATCGACGTCAGGGTCTTCATCCGATCCGGGAACCGAGGCGAAAGACTGTTCGGCTTGCTCCAGCCAGTGCGAAAGCAGCACCGCCTCAAACTCGCGGGCCGACTTCTGAATCTTGGCAGAGTTGCCGGGATCTGTATTCTTCAATTTTTCCGCTGCCTGCGTGCCGCGGAGATCCGAGAGACTGACGGCGGGAGTGACCAGACTGGTTGAGCTCACAAGACCTCCAGTTCAGCTTGCAGTCCACCCGCCGCTTTGATGGCTTGCAGAATGCCTACGATATCGCGCGCGGTTGCACCCATGGTCTGCAATCCATTAATAAGGTCCTCGACGCTCGCGCCTTCCTCGAGACGAATCGTCTTGGCCGTGGTTTCTTTCGCCTGCACATCCTGATCGGGCACGACCACGGTTTGGCCGCCCTTCGAAAGCGCTTCGGGCTGCGAGACCGAGAATTTGGTGGATACTTCCACACTAAGACCACCGTGCAGGACCGATACCGCGGAGAGCTTCACGTCGCCACCCATCACGATGGTGCCGGTGCGTTCGTTGACCACAACTTTGGCCGGAGGATGGACGCTGATGGAAAGATTCTGAATTTGCGAAATCAAATCCGGGACCGACGAGATTCCCGAGCTGCTGATGTTCACGTTGATCTGCCGGCTGTCCACCGCGGTTGAAATCGGCTTGTTGAACTGGTGGTTGATGACGCTCGCGATTTCACGCGCCGAGGTGAAGTCGGCATCCCTGAGCACGAACGAAACCGTGCTGAGATAATTCAGATCAACCGCTGTGTCCCGTTCCACCGTTCCCCCGTTCGGTATGCGTCCCACTGTGGGGTGGTTGAGCTGCTTGCTGTTGCTCGACCCGCCCGCCGAATATCCTCCCAGGGTCAGTGGTCCCTGCGCCTCGGCATACACCTGGCCATCCGGCCCGCGCAAGGGAGCCAGCAACAGCACTCCGCCTTCGAGGCTTTTGGCATCGCCGATGGATGAAACCGTAACGTCCAGCGCCATACCCGGCCGGGCAAATGGAGGAAGAGAAGCGGTCACGAACACAGCCGCCACATTTTTTACGATGACGGCGCTGGCCGGAATCTGCACGCCCATGCGCTGCATGACATTAGCCAGCGTCTGAGTATGAACAGGGTTTGTTGCCGGTCTCCGGTGCCGTTCAGTCCGACGACCAGGCTGTAGCCCACCAGCGGATTGTCGCGCACGCCGGCGATGGTGGTGATATCGCGCACCAGCACGGTCTGCGCCCCGGTTACAGCCCCAGAAAGCTGCGCCGTGATCAGCAGGCAAACCAGCCCCGCGAACTTTAGAAGCCCGGATTTTAGAAACCCGGATTTTAGAAACCAATGACCCATAAAAGTGCTCGAACCAGAGGATTAGGCGGGCGGGTCGCATCCGACACCACTCCCTTGCCCTTCAGTTCCACTTCCAGATTTGAAAGAACAGTCGAAAAAGCGCTGTTGTCAGGCCGTATATCTCCCGGACGCAACACGCCGCGCACCAGCATGGTTTCCTTCTGATTGTTGATGGTCACCAGGCGCTCGGCCTCGACCACCAGGTTCCCGTTGGGCAGGACTGCAATCACCTGTCCCGCGAGGTTGGTATTCATGGTCGTGCTCGCGTCGGTTGAGCCCGCGCCCTTCAACTTGGTGGAGGATTGCGCGGTGAGCAGGTTGGACAATGCACTGGTGGGCTTGATGTAACCCGCCAATCCCGAAATTCCTGATGTCGTATTGAAATCGCGCTGCGTGCCCACATTTCCCGTGGCCTGCGCAGTGGTGCGCTGCACCACGACGATGGTCACCACATCATTCAACCGGCTGGCCTTGTAGTCCGCCTGCAGATTGGTTAGTGCGCCGTTCGAGGTCCAAAGGCTTCCCAGCGTGACCTCGGCGGGTGCCGACGTCGTCTGTTGCTGCATGCGTGCCACGTAGTCCGCGCGCGCCTTCTGCGGATCGTGCGTGATCTTGACCTTGGAGAACACGCTGCCGGTGACGAAACTCGACAAGACCAGGGTCGCGCAAGCCACCCGCACAGCTCTATTTGTGAGGCTCGTTCCCATAAGATTGCCTTACTCCGCGAGCACGGACGTCACCACTCCCGGTCCTGTCACGCGCGCCACGTATCTCTTTTTTGTATCTTTGTTGATCACTCTTACCTGCTGTCCCCGCCCGCCATTCTGCAGGCACAGCACCGGCAAGGTCATGAGAATGTACTCGCCCGCCAGCATCAGGACCACGGTCCTTCCGCTGCGAACCAGAAGGTTTGCCGCCCGCTGCTCAGGCTGCGCCGCCTTTCTGATTGTTTGACCAGGGCGCGACGTCGATCCGTCTTCCAGTCGGCCCCAATGCACCAGCACGTAGAAAGGAAGACAGGTATTGGGATGTTCGCAGCGCAGCAGTACTTTGTCCGAATCCGCATCCAGCATATCGACGCTGAGCACCTTCAGCGGCGGATTGGGCTCGGCGGCGGTCATGCCTGACAGTTCTTCCATCTGCTCCGGCAGGATTGAGACGCCGGAGGAATGAAGAGCGCGCAGGATGCAATCGCGGCTGATCGGCGTTCGCGAAGCCTCCTGGGCGCGAACGGTTGTCCCCGCCCCCGCCACTAGCAGCACGGCGATCATCGCGAAAGCTATAGCCGGTCTCGAAGTCATTTCTTCTTTCGTTACCGCGTAAGGCTGTTCAGGTCCTGGAACATTTCGTCCGCGGCTTTTACCACCCGCGAGTTGGACTCGTAGGAGCGCTGCGAGAGAATCATTTCCACGAATTCCTGCACCACATCCACATTCGACTGTTCGAGAAATCCCTGCTGCAGGGAACCCAGCCCCTCGGTCCCGCCCGGAGTGCCGACAATGGGGTCTCCGGAAGCCGTGGTTGCCAGCATCAGGTTGTTGCCCACGCTGTTCAACCCGCCAGGGTTCGGAAACAACGCCAGCTGAATATTTCCCACCTGCGTGGCCTGCGTCTGGCCGGGCTGCGTGACCGAAACCGTGCCGTCCGCGCCGATGGTGACGGAGAGAGCATCGGGCGGCAGAGTGATCGCCGGCTCAAGTGGATTTCCGTCCGCCGTCACGATATTTCCCTGCTGATCGAGATGAAACGTCCCGGCGCGCGTGTAGGCAATCTCGCCGTCCGGCATGCGTACCTGAAAAAATCCCTGGCCTTGTATCGCGAGATCGAGAGGGTTGCCGGTCTGATTGAAGTCTCCCTGAAGCTGCAGGACTTCCGAAGCGCCTGGCTTGGTGCCTAACCCAACCTGTAAACCGGCGGCGTTGGTGGTCTGCTGCGTTGAGGCCGAGCCCGGCATCACCATGTTCTGGTAGAGCAGGTCGGTGAATTGCACTCGCCGGCGGCGGAATCCTGCCGTGCTGGTGTTGGCCAGATTGTTGGCGACGTTATCGAGATTCAACTGCTGCGCGTTCATGCCGCTGGCGGCGGTGTACAGTGCGCGGAACATAGAACTCCTTTACGGGTTGACCCGCGGTAAATCCTCAGTTGCAATGCGATTGAATTCCGAGTGAAACATCCCGAGCGCCCGTTGCATCATTTCCGCGTAGCGCTGCACGGCGACGAGTTCCACCGCGCCGGCCACGGGGTTTACATTCGAACTCTCCAGCGAACCTTGTGTGATGGTGGATTGTTTTGCCGGTGCTCCACTCTTTCGCGGGGGCGCTGTAGTAGGTCTTGCCGATGCTCTCGAGCGCCGTGCCCGGAGGAAATTCCACCAGCTTGATTTTTCCCGCGACCGCGCCGCTGACTGAAATCGTGCCATCCGCACTCACGGTGACCGGACCGCCCACGATGCGGATGGGACCCTGTTCGCCCATGACCGGATCCCCTTGTGCGGTGGTCAACTGTCCCTTGGCCGAAACCTGAAAATTTCCGTTGCGGGTGAAAGCCAGGCCAGTGGCGGTCTTTACTTCAAAAAAGCCCGGCCCCTGGACGGCAAAATCCAGGTCGTTCCCGGTGTGCTCCAGATTGCCCTGGGTCAGGTCCATCTGGCTGCCGCCCGAGATTCCAAAATCGTTGACTGCCTGGTTGAGTCTCGAACCGGGGTGCCCGGAGGCCGCCGCCAGAAATGACCGGAAGATGTTCTGCTGCGCCCGATATCCCGGGGTGCTGGTGTTGGCGAGGTTGTTGGCCACCAGGTCAAGCGCCTGACTGCGCGCCATCAAAGCCGCGCATGCCGCATAAAATCCGCTGTCCATAGGAAGTCTCGCAACCTATGAAGCACACCGATGTCCATTGCTTGCCACTCACCGTGGCGGCTAACTCATTGAAAAGTGGTTGATGGCCCGAGAGTAGATGAGAGCTTGATGAGTATCCCGGAGTCGGGGTCGAAAACCGGAATACGCGGGGCCGCTGATTTCTAACCCGTCACTATTTTTTGTGCCTTCAGTTGGTCTTAAGCCAGAACCGGCTTTGCCGGAGTGATTCACGAAGCCGCTCGATGCCGATCTCCACGATGCACTGGTCAAGGCTGAGATCGTCCGCATCCGGGGTGTTGGTATCGTGCGCGAGTTCGAGAACATGGACTCTCAAGCCGCTGTTCCGGCTGACAATATCCGCGACTGCGCCGAGCGTGACCACGCGCTCGCCCAGCAACACTTCCAGGCGGAACAGGTCTTCCGCGCTGACGGTCTCAACTCCGGGAATTGGTCTAGGGATCATGCCTTTGGCTAATCCATACATCGGCCAAAGCGGCTTTGAACTTTATGTCCGGGGGTACTGCAAAAGGCTGGACTCGCAGTAATCGTTACCGCACCGCATCACGAGGGGTTTCCTTCGTGCACCTTCGTGTCCTTGGTGGTCAACGACTTGGCGATCCGATTCACCACCCCGTGCTTCCAATTGCTTAACTTTTCCCGTCACTTTTTCGAATCGGCGCCGGGGGCGCTCCCGGCGCCGATACTGACGGTGCCACCTCGGGAGCCAGCGCTTGCTTGACCGGTTCGGAGATTTCGTTGGCGTGCGCGAGCAATTGACTGACCTGCCATAACTGGGTGTCCGACAGTTTGGTTTTGAACCCGGGCATTCCACTCAGCCGGATTCCATTGGCCGTCTTCCAATAGCTCTCGCCTACCGGATCATCGGTTACGCCCTTGCCGCGAAACAGTTGCGGCGGTCTGGGAAACATGATGGTCGCATAGTCGGTGGGTGGCTGGCCGGGCAACCCGTGACACGCGGCACAATGCTGCTTGTACACTTCCGCGCCGGCCAGATAGCTCGCTTCGTTCGCCGGCACCCCGGGCTGACCAGTCGTTTCTTTCCGGATGTGCGCATCCAGGGCCATGTGCGCCAGCTTCCTCTCAAACGGCATGAGAGGATCGGCGATGGCCACCGGCGCCATCCCTGCTGCAAAATAGTAGTAGAACCCGCCTGCCAGAATTACTACGGCCAATACAAAACCGATCACTATGCCCTTCAGCATCTGGTCGCTCCTGTCTTCTATTTTTGAGGGCCCTGCGCCCTTTAGGGTATCTGATTTCGTTCGAGATAGGTACATCGCCAGGGTGCCACGTCCTCGTCATTCCGCACTTTGGAACGACAGGGCGGGGACTTTGCATCGCTGGCATACCCCACCGCTTTTCCAAAAGGCGGAGCGAGGAGGACAAGCACCCTGGCCGGCGGGTCCTCGCCTGGCGGCGGATACAATGCTGACTGATACCATCCTGTGTGGGCGCCGCCAGGCCGGTCGGCCCGTCACCGGAGAAACCGGATGGAACAGACGAATACAAAGATGAAGCTGCTCTCAGTGAACACAGGACTTCCGCGCGAAGTCATGTGGCACGGCCGAAGTGTGACGACTGGCATCTTCAAGGAGCCAGTGCAGGGCCGTGTCGCTTTGCGGAAACTCAACCTGGACGGCGACCGTCAGGCAGACCTCAACGTCCACGGGGGAGAGTTTAAGGCGGTGTATTGCTACCCGCTCGCGTACTACGACTACTGGCGGAAGGAATTGCCGGGACGGGAGTTGCCGGTGGCGATTTTTGGAGAGAACTTTACCGTCGAAAGCTCGACCACCGACGCCTTGCTGGAAGACTCAGTCCATCTGGGCGATCGCTTCTCTGTCGGTTCCGCGGAAGTGATCGTGACCCAGCCCCGGCTTCCTTGTTACAAGCTGGGCCTAAGATTTCAGGCTGACGACATGGTGAGGCGGTTCCTGGCCAGCCGACGGACGGGTTTCTACCTCGCCGTCACCCGCGAGGGAGAAGTCGGCGCCGGGGATGAGATCAGGCTGTTGGCTCGCGACCCGCATGACGTCCCCGTCTCGGAAATTACCCGGCTGTATATCGCGAAAAGCTATGTCGATGACGACGTGACCTGGCTGCGGCGTGTCCTGCAAGTCCAGGCCTTGCCGGAGAGTTGGAAGGGGTACTTCCGGGAGAGGCTGCAAATGATCGGCATGGCGGACCGATGACCGCCATTCAGAAGTTGAACGATGCGCGTGAACCGCCTGCTCAACCCGGAAGATGAACCTACGGAGCCACTCGCTGCCAGGTGAACTACGCCATCCGCCCATTGAAAATTGGAGTACCATGGCGGACGAGAAAGCTGGCTTCATCCTACGCAGGCAATATTGAGGGTCGCGAGTCGGTAGTTTTTCCAATCATTCATCTTGCGCAGACTCCGGCCACTCCTGGGAGGCGGAGCCATGGCTTGTCGAATTGAGTGCAGTCGCTCGCATCGGTCCGGGATATTTCTCCTTCTCTCTATCGTCTTCCTGGTTGCATTCGCTGGCGCGCAAAGGGCCGCCAAGCCGGTCCTTCCCAAGTACGATCTTCAGACCGAGACCAAGATCAAGGGAACCATCGAGGAAGTCAAGCTGCCGCCCAAGGGCAGCGAGAAAGAGATCGCCCATCTGCTGGTGAAGAATGGGGCGGACACGGTGGATGTCTATCTTTGCCCCAAAGCTTTCATGGACGATATGGGAATGGAATTCAGCAAGGGAGACGAGATCTCGCTTACCGGTTCGAGGATCAAGCAGGGTGAAGCTGACCTCGTCCTGGCCCGGGAAATAGTAAAAGGAAACGACACCTTCGCACTGCGCGACGCCAAGGGAAATCCAGTCTGGAACTGAAGCTGGCGACATGAAGCGAAGGTGCCCCATCCATTTCGCGCCTTTTGCGAAATGGGTGGGGCGACGGAAACCATCGGTGCAACGAGCGGCGAAGCGAACCACTGCCTGGCGCTCTCGAACCCGATGGCGGAAGCGGCATAATCCAAAACAGTTAAGGTATGTACGATCCTCCACGCGGGCAACTAATCTCCGTCCTGCGACATTCCTATTTTGTAGAGCAGCAAGATAGGAGTCCAGGTTATGAACCCTCGAAAATTGTTAGTGGTTGCTTTCTCCATCATTCTGGCCGGCATGGTCTTTCTACCTGCGGCCGCGGCCGACGCATGGAACCAGGCAACGAAGATGAATTTCAGTGAACCGGTAGAGATTCCCGGCAGGGTATTGCCGGCTGGTACCTATTGGTTTGTCCTGGCAGACAGTCAGGGCGACCAGCAGATCGTTCAGATATTCAATGCCGATCACACGAAAATCTACGCCACCGAGGAAACCATACCGACGGAGCGCCTGCAGGCCACAAATGGAGTGGAATTGAAGTTCGCGGAACGCCCCCACCAACTGCCGGAAGCGCTTTTGAAGTGGTACTATCCGGGGCGCCTGACCGGACAGGAATTCCTGTACCCGCAGAAAGCGGAAAAAGGCCTGATGCGTGATGCCAAACAGGACGTCATGGCGACGCCCCTCAACTCAAGCGCGACGCTTCCCGCGTCCGGCGCGTAGCATTTGTAGCGCCTGCGTCTCGCCGGCTGTCGGGCGGGCGTCTCGCCCGCCCACTGGGCCGGTGCACCGTCAGAACTCGAAGTAGCCTCCGGCGGCGGCGCGGCGAGGCATGACCTCAGGTTCGCCGGAGGGCAGCAGACCCACCACTCCTCGCAGGTTTTCCCAGGCCGCCTGGTTCAGTGCAGGATCGGCGCCGACCAGGTCGCGGATCATGTTCCAGGCCGCCAGGTTGAGCGCGCCTTCCGGTGGAGGTCCCATGGCCAGGGAGACAGAGCACTGCGGACAGAAACAAATGCGCTGCGCCGACGACTTTTGCCGCGGTCTGATGCCAACCGTTTGCGCGAACATATACACGGCGACAGATTTGTGTCCGACTTCGATCTCGCGATTGCAGCGCAGACAAAACAGATTTTCCAAAGCATCCCTTCCTGATAGTCAAAAAGAAATACTGTCTCCCAGGCCGGCGGGGCGCAAGTAGGTAAAGAGATTCCTCGCGCGATCCTCAAACCGAGGGTGCCCCATTTGTCGCGTTTTTTGCGACAAGTGGGGGATGCCAGACCTAAGCGAGTGGCCCCGGAGTTTCTCGCAGCGCCCAAGGATCAGGCTCCTCGCGCATTATCCGTGCAAATCCGCGTAAATCCGTGGCCCGCTTTTGCTATTCGGGGATGCCAACCACCAGGGTTCGCCGTTGCGGCAGCTCGCTGTCCCCGATTTCGGCGATAAACTTCAGATCGGAACCGTGCCACAGCACCAGGTCACGGGCGGCGTCGTTGAAGAAATACACTACATCGCCTCCGAAGCGGTCTTTGAAGCGGCGCCGTTCGTCGAGCGCAAACGGACTTACCGAATACACCTTCAAATCCTTCGATTCACCCAAAGCGGAGCTTAACAGACGCTGGAATGCGAGCGCGCCCTGCCGCACCTGTGCCATGGTGAGCGCTACCACGTGATAAGCCATAAGACAGACTGAGAATGGCAGAGCTTGCGCCGGCTGTCCAGCCTGGCGCGTGGCCTCAGCCCCTGAACCAAGGTGTGCTCTAGCCAGAGCGGATCAGGTCGTGCACTCTGCTGCTATGGGTATGGGCGGCAGGAACAATGGTGAGTCGCGGTTAACCGTCGGTTGGTCGCAAGTGCAGACCTATCAGGTATCGGCCAAATTTTTCAAACTGGCGGAACTGCGCAAGCTCAAGCAATGCGAACAGGTGGCGGCAGTCTGTTATCGGGTGCGCGGCGGCGTCATCGAATTCCTGCTGGTCCAGACTCGCAAGGGACGCTGGATATTTCCCAAAGGCAGCGTCGAGCCCGGGCTCACCCACGCCCAGGCTGCGGCCCTGGAGGCCTTCGAAGAAGCCGGCGTGCATGGCCGCATGGAGGAAGCCTCCTTTACTCGTTACGTTCGCAAGCGCGGCGAGGCGCGAAATTCCGGGGCGAAGCCCAGCCGGACAGAGCCTGCCGTCAACGCTCATCTTTGCGAAGTCTTGCGGCTGGTCACGCCGCAGGAGCCCAATCGAAATCCCAGCTGGTTTTCTTCCGAGAAAGCCAAGCGCCGTTTGCAGGAAGACCGCGCGCCCGACTTTGGGACCGAACTCGCCGGCGTGATCGATCGCGCCGTAGCTCGCATCCGGCGGTTGCGCAGCCGGAATGCCGCGTCGATCCACGGCCTGCAGAAAGTACACTTCATCGATATTGACAGGGTCCAGGAAACGGCAGGCCGAACCCGGGCTTCTCGAATGGGATGAACTGCGCGCGCTCAGGAAAAATAGCCGCGCATCGTGTTACATTGACGGCAACGCACCCTTACAAGTGAACACCCCAGGCCTCTCGTTGGAGGAACCTATGCCCAATCGGAAGAAGGTTCAGCAGTCAGGGACCGATGGCGGCATCAACCCGGAGTCGTTCGCCATGCGAAACGGCGGGGCGGGACGCCTGCGAAGAGTCATTCAGAAACTGCCGCCGCAATACCGCATTGTCCTGGTGCTGCGCGACATGGAAGGGTTCTCCGACGAAGAGGTTGCCGCGGTCGCCGGGCTGCGTTCTGGAACCATGCGCCTCCGTCTCCACCGCGCCCGCCTTCTTCTCCGCAACGAATTGATGAAAGGCGTCAAGCCACGCAGCGGAAAAGCGGCCGCCGTTCCGCGTGCGCCGGCCCCCGCCGAACCGCCCACTCCCGCCCGCTGTAAAGCCACGTTCGCCGAACTCTCGGACTATCTCGACGGACAGTTGGATGGTTCGCTTTCAAAAGAACTGAAACAGCACCTGAAAAGCTGCCCGTCCTGCCGGACCTCCCTGGAGAGTCTCAAGGCAACCGTCGAGCAGTGCCAAAAATCCCCCGCGGAAAAACTGAACCGCAAACGGACCGCCAGACTGCGCGCGAAAGTCCTGGCGGACTACGAACGCACAGTCGGAAAAAAAGCCCGCCGCTAAACTGATGGTGCCCCATCCATTTCGCGCCCTTTGCGAAATGGGTGGGGAACGGGGAATCGTGCCACCGCACGGAACCACAGTCTGCATTGCGGATATCAATCCCGTGAAGTACGATCAAATCCTTCCCCGAAGCGTCCCAGGCCAAGCTATCGAATAAACTTATGAAGCACATCAAGTGCTTTGTCCGTGACCACGCCTTGGAGGGCAAATGCGGTCTCTCGTCACTTCGTTAGTGATATCCCTGCTGCTGATCTCATCGGCGGCGCAAACCACAGCCGGCAAGCCCCGAGTCTTCATCTCCGATAGTCAATCCTGGGAGATGTCCGGCAACGCCGGCGGCGCCAACGGAACCTTCGCTGCCCATAGCGCCGGCGGTGCGCGTCCGCAAACCGCCGAAATCGTCAAAACATTTGGCGAGCGCTGTCCCGACGTAATCGTAAATAACAAACCAGACAAGGCAGACTACGTTGTCCTGCTCGACCACGAAGGCGGCAAGGGCCTGATCAAGCGCGACAACAAGATGGCCGTATTCAACAACGACGGCGATTCCATCGTGAGCCACTCCACGCGCTCCCTGGGCAATTCGGTGAAGGACGCCTGCGATGCTATCCGGGCAGATTGGCCAACCCGCGCCGCGCGGGAAGCCACGCCAAGTCAGCCGCTCCAACCGGCCGCACTTGCCGAAACGCCGATGGCGATGTCTTCCACCAACCGGATTTCAGTCTCCTCAACTCCCGCCAATGCAGATATCGAAGTGGACGGAAATTTCGTAGGAAACACTCCGTCCGTGATCGAAGTGACCGCAGGAGAGCATTCGGTCGTCGTCAAGAAAACCGGCTACAAAAACTGGGAACGCAAACTGAAAGTGACAGGCGGCGCAGTCAACATCTCAGCCGAACTGGAAAAGCTTCCCTGATAAAGGAAACCGGGAGACAGGTTGAAGGTGCCCCATCCATTTCGCGCCTTTGCGAAATGGGTGGGGGAACGGAAATCATCACTGACAGGGTGGTCCAACCCCCAGGCGCTACCAGAGGATGAGTAGGACAAGGGCTCCGAGGCTGGAAAGTTCGGAGCCCTTGCTGCGTTTGTGGTGATGTGACATGCGGTTAGTTAGTGTTCACGGAGCTGACGGCTAAGATTTCGGTCGCGTTGTCCTTCAGGTAGTCGACCGGCATGTAGATGTATCCCGCGTCGCCGGCGGCACCCCAGCTGTTTTTGACGATGAAGTATCCGCCGCCCGAGCCTGGAGTTACGGATGCAGTATTCGGATTGGCGGCGATGTCTTCGTTGCTGACGTAGCCGACGATATGCACTTCATGGCCGCCGATCGAGGGATCGATGAAGAAGAGGCTGGGCGGAAAGTATTGAATGAAACCGTTGGTGTTGGCGGCGTTTTGGAAAGCCTGGGTCGCGTTGAAGCCGACAATCACAGCGTCATTCGCAGCCAGCGCCATTTGAATCATGGAGACGGAGATATCTTTGTCGAAGAGGCTCCAAAGGTAATGGACACCAGCGGACGAATAAGGCGAAGCACGGGGATTTGTGAAAGGGGACAGGCCGCAGGCAAAGGGGAGGCCAGGAACGCAAAATCCATTTGCCTGAGGTGCATCGGCGGAGCAGCCAGGTTCCGTCGAGGGATAGCCCGAGCAGCTGTTGATGTATTTGTATTTCGGCGGATTGGGCTGAGAGAAGGAAGGGTTGTAGTCCCACGTTTTCTCGAAGGCAAATTTGTAACCATGCGACTGGGCGTTCTCAAGGTCTTGCCCAGACGAGCCGCCGTCGCTGTAGTAGTCGGGTGCCCAAATGAGTTTCACATTTTCCATGAGGTCCTGCTCGGAGAGGTTGGCGTAGACGCCGGTGTCGCGCGCGATGATCTCTTCGACGGCCGAAATGGCGGCGAAAATATGACACGTGCCGCGCTTACCCTGATTGCGGATGCAGGTCAGCAGGTTTTTGGCGGGGAAGTTGAAATTGGCGACGAGACCCGTTGAAGAGGGTGTCCCCGCACTGCTCACCATGTCACCAAAAACGGAGCCGTTGACGCCAGGAGTGAAGCTGGTACCGAGTTCCTCATTGCAGGCGACGGGGCCGGGACCGACACCGGTCGGCACCAGGTGAATGAGCGCCGGGCCGTTGGCGCCGAGGTTGCGCATGGCCGTGTAGATCTGATCGATGGGCGCACTTTCCAGCGAAGCGGGGCTGGCGAGCGACGAAGGCGCGACCAGCGTTTGGCACCCGGATTGAGAGCCGACGATGCTGATGCCGCCCGGTGGGATGTCGGTATTCGATGGCGGAGGGAGATTGGGATTGCAGAGCTGATTGTAGGTTGAGGCGTATTGAGAGTAGGCGAGGTTGTAAAGGCCGAGTTGGTATTGAGGATCGGTGGAAGTGACGATTGTCTTGGCGAGCTGACCGAGTTTGACGCTTGGACCAAAGGTCTCGATGGTCTGTGAGACACCATTAATGGTGATTTCCGTGCGGTAGTTGCCGTCGAGCGTGGGGAACGTATTGGGATTTTTGGGGGCGGCGAAAACGAGGTTTCGGAATCCCGGAATATCAGGATTTTGGCGCATGAATGTTTCCACGATGGCGCCGTTTTTTAGGTCTTGGAGCAGGCGATTCACGAATTGCTTGAGAACCACATTGGGATTATTTGCCTTGAGCTCACCATCGGCAATCATCTGGCGATATTGGGCCTGGGTGATGAGTTGGACGGGGGCGTTGTTGGGGTCGGTGCCGGGATTTGGTGGTACCTGTTGGGATCGGGCTGCGGGACTGAGCATCGCGGCCAGAACAGCTGCTACTAGTGCTTTGACGGCTTTGCTACTGAATGACATGGAACATCCTCCTTGAAGGCGGAAGGCGTTTGGGACTGCGCTTCAGAAGGGACATTGGGGGAGGTCGGTAGGGAAGTCAAAATAACTGAGGCTTATTGTGGATTAACACTGAAGTCCAGCGTTTACAAAAGATGCAGGCGGAGATTAACTGGAAGTTCGGGCGAGATCAGGATGGGTCGTGGACGGGGTCGGATATGCCGGATACCCCATTCTTTTCGCGCACTTTTGCGAAAAGAGTGGGTGACGGAAATCCCTAGTCCACGGCGCCTGACTACTTCCCAATCCCCGCCAACACTCCCGCCGTCCCTTCCCCCCGCAACAGACCCCAGGCCTCGCGATACCGTTCCCACCGCGCCGCCTTGCACTCGATGTCCGGATAGAACCGCAGGCACTTCGATCCTAAAAAATCCTCCACCGGCAGAACGTACCACGCATCGCAAGGCGGAATGTGCACTACCAGCGCGTCAATCTCCCCCGCGCTGTACGCCCTCTTGCCTTTGCCATAGACACTATGAATGGGCTGAATCTCGTACGCCCGCGAACGGATCACCAGCGTGCACTTCAGTTGCACCCGCCACAGACGCGTGCCCCACCCGAGTATGAGGTCGTAGAGTTCGCTGTCTCCCCAGGGCTTGGCCACCATAAAGCCCATCGTCCTGGCTTTCAACGCCAGCGCCACCTCCGAAACTTCCCCAATGCGTTTCGAGGTCATTCGGCGCGTGAATCGATCGCCATCATCAGCCAGGCCGGTAAGCTCCGCCAACACCTCAGCCTTCGCGGAAATTGAATTCTTCATGATTAAATCAGGCCATTCCGGCGCAAAAAAAAGAGCAGCCCAGGGGCCGCGCCACACTCTACGTCTATTTATAGGATACCGAACCGCACACCCCAAATGGGACACGCCTCCCAACTTTCTATCTCCCCAAGAATCCTATGTTTGCGGGAAATCACAGAGCCCAACGCTCTTGACAAGCAATTTGTCGATGGAGGACGGGCGTCCCCGCCCGTCAGAGCCGAGAGGCAGGCTGGCCCACGTAACCACCGAAGCTTCTAAACAGAGGGCTGCCCCACCCTTGCGCTTTTTGCAAGGGTGGGAGATGTTCATCCATCACAGCGCTTCCGGCAACGAACATCTACCCTGCGAGAGGGCCAGGCTGGCCCACGTAACCACCGAAGCTTCAAAACAGAGGGCTGCCCCACCCTTGCGCCTTTTGCAAGGGTGGGAGATGTTCATCCGTCACAGCGCATCCGGCAGCGAACATCTACCCTGCGAGAGGCAGGCCGGCCCACGTAACCACCGAAGCTTCAAAACAGAGGGCTGCCCCACCCTTGCGCTTTTTGCAAGGGTGGGAGATGTTCATCCATCACAGCGCT
>CAVVYF010000029.1:0-44530 GCA_963752375.1 Terriglobia bacterium
GAATTCGATCCGGCCGTTTATCCCTCCGGAAGATTGTCAAGGCATACAGACCGGACAATCGAAGACCATGGTGCTTCCAGCGATCTCTTAAAACACTGACGCTCATCGCTACGATGTTGGTGGCTGGTACCGAACATGAGCCCAAAGCTTCGGGAGCGCCCACATGTTGGCCTTCCGCGACTGAGGTGGTCCTCCGATGCCAGAAGATGGAAATCAAGAATATGCTCAGGCGCCCGGCGAGGGAGAACAAAAGGGCGTCCAGAACGATCGAAACTTTGAACCTCTGCTAGACATTGAAGAAACAGCAAGACTTCTCAAAATGCATCCTAGGACCCTTCGGGTGAAGGCGCGTACGGGCGTAATCCCTGGCGTTCAGGTTGGAAAGAGGTGGCGCTTTCGCGCTTCCACATTAGATCGTTGGCTGGGAAAACTTGCCAGCTAAACAAATCGCAAGTCAGGACAAAAAGATCTCGACCGAAACCCACAAGCGATCTATTCTGACGATGTCCGCCCGACACCGTTTAAGCAAAGGAGAAACTTTGTTTAGACGGACACGTTACCAACACGGAAGCGTCGAACGAGAAGAGCGGAAGAAGGGGACGGCAGTCTGGGTCTACCGATGGTGGGAAGAAGACATCAACGGGAAATTCGTGCATCGCAAGGTCCGGGTTGGGGATGTCGAGAAGTACCCGACCGAATCTGCAGTGCACTCAGCAGCAGACGCTCTTCGGTTAACCATCAACAATCGCTGCGAACACAGAAACCTGCGGCGAACCACAATCAACACGCTCTGGGAGCACTACTCTCAAGAGGAACTGCCTCTCAAGGCGTTATCCACACAGGATGCGTACATAATTTACGTAAAGAACTGGATTGTCCCACGCTGGGGCGATTTGCCACTAGAACAGGTCAAAACTGTCGAGGTGGAACGCTGGCTACGGGCGACCGGAGTGGCCGATGGAACCAAGGCCAAAATCAAATGTGTGATGTCGGCTTTGTTTTCGCACGCTGTTCGGTGGGAGTTCTGTGGCTACAATCCCATCTCTTCAGGGATACCGGTGGGAACTGGGGGCAAGCGAGGCCCGAGCACCGGCGTCCGGATCAGCGCCAAACGTCGGAGATCCCCGTTGGTTTTGTCACCGGAGCAAGTCAAGCTCGGTTTGGCAGAGCTGGAATTTCGGGATCAGTTGCTCGTGTTTCTAGAAGGGGCCTTGGGTATACGTCAAGGCGAGCTCGGGGGCTACGCTGGTTGTCGTGCGATTTCGACAACATGAGCATCAGCGTCCAACACTCGTATTACTGGCGCCGAGGTGGAAACCTGAAGAGCACAAAAACGGAAGCGTCTGCAAAACTGCTGCCGATGCATCCAAGCCTGAAGCGGTCCTTGCAGGAGTGGAGATTACAAAGCCTCTACAACAAACCGGAAGATTTCGTTTTCGCTTCCGAAAGACTGCGAGGGAGCAAGCCGTTAGATCTAGCTTCAGTCCTGAAGAAGAAAATTCAGCCTGCATTCAGACGGATCGGAATCACGGGCGTGGGCTGGCACACCTTTCGGCATTCGGTTGGAACCATGCTGGCGGAGATGGGCGAACATCAGCTTACGATCCGCGACTACTTGCGGCACAGCAACCTTCACGTCACGAACAAGTACCTGCAGGCAACATCGAAGACCAAACGCTTGGCACAGGACAAATTGGTCGACGCTATTTTGCCGACAGGTATCTTGCCGAAGACAAACCTAATCCAATGAGCGCTGTTTGGAATCGTTCTCGAATGGGACCATTCTCGTTCGGCGCTTATCGTCCCCTAACATCCCCTGATTCGCCGGAGGCTAGGGTTGCAAGTGCTTGAAAAGAATGGCGGGGACGACGGGACTCGAACCCGCGACCTCTGCCGTGACAGGGCAGCGTTCTAACCAACTGAACTACGTCCCCCGGTTGAACCGGAATCACCGAAATTGGCGGGTGGTGGCAGGCGTGAACCAGCAATCTTCGGTTCAGTAATGATTGCACGAAAGTTCGGGAACTGGCAAGGCAATGACCTGGCTCGATGGTGGCTCAATTTGAAGACCGTCCCTTTCCAGCAGCGTCATCCTCAGGGACTTTAGTCCCGAAGGATCTGGCGTGGGTCCGCAGCGAGGCAGGATTAAGGGTGTTTCTGCTTCACGCCAGGTCCTCCACGGACTGAAGGCCGATCAGGACGACGCCTGTGGGGAAGGAGAGATTTCGAACTGAGCCCTGCCTCGATGGGCGGTGCAGGATGCCCGCCAGACAAGCCATCGGGACGCCGGCGCTGCGTTGGATCGCCCTCCGCGCTTGCTGGTGGCTTGCGCATTCTAGTAAGCTTCGTGGGGTTTGAATCCTTCCTTCGCCGGGGTTAATCCAAGCGCATATGAGAGCCATTCAGGTAAAGAAAACTGGTGGTCCGGAAGCCCTCGAACTGGTGGAGATTCCGGTTCCTCAACCTAAGCCCAACGAAGCGGTGGTGAAGGTGGCCGCCTCGGGAGTCAATTTCATTGACGTGTACCATCGCGAAGGCAGGTATCCGGTCGCGCTGCCGTTTGTAATTGGTCAGGAGGGCGCCGGCGTAGTCTCGGCGGTGGGTGGGGAAGTCAAGTCGGTCAGCGCCGGAGACCGGGTCGCATGGACCAGCGTGATGGGCTCGTATGCCGAGTACGCCGCTGTCCCGGCCGACCGGCTGGTCAAGGTTCCGCAGGGTGTGAGCGAGCGCGAAGCTGCCGCCGTCATGTTGCAAGGCATGACTGCGCACTATCTGGCTTACACCACGTTTCCGTTGAAGCGCGGGGACACGGCCTTAGTGCATGCAGCGGCTGGCGGAGTCGGGTTGTTGCTGGTGCAACTGGCGCACAATATCGGGGCCCGCGTGATCGGCACCGTTTCTACCGAGGAGAAGGCCAAGCTGGCCCGGGAGGCGGGCGCGGACGAAATTATTTTTTACACGCACTCCGATTTTGAAAGTGAGACCAAGGGCCTGACCGGCGGCAAGGGCGTGGACGTGGTCTATGACTCGGTGGGTAAGACCACGTTTGAAAAAGGCCTGAACATCCTGCGGCCGCGCGGAATGATGGTGCTGTTTGGAGGCTCGAGCGGGGCCGCGCCCTCTATTGATCCGATTACGCTTACCCAGAAAGGTTCGCTGTTTCTTACCCGTCCCTCGCTGAATCACTACATCTCTACTCGGGACGACCTCGAGATGCGGGCTGGAGCGCTCTTCGGAATGATCGCGGCAAAGAAGCTTAAGTTGCGCATTGAACATGTCTATCCTCTGCAGGACGCGCAGCAGGCTCACCGTGATCTGGAAGGGCGCAAGACCACGGGGAAGCTGCTGTTGATTCCCTGAAGGACGCAGCCAACCTCAGGCGCTAAAGCGCAGCGCATGGTCGAGAGTGTGTGTGGCACGACTTGAAGTGGTTGCGGAAAAAGTCGTCGAGGGCGAGGAAAGCTCACCCCAGTCGCTGAAGCGCGAACCAATCTGGACGACTTAGTGGCCCGACTGAAGTCGGGCCCTTCCCGAAACCTGGTTGAAATAGAGTTTTTCCCCGACCTCTGAGGTCGTGCCTCCTTCCCAATTCACTCAAGCAACCAGCGGAGCAATCCGGATTTTTTCAAACATCCCTGCGGCCAACTCTTACTCGCGCGGCAACCTGCTGCGAACCCTCTCCCTCTAAGAGGCAGGAGGATTCTCATGGCAGGCAGGAAGAGTTCAGGGAAGAAGTCCGGCAGGAAATATGGCAAGGCCGCGAGCAAGAGCGTGGAGCGGGCTGTGCGCCGGGAAAAACGCGGTACCCTGCGCTCCGGCAAGGGAGGCAAGGGCGGGAAGGTCACGAGCCGCAAGCAGGCCATTGCCATCGGCCTTTCTGAAGCGCGCAAGAAGGGCGCCAAGGTCCCGATGAAAAAAGCCAGCTAGCGACTAAGGGATCACGCTGCCGGGGGCTGAACTTCGCGCAGACGCCGCTGCAGAAAGCGGCGCTCGCTTTCGTTGGTGACCAGTTCCAGGGCTCGGGTGTAGCTCCTGGCGGCTTCGTCGAGAGATCCAAGGCGGCGCAGCAGGTCGGCGCGGGCGGCGTGCAGCAGGTGGTAATTTTCCAGATCGTTGGTTGCGGCCAGGGCCTCCACCAATTCCAGCGCGGGCTCAGGGCCGTCGGCCATGGCTACGGCGACCGCTCGATTGAGCGATACCACCGGCGAAGGCTGGACGCGGTCAAGCAGGTCGTAGAGTTGGACGATCTGCTTCCAGTCGGTATCTTCGGGGCGGGCTGACTCACAGTGTACCGCCGCAATCGCCGCCTGCAGCGCATAGGGGCCGACGGCGCCGCGAAAGGCCTCGCGGACCAGCGGCAGGGCCTCGGCGATCTGTCCGTGATTCCAGCGGCTGCGATCCTGTTCTTCGAGAATAACCAGATCGCCGTTTTCGTCGAGCCGAGCTTCGCGCCGTGCATCCTGCAACAGCATCAGGGCGAGGAGCGCGGTCGCTTCCGGCGGAGACTGCGTCCCCAGCAAGGTTCTTAGCAGTCGCCCCAGGCGGATCGCCTCCAGGCAGAGATCGGTCCTCACCAGCGGCCCGCCACGAGTTGCGGCATAACCTTCGTTGAAGACCAGGTAAATCACGGTCAGGACGGCGTCGAGCCGCGCGGCCATGTCACCGGTTTCGGGCACGACGTAGGGAATGCCGGCGTCGCGAATCTTGCGCTTGGCGCGGACCAGGCGTTGCGCCATGGTGGTTTCTGGCACCAGGAAGGCGCGCGCGATTTCGTCGGTCTGGAGGCCGCACAGGGTGCGCAGGGTCAGCGCCACTTGCGCCTCCGGTGCCAGCGCGGGGTGGCAACAGGTAAAGATCAGGCGCAGCCGATCGTCGGGAATCTGGGTAGAATCGTAATCCGGCTCGGTGAAGGCCGGACCCAATTCGTCGGCCGCGTAGGATTCGAGCTTCTTCTCGAAGACCTGCTTGCGGCGGATGCGGTCGATGGCCTTATGCCGTGCGGTCTGGACGATCCAGGCCCGCGGAAACTCCGGCACTCCGGACTCTTCCCACTGGCGTACGGCGGTGGCAAAGGCTTCCTGGGCGCACTCCTCGGCCAGGTCGAAGTCGCCGACCAGGCTGATGAGAGTGGCCACGATTCGTCCCCAGTCGGAGCGGTACACTGCTTCGACGGCCGCAGCGGCTTCGGAAGGCATAGGCGATTGTAAAGTTTTTGCCGCCGGAGTGTCGATCTGGCGATCGGCGATTCGATTCACCCAAGAGGAGACAGACATGAAGTACATGTTATTGATCTACATGGATGAGAAGGGCTTGAGCCAGGAGGAGCGGGAAAGCTGTTATCAGGAATCCGCGCAGTTTGCCCAGCAGTTGAACGATAAAGGGCAGTACCTGGGCGCCGGGCCCCTGCATCCGACCGCGACTGCGACCAGCGTCCGCACCCGCGACGGCAAACGGGTCGTGACCGACGGCCCCTTCGCCGAGACCCGCGAGCAACTCGGCGGCTACTTCCTGATCGATGCCCGGAACCTCGATGAGGCCATCGATGTGGCCGGGAAGATTCCGGCAGGGCGCTATGGCACGGTCGAAATCCGGCCCATTGTGGAGGTTCCCAGCCTGCCCGCAATTTAATTTTGTTCCAGCTTGTCGATTTGCCCGCCGCCCGTTCGACTTACCGGTAGAGGGCAGGCTGGGTGGGTGTAACCGTCCGGAAATTCTGCCGTCAAAGCTAAAAGAATAAAGAACGGAGAAATCACCATGCAACTGAATTCCTATCTTCTTTTCAACGGTCAATGCGAGAACGCCTTCAAGTTTTACGCCAGGGGTCTGGGGGGCAAGATTGAAGCTATGATTCCGCACGAAGGCACGCCTGCAGCCGACGGAGTACCGGCGGAGTGGCGCAGCAAGATCCTGCACGCACGCCTGACCATTGGCGATCAGGTGATTATGGGTTCTGACGCTCCGCCTGACCGCTTTCAGAAGCCGCAGGGTTTCTCGGTGAATATACAGGTGAAGGAACCGGCTGAAGCCGAACGCATCTTCAAAGCTCTGGGAGAAAACGCGCAGGCCACCGTCATGCCCATCCAGGAAACCTTCTGGGCGACGCGTTTTGGCATGCTGGTCGATCAGTTCGGGACCCCATGGATGGTGAATTGCCAGAAAGCGGCATAACTATCGGCTTGCGATTCGCATAGCTGAAATACCTAAAGGACACGTTTATGCCATCGGTGGTTCAAACTGCGCCGGCCTCGAAGACAATGCTCTGGACTGGACGCGTCATTAGCGCATTGATGATCCTGTTCATGCTCTTCGATGCCGGCGTGAAGATTCTGAAACTGCCCGCCGCCGTGGAGGGAACGGTCCGGCTGGGATACCCCGTGAGCACGATTCAGCCCATCGGAGTCATTGCGCTGGTTTGTGTTCTTCTTTATGCCATTCCCCGTACCTCGATTCTGGGCGCAATCCTGCTGACCGGGTATTTAGGCGGCGCGACCGCCACCCAGGTTCGGGTGCAGGACGCGTGGTTCATCTTTCCTCCCATCCTTGGGGCCTTGATCTGGGCGGGACTTTATTTGCGCGATGAAGGGTTGCGCGCTCTCGTTCCGCTGAATCGCCGAAAGGAGAACTGACCATGGTCAACAGCAATTTGGAAAACCCGAAAGTCGTCTCGAGAAGCGAGTGGCTGGCGGCCCGCAGGGAACTGCTGGCCAGGGAAAAAGAGCTCACCCGCGCGCGTGACGCGGTGAGCGCGGAGCGCCGCCGCCTGCCCTGGGTCAAGGTCGAGAAGGAGTACGTTTTCGACACACCGGAGGGCAGGAAGACGCTGGCCGATCTATTCGAGGGGCGCAGCCAGCTGATTGTTTACCATTTCATGTGGCGGCGGGACATGGATGACCGGTGTGTGGGATGTTCATTCCTGGCCGACCACATCGATGGCGCCAATCAGCACCTGGCCCGGCACGATGTAAGCTTTGTCGCCTGTTCCCGCGCCTCGGTCTCCGAGCTCAACGCCTATAAGAAGCGTATGGGCTGGCGCTTTGACTGGGTGTCCTCGTACGAAAACGACTTCAACTACGATTACCACGTGTCGTTCAAACCCGATGACCTGGCCAAAGCCGAGGTTTTCTACAACTACACCATGAGCCCGGCTTCGATCGAGGACCTCTCCGGCATCAGCGTCTTCTACAGGGACAAGAAGGGCGACGTGTTCCACACCTATTCCAGTTACGCTCGGGGAAATGAGGAAGTGCTCGGCGCCTACATGTACCTCGATCTGACCCCCAAAGGCCGCAATGAGAACGGCCCCAATCACAACCTGTCGGACTGGGTGCGGCACCACGACCGCTATGGGCAGGAGGGATTCGTCGATGCCACGGGGGCATTCGTGCGCGAGGCAGCCAAGCCGTGTTGTCATGAGGTCCAGGCAAAGTAGCGTCGTGTTTGGCAGCTACAGGTTCAAGGGGATGGACAAAAGCAGACACGAATCCAAAGGCCGACCGAAGGACGGCATCTTCAAGGAATACTTCAAGGATGGCACGCTTTCGTGCGTCGGCCAATACAGCAGGGGGGAGAAGACCGGGGAGTGGAAGTACTACCTGCGCAACGGACTGCTCAAGGCCGTGGGCAAATTCTCCTACGGCAAGATGATTGGAGAGTGGACGTGGTATCGAGAAAACGGAGAAGTGATGCAGATCGGCGCCTTCGATGACGAGAAGAAGTCCGGCTCCTGGCGGAGATACCATCCCAATGGCGCACTGTATGACGAAGGCAAATACATCGCTGACAAGAGAGTCGGAGAATGGCGCACTTACGACGCCGATGGCAGGTTAGCGAAGACAACTCGCCACAAGCCGCAATAACAATTGATCAGGAGGAAGGAATGAGTAAAGTACGAGTACTGGTGGGCACACGCAAAGGCGCGTTCATATTGACGTCGGACGGCAAGCGCGATAGATGGGAGGTCAGCGGTCCGCATTTCGCGGGCTGGGAGCTTTACCACCTCAAGGGATCGCCCGCCGATCCGAATCGGATTTATGCCTCGCAGACCAGCGGATGGTTCGGCCAGATCATCCAGCGCTCCGACGATGGCGGCAAGACCTGGCTTCAGCCCGGCACGCCAAAAGGTGAGCCCGCCGCCCCCGGTCCGCCGAAAGGGGAGAGCAACAAGTTCGTTTACGACGCGGCAGCGGCGCCGCTGACCACGCATCAGTGGTACGACGGCACCCAGCATCCCTGGGAATTCAAGCGAGTCTGGCACCTGGAACCATCGCTCACCGATCCCGATACGGTTTACGCCGGAGTGGAAGATGCCGCCATCTTTCGCTCGACCGACGGCGGCCAGAACTGGAAGGAACTCCCCGGCCTGCGGGGACACGGCACCGGCCCCAAATGGCAGCCGGGCGCGGGCGGCATGTGCCTGCACACTCTTATTCTCGATCCCAGTAATGCGAAGAGAATGTACATTGCCATCTCGGCGGCGGGCGCCTTCCGCAGCGACGACGGCGGCGCCAGCTGGAAGCCGATCAACCGCGGCCTGCGCTCGCAATATATCCCCGACCCGAACGCCGAGGTTGGCCACTGCGTGCACCACATCGCCATGAATCCCAAGCGCCCCGACGTGCTCTTCATGCAAAAGCACTGGGACGTCATGCGTTCCGACGACGCCGGCGACAACTGGAAAGAAGTCAGCGGCAACCTGCCCACCGACTTCGGTTTCGTGATCGACATCCACGCGCACGAGCCGGAGACAATCTACGTGGTTCCCATCACCAGCGACTCGCTGCACTATCCCCCTGACGGCAAGCTGCGCGTTTTCCGCAGCCGCAGTGGCGGCAACGAGTGGGAACCGTTGACGAAAGGCCTGCCCCAGAAAGACTGCTACGTAAACGTGCTGCGCGACGCCATGGCCGTGGACTCGCTGGACAAATGCGGCGTATATTTCGGCACCACGGGCGGCCAGGTGTATGCCTCCGCCGATGCGGGCGATACCTGGAATCCGATTGTGCACGATTTGCCGGCAGTACTGAGCGTGGAGGTGCAGACGCTTGAGTAGGCGATTCCCAGCCTGAGGTACGGCCCCGCTTGACTTAAGATATACAATTGATATGTATATCATTCAGTGAAAAGGGGAGCCTTATGCAAGTTTCAAAGTGGGGAAACAGTCTTGCCATCCGGCTGCCGTCTGAGGTGGTGGAAGCCCTCAACCTGAAAGAGGGCGACCAGATCGAAATCAGGATTGCCGGCACGCGGGAATTTGGAGTGCGCCGCGATCCTGCCCGGCAGCGGGCGCTGGACCGTTTGCGGCGTCTGCGTCGTCCTCTACCGGCGGGATTTGTATTCGACCGGGAAGAGGCCCATGCCCGCTAAGGACTTCTTCGACACCAATGTGTTGATTTACGCGGTGGGGAAAGACGATCCCCGCGCGTCCCAGGCTGAGGCGCTGCTCGCGGGCGGCGGGATTATCAGTATCCAGTCCTTGAACGAGTTTGTGTCGGTGGCGCGACGCAAGCTGGGGATGTCGTGGAAAGAAGTAAAAGAGATGCTGGATATTGTTTGCGTTCTGTGCCCCGAACCGGTTCCGATCTCGCTCGATACCCACCGAGGCGCTGTGGCCATTGCAGAGAAGTACGGTTACAGTATTTACGATTCGCTGATAGCCTCGGCCGCCCTGGAGGCTGGCTGTAAAACGCTTTACACGGAAGATTTGCAGGACGGGCAGATAATCAACCGGCAACTAACCATTCGGAATCCGTTTTGATGACGATCCGCATAGTTCTCCCCTTCCATCTCCGAAACTTGGCGCACGTCGGCAGCGAGGTGACGCTCGAAGTCGAAGCGCCCGTTACCCAGCGCTCGGTGCTGGACGCGCTTGAAGCCCGCTATCCCATGCTGCGTGGAGCGATTCGCGACCATGACACGCAACAGCGCCGTCCCTTTCTGCGCTTCTTCGCCTGCGAAGAAGACCTCTCCCACGAGTCGCCCGACGCCCCGCTGCCCGACGCCGTCGCGTCCGGGAAGGAGCCGTTTATTGTGATTGGGGCGATTGCGGGAGGCTAGCGCATGGTGATTCCTGTCGGTCGCGAAGGAGCACCCGGCAGTCAGCCCTTTAAAAGAATCACAAAATGAAATCGATCCTGACACCCTAAAAGCTGAAGCGTAGGGCGACCTGCTGTCATAATACGGAGGTTGTTCAGGAGCGAGGCATGAGGGTGTTGGTGGTTGGAGCCGGCGCGATTGGCGGCTATTTTGGCGGCCGGCTGCTTGAGGCCAATCGTGACGTCACATTCCTCGTGCGCCCCAGGCGCGCGGCCGAGTTGGCCGCCCATGGTCTAAAAATTCGCAGCCGCTTCGGCGATGTGACTCTGGCCAATCCAGCCACCCTCCTGGCCGAGAATCTCCATGACACCTTTGATCTCGTCCTGCTCAGTTGTAAGGCTTATGATCTCGAGAGCGCGATTACTTCATTCGCCCCGGCCGTCGGACCAGGCACGGTCATTCTGCCGCTGCTCAACGGCATGCGACACCTGGAGATTCTGAACGAGCGATTCGGTCGCGAGCGCGTGCTCGGGGGCCAGTGCCTGATTGCAGCCGCGCTCACCGACGGCGAGATCGTGCACCTCAACGACACTCACGACCTTTCTTTCGGGGATCAGAATGGCGCGCTGTCGGATCGGGTAAAAGCGATTGCGACCCTCATGGACGGGGTGCGGTTCAAGGCGCATGCCAGCACGGAAATATTGCAGGAAATGTGGGAGAAGTGGGTCTTCCTGGCAACTCTGGCCGGCAGTACGTGTCTGATGCGTGCCGCCATCGGGGATATTTGCGCATCTCCCGGTGGCACCGACTTCATCGTTGGACTGTTGGAAGAGTGTTGCTCGATCGCAGCCGCCGCGGGCTACTCCATGCGGGAGGCGCAGTTGAAACGCGCGCGTGACATGCTGACCGCGAAGGGCTCCACGCTGACTGCCTCGATGCTGCGCGACGTCGAACGCAATGCTCCGATCGAAGCCGACCACGTCATCGGCGATCTGCTGGGGCGTGAGAAAGGGAGCGGGGCGCAAGGCAAGCCTTCGCTTCTCAGTCTCGCCTACACCCACTTAAAGTCTTACGAAGCCCGCCGGACACGCACACTCCCGGCCTGAACCAAATACCCTCGAGAGCATCCATGCGACCAGGGATAGTGGGTCAGTTTCGTGACAAGGCACGGCAAGAGCATAAACCACAAAGGACACGAAGTATCACGAAGGCTTTGTTTTCCAGAGTTTCCTTCGTGGACCTTCGTGCCCTTCGTGGTTCATGGTCTCCAAACTGACTCGCTACGCGACAATGGGATTTTTGGAGAGCGGCAATTCGCGAATGCGCTTTCTCGTGGCGGCGAAGATTGCGTTGCAGAGCGCGGGCGCGAACGGCGGCACTCCGGGCTCGCCGACCCCTGCCGGAGGCGCGTCGCTGTCCACGATGTGGACGGTGGTCTTGTACGGACCTTCATTCATGCGGGCCACCGGATAGTCATTGAAGTTGGACTGCTCGATCACGCCATTCCTGGCGGTAATCGCCCCGCTGCGCACGATGCTGGTGCCGAATACGGCAGCACCTTCGAACTGGGCCCGGGTGGCCTCGGGATTCACCACGATGCCGGCGTCCACGGCGGTGTGCACGGACGGAATCTTCACTTCACCTTTATCGTCCACTTCCACTTCGACGACTGTGGCCACGTAGGTGAGGAAGCTGCGGTGCACGGCAATGCCCAGGCCTGAACCCTTGCCCAGGTTGCGCTTGCCCCAGCCGGCCTTTTCCGCGGCCAGTTGAATCACTCGCCGCATGCGGGCTGTGTCCAGGGGAAATTCAGCGGGCGATCCGTCATAGTTGTCGTAGTCCGGCGCGGTAGCTTTTACGTCGATGATTCTTGGAGGTCCGATTAACTCCAGGAGGTATTCAACCGAATCGCGTCCGGAAGCATGCGCGAGTTCGTTGGCGAACGACTGCGCCGCGAAGGCGTGATAAATATTTGCCACCGAGCGGAGCCATCCGATGCGGACATGGTTTTCCGCCGGCCCGTTTTCGGCGCGATGATTGGGAAGGTCGAAGGGCAAGTCGATCCACCCCTGGCCCAGGTCGCCTCCGTCTCCATAGGTGGTATTCAAAGCGAAGGTAGAACCGATGGGCGGAAACACGGAGCGCTGCAGCCAGGCCGTCGGCATACCCTTTTCGTCCAGCGCAGCCTTCATGTACATGGCGGCCACGGCGTGATAGAAGCCGAACTTGATGTCATCCTCGCGGCTCCACACCACCTTGACCGGCTTGCCCACGGCTTTCGACAGGATCGCAGCCTCTGCCGCGTAATCGGGCTTCGATTTGCGCCCGAAGCCGCCGCCCAATAGCGAGACGTGGCAGATTACGTTCTCCGGCGGGATGCCGAGTTCCTGGGCCACGGTTTCCTGCACTGCCTGCGGGCTCTGGGTGGGGGCCCAGATCGTAACTTTGCCGTCGCGGAAGTCGGCCAGGGTCACGGGTGGTTCCATGGTGGCGTGCGCCAGGTGGGGTACGTAGTACTCCGCTTCCATAATCTTCCCACCCTTGGCAAAGACCGCATCCACATCGCCGATGTTGCGCGCGACTTTTCCCGGTTTGCGGGCTGTCTCCTGCAACTCTTTTTTATATTCGTCGGAGTTGTAGCTGGCATTGGCGCCGTTGTCCCAATCCACATTCAGCTTCTTGCGTCCTTGAAAGGCGGCCCAGGTGTTGTCGGCAATAACGGCCACGCCGCCCAGCGGCTGAAAATGATGGGGCGGCGTGAAGGGTTTGATCGGAATGGTCTGCCTGACTCCCTTCACCAGCAGCGGGGCCTTCTCGTCGTAGGACTTGACCTTGCCGCCCAGCACGGGAGGATGTTCGACCGAGGCATAGACCATGCCATCGAGATGCGCGTCCATGCCGAAGCCGGCCTTGCCGGTGCAAATGTCAGTCAGGTCGTAGCTGGTCGCGCCTTTGCCGATGTATCGCCATGCACTGCTGGGTTTGTATTTCAGGTCTTCCTTTTTGGGCACAGGAAGTTTGGAGGCAGCCGCGGCCAGCTCTCCATAGCCTGCCTTGCGCTTTGTGGGACGATGCACGATCACATGGAGATCGGATTCGCACTCTGACACCGGCACTCGCCATTTCTGTGCCGCTGCCTGGGTCAGCATCAATCGTGCCGTGGCCCCGGCCTCGCGCATTGTCGAAAATCCGTCGCGGACGGAATGCGATCCGTCGGTGTCCTGATCGCCGTATCGTTTGTCACCGATCGCCTGTTCGATTTTCACCCGCTTCCAGTCCGCATCGAGTTCGTCGGCCAGAATGAGGGGGACGGAGGTGCGGCTCGTGGTGCCCATTTCCGAGCGGGCCGCCACGATATAGACGGTGCCATCGGTATCGATTCCAACAAACAGGCTGGGGTGCAGCGTGGCGCGGTCGGCGTGGGTGCCTCCGGATGTCTCGGCAGCCCACAGAAACTCCGGAGCTATGCGCACGCTTAAAATCAGGGCGCCGGTCGAAACCATGCCCTGCAGAAAACCGCGCCGGCTTACATTCAGGATGCTGTCGCTCATGCGTTTTCTCCCGCGGCCGCCTTGATGGCCGCTCGAATGCGCTGGTAGGTGCCGCAGCGGCAGATATTTCCGGACATGCTGTTGTCAATCTCTTCGTCGCTGGGCTTCGGCGTTTCCTTGAGCAGGGAAATCGCCTGCATGATCTGCCCGGTCTGGCAGTAGCCGCATTGCGGGACGTTGAACTCGATCCATTTTTCCTGCACCGGGTGCAGACCATTTTTGGAAATGGCCTCGATCGTGGTGATCTCCTTGCCGGCGGTCGCACTCACACGGGTCACGCAGGAGCGGATTGCCTTGCCGTCCTGGTGAACGGTGCAGGCGCCGCACAACGCCATGCCACAGCCAAACTTGGTTCCGGTCAATCCCAGCACGTCGCGCACGTACCACAGCAGCGGCAGGTTGGGATCGCCGTCGTAGGATCGTTCTACGCCGTTGACTTTGATCTGCATTGATTTGGCCTCCCCCTCGAGTGTCGGCCACATTCTTGCAGAAGAGGCGGGGGGAAGTCTAATTTTCGGCGGCGGGAATTCAGGCTCGCAGATCAACTATGATACGGCTGCGGCTGGGGTGCTGTAGCGCCGGCGTCTAGCCCTCGGACGTGAGCATCGCGCTGCGCGGGCGGGACGCCCCCACGACAGCCGCCGGGACGGCGGCGCTACGGGTCGTCCGCAGTCGAATGAACTTGAAGGTTTCTCAAGACCTGGAGCGTGCAATGGAATTCAACCGCAAGAATGTCAGGCAAATTCCCGGTTCCTCCGCGCCCTTGTTGCCGTTTGTGCTGTTGCTTCTGATCTCAACCTACGCTTGGCCGCAGCAGGTCCCGAAAGAAGTTGATATACAGGTTCACGCCGATCAATCCCAGGGTGCGCTCTCGCCCATCTGGAATTGCTTCGGCTATGACGAGCCCAACTACACCTACGCGGCGAACGGCAAAAAGCTGCTGGGCGAACTGGCCGCCCTCGGCCCAACGCCGGCTTATGTTCGCGTCCACAACCTGTTGACCACCGGCGACGGCGCAGCGTCTTTGAAGTGGGGATCGACCAACGTGTACACGGAGGACGCAGCGGGCAAGTCGGTCTATAGCTGGACCATCCTGGACAAGATGTTCGACGCCTTTCACGCGGCGGGAATAAAGCCACTCGTCGAAATCGGCTTCATGCCGGAAGCCTTGTCAACACATCCGCAACCCTATCGTCACAATTTTCCTCAAGGTTCGATCTATACCGGATGGGCCTATCCGCCCCGGGATTATCAAAAATGGTCGGAAGTCGTCTTTCAGTTTGTGCATCATCTGCGCGAGCGCTATGGCGATTCCGAGGTAAAGACCTGGCTGTGGGAGGTGTGGAACGAACCGGACATCGGCTACTGGCAAGGGACGGCGGAGGAATATTTCAAGCTGTACGATTTCAGCGTGGATGCAGTCCTGCGGGCGCTGCCGGAAGCCCGCGTCGGCGGTCCGGACAGCACCGGGCCGGGCAATCCGAAGGCGGCGGAATTCCTGCGGTCGTTCCTCGACCATTGCGCTCACCAGCCAAACTATGTGACGGGGAAAATCGGGTCGCGGCTGGACTTTATCAGCTTCCATCCCAAGGGATCACCGAAGTGGCAGGGCGATCACGTGCAGATGGGCATCGCGCGCCAGTTGGCCGCGATCGAGCAGGGCTTCCAGATCGTGGCGTCGTTTCCAGAATGGCGCAGCACTCCCATCATTCTGGGAGAGTCGGACCCGGAAGGATGCGCCGCCTGTTCGGCGCGAACGAATCCTCAGAACTCCTATCGCAACGGACCCTTGTACGCCGTGTACACGGCTGAGACCCTGAACAACATTCTGTTTCTGGCCAGCCAGGAACACATCAATTTTATGGGTGCGGTGACCTGGGCATTTGAATTTGAGGGACAGCCGTACTTTGAAGGCTACCGTACGCTGGCTACCAACGGTGTGGACAAGGCGGTGCTGAACGCGTTCCGGATGTTTGGCCTGATGGGGAACGAACGCGTCGCAGCTACCAGTTCAGGTGCCTTGCATCCCGAGGACGTTATCCGCGACGGCGTGCGGGATCAGCCCGACGTCAATGTGATTGCGACTCGAAAGGAACATGAAGTCGAGATCCTGATCTGGAATTACCACGACGATGATCTGGCCGCTGCCGCGACCCCGATTGACCTGAGGATCGGCGGACTGCCGGCAAAGAGCAGCCGCGGCTTGCTCGAGCACTTCCGCGTCGATGCCAGTCACAGCAACGCATTCGCTTCGTGGAAGGAAATGGGATCGCCACAAACAACCACCGAAGCGCAATACCAACAATTGGAACGGGCCGGCCAGTTACAGCTGCTCACTTCGCCGGCGTGGGTGCCGATCGTGCAAGGTGCAGCGCATCTGCAATTTGAGTTGCCCAGGCAGGGGATTTCGCTTATTCGTATCGCGTGGGAGTAAGGCGGTTTGATGTTGATATGAATCACCCTAGAGGCTTCACGGTGATTGCTTCCGCCCTGGTTCCTGTCATCCGCAAGGGATTGCGCAAGGGGCGGCCAAAGCCTTCGATCGAAACCTGCATCATATCTCCATCCTGCATCCTGACTCCATCGCTGAAGCTGAGGCAGTCGGTCCCGAAGAAATGAACGTGAATATCTCCCGGGCGGCGATGGGCTTCGTATTTGAAGTGATGATGTTCAATGTTTGCCAGGCTGTGACACATTTCACTCTCGCCGGTGCGGAATGTCTTCGACCAGAGCAGGTTGCCCGCGCGTTCAATCTTTACGTCCACCGGAACCGACCCGAAGTTTGGGTTGACCACAAGTTCGGGGCCGACAGCGCAGGTGCGAAGCTTGGACGCCGCCAGGTTGAGGTAGTTGGTTTTCTCGAATACGTGGTCGGAAAATTCGTTGCCTGCTGCCATTCCGATGCGAAGCGGCTGGCCATCGGCAGCAATCAGGTAGGTGCCGGCAACCTCCGCCTCCTCGCCGCCATCACCGGCGTAAGCCGGAACTTCGAGCGCTTCGCCGTGCGCACGCAGCGAAGTGCCCGTGCCCTTATAAAACCACTCCGGAGCCGTCCCAATGGATCCCGACGCTGGACGCCCGCCTTCGATACCCCAGCGAAACATCTTCATGCTGTCGGTCAGTTCCGCCTCGCTCGAGGCGTGCATGCTCTGGCGATTGCGGGCGCTGCCCAGATGCGTGAGACCTGTCCCTGAAATTGTGCACCGCGCGGGTTCTTCCGGATGGTCAATCGCAGGCAGAATGCGCCACTCAGATTCTCCGCGGTAAACAGGGTCATAGTCGAGCTGATCACTTGTAGCCCTCTGCCGAGCCAGAGCGCTGAGCTTCACGCCGGTGGTGAGGGCTGAGTTGACCAATTCATAGATCGACCTGCAACCATCGAGCAGACGCAGGCGCGGTTCTTCGACCAGAGCCACACGTCTTACGTCGCCGCGCTTCAGTTGAAGCAGTCGTGTCATGAAGGGTCACTCGCTGACATCAAATTGTTTCAGCGCCGCTTCGTTGATAGTGAGGCCGAGGCCGGGGACACTTTCATCCAGATCGATGTAGCCGTCTTTGGCCTTCGGTTCGCCGTTGAAGATGTACCAGAACAGTTCGTTGCCCACTTCCACATCGACGACGGGGAAGTATTCCGCCATCGGCGAATTCAGGCTGGCCATCACGACGTGATAATTGTGCATCTGGCCGGCATGAGGAATGACGGGGACGGAATAGGCCTCAGCCAGCGCGGCAATCTTGCGGGCCTGGGTTAGGCCGCCGACGCGATTGGTGTCGAACTGGATGTAGTCCAGCGCGCGCGCTTCGAGCAGGTCGCGAAAACCATAGGACGTGAATTCGTGCTCACCGCCCGCGATCGGAATGCGCCCGTATGACTTCAGCTCAGCGTAGCCATGCACGTCATCGGGGATGACCGGCTCTTCCAGCCATCGCAGGTTGAAGGGTTCGAGCAGGGGCAGCATGCGTTTGGCGTAGTCGAGCGTCCATCCCATGTACGCATCGGCCATCACGTCAATGCCATCGCCGACCGTCTCGCGCACGGTGCGCACCAGATTCAGATTGCGTTGCATGCCGGCGGCGCCGTCCGTCGGTCCCCATCCAAAGCGTAGTTTCATGGCCTTGTAGCCCTCGGCCTTGTAACGCTGCGCTTCGTCGGCAACATCGTTCAACTCGACGCTGTAGAGCCGGCTGGCATAGACCGGAATGCGCGGTTTGGTCTTGCCCCCGAGCAGCCGATAGACAGGCTGTTTCGCCGATTTTCCCATAAGGTCCCACAACGCAATATCCACGGCGCTGATGGCAACCATGCCGATGCCTCTGCGGCCGAACGCCATGGTCTTGCGATACATGTGTTGCCACAGAAACTCCATGTCCCACGGGTCTTTCCCGATCAACAGCGGCTTGAGATAAAGGTCGATCACCTGTTTGGTCACCTGGGGCGCGAGGGCGGCATTGCCGATCCCCACCAGCCCGTCGTCGGTAAAGATTTCAACCACCAGCCAGCCGTGAAAGGTGAAAGTCTGCATCGAGGCTTCCGGCAGGCTCAACACGTCCATAGGATTGGTGCAGAAATGAGGCGGCAGGGGAACCGTCTTTCCGCGCCAGCGCATTACACGTGTACGAATCTCTTTAATTCGCATCAAGCTCCTGCGGAACTCAGTCTGCGTTTCAGGTCCAGCGACTGCACCAGCGGAACGGTAGCCAGAATGATAACGAAAGCGGCGACATGAAACGTGCCCGCCAATGAGAATACGACACCATAGCCGAAGCCGTGGTCCAGCAGATATCCGACCAGCTCACCGAACGCGATTCCGCCCATGGCGCCTCCGAAGCCCACCAGTCCGGCCACGGAGCCGACAACCTGAGCAGGGAAGAGATCTGTGGGAAGGACCATGACCAGGGTGGACCACGATTGCTGTCCGAAATAGGCCAGGCTGAATATCGCGAGCGCCCAGGCCACTGGAAGCCGCGGCACCAGCAGGATGGACGGCATCACCGCTGCGCTCAGCCCAAGCGCCAGCTTTCGAGCCATGCCTAGCGAGAATTGACGCCGCACCAGGTAACTCGAAAACCATCCGCCGAGGAGACAACCGACGCCGGCGGCCGCGTATGGGATCCAGGCAAAAGTGCCGACCGCCTTCACATCGAATCCACGGGCATCGTAAAGATATTTCGGAAGCCAGAAAAGATAAAAGTACCAGGCCGCATCGCTTAGAAATTTAGCGCTCACCAGTCCCCAGGACTCGCGAATGCGCAGGAGATCGATCCAGCGCAGGTTGACCGTGGAGTCGGAGGAGGCAAGCTCGCGCACCGGCTCGGGAGGATTCTCCGGCGGAAAATACGATGAAATCCACCACCACGTCCACAACAATCCGAGAGCGCCGGTGACGACAAAAATCCAGCGCCAGCCCGCATAACTCAGCACCACGGCGATCAGGGGAGGCGCGCTCACCGCTCCAACCGACGTCCCTGCGTTGATGATGCCCATCGCGGTGGCCCGGTCTTTTACCGCGAACCATTCGGCCACGGCGCGAGTGGCCGCGGGAAAGCCGCCGCCTTCGCCCAGGCCCAACAGAAATCGGCTGGCCATCAGCATGCCGAAGCCTGTGGCCAGGGCATGGCTGGCGTTGGCCAGCGACCAGAACGCCATGATGACTGCGAATCCAATGCGGGTGCCCAACGCGTCCACCAGTTTTCCTCCGCCGACGTACATCAACGCGTAGGAAAGCAGGAAGGCTGACTGCAGTGCGGAAAAACGCTGGTTGGTCAGTGGAATATCTCGAGCGATCGCAGTGACAGCCACCGGAAGCGTCTGGCGATCCAGATAACTGATTGCGATAGCAACGCTAACCAGGATGGCAATTCGCCAGCGCAGCAATGCCGAGGTCCTCGATTCTGCCTGATTTTGGAATGCTGTGCTGCCTACGGACGATCGTCCCCGCCGTTTTATCGCGTCGGATAGAGTTTGCTTTTCTGCGTCCGGGAATTAAAAACTTCAAAGCCCCCATCGGGATGGGCCGTCAACTCGAGATCATGGGCTGCATCGGGGCCGTCGGGATTGGCTATGAACTCTGCCGCGACGTTGTGCGCGGCTCCACCTTCTTGGGAAAAATGCAGTTGCCACAAGTCTTCCAGGCCAGGCGATTTCTCGAGGATGTCCCACACCGAAGGACTTCCGCCCTTCTTTGCCCCGTTGTCCATGATCGCTACGCGGGGAGCGATGCCGTAAACCAGCGCCGGGCTGCCGCTTTGCGCCCAGCCATGATGGGAGACGACGTAGATGTCGACCTTGCCGAGTTTGTTGACGGGGCACATCAGCTGCATTTCCTTGTCGTGTGTAAGATCGCCCAGGTCCAGGATTTTCAGTTTTCCAAAATGGATGAACGTTCCCAGGGAGCGCAGGTTCTCCGTCGTGTCTGCCGGATATTGCTCAGCGCCCTTGCAAGCCGGATTTTCCTCTCCCGCGCCCGCCAGAGGTTTGTCGATCAGCGCTGCATCCGCGCTGACAATCGTCGCCCGCATGCCCTTGATAGGGAGCACATCTCCGGGCCTGGCCGTAATGTGTTTGTACTTGCCCGTCGCCAGCACCGCCTGGTAGGCCTGAAAGTCTCTTACGGTTGCGGCGTTGCCTGTCTCGCGGTTTTCTCCGTGGTCGATAAATGTCCCAATTGGAATGCGGGCGGCCAACTGTGAAACTCCGCCGACGTGGTCCTGGTGAAAGTGGGTAATCAGAACGTAGTCGATTTTGCTGATGCCCGCCTTCCGGGCCGCGGCCACGATACGTTCCGCGTCGCGGCCATCATTGTCCGGCCAGCCGGTGTCGATGAGAAGCGATTGCCCCGCGGGCGTGACAAACAGTGTGGCCTGTCCGCCTTCAACATCCACAAAGTAGATGTGCAGGTCTTTGTCTTTGCGAGCGGGAGCCGCCCAGGATGCGACTCCGAGGCCAAGACACAGAACGCCCAGGCATGCAGCCCGCAGCAAAAACTCCCGTTTAATTCGCCAGCAGGCACGGAAGAGAGTACAAGTCATTTCACCTCCAGGGATCATTTCGCCGGACGACAAACGACAGAAGATCATCAACCCACTCCTTCCTCCCGTCAAGAACGGGGATCGAGCACTACAACGCCCGCCCCGCGCTGGCGCCCGATGCCCACGCCCATTGAAAATTGAAACCGCCCAGGTGTCCGGTCACATCCACGACTTCCCCGATAAAGAACAGGCCGGTGACTTTTCTGCTCTCCATGGTTTTCGGAGACAATTCGTCGGTGTCCACGCCTCCCCCTGTCACTTCGGCCTTTTCGTAGCCCTCGGTGCCCGACGGCAGCACGGTCCAACTGTGTATCGCGCGCTCGATCTTCTGCAGGGAAGAGTTCGTCCAACTTTTGGGGGCATGGATCTCCAGCCACCGGTCGGCAAAACGATTGGGGAGGACTCGGCGCAACGCTGCCCGCAGCGATGCAATATTTCGCGGAGCCGCAGATTCGAGAAGCTCCGCGGTGACGTCCTGCTGCGGAGCCAGGTCAATTGAGATGGACTCCGGCTTTCTCCAATATGACGAAATCTGCAGAATGGCCGGCCCGCTGAGCCCGCGATGCGTGATTAACATTTTTTCCCGGAAATGCCGGCCATCACAGGAGGCAATCACGTCCGCAGAGACGCCCGCGAGATCGGTGTAGTGGCGGCCGTCTTCGAGACCGAACAGAATCGGCACCAGGCCGGGACGGGTTTCACGGATCTTCAAGCCAAATTGCCGCGCCAGGTCGTAGCCGAACGCGGTGGCCCCCATCTTGGGAATTGACAGGCCACCGGTGGCGACGACCAGCGCCGCAGCACGGAATTCGTGTTCTGAGGCCGTCGCAACGAACTCGTCGATCCGCGTAATCTGCTGAATTGCAACCTTCGTGAACAGCTGAACTCCGCAAGCGCGGCATTCTTCTTCGAGCATGTCCAGAATGTCCTGAGCGGAGCGATCGCAAAAGAGCTGGCCCAGAGTCTTCTCGTGATAAGGGATGCCATGTTTTTCGACCAGGGCGATGAAGTCTTCAGGGGTATAGCGCGCCAACGCTGACTTGGCGAAGTGCGGATTGGCCGAGATAAAGTTTTCCGCCGAGCAGTGGAGGTTCGTGAAGTTGCAGCGCCCGCCGCCGGAGATGAGGATCTTTTTCCCCAGCCGCTCGGCGCGCTCAATTACGGCCACCCGCCGTCCGCGCCTGCCTGCTTCGATGGCGCACATCAATCCGGCTGCGCCACCGCCGAGAATCAGAGCGTCAAATGTATGGACCAAGGGGTTCGCGAACCTGCCGGCGCTAGATGTAATCGAACAAAGCCATGAAACCAAAATCCATGTGCAGCTGTTGATGACAATGAAATAGCGTGAGCCCGGGGTTGTCCGCCGTGAAATCGACTTCTACATTCTGATATCCGCCGACCATCACGACATCTTTCATCACCCCGGAAGTCTTCTGCCCGGCCATCCGGTTCAGCTCGAAACTGTGACGGTGAAGATGAACGGGATGGATATCATCGCTGGCGTTGTGCATTCGCAACCGGTAGCGCTTACCTTTCTCAAGGTGAAGCACAGGTTGCGCGTTCTCTTCCGGGAAGGCGACATCATTGATGGTCCACAGGTTGAAGCCATCCAGCGCGGCATTTTGCTTGGCAAAAGTCATGTTGAAGGTATGGTCAGGCTCCGTAGCCGCTTCGCCGCCGCCAAAGTGGGCGTAGTTCCAGCGGAACGCTTTCGGCGTGATCCATTGCGGCTTGCCCCTTTCTCCTGCGTACTCGATCACAATGCCCATCCCGTGACGGCGGTCGTCGTCTGACAGATCGCCCATAATCCAAATGCCGGGATGTTCCATCTCGACGATGGCAGAGACCCGTTCTGCTGTCCCCAGCCACAGACCTGGGACGCGCGTCGGTTTGGGAAGCACGTTTCCATCCAGGGCAACGACGGTGAAGCTGTGTCCGGGTAACGCGAGGCTGCGGATTTCCGTCGCGCTTCCGTTCAGCACATGGAAGAGCACGCGCTCGCCTCGCTTCACCCGTATGGGCTCGCCATGGCCCAGCACCCGCCCGTTGATGGTGAAGGAACCGTAGCCGACCTCGAAGCCGTGAGCAGCACCCTTCCCAAGAGAGGCATTCATCGCGCGCTCGCCTCTCTCCTTGAGAGAAGGCACTGCCGCTGCCGGGGACAGAAAATCCATCGCCATATCCCCGCCGCGGCTGTAGGTGGGCTCGAATTCCTTCAAGGTCAGAAAGACTTCGCGATCGAAATCTCCCGGATTTTTCTTCGGTTCGATGTACACCGGCCCCACCAGGCCGCTGTACTGCCCCGCACTCAGGTCGGCCCCGGCATGGACGTGAGTGTGATAGAAGCGAAATCCCGAAGGCCTCGGGACCAACGAAATGCGGCGGCTGCCGTGGGGAGCGATGAAAGGCGTGCCTTCTTCCGCTGCCCCATCCACATCGGTGGAAAGGAACTGGCCGTGCCAGTGCAACTGTTCAGGACGGTCGGTTTGATTGTGAATATCAATCGTCACGGGCTGGCCCTCTTTCAGGCGCAGCAGCGGGCCGGGGAATTGGCCGTTGTAGGTGGTCATCGAGAGGATGCGATTGGGAGCGAGTTCGACGGGTTTGACTGCGATGGTGAGCGTGTAGTCCGGAGAATTCGCGGTCCGAGACACGGACTCCTGCGAAGATGTCGAGGCCGAGCGGCCAAACAAGGCAACAGGAGGAAGCAGGGAAGTGCCCGCAATCGACCCCGCCGCCTTCAGAAAAGTTCGACGAGAGAGAGACGAGCTTGCCATGTGATGTTTCGATCAGCGCGAATATCGAATGCCCTATCGCGAAGGCATTTGAGAAAGGGCGGCCTATTTCCCCGTGTAGGTGATCCTCCAGATACAGTCCCCGCCGTCGTCGGTGACCAGGAGGGATCCGTCCGGAGCGGTCGTGACCGATACTGGCCGTCCCCATACATGCTCGTTATCGATCACGAACCCCGTCATGAAGTCCTGATATTCGCCGCTGGCGTGCCCGGTCTGATGCAGAGGAACGCGAATCAATTCATAGCCCACCCGGACTGCCCGGTTCCAGGAGCCGTGCTCGGCGCCGAAAAGGTCTCCCTGATATTCCGCGGGAAATTGTTTGCCATCATAAAACGTAATTCCCAGTGAGGCATTGTGCGGGTTCAGGAGCACGTCCGGAACGATGGCTTTGTCCTTAAGTTCGGTGCGCTTCCCGGCGTGCCGGGGGTCCTGATGGCTGCCCATATACCACCATGGCCAACCGTAAAAGCCGCCCGCCTGCACATGGGTGATGTAGTCGGGAACCAGATTGTCGCCCAACCCGTCGCGCTCGTTGACCGAGCACCACAGCTCGCCGGTTTTCGGATTCGTCGCCAGCCCGACGCAGTTACGAATTCCGTAGGCGAAAACCTTCATACCCGAGCCGTCGGGGTTGAACTCCAGAACATCGGCGCGGTTCTTCTCCGCCGGTGTGACATCCGGGTCGTCAATATTGGAGGCAGAGCCCACGGAGACAAACATTTTCTTGCCATCGGGCGAGAATTGAATGTCACGTGTGGAGTGCCCCCCGCCTGCCGGCAAGTCTGCAATGTGCTGCGCCGGACCGCGCGCCTGCATATCGCCATTCTGGTAGGGGAAGCGCACCACCGAGTCTGTGTTGCCGATATAAACCCACTCCGGATTCGGGCCCGGAGGATAAAAATTGATGCCGAAGGGCTCGTTCAATCCGCTGGCGAACATCGAAACCTGTTCGGGCTTGCCCTTGCTGGTGATCCCGCGGAATACCCTGACGTCGCCGGCCTTGGTCTCGGCTACAAAAATGTCGCCATTGGGCGTGGTGCGAATGATCCGCGGATTATCGAGCCCGCTCGCGTACTGCTCCACTTTGAATCCGGCCGGGACCTGCGGCCACGCACCCTCGGGACGCGCTACAACCTTGGGACTATTGCCGGCAGAAGAAGTCGCGAAGGGAGCGGGTAAATCTTTGACTGTGATCTTGCGAGTCTCTCCCGGCTTCTCATAGCGGAAGTCGGTAAAGGGAGCCTTCGGAGGCGGCGCGTTCAACTTCACAGCGGCCATCGGCGCTGCAGGGGCGGCGGCCTGTGCGCTTTGCGGTTGCCCAAGGGTTTGTACGTAGCTCACGATTTGCCAGCGTTGTGCCTTGGGCAAAGCGGCCCAGGAAGGCATGCCATTGTCCACGTCGCCCTTGGTGATAAACCAGAAAATCTCGCCGGGCGTGACTTCCTTAATCTTCTCCGCCTTCAAGGCAGGAATATTTCCCGAGCCCTCGCCATTCTCGCCATGGCAGCGGGCGCAGCGCAGATGGAACAGCGCTTTGGCGTGGGGCGTGGGCTGACCCTCGTAAGGGTTCTTCAGGGACTTGGCCGATGCCGGCGCATTATGGAAATTTGAGTTCTGGGCCGAGGCCGGGGAAACCAGGAAGACACCGGCAATGACGAATAGGGCAAGCGAACCTTGCAGGATGCGGACCATGGCTTTCAAAAGTGTTCCTCCGTGAGCGCGATTCGAGTGATCGAAGATGTCATAGCGGCCAGGCGGCTTCAATATCCTTATTATTTTAATCACAAAATAATCGAATTCGGGCGAGCCCTCCAACAAAAGTGATGCGGCGCCCCGGCAGGGATGCGAACCACGTCCTCGGAAATCCCTGCCTTGTAGCGCCGGCGTCCCGCCGGCCGTCGCGAGGGCATCTTGCCCTCGCATCGCTAACGGCGTTGAGAAGCTGTTCCAGACGGCCTATCGATGGAGGGAAGGGACCCAGCCAATCTCCGGTTCATTTAGATTTGCTAAAGTAACCCTGCCAGCTTTCAAACGATAGGCAGGGGCGCCAGCCCTGTCAAACTGTAAAAGCTAAAAGGACGTTTCAGGAACTCTAAAAGGTTTAACACTACCGTTGACCGCCTGAGTTTCCTGCAGGCCCCGATGCGATGCCGGAAAAAGACGGAGCCACGAAAGTGGAACTCACCTTATAATTCACTCCACCAAATTTGTAAGGAGTGATTGATGGGTCATCCGCTTCTCGATCTGACGAAAAAGACCGCAGTGGTAATCGGCGGTACCAGCGGCATCGGCCTTGCTCTCACCCGGGCGCTGGCCCAGGCCGGTGCTGACGTGATTCCCACGGGACGCCGCGCCGAACAGGTGAATGCTGCCGTCGCTGAAGTCAAAGCCCTCGGGCGACGGTCGCTGGCTCAGACCTGCGACGTCACTGAACGCACCAGCCTCGAGCAGCTTCTGCAAGCGGTGACCGGCGAATTCGGCAGCGTGCAGGTGCTGGTCAACTGTGCCGGCCGCACCAAGCGTACGCCGACGCTCGAAGTCCCGGACTCGGAATGGAATGGCATCCTCGAAACCAATCTGAACGGAACTCTGCGGGCCTGCCAGGTGTTTGGCCGGCACATGATCGAGCGGGGTTATGGCCGCATCATTAATATCGCTTCGCTGTCCTCGTTTGTGGCGCTCTACGAGGTTGCGGCCTACAGCGCCAGCAAAGCGGCGGTGGCCTCGTTGACCAAATCTCTTGCCATCGAATGGGCCAGGTCCGGTGTTTGCGTGAACGCCATCGCTCCCGGCGTCTTCCGCACCGACCTGAACTCCGCCCTGCTCGACGGCACCGACCGAGGCCGCGAGTTTCTGCTGCGCACGCCGATGAAGAGGTTTGGGAAGCTGGATGAGCTGGGTGGTGCCGCCGTATTCCTGGCTTCGGAAGCTGCCAGCTTCGTCACAGGGCACGTGCTCGCGGTGGACGGGGGATTTCTGGCGAGCGGCGTAAACCAGTAATCACGTGGTTCTTCAACGACCCAGCCAGCCGCCATCGACCGCCATGATGTGTCCGTGAATGTAGTCGCTGGCAGGCGAGCACAGAAAAACCGCGGCGCCGGCAACATCGCCTGGCTCTCCCCAGCGTCCGGCGGGAATCCGCTCCAGAATCTGACGGCTGCGCTGGGGATCCTGCCGCAGCGCGGTGGTGTTGTCAGTCGCCATGTAGCCGGGCGCGATTGCATTAACGTTGATGCCCTTCGCTGCCCATTCGTTGGCGAGTGCTTTGGTGAGCTGCGCTACGCCGCCCTTGGCTGCGGCGTAGGCCGGAACTGTGATCCCTCCCTGAAACGAAAGCAGGGAAGCGATGTTGAGAATCTTGCCCTTCGCGCTCCGCTTCAGCATGTCCTGGCCCGCCAGTTGCGACAGCCGGAATACCGAGGTCAGGTTCACGCTGATGATTTCATCCCAGTACTCTTGCGGATATTCAGCCGCCGGGGCCCGGCGTATTGTTCCCGCATTGTTGACCAGGATGTCGATGGCGCCAAATTCCTCGACTGTCTTTCCGATCAGCGCCGGATGCAGGTCGGCATCCGACATATCGCCGGCCAGATAAAAAGATTTCTTTCCCATCTGAAGAATAGTTTCGCTTGTGGCCTTGCCGTCCGCGCTTCGTCCGTGACATCCGACGTTAGCCCCGGCCTGCGCCAGGGCGATGGCGATGGCTGCGCCCAGTCCGCGACTGGATCCGGTGACCAGAGCATTCTTGCCGTTCAACTGGAAGGCTTCCAGGATCATGCTTGCTCTCTCAGCCGAGATTGGCGGGTTCCAGCCTGGGCACCAGCAATTGAATCGCGCCCAGCGCCAGCAGGTAGGCGCAGCCCGCCATCAGGAACGGGATCATGTAACTGCCCGTCCACTGCAGGGTGTGGCCGACGATGGTTGCGATCAACATGCCTCCGATCGAGCCTGCCATTCCACCCATTCCAACTACCGAGCCCACGGCCTGGGCCGGAAACGTGTCAGAGGTCAGGGTAAACAGATTGGCGGAGAACCCCTGGTGGGCTGCCGCGGCGAGGCCGATCAGCAGCACCGCTCCCCATAGACTCTGCATGTTGTAAGCGAACACGATGGGAACGACGGATACCGCGCAAATCAGCAAGGTCGTCTTGCGCGCGAAGTTGACGGTCCGGCCGCGATGAATCAGCCACGACGACAGCCAGCCGCCGGCGACGCTGCCCACGTCCGCGATCACATAGATCACTACGATGGGCAGACCAATCTTCATCAACGACAAACCGTGTTTGCGTTCCAGAAAATCCGGTATCCAGAACAGATAGAACCACCAGATAGGATCGGTCAGAAACTTGCCTACGACGAACGCCCAGGTCTGACGATGAGGAATGAGGCGGGCCCATTTGATTTTCGCCATCGGCACCTGGGGGTCGCTGCGGATGTAGTCCAGCTCCGCCTGGGACACGCGCGGATGTTCATCCGGTTTGCGATAGAGCAGCAGCCAGAAGATAAGCCACACAAACCCCAGCGCGCCGGTGATGATGAAGGCCCAGCGCCAGCCCCAGTGAATCGTAATCCAGGGAACTACCAGAGGAGTAATGATGGCGCCGATGTTTGTGCCGGCGTTAAAGATTCCCGTGGCCAGCGCCCGCTCCTTTTTCGGAAACCATTCGGCTACGGTCTTGATGCTGGCGGGAAAAACTCCCGATTCTCCGAAACCCAACGCTGACCGCGCAACCATAAAGCTGGTGAAGGAGCTGCCAAAGGCGTGCGCCATCGATGCCAGGCTCCAGAAAACCATGGCCAGGGCATAGCCCAGCCGGGTTCCCAGCCGGTCCACCATCCGGCCCACCACCACCATGCCCACGGCGTAAGCTGCCTGAAAGGCAAACACCAGATTGCCGTAGTCGATCTCGTTCCATCCCAGATCGTGTTGCAGGGTGGTCTTGAGAATTCCCAGGACCTGGCGGTCCATGTAGTTTTTGGTGACTCCGAATAGCAGGAGAGCACAGATGACCCAGCGGAAATAGCCGGCCCCTGAAGAAGTTCCTGGTGTCGCCACTTCGGGTTCCGCTGGAGAAACCCGGTTCGCGGAGTTGGCGGCACGGTCCATAGTGGAGGTTGCTACTTTTTACGGCCCGCTTCCAGTCCGGAGGGTCCCTGGTCGAATCCGCGCTGCACGTTGACCACGCCAAACTGCCGGTCTTCGCCCTCGCGGTGGGCCGCCATCGCCCACAGAAAACAGACGCGATGACCCGGCACCGAAACATTCGGATGGTATCCGCTGGGCATCAGCACCGCGTCGCCATCGCGCACCACCGTGACCACTTCCGGATAGTCAGTATGGTTATACACAAGTTGAATGCCAAATGCCGGATCGGGCATGTTGAAGTACACATACATCTCTTCCAGCATCTTAGCGTGCTCGTGCGGAGGCCAGCTGGTCCAGTTGCCCGGCTCCGAAACAGTAAACCCCGCCACCAGCCGTCCCGCCTCCACGTTTTTGGCCAGCAGCATGTGCAACTGGCGCGATGACCCTGATCCGCCGGTAGTGAATTTTAATCCAGGATCGCTTTCCACCTGGGAGAAGCGCACAACTTGAAATGGATAGTGCTGCGAGACCTCGGCGGAGAACTCGGCAATGTCCACGCTTGAAGCGGTCGCGATCTTTACCGAAGAATCACGTGGAATATAGATTGCGTCGTACTGCCCCAAGCTCACTTCCTTGGCCTCTGTAGTCACCGTGGCATTGCCGGCGAGCACGATCAGTCCGGTTTCGCGGTCTCCGGTGGAAAATGACTCACTCGGTTTTGCCGCATTCAGGATAATGCGTCCGTAGGCCAGGTGCTTCATGGAACTGTTGCCAGGCGTGATCGAGATGCGCCGCCCGGAGTGTTTGTCAGTCCCACGAAAAATCAGCTGATCGATTCCGCCTTCCTCTTTCGTGCTCATCAGAAACTCCCTTGCAATGATACGGCGAGTGGAACGTGTCCATTCTCGCAACGGCATACTTGTAAGATTGCGGTCCGAAGCAGCTTCAGTGGTTGCACCGGCAGGGCAGCCCGGGTGTCTATCGAGCAGCCGAAATCATCGTTCTGACTCATCCCTATAAAAAATCTTTCCAAGTATAGAAAGCATGTCATACCTGTCAAACCATAAAAATTGAAGTGTGAATTCAGCCAGACTCAACGGAAGGAAAGCGTCAACCTAGAGTGAATCCAGCTGCTGCCAGATGGAGGGATCCACCGGGATGCCGTTCGCGAGATTTTCTTTTCGCGTGGCCAGAACCCGCTGGCCGGGATAGCGCACGCGTTCTCCAGCAGAATTCGGGGGCAGCTGGAAATACTCGATGACCTGATCTGCGATTCGAGATGCAGCGTGGTTTGAGTTGAGGGAAGACGCGTCGAATGCGATAAAAACCTGTGAAAGCCCGTTCTCGCGCTCCGGTTGCGTCGAAATCTGGTGGGTGGCCTTTCCTCCTGACAACATTGCGCCCACCAGGTCCAGCATCAGGGCCAGTCCCGAACCCTTCCAGAAGCCGATAGGCAAAGGACGGTTGGATGCCTCGATATCACCCGGAACCCGCGTCAGCCGGCCGCTTGCATCGAAGCCTCCGTCCATGGGCAGCAGTTCACCCCGCATTCGATACGACGCCAGAGTGCCGTAAGAGAATTGCGACATCGCCATGTCGAGGACAACGTGTCCGTCCGCGCGAGGCACAGCGATCACCAGTGGATTATTTCCCACGCGCGGGTCGGCTGCGCCCCAGGGTGGAAGATTGGGCAGGGTGTTGGTCCAGCACATTCCGACGAGGCCGGCGTCAGCAGCTTGCCAGCCGTAACTGCCGCCCCGCATCCAATGGTTTGTATTCGCCACGGCCACGCAACCCATGCCATGCTCGCGGGCCAATGCGATCGTCCTGTCCATGCAGTGATAGGCGTTCAGATTGCCCGGCCCGACGTTGCCGTCCCAGCGCTCCAGCGGTCCGGAACCCTTCACCAACTCGGGTTTCGCGTGGATATCGATCGATCCATTCCGGATCATGGTAACGAATCGCGGAAAGCGGTTCAGTCCGTGCGAGTACACACCGTCGCGGGTGGTATCGGCAAAAAGCTGAGCGCAGAGACGGGCGCGCTGCGGCTCAAACCCCAGCTTCAGCAATACTCGCAATAGAGCGTCGAACAGTTCCTGATACGAGACTCGCAGCATCGACTCCATCTCCGGTGGATGTGGCTGTCAGCATAGCAGGGGAAGCTTCAATGCGGCCGCTCGCGTCCTCGCTCGTGCCGGCCCTGCACGAGCGAGGCCGCTCGCGCCCACATCTGTTTCCGACGTTGTTTAGTTCAGCTTAATAGTGAATTCAGTTTTTACGGGTTGACCTTCGACCTGAGGCTTCTGTAGTCTGCGACGCTGGCTTGATAGATGCAATCACCGTAAGGAAACAGCACCCTAAGCCTTCACCGGCAAATCGTAAGAGGACAAAGAACAAATGATGAACCGATATCGCAAAATGTTGGGAGTGCTGCTGGCTGCAGGGATGATCGTGCTGACCCTGCCACTGCAGGCGCAGAAACAACCGAAGGAATTTAGAAAATGGCCGGCGGGCAGCTCGCCGCAGGAAATCGGCAAACGGGTTTCCGAGCGGCTGCTGGCGATTCCGCACTCCAACTTTGGCCGGCCTGGCCCTCCTCCCTTTATCACCTACCCTGAAGTGGCTACCTGGTATGGTGCCCTGACATTCGCCAAACTGAGCGGCGACAGGGAACTCGACGCCCGCCTGATCAAGCGCTTCGATCCACTCTTCGGCAGCGAATCGAATCTGATTCCGGTGCCCGACCATGTGGACCGGAGCGTATTCGGCACTGTGCCGCTGGAAATCTATCTTCAGACTAAAGAAAAGAAATATCTCGATCTGGGGCTGAACTCGGCCGACAAGCAGTGGGACGATCCCACGCCCGACGGATTGAGCTCGCAAACCCGTTACTGGATCGACGATATGTACATGCTCATCATCCTGCAGCTGCAGGCGTATCGCGCGACCGGCGATGCCAAGTATCTGGATCGCGCTGCGCTGGAGATGACCACGTATCTCGACAAGCTGCAGCAGCCGAACGGGCTCTTCTACCATGCGCCCGACGTCCCGTTTTACTGGGGCCGCGGCGATGGCTGGGTGGCGGCGGGCATGGCGGAAATGTTGCGGTCGCTGCCGCAGAACCATCCGCGGCGGGCGCGCATCATGGAGTCCTATCAAAAAATGATGAAGGCGTTGCTGCAGTATCAGGGCAAGGACGGAGTGTGGCGCCAGCTGATCGATCATGCGGAATCCTGGCCGGAAACCTCTTCGACCGGGATGTTCACCTTTGCCATGATTACCGGAGTCAAGAACGGCTGGCTGGACGAGAAGACATACGGCAAAGCGGCGCGCAAAGGGTGGCTGGGCTTGATCAGTTATCTCGAACCCAACGGCGATCTGCGCAACGTGTGCCAGGGTACCGGCAAGAAGAACGACTTGCAGTACTATCTCGACCGCGAAAAACTCACGGGTGATCTTCACGGGCAGGCGCCGATTTTGTGGTGCGCTTCGGCGTTCCTGCGGTAAGCCGCTTGATCTGTTCACGTTGAGGCGGAGGCGTCGCCATCGCAAAGGCGGTGCGGGCCTTGCTCCACGCGGCGGCCGACGGCTTTTGATATAGGTGGAAGATGAGACCAGAAGAATTCCGGAGCAAACTTCGCGGCGTGATCGCCTTTCCCGTCACTCCCTTCAAACCCGATCTCTCGCTCGACCTTGAAGGTCTGCGGAAAAACATTCAGGAACTGCTACGCCACCGCCTTGCCGCGATCGTCGCGGTCGGCGGCACGGGCGAGATGTATTCGCTGACCCCAGCCGAACTTCTGGCAGTGGTAAAGACCATCGTAGAAGAAGTGCGCGGGCAGGTCCCGGTCATCAGCGGCACCGGCTTTAACCGTCAGTTGGCGATTGAACTGGCGCACCAATCCGCTCAGGCGGGCGCGGACGGAATTCTGGCCCTGCCGCCTTATTATCCCAACGCCGATGATGAAGGACTGGCTGACTACTATGCGGCGATCGGCGACGCCACGCCCCTGGGCCTGTTCGTTTACAGTCGCGACTGGGTGAAGCCGTCGCCCGAGTGGGTTGAACAACTGGCAGCCAGGGTTCCCACTCTGATCGCCTGGAAAGATGGACAGGGCGACGCGGCGCGATACAAGCAGATCATGGATCGCGTGGGCGACCGCCTGTACTGGATCGGCGGCGCAGGTGACGCATCCGTGCCGGATTATTACAGGATCGGCATCCGCACCTACACTTCGAGTATTGCCACGGTCGCGCCTAAACTCTCGTTGCGCCTGGATGAACTCGCTTCCGCCGGGGATTCCCCCGCGCTCGCGGAATTGATGAGCGAATATGTGAATCCGCTCTACGCCATCCGCGCGCGTCGCAAGGGATACGAAGTCTCAGTCATGAAAGAAATGATGAACCTGATCGGCCTGGCAGCCGGTCCGGTCCGCCCGCCTCTCCCCAACGTGCGACCCGGGGAAATTGCAGAGATTAAAGCAGTCCTCGAAAAATGGAAGCCTTTCCTGTCTTGAGGCAAATCACGTGGAGACGGCCGCCCTCGGCTGTCTGGCGGAGCGAAGTTCCGCTGTTCTGGTAGCGCAAAAACCGGTCGAGCTGCGCTCGACTGGACAGCCGAGGGCGGCTGTCCCCACGTGATTATGGAGAAGGCCACACGAGTCCGCTGGAAGGTCCTGGCCTGGCTGTGCAGCCTCTCCGCTCTCACTTACATCACGCGCATCGGCATCATTCAAGTCCAGGACCGCATTGAACTGGACCTGCATCTGACGCCGCAGAGACTGGCCTATGCCTTCTCCGCCTTCTCGCTGGCCTACGCGCTATTCGAAATGCCCAGCGGCTGGCTGGGCGATAAGTTGGGGCCGCGCAAGGTCCTGATCCGCATCGTCCTGGTCTGGACTGCCTTCACCGCACTCACCGGGCTCGCCTGGGGCCTGATCAGCCTCATCGTCTTCCGCTTTCTCTTCGGGGCAGGAGAAGCCGGAGCTTTCCCCAACATCAGCCGGGCATCGCGCGAGTGGTTTCCTTTCAGCGAAAGAGGCTTTACCCAGGGCATGGTGTGGATGTGCGCCCGCTGGGGCGGTGCGGTTGCGCCGCTTCTGATGATGGTCCTGGCCCACCCTTTCGGATGGCGAGGCGGCTTCGTGCTCATGAGCGTGCAGGGCGCGGTCTGGCTCTGGGGTTTTCATTCGCGTTACAAGGACTCGCCTCAATCCGATCCCGCAGTCAACGCCGCCGAGACTGCGCTCATCATGGAAGGGCGCAAGGATGCCGGCAAACCCGCCCCGCTTTCCTGGAAAACCATGCTCCGCAGTCCCACCCTGTGGTGCCTGAGCGTGATGTATCTCTGCAGCAACGCCGGTTGGTCCTTCTTTGCATCCTGGATCACGCCCTACTTGCGTCACGATCTTCACCTGTCAGGCATCCGGCTGGTTCTGGCTTCCGGAGCGCCGCTCTTTTTCGGGGGAGCCTCTTGTCTTCTGGGAGGTTTTCTTACCGACCGGCAGGTACGACTCTGGGGACCGCGCTGGGGACGTACTCTCCAGGGCGTGATTGCGTACGGGCTCGGCGGGGTTTTCATGCTGGTGGGCGTGACCCTCACGCCCAGCCATATCGGGCTCGCGTTCGCCTCGCTGTGTCTGTCTTCATTTGTAAAGGATTTTGGAATGGCGGCCAGTTGGGCCACCACCATCGACATCGGACATCGCTATTCCGGAACCGTGGCGGGCTTCATGAATATGGTTGGCAACCTCGGGCAGGTGGTCAGCATACCGGTGGTGGCGTGGCTGGCTGTGCTGGCCGGAAGGCCCGGGCATCCCAGCTGGAAGGTGAGTCTTTATTTCAATGCCGCGATGTTCTTCATCGCCGCGCTGTCATGGCTGTTCGTGAATCCCAGGCGGGTGATCGTCTATGCGCCGGAGCGCGAGGGGGAGGCAGGCGCACGATGATCTGTTACTTCAGCATGCTCGCGTCCCCTCCGTTTTTTGGAGAGACAGTGCAAGGCTTTCTAGTAGCCCTTCACCTTGACCACAAAGTAGGTGAATTCCGGCGAGCCATCGAGCAGGAGCTGATGCGGTACCTTTGGGGGAATGCGAACCACATCGCCGGCTGACAGCTTCTGCCTGACACCGCCCTGAATGCTTCCGTTACGCTTCTCGTGCGGCGAGGTGGATTCCGCGCCCACCAGGGTGCCGCCCACAACCAGGGTTGCCGAACCGGATTGCACGAAGAAAATATCGGCCTGATTTTCGTGCCATTCAGGCATGCCGTCGGTCTGGCGGCGTGAAAGCATGAACTTGTCCTGAGGAAAATCCCCCAGCGCGCGTACCGACATGTGATGTGGACTGGCGTCGGCTTCTGATTTGAGCGTCTGCTCGAGATCTTTGAGAGACGCGCCCGTCCAATGTTGAAATCCTTCCGGCACCTTTTCCTCCGCGCTGACCATGACCAGTGTGATTGCAAGCAAACCCAGCACCCAGAATACTTTCATCGGAGTCCCCGCCTCAAAATTGCAGCGCCCGCAATGTAGCGCCGGCGTCCCGCCCTCGGAACGCCCACCTGAAGTGAAAGCTTCCATTCACTCACGCTGCCCGCAAACTATAAGAACCACATTTCCATGCTGTCAATTCGTAAAAACTGAATGGGTCCTTCAGCCGAACTAAACAAAATGAATCTCCCTCTAGGCCTATACTCTCCTGTCGAAGCACAGCGAAATGAAAGCATCAGGCGTCCGCTCCGGGCCCAATTGCGACCACGAAGTAGCTGGCCGGGGTCGGGCCGGCATTCCTGATGCCATGCTCGTCATTCGAATGAACGAAGCCCACCGAGCCCGGGCCCAGGCGGTAGCTGGCGCCGTTGACGGTAAGCTCGACCGTGCCTTCCCGAATGAGCCACATTTCGGAATGCACGTGATGGTGAGGCGGATGCGGCGCTCCCCCCGCCGGCAGCGTGGTCTCGTGCACCTCCAGGGCCTCTCCGGTGGCCAGTTTGCCCTTCAGGACCCGGCGCCCTTCAGCATGATCAAAAGTGTGCACAGGCAGTTTGTCGTAGGGATAATTTGCCGAGGGCAGGGAAGTATCAGCTTCGGCGAAAGAGTCGAGCGCGGCCGCAGCCGGCAGAAGTCCAGGAAGCAGGATGCACATTTCACGTCGCGTGATGGTCATGAACGCCTCTGGCAAATGATATGGTGAAATCCGCCCGGCATCATACCAGAGGTTTTCGGAGAGAGTTGAGTTAATGTAGGCGCGAGCGCCCCGCTCGTGCACAGCCGGCAGTACCGAAGAGGAGTAAGTGACGGAATCGAATCCGCTGTTGGAGAAGGCAGAACAGAATCCCCGAGGAGCCGCAGTCCCCGGCGATCCAGAGCGGGCTGTCGATTCCGGCGCGCTGCAAGTGGCCATCACGGCCTTCGTCGTCCTGTTCTGCATTGTGGGCCTCGCGCTTTGGGGATTGCCGTTTTACTACGACTTCATGGTGCAGCAGTTCGGATGGACACGGGCACAAGTGACCTCCGGAAACGCTCTGAGCAAACTCGTAGTCGGACCCGTCTTCGGATTCATCGCCGGCTGGATCATCGACCGCTTTGGTCCGCGCCGTGTGATGATGGCCGGCATTCTGATGGCCGGAGGAGCGCTGGTCGGCCTGGGCTGGGTTTCCACTCTCGGCATGTTTTATCTGTTTTATTTCTTCAACGCGCTGGGCTATGTGTGTGGAGGCCCGCTGCCCAACCAGGTATTGCTATCGCGCTGGTTCGACAAGTCGCGCGGCAAGGCCATGGGCTTCGCGTACCTGGGAATCGGAATCGGCGGCGCCACCGTACCCTGGATCTCACACGCGCTGATCGAGCATTTCGGCTGGCAGGCGGCATTGCGATGGCTGGGGTTGCTGATCATTGTGGTCTCACTTCCGCTGGCGTTTTTCGTGAAGGAAGCGCCGCCGCGATCGACGCCGGATCGCAAAGTCCCCGGTACCGCTGACGTAATGCGTGCCTTCAAAACGCTTCCATTCTTCCTGCTTACTTTCGGCAGCATGTGCTCGATTGCGGCGGTCAGCGGTACCCAGCAAAACCTCAAACTCTTCCTGAGCCTCGACCGGCACTTCACCCAGAGCGACGCGGCGCGGGTCCTGTCGCTGGTGCTGTCGTTTAGTATCGTAGGGCGCCTGCTCATGGGCTGGCTGGCCGACCGTTTTTCCAAGAAGTACGTGATGCTGCTGACCTATTTGCTGGTGGCGTCCGGCATTCCACTTTTGTTCCTGGGGCGCACCAGGCTGGCGATGTATGCATCGGCAGCGGTATTCGGGGTGGGACTGGGCGGCGATTACATGATCATTCCGTTGATGACCGCGGAGATCTTCGGCATGCAAATCCTGGGCAGGCTTCTGGGAGTGATCCTGACCGCGGGCGGCATTGCCGAGGCCGTATCGCCGTGGATCACTGGGCGCCTGCGTGACGCGACCGGAAGCTATTCGGAAAGCTGTTTCCTGCTGGTTGCGATCGCGCTCGTAGGCGCTGCCGCTGTATTGGGATTACCCGGACAGAGAAAGACAATCGCATGAGCGCCCGACCCATTCTGCGCCTCGGCACGGTGAAAAACGCCTCCGGATTTCAGCAGCATCTGCGATCGCTCGGTTTGACCCTCCCGTGTGATCACGAAGTTCTGACCGGAACGGAATCGCCGTTGTGCCAGCGCCTGGTCCGTGGCGACATCACGATCGGCAACCGGATCGTGGTGCATCCCATGGAGGGCTGGGACGGCTTGCTCGACGGCAACCCCTCGGAGCATACGGTCCGGCGCTGGCAGCGCTTCGGCCGCAGCGGGGCGAAATTGATTTGGGGCGGAGAAGCGGTCGCCGTCTCGCACGAAGCGCGTGCCAATCCCAATCAGCTCGTGGCCGCCGCACATACCGAGGAAGGCTTGTCCCGTCTGCGCGCCGCACTGATTGAAGAGCATCGCCTGACTACCGGCTCCGACGACGGCCTGCTCGTCGGTCTGCAGCTCACAGATTCCGGCCGCTACAGCCGCCCCAACGCCCACGGCCGCCCCGAGCCGCGCATTCTCTACCATCATCCTTTCCTCGATCGACGCCTGGGTTTGCCCGCGGACTTCCCGTTGCTGACCGACGCCGACATTGAGGGCATCATAGAAAACTTCCACAAGGCCGCGCTGCTTGCCTGGAAGCTGGGCTTCGACTTTGTCGATATAAAGCATTGCCACGGTTATCTCGGCCACGAATTTCTCAGCGCTCATTCACGCCCCGGCCGCTACGGCGGAAGTTTCGAGAATCGCACCCGCTTCCTGCGTGAAACGGTGCAAGGCATTCGCACTGTCGCTCCAGGACTCAAGATCGCAGTCCGCCTTTCTGCGATTGACAGCGTGCCCTTCCATCCCGATCCCGCAGAGTCGGCGAATGGCAAGCCAGGGCCTGGAATTCCCGAAGCGCACAAAAACGCAATCCCGTATCGCTGGGGATTCGGCGTAAACGCGCTGGATCCGACGGGGTCGGACCTCGACGAGCCGGTTCGTTTTCTATCTCTTCTCGAGCAGCTTGGGATTCGGCTGGTGAATATTACGGCGGGAAGTCCCTACTACAACCCGCACCTGCAACGGCCTGCGCTTTATCCGCCCTCTGACGGATATTTGCCGCCCGAGGACCCGCTCTTGAGCGTGGCGCGCCAGATGGAAGCGACACGGAGCCTGAAACAACAATTTCCCAACCTGATCCTGGTCGGCACCGGTTACAGCTACTTGCAGGATTTCCTGCCGCACGTGGCTCAGGCTGCTCTGCGGGAAGGCTGGGTGGACATGGTCGGGCTGGGACGAATGGTGCTGACTTATCCCGAACTGCTTTGGGACGCGACCGAAGGCCGCAGCATCGAGCGCAAGCGAATCTGCAGGACCTTCAGCGATTGCACTACCGCGCCACGCAAGGGATTGCCTTCTGGATGCTATCCGCTGGATAGCTTCTACAAGGATTCTGAACTGATGACCCAACTGACCATCGCCAAAAAGCACTGACACGGCCATCACTCTCGAGAGCCAAGTCCGGAGAAAGTGAGAATGAACATTGCAGCCCTGATCGAACGAAGGCAGCTGGGCCGGAAAGTCCAGGGAATTGCCGCGGCCCTGCTTCCGTATGAGGCGGACGGGAGAGTAGCGGTCGAATCGTTCAAGCAGCACTTGATGGCGACTCATCGCGCCGGGCTGATGAACGCGGTCAACATGGACACCGGCTACGTCAACTACCTGAGTGAGACGGAAAAGCGCGATGTGCTGCGATGGACGGTTGAAGCCCTGGGCAAAAACGTTGCATTCGTAGCCGGAGCCTATATTGAGAATCAGACCGGCGACCTCGTCACTCTCTACCGGCAGCAGATGGATGTCATCGTGCAGGCCGGCGGCATTCCGATCGTGTTTCAGAGCGCGCGGCTGCATGGTCTAGCTTCCAGGGAAAAAGCCGCGATTTATCAGGCCACGTGCAAGGGGTATCCCAACGTGCTGGCTTTTGAATTGGGCACCATGTTCGCGCCCAACGGCGAAATCTTTGATGAGGAGACGGTCCGCCGTCTGATGGATATTCCCGAGATCAAGGGCATGAAGCATTCGTCGCTTGACCGCCTCATTGAGCTGCAGCGACTCGTTCTCCGCGACGCGCACCGCCCGGACTTCCGCATCTACACGGGAAACGATCTTGGCATCAACATGATCGAATACGGTTCAGACTACCTGCTGGGCTTGGCCGGCTTCGCCCCGGAGAAATTCGCCGAACGCGACCGCCTCTGGGAGAACGGAGATCCCGCGTACTACGCGCTTTCAGATGATCTGCAGTACCTGGGCAACGTGGCTTTTCGTCCACCGGTGCCGGCCTACAAACATTCCGCAGCGTTGTTTCTGCATTTGACCGGGAAGATTCCGACCGATCATGTGCATCCCAAAAACCCAAAACGTCCCGCCTGGGAAGAGGAAGCATTGCGGGACTGTGCCCGACGGCTGGGTTGCGTCTGACCCAGCGCTGCTAAAGCGCCACGACCGTGCCGTCGCGCGCCGCCCGATAGATGGCTTCGACCAGCGCGATACTTCGTCGTCCCTCGTTCCCGTCGCAGATCGGGACTGTGTCGTGCTCAATCGCGTGAAGGAAATCCTCAAACAACGCCTGATGTCCGCGAACGTCACTGACCACTGCCGAGGACGCGCTCTGGTTTTCGTCCGGGGCAATCCCGCCGACGGCGCCGGGTGGCGGGTTGCGCAGGTTCGCAGCGACAACCCGATCGTGTTCAAGGATGACGGTGCCCTCGCTCCCGGTAATCTCCACGCGCCGCGGATATCCGGGATAAGCCGCAGTCGTGGCTTCCAGAGTCCCCAGCGCGCCGCTGGCAAATTCGAGAATGGCGAGCGCAGTATCTTCGGTCTCAATGGCGTGGAGTAGTGTTGCCGTGCGCGCCCGCACCCGGACCACATCTCCCAGTAACCACAACAACAGATCGACCGTGTGGATTGCCTGATTGATCAGTGCACCGCCGCCGTCCAGCGCAAGTGTCCCGCGCCAGCGCGAGCCGCTGTAATACTCCGGAGGCCGGTACCACTTGACCCGCGCATCCGCGAGGAGAGGTTTGCCGATAGCGTTGGTGCGGATGCATTCGCGGAATTCCCGGATTCCGGGTTTCACCCGGTCCTGAAACATGACGCCAAGTTTCACGCCGGAGCGTGCTGCTGCTTCGATCAACGCATCCGCTCGTTCCGCGCTGATGTCGATAGGCTTCTCGGTCAGTACATGAAGACCGCGGTGCGCCGCCGCGATGCCCTGAGTGGCATGCAGACCTGACGGGCTGCCAATCGCGACCATGTTCATGGGGCGATGCGCCAGGAAAGTGTCAAATTCGTGGTAAGGCTTCCCGCCATGCTCCCGGCAAAGCGCCGCGACTTTCTTCGCATTGGTTCCGTAGATCGCCGCGATTTCAACTCCGGCGATGGCCCGCGCCGCACGCGCGTGGGTCTCGCTGATGTTCCCGCCGCCGATCAGGCCGATGTGAATCGTCATAATGGGTCCGTAGTGACGAAATGGAGCACACGCCGGAACGGTCGGCATCATAGCAGAGCATCTTGAGAGACCGACAATCACGGTAATTGTGAACAATGACTTCAGAAAATCTCAATGGACTGAAGCTAGCCAGCATGCGTGGCGCTGGTGTAGGCTTTTTTGCGATGACCCACGGGAGCAATTGAAAATGTCTGTGAGGGACCGAGCTTTTCAGGTTGGCAGGACTTGCCTGATCGTCATTCTTGCCTTGTTCTCTGCGCTCTCTGCGCCTGCGCAATCGATGGACCTGGCCGGTATTGCCCACGTGGCTCTGCGAGTGAACGACCTGCGGAAGTCGCAGGCATTTTACAAAACCCTGGGTTACGAGGAAGCTTTCTCATTCACGGACAACGGCAAGGTCTCGGTCTCATACGTCAAGGTCAACGACCGCCAGTTTATCGAGCTGATTCCGCGCAGCAACGGGTCCCAACCCGGCGGTATCTTGCACACTTGTTTCGAGGTGGCTGACATCGAGGCGCTGCACAAGGCTTACGTGGAGCGAGGCCTGCAAACCACCGAGCCCAAGAAAGCCCGCGCCGGCAATCTGTTGTTTGTCATGCACGGCCCGGACAAGCAGCTGCTGGAATACACCCAGTACATGCCGGATTCGTTGCACTCCCAGAGCCGCGGCCAGCATCTGCTGACGAGCCGCCTTTCGACGCACATGATTGAGGCCACAACCCCGGTCCGGGATTTGGCGGTGGAGCGCTCGTACTATACGCAAAAGCTTGGATTCAGAAGTGCCGGCTCCAGGGGAAGCGAAATGTATGTTGCCGGAAATTCGGGCGACAAAGTGGAGCTCCAGCTCGACACTCCAACCGCGAAGCCTCGCGTGGTGTTTGCAGTATCGAACGTCGGGGAGACGGCGCGCGAGTTGCGCAGCCGTGGACTCAAGGTGCAAAAGAGCCGGCACGATGTTTCTGTTACCGATCCCGACGGCGCGGTCATAGTATTTGTCGCTGCTCATGGCGGTTGACCTGTATGAGCCTGTACCGGAGCGTTATGAGACGATGGGTTCTGGCTTTATCCCTCGCAGTGCCGGGTGCGCTCTTCGCCCAATCAGCGCGCGTCCCCGACATCCCTTATCATTCCGTTCCCGGGTTTCTCAAACTGCCTCCCGATTTGTATTTGGGCGAAGTGGCCGGAGTGGCGGTCAACTCCAAGGGACACATCTTCGTTTTCTCGCGCGGCAGCACCACCGGCCCCGCCTATGGCGCCAGTGCCGCGCAACTTCTGGAATTTAACGGCGGCGGTTATTTTCTGCGCGAGATCGGTCACAACCTCTATGCCTGGTCATTCGCGCACTCGGTGAAGATCGACCGGGACGACAACATCTGGGTCGCCGACAAGGGTTCAGACATGGTCATTAAGTTTGACCCAAAGGGCCGCGTGGCCATGGTCTTCGGGCGCAAGCAGGAAGCCTCTGACGAGGGTACCGCGCCGTTAAAGCATCCCCGGCCCCCCTTGCCGCCGGTGGACGGCATGTTTCGCCAGGTCACCGACATGGCCTGGGACGCTGCCGGCAACACCTACATCAGTGATGGCTACATTAATTCGCGTGTCGCCAAGATTGACAAGGACGGCAATTGGCTGAAGTCCTGGGGTGAGCCCGGCGACCAGCCCGGACAATTCAGCACGCCGCACAGCATCGCGGTCGATGCCCAGGGAAATGTCTATGTCGCGGACCGCGGCAACCGCCGCATTCAGGTCTTTGGCGGGGATGGAAAATTCCTGCGACAGATCGTGATCGATGTGCCTTTCGATCCTAGCGCGCGCCCCGCCATCGGCAATAAGCCGCAACTCCCCGCCATCGGCAACCAGACCATGGCGCCGGGCGCCCCCTGGGCCATATGCATCACGCCTCCGCCGAACCAGGTGCTGTACAGTTCGGACGGCTATCCCGGCCGCATCTACAAACTCACTCTGGAGGGAAAGATACTGGGCGTGCTTGGTGAATCCGGCAAGCAGCTGAAACAATTTGGCTGGATTCACGAAATCGCGTGCCCGTCGGAAAACGAACTCTTTGTCGCCGAGCTGTTGAACTGGCGAGTCCAGAAATTGATTCTCGAACCGGTTCACTGATTCATAGCCTGGCGCTTGGGCCCCGCCCAGATACCAGCCGTCCGGCGGTGTATAGTACGTCAGAACGCGCTCAGCGCTGGAGGTTCGTCATGCTCAAAACAGTTTTGCCGCTATGTCTCTGCTTCATATGGGCAACCGGCGGCCTCGCATCCGGCCAGACGATTCACCTTCCACCCTCCGTCCGCCAGGGCCCAACCACGGGGAACATACCGGTACGGACCGAGGAGGACATCGATAGAGAGCGGGCCCAAAAGGCCAACGAAATGCTGCAAGAGGAAATCAAGCGGGACACTGACAAACTGTTCCAGCTCTCCACCGAACTGAAAGAGTATGTGGACAAGAACCCGGGCGTCCTGTCGCTGGACGCGGTCAAAAAAGCGGAACAGATTGAAAAGCTGGCGCACGGCTTAAAATCGAAAATCAAGCAATCCTACTGAGGGTCAAGACTCGGAAACAAAGGGCGTAAGAACCGGTGAGTGGCTCAGTGGGAACAGAAATCCGCCTCCCGGCGTCATCCTGAGTAACTTGAAGTCCCGAAGAGTCTGGCGTGCAACCGCGAAGAGTCAGGCCACGCGCAATCGCTTCACCCAGACCCCTCACGGCCTGAAAGCCGTTCAGGACGACGCCATCGGGTAAGACTAATTTCTAAACAGGAGAGAACACCCATGCGATCAGATGTTTCCCGTCGCGAGTTCATTGCCGGCCTGGGACTAATGGCTGCCGCCAATAGCAATCTTTCAGCCTCTCCCTTTCAATCATCCTCCACCTCCACGACTCCGCGTCTCGGCAAGTCGCCGTTCAAGATTGCGGTCATCAACGACGAGATTTCGCAGGACTTCGGCCACGCCTGCGAGATTGCTTCCCAAAAGTTCGGGATGGAGTGGATGGAACTGCGCAGCATGTGGAACAAGAATGTCGCCGCTCTCGACGCCAACGAAATCGGGGAGGCGCAACGCATCCTGAAAAAGAACAATTTGCGTGTCACCGATATCGGTAGTCCGCTCTTCAAGGTGGACTTCGCCGGCGCGCCGAAATCGAAGTTCAGCCCGGAACACGATCAATTCAACGCAAACTTTACCTACGACCAGCAGGGCGAAGTGCTCGATCGCGCGATAGAGCTGGCAAAGAAGTTTTCCACCGATCGCATCCGCTGCTTCGACTTCTGGCGTCTGGATGACCAGGCCCCGTACCGTAAAGGCATGAATGACCAGCTGCAACAGGCGGCGGAGAAGTTGCGCAAGATCGATCTGATCCTCATTCTGGAAAACGAATTCGCCTGCAACACCGCCACCGGGGCCGAATCCGCCAAGGTGCTCGGCGGCGTGCCGTCCCCGGCTTTCATGCTCAACTGGGACCCGGGCAATGCCGCCATGTTTGGCGAGACGCCCTTTCCCGACGGCTACAATCTTTTGCCAAAAAATCGCATTGGTCACTGCCACTGCAAAGACGCGATCAAAACGGCCAAGGGAGTCGAATGGGCCGCCATGGGCAAAGGCATGATCGACTGGGTGGGTCAATACAAAGCACTCAAGCGCGACGGCTATCACCACGTCGTGAGCCTCGAAACTCACTGGCGCGGCGCCGGCACTCCCGAAGCCTCAACCATCGAAAGCTGGGCCGGAATGAAAAGTGCGCTGGAGAAAGCAGGCGCGCTGTGATGGGCTCATGTATCAGGGTGGAGCAGCGCTTTAGCGCAGCTTTCCATGTGCTTTGACGCTCCCGGAATGAGCTGCTAAGGAGTGTCATTACACCACCCCTCGGCCGTTTATCTCCATGGAGTCGCTGGCCCGCCGATCGCCATCCAACCGCGCCCGCCGGGTTAAGGCCAGCGAGAAACTGGCCCGGTAAACATCTCTCAAGGCAGCTTGCTCCAGGGGTTG
>CAVVYF010000030.1:0-53774 GCA_963752375.1 Terriglobia bacterium
GGTACCGGTATTAGCCAGTACAACGGTTTAGCAAACCGCCGCATTCGGCCACTCTGCCACCTCTCCGGCGTGCGGAAACCCAGTTTATCACGGTCGTGATCAATGCCCTTTCGCCTCCATCCTGATCCTTTACACCGATCCGATTATCGCGCCACCGGGCGGGTGCAAACTTCTTGCCAGGCTGCCGGCGAGGCGCGTTTTCAGTCCGGCGGATTCTTTAATCTGCGCAGCGCCCGCGCGGGCGCGCCCGTCCTCTTCCCACTTTGAAATTCAGATCCGCCATATCAGAGATTACTAATTCTGCCGGCCGGTCACACAAACTCATAATTGAGAGGCCCGTCAGCAAATGGGATGTTTGACGTGGGCTCACCTTTAAGCGGGGCCCCTGCAACCGGACCCGAAATGGAGGCATGGAAGCGCGCGCGCAGCGTGATACCCGGGTTTCAATGCCAGGAGCCTTCGAAGTGCGGCGCACGCCACTACTGCATGTCCGACCAGCTCGAGCCCCGTTTCCTTGCCGACCTGGTGGCGCGAGTGTTCGGCATGGATGCGGAGGGTCGTCCTTTCTCCCGGAAGGCCCATATCCTGGACATCAGCGATCGCGGCGCCCGGCTCTCCGGACTTGACGTCAAGCTTCTGGTCGGGGACGTCATCGGAGTGCAGCTCGGCGACAGGAAGGCCCGCTGCCGGGTGATCTGGTTCACCGGCCCGGCACCGCCCATCGAGGTGGGAGTAGAAATCGTGGCGGGCCAGCCCTGTCCGTGGGACAGGGAACGGGCGGCGCACCGGAGCACGGCGACGCCTCCCATTCTCCGCAGCGCACCCGTCGCCAAGGACAAGAGAAAGTTTCGTCGCCACCGGATTTCCTTTCCCATCGAAATCCGGGATGGGCGAAGTCTGGGTGCTGGGAATGCGGCGACGACAGCGGACATGAGCGCCGGAGGGTGCTATGTGGAAACCCGGACGCCGCTTCCGGTCAGAGAGCGGGTGACCATCTCTTTCTGGTTGAATTCCGAACGAGTGCAAACCACAGCCGTGGTCAGGACCAGTGATGGCGGAGTGGGCATGGGCATCGAATTCACCGGTCTCGACGAAGTGGCCCAGCAACAACTGCAAAGGCAAGTCGAAAGCATGGATTCAACCTTGATGAAGGCGCGGGGAGCCTTTTGAGGCCGCGGTACGGCTTGGGGTAGCTGCGCGGAGAGTGTCCCGATTTGAAAACCCGAACGGGCATTGCGAGAAGGTCTTAATTTGGCCGTCCATCTTCCAAATACATAATCGGAACTCTCGCGAGGACGTTGCAGGTGTGCCCTTCGCGTACGGATGGGGGCTCGTCCCGAAGCGGGGCGCTTTACGCCGGGCGGTCCTGCGTCCAGTCATGATCGGGTGAAATGAAGACCACATCAGGCTCGAATCGGAAGGTACAGCTGGGGTTCGGGGCCGCCATTCTGGCCCTGCTCATCGTCGGTGCCGCTTCTTATCGCGGCCTGGTCGTCTCCCGCGCCAGCACCGGCTGGGTGCGCCATACCCACGACGTTCTGGAGCGCCTCCAGGCCCTGCAGTTCGACATGGAAAGTATCGAGTCCAGCGGCCAGGGATTCGTGCTGACCGGCAACGAGAATTACGTCGAGTCCTACCACAGCAGCCGCTCGAGGGCGGCCGAGGACCACGCCGCGTTGCGCAGCCTGACCGCGGACAACCCGCAAAGCCAGCGCTGGCTGTCGGTGCTCGAACCGCTCGAGGCGCAGCAAATCCAGGAGGCCGAGCGGGTGATCGCCTTGCGCCGGAGCCAGGGTATGGAGGTGGCCGCCGACGCCTTGCGCGCCGGAGCGGGCCAGTCGAGGGACGTGGAAATCCAGGCTGCCCTGGCCCAGTTGCAGGAGGGAGAGCGGGCCCTGCTGCAACGGCGCAGCGAGGACGCGAAGCGGCGCCTGGGCCAGGCCCAGAGCGTCCTGGTGGTAGGCACGTTGCTGGGCCTGTTGATCGCCGTCGCCGCGGGTTGGAGCCTGCAACGCCGCAATATTGGGCGCGGGCAGGCCGAAGAGGCGCTCCGGGACAGCGAAGAACAATACCGGATGCTGCTCGACGGGGTGCAGGACCACGCCATTTTCATGCTGGACCCGCAGGGCCGGATCGTGAGCTGGAATGCCGGGGCGGAGCGCATCCATGGCTACAGCTTGGAGCAGATCGTCGGACGCAACTTTTCCTGTCTCTTTCCCGCTGACGACATCCAGCGCGGCCGCCCGCGCGAGATGCTGGCCATCGCCGCCGCCGGCCGGCACGAAGAACAAGGCATGCGGGTGCGGAGAGATGGTTCCCGGTTTTTGGCCAATGTCACCTGCACCGCACTGCGCGATCCGGCGGGAAATCTGCGCGGCTTCACCGAGATCAGCCGCGATCTCAGCGAAAGCAAGGAGTCCGGGGCGAAGTACCGCGGCCTGCTGGAGGCGGCGCCGGACGCCATGGTGGTGGTGGACCCGGGCGGAGAAATCGTGCTGCTGAACGTGCAGGCGGAAAAGCAGTTTGGCTACCGCCGCGACGAACTGGTGGGGCAGCAGGTCAAAAACATCATCCCCGAGGGCTTCGCCGAACGGCTGATCGCCGACGGCACCCGCAGCGCCGCCGAGGCGTTGGCGCAGCAGATCGGCACCGGGATCGAACTCTCCGGGCGGCGCAAGGATGGCAGCGAGTTCCCCATCGAAATCATGCTGAGCCCGCTCGAAAGCGCGGAAGGCACACTGGTCACGGCGGCGATTCGCGACATCAGCGTACGCAAGGACGCGGAAAAACATCTGGCGCAGATGGAAGGCCGGTACCGCGGCCTGCTCGAGGCCGCGCCGGACGCCATGGTGGTGGTGGACCCGGGCGGAGAAATCGTGCTGCTGAACGTGCAGGCGGAGAAGCAGTTTGGCTACCGCCGCGATGAACTGGTGGGGCAGCAGGTCAAAAACATCATTCCCGAAGGCTTCGCCGAACGGCTGATCGCCGACGGCACCCGCACCGCGGCCGAGGCCCTGGCGCAGCAGATCGGTACCGGGATCCAGCTTACCGGGCGGCGCCGGGATGGCAGCGAATTTCCCATCGAGATCATGCTGAGCCCGCTCGAAAGCGCGGAAGGCATCCTGGTGACGGCGGCCATTCGCGATATCAGCGTGCGCCAGGACGCGGAAAAACACCTGGCGCAGATGGAAGGCCGGTACCGCGGACTGCTCGAGGCGGCGCCGGACGCCATGGTGGTGGTCAAGCCCGGCGGAGAGATCGTGTTGCTGAACGTGCAGGCGGAGAAGCAGTTTGGCTACCGCCGCGACGAACTGGTGGGCAAGAAGGTGAAGAGCATCATTCCCGAAGGCTTTGCCGAACGGCTGATCGCCGACGGTACCCGCACTGCCGCCGAAGCCCTGGCCCAGCAGATGGGCACCGGCCTCGAGCTGACCGGGCGGCGCAAGGATGGCACCGAGTTTCCTCTTGAAATCATGCTGAGCCCGCTTGAAAGCGCGGAAGGCATCCTGGTGACGGCGGCCATCCGCGACATCAGCGTGCGCCGGGACGCGGAACTGCACCTGGCGCAGATGGAGGGCCGCTACCGCGGGCTGCTTGAGGCCGCCCCCGATGCCATGGTGGTGGTGAACCCGGCGGGAGAGATCGTGTTGCTGAACGTGCAGGCGGAGAAGCAGTTCGGCTACCGCCGCGACGAACTGGTGGGGCAGCAGGTAAAAAATATCATTCCGGAAGGCTTCGCGGAACGGCTGGTCGCGGACGCGCTGCGCTCCGCCGAAGATGCCCTGGCGCAGCAGATCGGCACCGGAATTGAACTTACCGGGCGGCACAAAAACGGCGGCGATTTCCCCATCGAAATCATGTTGAGCCCGCTCGAAAGCGCGGAGGGAGTCCTGGTCACGGCCGCCATCCGCGATATCAGCACCCGCAAGACGGCCGAGCTGCATCTGTTGCGCAAGGTCGAGGAGCTGAACCGCTCCAATGAAGAACTGGGGCAATTCGCCTATATCGCTTCGCACGATCTGCAGGAGCCGCTGCGCATGGTGGCCAGTTACACCCAGCTGCTTTCCCGGCGCTACAAAGGCAAGCTGGACGCCGATGCGGATGAGTTTATTGCCTTTGCGGTGGACGGGGCCAGCCGCATGCAGCGCCTGATCCAGGACCTGCTGGCTTACTCGAGGGTGGGGACCAAAGGAAAGGGCCTGTTCGCCACCTCGAGCGAAGACGCCCTGCAGCGCGCCCTCATCAATCTGCGCGGGGCCATCGAAGAGAGCGGAGCGCTGGTCACCCGTGGTCCCCTGCCTCCCGTGCTGGCGGATGAAACCCAGCTCATTCAGCTGTTTCAAAACCTGGTCGGGAATGCCATCAAATATCAGAAACCCGGCGGCGTTCCCCAGGTGCACATTTCCGCCGCCCGGAGCGGTGAAAATAAATGGATGTTTGCGGTGAAAGACAACGGCCTGGGGATTGATTCGCAATATTTTGAAAAGATTTTTGGCATGTTCCAGCGGCTGCACAAGCGGGAAGAGTTTGCCGGCACCGGCATTGGACTGGCCATCTGTAAGAAGATCGTCGAACGGCACGGCGGCGGCATCACGCTCGAGTCCCAGCCCGGGAAGGGTTCCACTTTTCTCTTTGCCCTGGCGGGAAGCGAAATGAAGACCATGAAAGCCACTGGAGGGTCCCATGCATGAGAAAGAAACGTCCGTAGAAGTTCTGCTGGTCGAAGATAGTCCCGGGGATGTGCGGTTGACGCGGGAGGCCTTCCGCGACACCAATCCGGCGATCCATTTGCACGTGGCCAACGACGGCGTGGAGGCGCTGGCTTTTCTGCGGCAGGAGGGGCGCAATGCCCATGCTCCTCGCCCCGTGCTGATCCTGCTGGACCTGAACATGCCCCGCATGGACGGCCGGGAGCTGCTGGCTTACATCAAGGAGGACGACATTTTGAAAACCATCCCGACCGTGATCCTGACCACCTCCGAGGCGGAGGCGGACATCGTCAAGAGCTATCAACTGCGGGCCAACTGCTACCTCAACAAGCCGGTGCAGTTGGACGCCTTCGAGAACCTGGTGAAGAGCATCAACGATTTCTGGCTGGCCACCGCCACTTTGCCGCCGCAGGAGAATTGACGCCGGAAAACGCCGAAGCCAGGCCGGGAAAGCACCCTGGGGAAGTAAGGGAAAATCATGAACACCACCGGAGGAACCGAGCATGCCTCTACAAGTTCTCTTGGTCGAAGACAGTCCCGGAGATTTGCGGCTCACGCAGGAAGCTTTTCGCGATGTGAATCCCTTCATCGAGCTCCACATCGCCAGCGACGGCGTCGAGGCCATGGCCTTCCTGAGGAAGCAGGGGCGATACCTCGATGCCCCGCGCCCCGACCTGGTCCTGCTGGACCTGAACCTGCCCAAAATGGACGGCCGTGAGGTCCTGGCATACATCAAGGAGGATGCGGCCCTGAAGACTATCCCCACTGTGATCCTGACTTCTTCCGAGGCGGAATCGGATGTGGTAAAGAGCTATCAGTTGCAGGCCAACTGTTACCTCAGCAAGCCCATGCATTTCGATGCCTTCCACAACCTGGTAAAGAGCATCAATGATTTCTGGCTCACCCGGGTCAAGTTGCCACAGCAACCCAAAGGGAACGGAGAAGGAAAGCACGAGCTGATGGAGACGGAATCATGGCGCTCATAGGAGATGGTATGCCCATACAAGTTCTGCTGGTCGAAGACAGCCCGGGGGACGTGCGGCTGACGCAGGAGGCTTTCCGCGAAGCCAACCAGTCCATCCTTCTGCACGTGGCGGCGGATGGAGTGGAGGCCATGGCCTTCCTGCGGCGTGAGGGCGTCCACCTCCACGCCCCTCGCCCCGACCTGATCCTGCTGGATCTGAACCTGCCCAAGATGGATGGCCGCGAAGTGCTGGCCCACATCAAGGAGGATGACAATCTGAAAACCATTCCTACCGTAATCCTGACCACTTCCGACGCGGAATCGGACATTGTAAAAAGCTATGAACTGCAGGCCAATTGCTACCTCACCAAGCCGGTCCAGCTGGATGCGTTCGAGGGCCTGGTGAAGAGCATCAATGATTTCTGGCTGACCAAGGTCAAATTGCCACAGCAGGAGCAGAGCGGGTGAGCGGAAAGTTGATCAATATCCTTCTTCTGATCGAAGACAACCCGGGAGACGCCCGTCTGCTGCGCGAGATGCTGAATGAACAAGGCTCGCAACACACCGAATTGACCCACGTGGAGTACATGAGGGAGGCGGAGCAGCACCTGGCAGAGCACCCGGTTGACCTCATTTTGCTCGACCTGGGGTTGCCCGATGCCCACGGGCTGACCGCTGTTCGGCGGGCCCACACCGTCGCCCCCCGCATTCCCCTGGTCGTACTGACCGGAATGGACGACGAGGTGCTCGCGTCACAAGCCTTGCAGGAGGGCGCGCAGGATTACCTCATCAAGGGTCAGATCGACGCTCGCAGCCTGCTGCGGTCGCTGCGCTATGCCGTCGAGCGTAAGGCCATGGAAGAAGCCCTCTTCGTCGAAAAGGAACGCGCCCAGGTCACGCTCAACTGCATTGGAGACGCCGTGGCCTGCACTGACAGCCTGGGCAAGGTCACCTTCCTCAACCGCGTGGCGGAAAAGATGACAGGTTGGTTGTTGCAGGATGCGGCTGGCCTTCCCCTGGGCGAAGTGTTCCGGGTCCTGGATGCCGCCAGCCGCGAAGCTTCCCCCAATCCGATGGAAACGGCGGCTGGGCAGGAGGGCACGGCGCGCCGGTCGCCAAACTGTGTTTTGCTGCGGCGCGACGGATTTGAAATTCCCATCGAAGATTCCGTTTCCCCCATTCACGACCGCGAGGGCAACTCCACCGGGGCCGTCATCGTCTTCCGCGACGTGAGCGCGGCCCGGGCCATGGCGGACCAGATCACCCATTCCGCGGAGCACGATTTTCTGACCGGTCTGCCCAATCGCATGTTGTTGAACGACCGGGTCAGCCAGGCCATCGCGCTGGCGCCCCGTCACCACAAGAGAGTGGCAGTCCTGTTTCTGGACCTGGATGGCTTCAAGCACATCAACGACTCTCTGGGCCATCCCACCGGGGACAAGCTTCTGCAGTCCATCGCCAAGCGGCTGGTGGAATGTGTACGCGGTTCGGACACCGTAAGCCGGCAGGGCGGCGATGAATTCGTGGTGCTGCTTTCCGAAGTAGAGCGATCGGAGGACACCGCCATCACGGCGCGGCGAATGCTTCAAGCCGTGGCCGAAGCCCACTCCATCGACCACCATGACCTTCACGTCACCACCAGCATCGGCGTCAGCGTCTTTCCCGACGACGGGCTGGACGCGGAGACGCTCATCAAAAACGCCGACACGGCCATGTATCAGGCCAAGGAAAACGGCCGTCAGAGCTACAAATTCTTCAAGCCGGCGATGAACGTCCGGGCGGTGGAGCGGCAAGCCATCGAAGAAAGCTTGCGGCGGGCCCTGGAACGGCAGGAATTTGCGGTCCACTATCAGCCCAAAGTCAGCCTCAAGACGGGAGAGATCACCGGTGCAGAGGCCTTACTGCGCTGGACCCATCCCGTTCGCGGGCCGATCTCGCCTGGGCAATTCATTCCGATTGCAGAGGACAGCGGCCTCATTCGGCCGATCGGAAACTGGATCCTGCGCGAAGCCTGCCAGCAGGCCCGCGCCTGGCTGGACGCAGGCCTGCCCCTGGCCAGCATGGCGGTGAACATTTCCGCCGTACAATTTCGCAACGAAAACTTCCTGCAGGGAGTGTTCACCACCCTCGAGGAAACCGGCCTCGATCCAAAATATCTCGAACTTGAACTGACCGAAAGCGTTCTGATGAAGCATGCCGAGTCCACTGAAGTCATCCTCAAGACCTTGCGGGCGCGAGGCGTGCAGCTGGCGGTCGATGACTTTGGCACGGGATACTCCAGCCTGAGCTACCTGAGAAGGTTTGCCATCGATGCCCTCAAGATCGACCAGTCTTTCGTCCGCCAGATCACCACCGCCGCGAGCGAAACCACGATTGTGACCGCAGTCATCAGTATGGGAAGAAGCCTGAACCTGCGGGTGGTGGCGGAGGGCGTGGAAACTCTGGAAGAACTGGCTTTTCTTCAGGCCCACCAGTGTGACCAGGCCCAGGGATATTATTTCAGCCGGCCGGTGGTCGCAGCTCAATTCGCCGAGTTGCTCAAAACCCAAAGTGCGCGGACTTCCCACTCTCCCATCGGTCAGTTCGCCCATGCGGCTCGCGCCGCATCCGCGAACCAGGGCTGATCACCCGGCTTCGCAGCCTTCTTTGTCTTAGACGGGCAGCGCTTCCCTGGTCATTTTTCCGTCCAGCATTCGCCAGATACCCAGGGGGTTGCCGTCTCGCAACTCGCCGGGCAGCGCGGATTCCGGAAATCCCTGGTAACAGACGGGGCGGCAAAAGCGGAAAATTGCTCCGCTGCCAACCGAGGTCGAGCGTCCATCCGAAGTCGATGGATAGGGGCCGCCGTGCACCATGGCGTGGGAAACTTCGACCCCGGTCGGGAAGCCATTGAATACCAGCCGGCCAACCTTGGTTTTCAGGATTTCGAGCAGATCGCTGTACTCGCGCAGATCGGCTTCGGTACCGTGAATGGTCGCGGTCAGGTGCCCGCCCAGATTGCGTGCCAGTTCCAGCATCTGCTCGCGGGTGGAATGGCGCACCACCAGGGTGGCCGGGCCGAAGACTTCCGCCGCCAGTTCCGGATTTCGCAGAAACGATTCGAGGTCGGCCTCGAAGAGCGCAGCGCCGACCCCGAACTCCTGGTCATCGTTCGAGGCGCGCCGGGCGGCCAGCAACTGCACCCCTTTTTCGGTCTGGCGGCGCGCAGTCGCGGATTGATAGGCCGTCCGTATGCCCGGTGTCAGCAGGTTGAACGGATGCGATTCGACCACCAGTTTCCCCAGCTTGTCGATGAAGTTCGTGGAGTCGCCGCTTTCGGGAAGGAATACGAGTCCGGGCTTGGTGCAGAACTGGCCCGCTCCCAGGGTGAGCGAACCGAAGGTTCCGGTCGCGAGGTCGTCGCCGCGTTGCCGCAGCGCGCCCGGCAAAATGAAAACCGGATTGGTGCTGCTCATTTCGGCGAACACCGGGATGGGTTCGGGACGCGCAGCCGCGAGGTCCATCAGCGCCCTTCCGGCATGATGCGAGCCCGTAAAGCCCACCGCCTTCACCAGCGGATGTTTGACCAGCGCCACACCCACGCCAGCGCCGGAATCAAGCAGAAGCGAGAAAACTCCTTCCGGCAAACCACATTCCTGAACACTCTCCCGCAACAACTGTCCCACCAGTTCACTGGTGCCGGGATGCGCTGGATGCCCTTTGACAATGACTGGATTTCCCGCGGCCAGTGCCGAGGCCGTGTCTCCGCCGGCCACTGAGAAGGCCAGGGGAAAGTTGCTCGCTCCGAAGACCACCACGGGGCCCAGCGGATGCAGCATGGAACGGATATCTGGCCGCGGAGCCGGCTTGCGGCCGGGTTCGGCACGGTCGATGCGGGCCATGACCCACGAACCCTCCTCCACCACTTCCGCGAAGAGTCGAAGCTGGCCGCAGGTGCGCGCAGTTTCGCCTTGCAGTCGGCCTTTGGGCAGAGCGCTCTCCTGCTCGGCGCGCTCGACCAGCGCATCCACCGCGCCTTCAATTCTGGCCGCGATGGTACGCAGGAACTTCCCTCTTTCACGGCCGGAGGTCTGGCTGTAGATGGCAAAAGCTTCATGTGCCAGGCTGGCCGCCAGATTTACCTCGTCAGGTTTTGCAGTGAAGAAATCCGGCGGCAGGCTCTCGCCCGTGCGGGGGTTGGTGGCGCGAAAGGATGAGCTGGCGTTGGTTCCCGAACGGAATCCGATGATTGATTGTCCCGATATTTTCAAGATGCTCCGCCCTCTCAACTAGTTTCTGTCTGGATCCGGGCGGATAACAGTATATCGATACCTCAGGAGCAAGTGCGCGGCACCCGCCATCACCAGGCGATCAGAGTCACGCCGTCAACGTATTCCGTCATGCTGGCTCCGGTATTCGCGATGTCCATTTGAAATTGGAGACCCATATCCTCGCCCCATCCCGCCGGCAGGGGGCCAGACGCAAACCCGAGGTTCCATTTGTATGTCCGATTACTTGCCAGCCTCCCGCTGCGGTTGTACTGCCCAATCGTGACCGAGTCATAGTGCTCGTAATTGTCGTTTGGGCTGCGGTGAAAGTTGAGCGTAACGTGGTACCAGGTTTCGGGTTTGAAGCGGGTGCAGGCAACGCTGGTGTGCGACCATTTGTGCCCGCCTGCGTTCCACACATCCCAGACGCCGGCTGCGTAGTTGCATTGCGTCCCAAACATGAATCTTGTCCCGGTGGCGAATTGGGTGATTTGCTTGTTGAACTGAAAAACATCGAATTCCAGGGCCTGGGCATATTGAGTATCGCTGGTGACGTTGAGCCAGAAGTCCATTTTGAAGTGCGATACAGCGTCATTGGTGCCGACCTTGTACCACCACAACCCGTTGGTGTAGGCGCTGCCGCTGATATAAAAATCGCGGCTGGACCCGTCAACCGACGGGCTGGTGATAAAGGGAGAACTGGCGATGCTGGCCGTGCCGGTCGGAACGCCACCCGCACAAGTCACGCATGATCCCCATCCGATGCCTCCGTCACGGCCATCGTCCACAGCCACAGACTCGTCGATTTTCGAGTAGGTAAATGTCTGGGCCGAGGCCAGGCCCGAGGTTAAGAGGACCAATAGGACGCACAAAAATAGACCGAAGATCTTCATGGCACACCCCTGATGAGACAGTGAAGTCGCCTTGGAGAAAACCACACTGCCGGTGGTTACCACCAATTCTGAATTTTCGCGATGCGCGACTTATACCACACCGTCGTCCGGATGCAACCAGCGATGTCATAATTCATCAGGGGGGGCCTGGGCTACCTTCCGACCTCAGCCGCCACATAAAAAAAGCCCACCGAAGTGGGCTTGGCAACCAGAAGCATAGGAGTCAGTTTGAAAATGAAAAAAGGTCCATCAAGTAGCTGATGGCCGGCTGGTTTAGGGGCACATACGGATTGTTTTTGGTCGCCTTTGGATGGGGGAAGTTGTCGCGGCTGCGGTTCGTGATCGGGGGCAATTTCCAGTTAGCTTCGATGAACTTCAGGATCGATACGTGATCGGCACACTGGTGCGGGTGGGCGGAGATAACAACCGGGTCGGAAACGAGGTGCAGGGCCCGCAGCAAAAAAATGGCCCCATTGCTGGGGCCACAATTAAAAGAGGCGAAGTGGGAGGTTAAGTCAGGAATGGCGAAGCGGAGAGCCCATCCGGCAGCCGGAAAGGCGACTAGAGAGATATCGCGAAAAACAGAGAGTGAAGGTCATTTTCGTTAGCGGCCTCTTTTGGTACTCCCCTAATTGCATTTCCGCAACCAAAGCGGCGCGCTCCGGCAGTCATCTGCCGAAACTTCGTCAAACTACTGTAAAATAACCACTTAGAAATGGTTATGCAAGGACGGAAGAGAATCTCACTGGCAGGTGAAGTTGGGGTTGGAATGCATAATCCTGCACATTCGCTGCACTCAATAACCCTCGCCAGCCGGGCGCCAGACCTCGGCCGAGGGCTCGAGGTCTGATGTCCGAGGTCTGAGGTCCGCTCTTAGGAGTTACCCGCCACCATGCGCAGTTTGCCGGGCAGGAAGTGGTACGGCGGCCAGGGTCCGCTGATCGCCAGTTCACAGTTTTTCAACTGCTTGGCGGCGCTGCTGTAACGGTTCTGATATTTTTCGATGGATTTGGAATCAATCAGGTGGGCGATATCGATCAGCATTCCGTCGGAATCCACTCGTTTGCAGCTGATCTCTTCTTCCAGTGGATTGAATAACTTGTGGACCTGCACCGAGAGCGCCCGGGCTTTGGTCCGGCGCTCGCGGTCCTGCGAGGCCTTCTCCCGCAACTTGATCAGATAGTCGCCGCCCACCGTGTCCGGCAGGACGATATCGGCCATGGCTTCGCGCAGGGAGCCATCTTTGACCCTTAGCTTCAGGTGCATTTCGGCCTTGCCGCGCAGCCGGGCCACGCTCTGGCCGAAGGTGCGGCGGTTGGAGCGGACGGCCTGGCGCAACGCCTCATCCGAATCGAAAATCGTGCCAAAACGGAACGGAAGCACCGTCCCGCTGCGGAAGCAGACACTCACGACGCGGGCATGTTCGAGGACGTTTTTCTCCCCAAACTGCACGTTATCGCGCTCGTACTCGCTGACGACTATGTTGAATTCTCCGCTGGGATAGGCCAGAACTGCGGCTCCATTCACGCCTTGAACCCCTTCCAGAAGGGAAGGACGTCGAGAACGTGTGCCGTTGGCCAGGGTCTGCTGCTCAGTAATGCAATACGCGTACCACGCCATAGGGTCTCTCCGAACCTGTTGCGAGGCGAGCTAGGGTCACCCCACGCATACTATTGGGCCACTTTTTGAACCGTTGGAAGAAAGGGCGTACAGCGACGAGTTGAACGCTTACTGCTGCGTCCTAGGTGCATCTTACCTTGGTGCGGTACAAAAATGCAACCATTTCGTTGCAGTGAGCATCTTCGGCCCCTGCTCACGCAGGGACAGATGTCCTCATCTGTCCAGTCGAGCGCAGCTCGACCGTCTTTTATTTCCCGACGGGCCACTCCATTCCTGAAATAGCGGAGCTTCGCTCCGCCGGGCAGATGAGGACATCTGCCCCTACGTATGTCTGTGCGGATGGTAACCTTACAGCGTGCCCAATCCACCCAAAGCCGGCCGATCTGCAGCCTCCGTCGTGTTTGCCCTGATCGCCGGGCTGCTCCTTGGAGCACTCCTGCTGGGTCTGATCGGATTCGTCCTGCTGTCCCGGAGTTCCGGCCCGGCGTTGTTGGGGCGTTTCTGGGCGGCGGTGACCGGACGGACCCTGAGCCTCGACGTCAGCCAGCCTACGGTGGTCAACCGCATCCAGCAGCTCCAGCGACTGGAGACCGTGGTTTACACCATGGACAAAGTAGTCAGCGGCGCCAAGGAGAACCCCATCTTCCCCGATTTCCTGGCGGGAGACCGCTTGCTGCTGCTGGTGCACGGAGAAGTGGTGGCCGGCATTGACTTCTCCACCCTGAAGCCGGGCGATGTAAAGGTGGAGGGCAGGCAGGTCCACTTGCATCTGCCCGCCGCCCAGGTGTTCAGCACGCGCCTGGACAGCGCCAGGACGCGCGTTTATTCCCGGCAGACCGGGCTGCTGGTGCCGACCGATCCCAATCTTGAGACCGAGGTGCGCCAGGAGGCGGAACGCCAGCTGCAGGCGGCCGCCCTGGCCGATGGCATCCTGAAAACCGCCCAACAGAACGCGACTTCGACCGTCACCAGCCTGCTGCAGGGCCTGGGCTTTGAGAAAATCGATCTCGATTAAAAAAGCCCCACCCTCCAGCTTTCAGAGAGTGGGGCCCAATGCTTCTTCCCTTCAGTTAACGGTTCTGTTCCGCGCCAATCGCCAGCTGGTCCTGGATTACACGGTTTCCAGCGTACGATTTTGCGATCCGGACGACCTTATCGCGGTCCTCGGTGCTCGGAACTGATCCCGAAAGCTTCACTTCGCCGGCGGTCAACGAGACATCCACGTTGGTGCTGTTCAATCCCGGCTCTTCTTTCAGCTTCTGCTGAATTGCGTTTTGCGCTTCGGAAGTGGTCAGCATCCGGGCGTGCGGTTCAGACGCGGAGGTCGTGCCTTCCGTCCGGTGTTCCGAGGCTTCGGCCACCTGCGCCTGGTTGGCGTACTTCCTGATTGCCGCCATGAACTGGTGCGATCCTTCCGGCGGGGCCACCTCTCCTTTGAGAATCTGGGCGGCAGGAATCATCTTGCCGTAAAGGATGCGCGTGCCATCCTTGTCCTGCTTGATGGACGCCCCGTTCACCGTGATGCCGGCGAAAATTCCCCGGGCCCGCGAATAGGTCAGGATCTCGGCGCGCATCTTCCAGTCGGTTTCCGCCGAGGCATGACGGCCGACCGGTCCCGCGGCCGCCGATGCGTCGGCGCCGATCTTGAACTTGCTGGTCAGCATTTTGCCCATGCCCTGGTCGTTCATGGCCAGCATGACCAGATCAACCGCCTCGCCGCCAATCTGAAGTCCCCAGCTGCCGCCGGTGATGGTGAAGGGGGCAGGGGCGCTCCATCCGGACTTGGTGCGGCAAGTGGCCAGGCCTCGTCCATGGCGGCCGCCAAAGATGAACCCTATCTTCACCATGGACGGGACCACGGCCACGCATTCGGCCGAGCCGAGAATTTCTTCCGGGATCCCCTTGTCGGGAGTTCCCATGATTTCATCCAGCACAGCCGCCGAGGCGTCCAGGCGCTTTACCTGTTCGGAAGGCTCATCTTCCGCCATGGCGAATGTGCTTAAGAACAATCCGACAGTTAATGCCAGTATTAATGATTTCGTGATTTTCATTTGAATCTCCTTCGCCTGATTGGGCGCAATCATTTGAGAACTTGCGGGAACGGCCTGCGCGCGGCGTCGCGCGCCCGGCTGGAAGCCATAACTTCACACCGTTTGTTTTCTGTTCTTGGTTAATGCTACTTGGTTGCCGCGCGACCTGCCATCGGGCTCATCAAGTAGCTCGGGAAGGACTTCACTGTAGAGGTGAACGCGCCAATTGTTGGTGGGCAACGCACTCAAGGGCGCTGCAGTTCAGGGCGTTTCATGTCGAAGCGTTCCGTGGTGCGGGAATATTGCGTGCCACCCATGCGGCCAATCAGGTCGAGCGAGTCCGGGTCCAGGCGCCCCTCCTTCATAACGCTTTCCTCCATGTGTACGCACACGATTTCGCCGATCACCAGGCTGCTGCTTTGAGGCTCTGTGCCGAAATCGATGATCCGGTTGAGCTTGCATTCAAAGCTGACCGGAGATTCCGCCACCTGTGGCGGCCGCACTACCTGGGAGGGCCGGGTGGTCAGCTTGGCCAGTGCGAATTCGTCCACCGAGGGATCATACTCGCCGCTGGTCAGGTTCATGGCCTCGGCGAGCGCGAAGGTGACCACGTTGACCACGAATTCACCCGTCTCGCGAATGTTCCGCAGCGTGTCTTTGGGGGCCGGTTGGCCCGCAACCTGGCGCAGCGACGGGGAAAAGCCGAGGAGCGGCGGTTTCGCCGATATGGCATTGAAGAAAGAAAATGGCGCCAGATTCAGGTGTCCCTTATTGAGCGTGGAAACCCAGGCGATGGGGCGCGGACCAACCGCCGTAAGCAGAATGCGATAGAAATCGCGATACGGAAGTTGATCGGGTTGGACGTTCATACTCACAGTTTAAACGGTGACGGGAAGGCATTGCGTTCCGAGGATTGAACGCGGGACGGGCGGGACGCCCGTCCTCCATTCTTCATCTCCAGTTCGGGAGCAAATCACTTTGAGGCGTGTAGCTCGTCCAGGGCCGCCAGCACTTCCTGGCTGTGCTTGTTGGGATCCACGCTGGTGTAGGCGCGTTCAATCTTGCCCTGCGGATCGATGATGAAAGTATTGCGCGCCGCGATTTCCGCACCCTTGTAATTCATGGTGGAATCGTATTCCTTGACCACCTTGTGTTCGGTATCGGCCAGCAGCTTGAAGTTCAGGCCTTCCTTGGAACAGAACTCCTTGTGGGAATCGGTGGTGTCCACGCTGACCCCCACCACGACCGCGTTGCGCTGCGAATACTGCGGCTGGTCGCGCTGAAAGTTGTGGGCCTCGATGGTGCATCCCGGGGTCCCGTCCTTGGGATAGAAATAGAGCACCACCCATTTTCCCCGCAAATCGCTGAGACTGACTTGAGTGCCATCCTGTGAAGGAAGCGTGAAGTCGGGAGCAGTGCTGCCCACCGCGGGCATGGCCGCGAACGCATAGACCAGTCCACTTCCTAGAATAGATACCAGCAAAGCTATCCATAGACGCATAAGAACTCCTTGGTCAAACAGGTTATCGCGGCGCGGCAATCCCTGTCCACGTGGGGCTTGTCAATTTTCTGCAAAAACCTTTAACTGGTTCTGGCATCTCTTACCTGGAGTCCGGCGAAAAAAGGGGAACGATCATGAAACCCGACCACGACGCTTCTCTGCGCCAACACTTGCTGGAATTGCTCAAAGGCGGAAGCGCTCACGCCCGTTTCGAAGAAGCAATCGCAGGAATCCCGGCCAGCCTCAGGGGAAAGAAGCCGGCTGGATTTCCCCATTCCCCGTGGATGCTGCTCGAGCACCTGCGCATTGCGCAATGGGACATCCTCGAATTCAGCCGCAACCGAAAGCATGTTTCACCCGCTTGGCCCAGGGGCTACTGGCCACGCAGCGAAGCCCCGCCCAGCTCAGCCGCATGGAACGCCAGCATCAGGAAATTCCGCCAGGGCCTCAAGGCCATGCAGGACCTGGTTGCGAATCCGAAGACTGACCTCTATGCGCACATTCCGTGGGGAGAGGGTCAGACCATCCTGCGCGAAGCCCTGCTGCTGGCCGACCACAACGCATATCACGTGGCCCAACTGGTGGACGTCCGGCGCCTGCTGGGAGCCTGGCCGGAGAAGTAGGCTTCTCCGCGTGTCGCCGGCGGGTCGTCTTTCGCGTCTTTGGCGAGATGAATGGGTGATGAGATCTGAATTCCGGGCGACAGTTCTGAGTTGTCCTCCCCACTCATTTCGCAAAAGCGCGAAATGAATGGGGGACCATCAGGCCTTTTTTAATATCGGGCGATCTGGTCAGGCGCAGTCTCGGGACCTCGGGTCTCGGGATCTCGGGTCGATCTTCAGTTCCATGTCGCGCGGGCGTTTTCGGAATACCGCCCTGACTCCGCTGCGCCAGCGTTCGTCAATACCCACCACCGTCCACTCCACCTCGGGCGAGATGTAGTGCAGCAAGGTGTCGGTCGCGGGATGCACATGCAACGCGGGCGCCACCAGAAACAGCAAGGGCCGCTCGCTCGACAATTCCCGCTGGGGAAAATATCCGAAGCGCTGAAATTCTCCGCGGGCATGGTGCCACGCTACCCGCGCCCAGTAGTCCAGACCCTGCAGCGGCAGGTGGATGTCTTCGTCAGCCTTCAGCTCGACCACCGCCAGTCTGCCCGCGTGCGTGGTAGTCAGCACATCGATCATGGCGCGGTCCGAGGCCGAGAAAGCCGGCACCTGGGAATAGAGAGTGGCGGCATCAAGGCGCTCGTCCACCTCGGCCACATCCTGCACTACCAGAGATTCCAACCAGCGTTCGGGATGCAATCGCCGGAGCGCGTGATCTCGCGGGCCCTCAGCATGGCGGACCTCTCCCACGCTATGCACCAGGCGACGGAAGGCATCTGCATTCTGCTCTCCGAGCACTCTTTCGTCCGCGCCCACTCCAAATACGATCTCCGCCGTGGGGCACAGCGTACCGGGCTGGTGCGCCAGGCGCGCCCTGGCGAATTCCAGTCCATGGCAGCGGAAGACCATCTCGGCCGGCGAGAGAACCGCCATTTCAGCTTCGGGCATCAGCTCCCGGACCCGATCGATGGCTGCAGCAAATCGTTCCCGCGCCTGGGCCTCGTCGGCCCAGTGCACCAACCGGGTCCGCACATTGCCGCCGTCCGAAACCTCGATCTCCCTGAGGTTGTCGTCTCGACTTTCCAGTTCGTATAACTGCCACTTGGCAGCGTCAGGATGCAGGTGTGCCATGCGCTCGCGGGCCAGCTCTGAGGTCGCCGCCGGCAAGAACAGCTTCAGACCCTCCACCATTACTTTGCCGGCTTCCGCCACGCGGCATGCATCGAGCCACAGGATTCCAAAGGTCAGCGCGGCATCGATCGAAGACTGGGTCTCCTGAGGATTCATGCCCAGAACCGCGAAGCCGGACTGTCCGCGGCGCAATAGCCCGCGAGCATAAATCGGCCCAAACGATCGCTCGAGATCCGGAGCAGTAGTCAGGGGAGAGGCCCGATAAGTGGGAAAGCGGCGCTCCAGGGTGCGCTGCAAGCTGCGCTGGTAAGCCGCACGGGCAGCGCGCTTCGCGGTGGGAGTGCGGCGGTCGCGCTGCCGGCAGATTTCCAGTTTCGAAGGACGCGTCTGTCCCAGCCGCTGCACTGCCAGCCGCAGTACCTCGTGTTTGATTTCCACATCCAGCACTCGCCGGACCATGTTTCTTTCGTCCGACCACAGGTGGAGCAGGCACTTGTTGCGCTCACCGGAAACGGAATACCTGGCCTGCGCCAGGTCAAACATGGCAGCGCCGTCATCGAGCACAATGGCATCGCGCGCGCCGGCGAGAAAATCCTCAATGGTGCGAGCCAGGGCTTCGGGGGTCATGATTAAGATGCTTTCACCTTCCCGAATCCGTGTCTGTGACGTATGACCATCACGAAAGTCCACGCGGGCTCACATGAGGCACCCCGGCCCACCTCAACCTATGTGGGATAATGAAAAGACCTTCCGGGGAGTCTTTCCCGGCCCAAGGACATCTAATTACTGTGGACAAAAATCGCTTCTTTTTTCAGCATTACGGCCTCACCGAGCATGATCTGGAGCGCTATCTGGCGGCTGCCCTTTCAGCCGGCGGAGAGTACGCCGACCTTTATTTCGAATACCTCTCTTCCACATCGCTGATGGTGGATGAGTCCATGGTGAAGTCCGCGTCCCAGGGAATCTCCGCGGGGTGCGGGGTTCGCGTGGTGGTCGGCGAGCGTACCGGCTACGCTTACACCGACGATCTCTCGTCCGAGCGCATTCTGCACGCGGCGCGCACCGCCGCCCTGATCGCCAGCGGCCCTTCCAAGACGCCAGTGGTGGGCTTCCAGGAGAAGGCGGCGCGCAGTCTTTACCCGGTGACCCTGCCTTCGGTGGATGCGGAAATAACCGCCAAGGTTGAGCTGGTCATGCGCGGCGATGCCGCGGCCCGCGCCTACGATCCGCGCATCAAGGAAGTTCGCGCCAGCTACTCCGACGAGTTGCGCAACATCCTCGTCGTGGGTTCCGACGGGACATTCGCGGAAGATTCTCAGCCCCTGGCTCGCATGAACGTTTCCTGCATCGCCAAGACCGAAGGCAATTCCGCCCGCGGTACTTCCGGCGGCGGCGGACGCGTAGCCCTCGACTTCTTCTTCGGTGAAAAAACTCCCGAATATTTTGCGAAAGAAGCGGCCCGCCAGGCCATTCTGCAACTGGATGCGCGTGAAGCTCCCGCCGGCGAGATGGAAGTGGTGCTCGGTCCGGGATGGCCCGGCGTGCTGTTGCACGAAGCGGTCGGTCACGGCCTCGAAGCCGACTTCAATCGCAAGCAGACTTCCGCATTTGCCGGCCTCATCGGCAAGCGCGTAGCCAGCGAAAAGTGCACCGTCGTCGATAACGGCACCATGCCCTGGCGGCGCGGCTCGCTCAATGTGGACGACGAAGGCCAGCCCACGCAGAACACCGTCCTGATCGAAAAAGGAATTTTGAAGGGATACCTCAGCGACAAGCTTTCCTCCCGCCTGATGGGCATGGCCGACACCGGCAACGGCCGCCGCGAAAGCTACGAACACATCCCCATGCCCCGCATGACCAACACTTATATGCTCGCCGGCCAGGACGATCCGGAAGACATCATCCGCTCGGTAAAGCACGGTGTGTACGCGGTAAATTTCGGCGGCGGCCAGGTGGACATTACCAGCGGGAAATTCGTCTTCTCCGCCTCCGAGGCCTATCTCATTGAAGACGGCCACGTCACCGCCCCGATTAAAGGCGCGACGCTGATCGGCAACGGCCCCGACGTGCTCACCCGCGTCTCCATGGTCGGCAACGACCTGAAGCTCGATGAAGGTGTCGGCACCTGCGGAAAAGACGGGCAAGCCGTACCCGTCGGCGTCGGCATTCCCACGCTGAAAGTTGATCGCCTGACCGTCGGTGGAACGGCCAAGAAAGATCCCGGCGGGTTCATGCAGTAAATCATCTTATGCCTCAAACTCAACTGGAAACTAAGAACCAGGAACTGAAAACTGATCTTCGCGATCTCTCGCAAGATATCGTCCGCCGCGCCATGGCCGGAGGCGCGACGGCCGCCGAATGCGTTGTCCGCGAGGGCGATGAATTCTCGACCCTCGTCCGGCTGGGGCAGGTGGAAACCCTGAAAGAAGCCGGCTCGCGCTCCATCGGCGTGCGGGTATTCCATGGTCAACGTTCGGCCAGCACTTATTCCAGCGACTTCTCGCGCGAGGCGCTCGACCGCATGTTGAAGTCCGCGCTGGAGCTGGCCAAAATCACCTCTGAAGATCCCTTCAGCGGCATTCCGGAGGCTTCGCAATTGGGCTCGCTGGCCGGTGATCTCGACCTCTACTCCGCCGACGTGTACTCTCTGCCGGGCGAAGAGCGCATCAACTATGCCCGCCGCGCCGAGAAAGCCGCGCTCGACTACGATCCTCGCATCAAGAATTCTGAAGGCGGATCGTTCGACGCCGCCACCGGCCACAAAGTCCTTGCCAACTCCCACGGGTTTGTCGGCGAGTATCGCCGGTCGTATTGTTCGGTTGCGGCCGTGCCCATCGCGCAGTCGGAAAATTGCGGCATGCAGCGCGATTACTGGTTCTCGGTGGCGCGCAATCTGGGCCGGCTGGATTCTCCTGAAGAAGTAGGAAGGATCGCGGCGCAGCGTACCTTGAGGCGGCTGGGCGGGCGCAAGGTGAAGACGGCGAAGGTCCCCATCGTCCTCGATCCCATGGTGGCGACATCCATCCTGGGACATATTTTCGAAGGCATCAACGGAGACTCGGTTTATCGCGGCGCTTCGTTTCTGGCGGGCAAGCTGGGCGAAAAAATTGCCGGCGACCACGTCACTGTCATTGACGATGGCACTATGGTCGGAGGTTTTGGGACCGCGCCCTTCGATGGCGAAGGCATTCCGACCCGGCGCACGGTGGTGATTGAAAAGGGCGTGCTCAAGTCGTACTTGCTCAATACCTACACCGCAAAGAAACTCGGCCTCCAGACTACCGCGAACGCCTCCCGCGGGCTGGCCGGCACTCCGGGCATCGGCCCCGGAAATTACTTCCTGCAAGCGGGAAAAAAGACTCCGAAGGAGATTATCGCGGACATTCCCGAAGGCCTCTACGTCACTGAATTTCTCGGCCACGGCGCCAACCTGGTTACGGGCGACTATTCCCGGGGCGCCTCCGGTCTCTGGATCTCTGGCGGAGAGCTCACCTACCCGGTGGAAGAGATCACGGTGGCGGGTAATCTGAAAGAGATGTTCTTCAACATTTCCGAAATCGCCAGCGACCTGGAATTTCGCGGAGCCATGGCAAGTCCAACCATTCGCATCGACGGTCTGATCGTCGGCGGCGAGTAAGGCGATTTCAGATTGTAGATTCGAGATTTCAGATTGAAATCCTCTAATGGGCATGAAATCTGCAATGTGAAATCATCAACCTGAAATCTCCAATCTCGAATTCCCGTACAATCTCCTCATGGGAACCCTGCTCCAGCCCACGCCCACGACCCCGGACGAGAGCAGTTCCAATTGGCTTCCGATCGTATTCGGGGTGGTGCTGGTGGTCATCGTGGTTGTGACCGCTTCCCTGCTGTTGCGCACCGATTCCAGAATTGCGAATGCGCCCGATCCCTACGCCGTGAAGCTGAAGCTCTCCGATCTTAAAATGAGCGCGGCGGAGAATTTTGTGGGGGCCACCGTTACCTATCTTGACGGCACGGTTACCAATAGCGGAGACAAGACCGTCACTCATGCCACGGTGAACGTCAGCTTCAAGGATTCACTCGGCCAGGTAGTGCAGGCCGACGATGTTCCGCTGCGCATTCTTCAGACCAGCGGTCCTTACCCCGAGGCGGTGGATCTCCGCGTTGCTCCCCTGGCGCCGGCCCAGAGCAAGCCCTTTCGCCTGATCTTCGAACACGTCACCGCTGACTGGAACCATGAATATCCTGAGTTGCGGGTGACGGAGGTAGCGGCGAAGTAATTGAAAGCAGAGAAGGAAGGATGGAGGACGGGCGTCGCGCCCGTCTAGCCGGGCGGGGACGCCCGGCCTCCATTTCTTCTAGAATGTCTTATGCCCGAAGTCAAAGTCCGGCTCACCGAGACGGTCAAAGCCGGTGGCTGCGCTTCCAAGCTGAGTCCCGCGCTTCTCGATCAGGTGCTGGGCAAGCTGCCGCGCCAGCACGATCCCAACGTGCTGGTGGGCTTCGATCATGCCGATGACGCGGGCGTGTACCAGATCGCTCCCGACGTGGCATTGGTGCAGACCGTCGATTTCTTCACGCCCATGGTGGACGATCCCTACACTTTTGGCCAGGTTGCCGCCACCAACGCATTGAGCGACGTTTACGCCATGGGCGGCCGCCCAGTTACCGCGCTCGCTCTCGTGTGCTTCCCTGCGAAGGGCGACCTGGAAGTGCTGGAGCAAATCATGGCCGGCGGACTTTCAAAGATGACGGAAGCGAAATGCACGGTGGTCGGCGGCCACAGCATCCGCGACGAGGAAACCAAATTCGGATATTCGGTCACCGGCCTCATCAACCCCAACCGGGTCTTCACCAATGGCGGCGCCCGCCCCGGCGACCGCTTGCTGTTTACCAAAACCCTGGGTACGGGCGTCATCTCCACCGCAATCAAGAAGGGCACGGCAAAGCAATCCTGGATCGACGCCGCCACCCGCTCCATGACAACGCTGAACAAGACTGCCAGCGAAGTCATCACCGCGTTCTGCTCCACCACGAACCACGTAGGGACGGCCGCCCTCGGCCGTCCGGCCGAGCAAAGCTCGGCAGCATTGGGCCAACGACCAACGACCAACAACGAACGACCCGTTCACTCCCTGACCGACGTCACCGGCTTCGGTTTGATCGGTCACACCCGCGAAATGGCCCTGGCCTCGAACGTCTCGCTGCGATTCCACCTCCATCAAATCCCGGTCATCGAAGGCGCTCTGGATTGCATTCGCGCCGGCGACCTCCCCGGCGGCCTGAAAAACAACCGCGATTTCGCGGAGTGTACGGTGGGCTACGACGAAGCAATTCCTGAGGAGCTCAGAACGATCCTGTTTGATCCGCAAACCGCCGGGGGATTGTTAATCGCAGTCGCCGCGGAGCATGCTCCCAGCCTGCTCCGCGATCTCAAAACCGCGGGCGTGCCGGCAGTCGAAATCGGCGAAGTTCTGGAGCGTACAAAGCCGCTGATCGCGATCGCAGCCTGAATTTTCCTGCGCTCCATGGGAAGGCCACGAGGAGAAGGCCACGACTGGAAGGGCATGTGGAAGGGCACGACTTTAGTCGTGCCACAAAAGCCCCCGGACGAGGCGGCTTTAGCCGCTGAGGTTTAGCTCGTCCAGCGTGAATGCACAGCACACCGCAGCGCCTTGAAGCGGCGACCATATCCAACACAGGTGGCACAAGTGAAGAGGCTGCGGAAAAACTCTATTTCAAGCAGTTTTCGGGAAGAGCCCGCCTTCAGTCGTGCCGCTAAGTCGTCTGGATTTGCCAAGAAGCGCAGCCATACCCAGGTTCACGCTGAAAAGCAGGTCCCTCGACTTGTCCTCACCGCGCAAGCGCGGCTCGTCCGGCGCTCGGGATGACAGCGCTTGCAACTCCCCATCGCCAAAAAATAAAGGGCGGCGTTTAGCCGCCCCAATGTTTTCTGAAGACTGACGACCGAAGACTGACGACTGATTACGCTGGCGCCGGCCGTTCGCCGCCCTTGGCCCGTCCCGGCTGCAGGTCGGGCTTGATCACCTGCTGCACGCCATCGTCGGGCTTGGGCGGAGGAACGATCTTCGGCAGCTCCTGACCGTCGATGATCATCTTGATCTGGGCTGCGTCCAGCACTTCGCGTTCGATCAGCGCCAGAGCAATCCTGACCAGCACATCGCGGTTGGAATGGAGCAGGTCTTTGGCGGAGTCGTAACCGCGCTTGACCAGCTTCTGCACTTCCGCATCAATCTTGACCGCCGTGGCCTCGCTGTAGTCGCGATGCTGCGCAATTTCGCGGCCCAGGAAGATCTGCTCTTCCTTTTTGCCGAAGGTAAGCGGTCCCAGATCGCTCATGCCCCACTCGCAAACCATCTTGCGCGCCAGTTCGGTGGCGCGTTCAATGTCGTTGCCGGCGCCGGTGCTCATCGAATCCAGGAACATCTCCTCCGCCAGGCGCCCGCCCATCAGGATGGCAATCGAGGTTTCGAGATAGTTCTTGTAGTAGTTGTGCCGGTCATCGATAGGCAATTGCATGGTGACGCCGAGAGCCATTCCACGAGGAATGATGGTCACTTTGTGCAATGGATCGGAATGAGGCAACAACGCCGCCACCAGGGCATGGCCGGCTTCGTGATAGGCGGTGTTCTTCTTCTCCTCATCCGAGAGCAGCATGGACTTGCGTTCCACGCCCATGAGGACTTTGTCTTTGGCCAGTTCGAAGTCGTACATGAGGACGGCTTTGCGGTTCTGCCGCGCCGCCGCCAGCGCCGCTTCGTTCACCATGTTGGCCAGGTCCGCGCCGGAGAAACCCGGAGTGCCGCGGCCCAACACGAAAAGGTCCACATCGTCGGCCAAAGGAATCTTGCGGGTATGCACGCGCAGGATCTCTTCGCGTCCGCGTACATCGGGACGGCTCACGACTACCCGCCGGTCAAAGCGTCCGGGGCGGAGTAGCGCCGGATCAAGGACGTCGGGCCGGTTGGTGGCGGCCATCAGAATCACACCTTCATTGGACTCGAAACCATCCATTTCCACCAGCAACTGGTTCAGGGTCTGCTCGCGCTCGTCGTGACCGCCGCCCAGGCCGGCGCCGCGATGGCGTCCGACGGCGTCGATCTCGTCAATAAAGATAATGCAGGGAGCGTTTTTCTTGCCTTGCTCGAACAGGTCGCGGACCCGGCTGGCGCCCACGCCGACGAACATTTCCACGAAGTCGGAACCGGAGATGGAAAAGAACGGAACATTGGCTTCGCCTGCGACCGCCCGGGCCAGCAGGGTCTTGCCTGTTCCCGGAGGGCCAACCAGCAGCACGCCCTTGGGGATGCGTCCGCCCAGCTTCTGGAATTTCTGTGCCTCGCGCAGGAATTCGATGATCTCTTTCAGTTCTTCCTTGGCTTCGTCAACCCCGGCAACGTCCTTGAATGTGACTTTCTTCTGCTGCATGGAGAGCAGACGGGCGCGGCTCTTGCCGAAGGACAGTGCCTTGTTGCCGCCGGTCTGCATCTGCCGGATCATGAAGAACCAGAGGGCCGCGAGCAGAATCAGCGGGGCCCACGTCCCCAGCAACTGAAGTGGCCAGCTGCCGCTGGTAATGTCGCGGATATTCATGCTGACGCCCTTGTCGCGCAGCGTCTTGATCATGTCGGGATAGTTGGACGGGGCGGTGGTATGAAAGGCGGAATTATCGTTGCGGTAGGTGCCGCGGACTTCCTGACCGTTGATGGTGACCTCTTTCACATTGCCCTGGTCCACATCGGTCAGAAATTGCGAGAAACTTACCGACTTATCTTTTTGCCCCGCGTTTCCCGCCTTCATCACCTGCCAGAGCAGGAAGGCCGAAAGCACGATCACCAACCAGAAAACCACTGTTTTAACTGTAGAATTCACCGAAGACTCCTGATAAAAACGCACGCCAACGCGAACCATGGCGGCACACTAATTAGATGCCCAGCCACAGGTTTTGGATTGGACAAGTTGCCAGAACCATATTCTAACCGTTTCAGGGGAAAAAAGGTCGGCCTTCTGCCAATGACTTAAGTCATAGGCTCGGTTCAGCTTGCAGCGCCAATATAGGGGAGATTCCGGTTGGTCTGCTCGGGGGAGCCCAAACCGTAACCCACCAGAAACGCCTCATCCACCAGAAAACCGAAATAATCGGGCTGTAGCTGCACCCGGCGGGCGGATTGCCGGTCCAGCAAGGTGGCCAATTTCACCGAGGCCGCGCCCCTTGCCTTCAGATCGCTCATCAGAAATTCGGTGGTGATCCCGGAATGCACCAGGCCTTCCACCACCAGCAGATTCTGCCCGCGAATATCGGGCTCGTGGCTGAAGAAAATCTCCAGGACCCCGCCCGAGCCGTCCTTTTCCTGCAGTTGATACTTGGGCTTGATGAACTGGCAGATCACCGGAACTTCCAGCGCCCGCACCAGGTCGGCCATGAAGATGAAGCCATTCTCCAGCATGGCCAGCAGGTGGATGGACTGGCCGCGATAGTCGTCGGAGATCTGCCGTCCCATTTCCCGCACCCGTTTCTGTATCTGTTCGGCGGGAATCACGGTGCGCGGCAGGCCCGGCCTTGCGAACTCATTCATGCTTCGCTCCTCCAACACTGGCCAACTCTCGAATTACCAGGGCCCCATGGGTACCGTCCTGCGGATGCAATCGGGCCGGCGTGGGAAAGCCGCGCACCCACACAATTTCCTGTCCGCTCACGCCCACCGGCCAGAGCTTGCGCTCTGAACCGGTCAACTTCCGCTCCTGCAGCAGTTCCTTAATCTTCTTCGGAGCTTTGCTGTGCGCCGGCCAGTAGCGGTCACCCGCGCGCCAGTTGCGCACGGTCAACTCCTTCTGCAGCAATGCCGGATCAAGCATGTGGTCGGGATTATAACCCGAGGCTGCGCTGCCCGACACCAACGCCGCCTCAAACCGTGTCCCGATTTCAGGAACTTCGACCGCGCCAGGCACCGGCAAGGCGTACTGATAGTCTGAACGCGCAGCCGCGGCGTGGGGCGGAGGATCGAATTGCAGCCCGCCCTGAGACCAGGAAAGGACCCAGCCCTGTGGCAACATCGCGGACCGGACTCCGGTGCGGCTCAGGTCGAGAATCTCTTCCACGTGACGAAACTCGAGCCCCAACCCCAGCGACTCCGCTGCCGCCCGCACCACCCGCCGCCGCAACGCCAGCGGCAAGGCCGCCAGTGCGATGGGTTCGAGGGCCCGGCGCTCCGCCTGCCAGACTTCAGGCAGTATGCGGTCAACTTCTTTCTGCCAGTACTCTTCCTCGGAGCGCGCAATGTCGGCAGTCTCCGCCAGGGTTTCACGTACCGACGGATTGAGAGTGCGCTTCAGCCGCGGCACAATTCCGTGGCGCACCCGGTTGCGCGCATGACGCAGATCACGGTTGCTTGAGTCCTCGCGCCACTCCTGACCGATTTTTGCAAGATACGTTTCCAGCAGCCTTCGCCGGGTCTGCAGCAACGGACGCACCACTGAGAACTGAGAACCTCTAACTTGCAACTGGGGATAAATTCCAGCCAGTCCGCGGGTCCCGGCTCCGCGAACAATTCTAAGCAAAACAGTTTCAGCCTGATCGTCCAAGGTGTGCCCGGTAGCGACGTGGTTCAGCCTCTGCTCCTCGAACAGCTGCCGGAAGTACCGGTAGCGAAGCTGGCGGGCGGAGGCCTCGATCCCGAGGTGCTGATTTCGAGCATGGGCCGCGACGTCGCCCCCACTGACGTGCAACTCCAGCTGGTGCCGGTGGGCAAGTTGCGTCACGAACTGCTGGTCAGCCTCGGCTTCAACCCCGCGCAGCTTGTGATTGAAGTGGACGACGGAAAGCACGACACCGAGTTCCGGCCGCAACTCCAGCATGATGCGCAGCAGCGCGACCGAATCGGCCCCGCCTGAGACCGCGACACCTACCCGGTCGCCGGCGTGCAGAAGGTCCTGGCGGCGGATATAGTCGAGAACGCCCTGAACCACTTTTTCCATGGTTCCAAATCCCGATCATTCCATCATGCGGTTTAGTTCCGCATAGGGGATGGCGTCTTCCAGTGCGGTGTAGGTTCCCGCATGCTTGAGCTCTTCCGCCAGGCGACGCAGCAGGCCGAGGGTCGCCCGCATTGGGCCCGAACCCAGGCTCACCCGGGCCACGCCCAAACTCCGCAGTTCCGGTACCGGGGGAAGTCCCGGGCCGGCCAGGATGTTGACCGGACACTGTAAGTCTTTCACCATGCGGGCGATGGTTCCCGGATCGCGCACGCCGGGAACGAAGACGCAGTCCGCGCCGGCATCGCGAAACGCCGCCAGCCGTCGAAGGGCTTCGTCATAACGCTTTTCCGGCGGCCCGATCTCGAGCAGGTAAACGTCGGTGCGGGCATTCAAAACGATCGGCAACTCCCGCACCGCCTTCACTCTTTCGACCTGCAGGGCAACATCCAGGAGAGGACGCTGCGGATCGCCAGTGGCATCCTCGAGATTCATCCCCACCGCGCCGGCAGCCAGGACCTCCTGCGCCGTGCGGGCGGCATCTTCGGGACGATCGCCGTATCCCGCCTCGACATCGGCCGTGACCGGCACCGGGACCGCAGCCGCAATTCGCCGGACGGCTTCCAGCATCTCCCGGCGCGAAATATGCTGCCCGTCGGGATATCCCAAACTGAAAGCGATGCCGGCGCTGGTGGTCGCTATCGCTGCGAAGCCGGCCTGCTGAATCACGCGCGCGCTGGCCACGTCCCAGGCATTAGGCAGGAGCAAGAGCCCGCGATGCATGGCCCGCAACGCTTCGGTCCTTCCCCGCGCTTCAGCCATAACTGAGAACCGACAACTAAAAACTAGCCACTGGTCTTTTTTCATCTTTTCCAAGTTCATCTTTTCCAAGTTCATCTTTTCCAAGTTCATCTTTTCCAGGTTCGTCTTTTCCGCGTTCCGCTTTTCCAAGTTCATCTTTTCCAGAAACTTTCCCACGCTCACCACGGCCCGGCCCACCGTGCCTCGCCCAATCTCCTGGGCATCGTCCCGGGCGGTCACGCGAAGCGTATAGAACTTTCCATCGAAGGATTCCAGAACTCCTTCCGCCCGGATCTTCGCCCCGATCCCGCTGGCGGCGCGGTGCTCGATGTTGATCGCCGTCCCCACGGTAATCTCGTCGTCCTCGCAAAAGGGCTGCAGGGCCTGGAAACAGGCAATCTCCATCAACCGGACCATGTCAGGCGTGGAATACACGGGAGGAAGATTGGGGTTATGCGCCGCCAGGGTATGCTTCAATTCGACGGTTTGCTCGACTTCGCCCCGCGCCCCGATAGGGATTGCTTTCGCCATAATTTAAGACTGTCCTGTGAACAGCCACTAACTATAAGGGCGCCTCCCGCAGCCCGCAACTTGTAGCGCCGCTGGCAGTAGAAGGATGCCGGCGCTACCGGACATTCTGTGACGGACATCACAGCATCCCGCGCGACCTTCACGTACTGTGAACCCGAAGAGCTGGGAGGGAAATTGTTTCCATCAAAGTGCGGCCCCCGGATCGCCATCGCGAAATCTGCCGGTCGCGCCTTCCTGCTGTTTGCAGGACTCTCGGCTGCGGCCCAGGCTGGTCCGCCGGAGATACTCACCTTCTCTCCCACCAGCGGCCCTGAAGGCACCAGGGTGGAGGTCAGCGGCAGGAATCTTGTGAAGATGGCGCAGTGCTGTTTGGCGGAGGCGAAATGGCCTTCAAATCCCTCTCCCTGGAAAAGGTGGTCGCGATTGTTCCCCACAAGGTCTTCAGTTCAGGCATCGTGGTGGTCACGCCCCTGGGACGCGGCGCCAGTCCATCGGCGTTCGTGGTTGCGAACGATCCCCGAATTCCGGACGAAGTGAGTTACAAGGCTGGATACGTGAATCCGGTACGCGCCCCTTCGAGCTTCAGTTCCGCCCGGCTCTGGGGCATCGCCATTGCGGACACGCGAGTGCGAGGCCACGAATCGGCCCAGGTCGAGGTCGCGTGGACCAGGCTGACCTGCCAGATCGATGGCAGAAGGGTTGTCCTCAATGACGACTCCGGCCAGGTTCGCGGCGGGCTCTACCAACGCAACCCGTGGTTTGCCAGCGACGCGCACGACCCCATTCCCCTGGCCTATGATCCGCGGAATCGCTCGGTGGTACTGGCCGTGGGCCGGCGCAGCGATCGGGTATGGCACTTCTGGAGCCCATCTGCGCGTGCCGCACTGCCGCCTGGCAAGGTCGAAGGTTGCACCGTCCGGGCCCGGGTGCTGATTTCTCCCGGCGCCCTGCTCCAGGTGGGCATGGATTACTGGCGCTCGCCCACCATTCCCTATGGCGCCGGCGGCAATAATCACGAAGCCGGCGCCAGCCACTGGTACTTTCCCTCGCCGCAGTGGCAGGAAGCCAGCTTCACTGACATCGGTGGCCCCCAATTCTAGCCATTCAGTTCAGATGAGCAGACCTTGTTAGAATGAAGCCAGCCGTGCCCCCCTTCACCGAACAATTCGACGTGGTTGTCGTCGGCGCTGGACACGCCGGTTGCGAAGCCGCCATGGCCGCGGCCCGCATGGGTCTGAAGACGGCGCTCTACACCCTCAACGTCGATCTCATCGCCCAGATGTCCTGCAACCCCGCCATCGGAGGCATTGCCAAGGGACACCTGGTCCGCGAGGTGGACGCCCTGGGCGGCATCATGGGTGAGATCACGGATGCGGTCGGCATCCAGTTCCGCCTGCTCAACACTTCCCGCGGCCCGGCGGTGTGGTCGCCTCGTGCACAGTGCGACAAGCAGGCCTACCGCCTGAAGATGCGCGAAGTCCTGGAATCGCAACCCAACCTGAAGATCAAGCAGGCGGAAGTCGCGGATTTAATCGTAGAACCGTCGTTCGTCGTTGGCCCTTGGTCGTTGACAAATTCCCCAACACAAACTGCTGAGAACCGGGAACTATCAACTGAAAACTGGTCTTCCGAATCCCAAGCCGGCAGCGCAACAGCGGCCAGCGACGGCGAGCGCCGCCGAGTCACCGGCATCCGCCTTCGCGATGGACGCAGCGTCGGCGCGGCCGCGGTCATTATCACGACTGGCACCTTTCTCAACGGCCTGATCCACTGCGGCGAACAGCAGTACCCCGCGGGCCGCTCGGGTGAACCGGCTGCGGTGCTGCTGGGCGAAGCCCTGAAGCAACTTGGCCTGCGCGGTTGCCGGCTCAAGACCGGGACGCCGCCTCGCCTCGACGGGCGCACCATTGACTGGTCGAAGTTTCAGATTCAACCCGGCGACGCCGACCCCACCCCGTTCAGCTTTCGCACCCGGCGCGTGGCCCACCACGATTCGCAGGTTCCCTGTTACATTGCCTGGACCACCCCGGAAACGCATCGCATCATCCGGGAAAATGTCCACCGCTCCCCCATGTACAGCGGACAGATACACTCCGTAGGGCCGCGCTACTGCCCTTCGATTGAAGACAAGATCGTCAAGTTTCCCGACAAGATCACGCACCAGCTCTTCCTTGAGCCCGAAGGCCTGAACACGCACGAGATTTACGTCAACGGCATGAGCACGTCCCTGCCGGTCGAAGTGCAGATGGAGATCCTGAAGTCGATCTCCGGCCTCGAAAACGCGGACATGCTGCGTCCCGGCTACGCCATCGAATACGACGCCATTGACCCAACCGAACTGGAACGCACCCTCGAGACCAAGAAAATTGCCGGCCTCTTTCTCGGCGGCCAGATTAACGGCACCAGCGGCTACGAGGAAGCCGCCTGCCAGGGCCTGATGGCCGGGATCAATGCATCCCTGCAGGCGAAGAATGAAGCACCCCTGGTGCTCGATCGAACCGAGGCCTACACCGCCATCCTGATCGATGACCTGATCAGCAAGGGCACCAACGAGCCTTACCGCATGTTTACGTCGCGGGCAGAGTTCCGCCTGCATCTGCGAATCGACAACGCCGACCGCCGCCTGACTCCGCATGGCCGCCGCGTGGGCCTGATATCCGACGCCGCCTGGTCCGATTTCGAGGCCAAGCAGCAACGCCACGAATCCATGAAAGCGGTGCTGGAGAAATCAAAGCTCACCCTCGGAATGCTGGAAATAATCATCCGAGACCACGTAGGGGCGGACGCCCTCGACCGCCCAGCCGAGCAATCGGCCGGGGCCAACGACCAACAGCCAACGGCCAACGACTGCCTTTCCGCCATCGGCCAAAGCCTGGCCCAGTTGCTCAAGCGCCCGGAAATCACCATCGAGCGTCTGCTTCCTGTTCTACGCGATCTCGCCCCGGAGTTTTTCGAAGAAGAAATCCGTGAAAATCCGCGCCCATCCGTGGCCGCCATTTCCTCGGCAACTCGCAACGAACTGAAGTCGGTCGAGACTGAAATCAAGTACGCCGGCTATCTGCTGCAACAGCAGCGCGCCATCGAGCGGCTCAAGAAAGCCGAGCAGCACACCATTCCGCAATGGTTCGACTACGGTTCGGTCAGTGGCCTGTCGCGCGAGATACAGGAAACGCTCATCAAGGTCCGTCCCCGCACCCTTGGCCATGCTTCGCGTATTCCCGGCGTCACACCGGCGGCAGTTTCGCTGGTGCACGTTTTCATCGAGATCCAGTCCAAGCGGCGCGAGCAGGCAGCGGTAATCTGAATAAAGCCTCCCGACAGGAAGCCTTTCTCCGTGTCCTCCGTGGTTAAATGTTTTACTCAGCAATCATGACCGGGACCGCAATTGCGAGCGTCAACGGCTGCGCCCGTATCGAAAGCCCAGTCGGGCCTTTGCTGCTGGTTGCCGACGCTCGCGGTCTGCGGCGCATCGATTTTATTAACGGAAGAAATCCAGTTGCATCTGATCCCCGCGGGCGTGAAAACGCGGAATGTCTGGACGAAACAATTCGCCAGCTGCGGGCATACTTCGCCGGAGACCTGGAAACCTTCGACCTGCCCCTCGCACCCAAAGGCACGCCGTTCCAGCTTTCGGTATGGAATCGCCTCTGCGAAATTCCCTACGGAGAAACCATCTCTTACGGCGAACTGGCCCGCCGCATAGGGAACCCAAAGGCCTCGCGCGCGGTTGGCCTGGCCAACGGCTCGAATCCAATTCCCATTCTGATTCCCTGTCATCGCGTCATTGGCAGCAACGGCAAACTCACCGGCTACGGCGGCGGCCTTCTCATCAAGGAAAAACTGCTCGCTCTTGAGCGCCGCCAACTGCGCCTGCTCTAAGGGGTTCCTTCGTGCACCTTAGTGTCCTTGGTGGTTTGAGCTTTTGGGGCAAGCCACGGTTACCGTAGAATTAGAATGAGTTAGAGACGATAGCCGAACCTGCATCCAAATAATTATGACTACCCACACTGCATTCGCCTTGGCCTTTCTGCTGGTGGCTTCCCTGGCTTCAGCTCAGACTGTCGATCCTGCCCTCCGGCCCCCCAAAGGGGCCCAGGTCGCCCTGGTGGTTTTTGAGGACCTGCAGTGCCCTGACTGCCGCCGCGCCGCTCCGTTGGTGGAAGAGGCTGCCCGCACCTACAAGATCCCCGTCGTCCGCCATGACTTTCCGCTGCCCATGCACAACTGGTCATACGATGCCGCCGTCATTGCACGCTATTTCGACACCCAGTCGAAAGAGCTGGGCAACGAGTTTCGCGACTACATCTTCCAGCACCAGCCAGAGATCACGCCGCCAACCTTGCGCGGGTTTGCGGAAAAGTTCGCCGCCGACCACAAAGTGGAACTCCCCTTCGTCGTCGATCCGCAAGGCAAGCTCGCAGCCGCCATCAACCAGGACAAGAACGTCGGCCAGCGCGTCGGCATCAATCACACCCCAACGATTTATGTGGTCAGCAATAAGACGCAGGGCAAGCCGTTTGTCGAAGTGGTGGACCGCACCCAGCTTTTCCAGTTGATAGACGCAATGAAGAATGAGTAGCGGAAAAATTCAGGCCGCGGATGAACGCGGATCGTCGCGGATAACCCTTTAGGAATTTAAATCCGCGAATATCCGCGCAAATCCGTGGCTTGAAGTTCCTACCCCACCTGCCAAACTGTGTCCAGCACAGTCCCATCCACCCACTTAATGACTGCCACCGGACGCTCGCCCAGCTTTGGCCGCGCCGGCTTGCCGCCGCAGATGCGTTCCACTTCCGCCTTGATCTCCTCAATCGGCCGCACCGGCAGGCTCGATCCTTTCACCGCATCGAGTAAATCCTGGCGCCGCGGATTGATGGCAATCCCGCGCTCGGTGACGACAACGTCAATCAGTTCGCCGGGCCCGGTCAATGTGGTCACCTCATCGACGATCACCGGAATCCGATCGCGGAAAGATGGCACCGCGAGGATGGTGCATCCCGCCTCGAGGCAGTTCTGCCAGCCCCCGATGCCGTGCAGCAGCCTGCCATCGGAGTGTGTCACCACATTGCCGTTGAAGTTCACATCCACCTCGGTCGCGCCCAGCACCACCGCATCGAGCATCGACGCGAACGATCCCTTGCCGTGATAGTTGTATGACGTAAACGGAGAAGTCGCCACGTGCCGCGCATCACTGGCGATCGATTTCACCGCGTCCAGATCGAAAGTCTGCCCGTCGAGAATGTAGTCGGTCAAGCCCTCCTGCAGCATCTCCACCAGGTAGCGGGTCGATCCGCCGCGCACGAAGCGGGCTTTCACGTCGGCCTCTTTCATCATGCGGCGCAGGTGGTCCACGAACGCCAGCGCGATGCCGCCCGCTCCCGCCTGAAAAGAAAATCCGTTACGCATGATGCCGGCGTCGCGCAGGAAGCGGGCCACGTACTCCGCCACCCGCAGCCGGTCAGGCGAGCGCGTGATCTGCGTGGTGCCCGAAACAATCTTCGCCGGATCTCCAATGGAATCGACCTCCACAACATGATCGACGTTGTTGCCCTGAATCTGCCAGGGAATGCAGGGGAAGGGAACCAGGTTGTCGGTGACCACGATCACGTTGTCGGCATAGATCGAATCGGCCAGCGCGAAGCCCAGTGATCCGCACGCCGACTTGCCATGCGACCCGTCGGCGTTACCGAAGGAATCCGCGGTGGGCGCGGCGATCACCGCGATATCGATGTGCACTTCGCCATCCTGGATGGCCTGCCAGCGGCCGCCGTGCGAGCGCAGAACACCCAGGCCGCGCATCTTGCCCTGCGTGCAGTAGTCGCCCAGAGGCCCGTTCATCGAGCCTTCGATGTGGTGGATCACGCCCGACTGCATCAGGTCGATGGCCGCTTTCTGCGAAGGAAACGATGCGCTGGGAAACCAGAGCAAATCTTTGACGCCAATTTTTGCCGCCGCCTCCAGCATCATGAGCGCGACCTGGTCTCCGTCGCGCAGATGATGATGGTTCGAGATCACCATGCCGTCACGCAGCCCGCATTTACGCAACGCAGTCTCAAGATCAGGAACGCGCTTGTCGCCGTTGTCGGGATAATCCCGGCTCGAACGTACCGGAGGAGCCGCCTTGCGGCCGCGCGGCTGGTACTTGGCTACACCCAGGTAGGGAATCTGGGGCTTGCCATTGACCATGGTCGGGACCATGCGCCCCGCAGCGTTCTGCACCAGCTCGGCTCGATCCGTCATTCCGCTCCCTGAAACCGATAACCACGAAGGACACCAAGGATCACGAAGGAATTCCTTCGTGCACCTTCGTGTCCTTGGTGGTTAAAGCTTTTTTCGGATGCCTTCACGGAGTCTTCCCCATTCGCTTCGCCAGTTCCACAAGTTTCTGCGCCCGCTGCACCACCGGCGGATCAATCATCTTCGATCCCAGGCTGACCACGCCCAACCCGCGCTGCTGTGCATCGTCGAATGCCGCCACAATCTTTGTCGCTTTTTCGATTTCGGCAGCCGAAGGCGCAAAGGCCTCATGAATCACCGGAATCTGCCCGGGATGAATGCAGCCCATGCCTTCAAAGCCCAGCGCACGCGAACTCTCTGCCCAGCGTCGCAGCTCGTCCATGTCACCCACATCGCCAAAAACGGAGTCGATGGCCTGTACGCCCAGCGCCCTCGCCACATTCACCAGACGCGAGCGGGCGTAAAGGGACTCGCGGCCTTCGGCGGTCTTGGCCACGCCCAGATCGGCGGTGTAGTCTTCGAGCCCGAGGGTGAGCGCCACCACGTTCTTGCTGGCCTGTCCGATGGCTGACGCGTTCTCAATACCGAGAGCGGACTCCAGAATCGGCATCAGCCAGATGGGACGCGTAATGCCGTAGCGCCCCTTGAGTTCCCCGATCATGCGATCGGTTTCCGCGATCTGCTCAGGAAGCTCCGCCTTGGGCAGCAGCATCAGGTCCGGTGATTCGGGGACAATCTCAGCCAGGTCTTCCAGTCCCATGGGCAGTTGATTGATGCGCACCATGCGCTCGCATTTGCCGAAATCCACCGCCCGCAGCGCATTGCGGACGAGAATGCGCGCGGCATCCTTTTCCGCGTGATGGACGGAATCTTCCAGATCGAGAATGATGGCATCCGGCCCGTGCAGCGCCGCGTTGATGAAGTACTTGGGCTCGGACCCGGGAAGATATAAACGTGACCGGCGCAAGCGATCGCGCGGCGACGGCTCCGGCAGCGTCACTTTCTCAGGCGAAGCCTTGCGGCCCAGGCCCAGCCCGGCCCGGCGCGCCGCAGTCTCAATCCGCGCGGAAATTACGAACGGAAGCGCGCCCTCATCGCGGATTTCGACCTGGGCATGCTTGATGCCAAGCACGTCGAATACCTGCCGGGCCTGCGCCAGAATCGCATCGCCGTAGTAGGGCGCGACCCGCGACTGCATCGTGATCTCGAGGCCGCCGCTGTCCCTCCCCTCAATGGCCACGTGCACATCCGAGCGCACGCCCTTGCCGCAATGCCCGGCTTCTCCGGTCCCCGCCGATTTTTCAGCCGAATCCGTCATACTTGCCCGTAGTCCACGTGGGGACCGAGAAGCTACTTCAACTTCGCCAGAATCGCATCGCCCATCTGCACCGTGCTGGCCGCGCCCTGCCCAATCGCTTTCGCGCCGCCCGAAATCCGCATCATGTCGTAACTCCGCACTTTGCCTGCCTGCACAACCTGAGCAATCGCCGTACGGATACGGTCCGCTTTCGCGCCTTCTCCAATGTGATCAAGCATCATGGCTGCGGAGAGAACCATGGCAATCGGATTCACAATAGGAGGATTCAACTCCGCGTACTTCGGCGCCGACCCGTGAGTCGGCTCAAACACAGCGACCTCGTCGCCGATGTTGCCGGAAGCGGCAAAGCCCAGTCCGCCCACCAGTCCAGCAAAGGCGTCGGACAGGATGTCGCCAAACAGGTTTGACGCTACGATCACGTTGTACTCTTCGGGATTCTTGTTCAGCCACATCAGCTGCGCGTCAATGTTGGTGGACCACAGCGCGATGCCGGGATAGCCCTTGGACACTTCCTTGGCCGTCTCTTCCATCATCCCCGAAGTTTCGCGCACCACATTAGGCTTCTCGCAAATGGTGACGCCCTTGAATCCGCGTTTCTTCGCGTATTCAAAAGCCGCGGTGACGATGCGCCGCGCCGCCGCCCGCGTAATGATGCGCACGCTCACCGCAAGATCAGGTCCGGGCACGCTATTGAATGTCTTGAAGCGGGGATGCGTATTCAGCGCGGCCCGCACGTTCTCCGGCGGGTTCGTCCACTCCACGCCCACGTACATCCCCTCCGTCCCCTGGCGAAACACCGTGGTATCAACCTTGGGCTCGTCGAACCCGCCGTCCGTGCGCTTGCGAATGTAGTTCAGCGGGTTGCCGATGAACCCGATGCAGGGCCGCATGCAGATATCCAGATTGAACTTCTGCCGCATGGTCACGATCGGGCTGTAGTAAACCAGGCCCTTGCCGCGCAGCTCCGGCTTCAGCTCGGCCTGCGCTTCCTTGTTGGGTTTCGATGTGATAGCTCCGAACAATCCGAGCTTGTGCTTCTTGAGCAACTCAATCGTCCGATCCGGCAGCGCATTGCCTTCGTTGCACCAGATCTCCCAGCCGATGTCGGCATGAATATACTCAGCGTCGAAGCCGACCGCGTTTAGAACCCGCAGAGCCTCGGGCAGAACCTGGTTTCCGATTCCATCGCCCGGCATCGTGACTACAGTGTGTTTCGCCATCCTCGAAATTCTCCTCCTGTCATCCTGAGCGGAGTATCTGCTTCGCTTCGCGAAGCAGATGCGAAGTCGAAGGACCCCTACCACCGGAAACAACCTGGTCTAAAGCCCGACTGATTTTCTGCCTCGGCACCGCCTGGCGGGCGAGGGCGCCCGCCCCACATCGAACCGGGTCAGCCCAAGCCCAGCCGCTTCGCCACCAGATTCTCCACACCCTGCGCGATAACCAACGATTGTGGCACGCTGCCAAGCGCAGGGAACGCGAATTTCTCGCCGCGCCAGCTGATCAGCCCCGAAGTAAAATCAATATCAATCTCGTCCCCGGGAACGATGGTCTTTTCCTTGGCGCTGATTTCTTTAGCAAACTGCTCGCGCAGCCGCTTCACCAACTCGGGCACTTCCACGCAGAGGAATCCGTTGTTGTATGCATTGCGCAAATAAGTCTGTGAGAAACTGGCCGCAATCACCACCGGAATCCCTTTCGCCTTCAGGCAGGTGACTGCCTGCTCGCGGCTCGAACCCGTTCCAAAATTGAAGCCGCTCACCACCACATCACCGGCGCGAGTGCGCTTGGCGAATTGCGGATCGTAATTTTCCATCACCACTTTCGCCATGGTTTCCGGGGTGACGTCGTCGCGGTAAGTGTAGTCCTTCCCGTAAATCGCGTCGGTGTTGACGTTGTCCTGCGGCAGAAACACCAGGCGTCCCCGCACCCGCTCGGGAAAGCCGGGCAGAATCTCGACTTTCTCGGCGGCAGCGCCGCTGGGAAATTCCTTGTAGTCGCGCGCCGGATTGCGGTCCGCCATCCTGGAGTGTCCGCGGATGTAGCCGGCCACGGCGGAAGCGGCCACCACCTCCGGGCTGGCGAGATAGCATTTGGCGTCACGCGATCCCATGCGGCCTTTGAAATTCCGGTTGGTTGCGGAAATCCCTACTTCGCCCGGCTCCAGCAGGCCGACGCCCAGGCCGATGCACGGCCCGCAGCCCGCCGGCAAAGGGTTCGCGCCGGCATCGAGCAGGGTCTGCCAGATGCCCCGCCGCTCCGCTTCCTCTTGCACCCACTTGCTGGCCGCGCCCAAATACAACTTCACTCCCGGCGCAACTTTCTTGCCCTGCAGCACAGTGGCCGCGGCGGCCAGGTCTTCAATTCGCGAATTTACGCAGGAAAGCAGATAAGCCTTCTGGATCGGAATCCTCTGTTTCTCGATCTCCGCCAGCGACGACATGGTCTGCACCGTATCGGGTCCGGAAACGTGCGGAGTCACCTGCGACAAGTCGAGCACAATGCGGGCGGCATAGACCGCATCGGGGTCGGGCCGTGGCGGATTCTCCGACCAGTTTGCGATGTCGCCGTCCGTGAAGCGTTCTACGCCCAGCGCCGCCAGGCGCTGCTTCACCGCTTTCAAATACTTGATCGTGGCTTCATCCACCGGGAACCATCCCACCAGCGGCCCCCACTCGGTGGACATATTGGAAATGGAAAAACGCGCGTCCATGGAGAGGCTGACCACGCCCGGCCCGCTGAATTCGACGGCCGAATTCAAAACTTCATCGTGGTTATAAATTCCGCACAACGTAATGATCACATCTTTCCCGGTTGCGCCCGCAGGCAGCGAGCCTTCGAGCACCACCTGGATAGAACGCGGAATCTGCCACCAGAAATCCCCCGTCGCCCACGCCGCCGCGGCGTCAGTGCGCACGATCGGCGTGCCCACCGCCCCCAGCGCGCCGTACATATTCGAGTGCGAGTCCGAAGCCACCACGAAAGATCCGGGCACAACGTACCCGCGCTCCACCATGATCTGATGGCCAATGCCCGAACCCGCCGGGTAGAAATCCACGCCGTGATATTTGGCAAAGCCTTCGATGGCCTCATACTTGTGCAGGTTCGAATCTTCCCGGTTCTGGATGTCGTGGTCCAGGGCAAAGACCAGCTGCTTGGGATTCTGGATCTTCTTCGCGCCAATGGTCTGGAACTTCTTCATCACAGCCGAAGTGTTGTCATGCGTCATCACGCGGTGCGGCCGGATGGCGACGAAGTCCCCAGTGCGCAAAGGCCGCTTCGGCCCCTCAGCCAGATGCGCCTGCGCGATCTTCTCAACGATAGTCTGCCCCATAAACACCCCTGGTCCTTGTTACATGTCATCCCGAGCGGAGTATCTGCTTCGCTCCGCGAAGCAGATACGAAGTCGAAGGACCCCTATCATCTGATCATGGCCCGGCTATATCGGCGTTCGCCTCTTGATCCTCGCAAATTTCGTGAGAACAAAACGTCTGCATCGCCGGTTTCTTTCGTCCATTCCGGGCTGATTCGCTTCCCCTCTTACCCGGGGCTTACGCCCCGGGCTACACTCTTGACGCTGCTCCGCAGCTTGGCATGCAGGTCCCGCAACAGCTATCGCCTTTTCGATCCCTTTGTCATCGACTTCCGTGCCCCCTTCTTCCTGACATCCGCCTTCATCAACGCCATCAGCTTGCTCACCGATCCAACTTTCTCCAGGTTCCAGATTGCGTCCTTGAGTTTTTTCTGTGCCCTCTCTGACAGTACACCTTCCGCCAGCGCCGCGAACTTCTCCTCGACTTCCGCATCGGTCAGCGGGTTCCGCGGATCGCCCTTGGGATAATCCAGTTGCTTGGTAAAAGTCCGGCCGTCGGTGGTGGTGAGATTCACGATCACACGCTGCAAGGCAGGAAAAACTTTCTCGATCTCAGGATCGGCCACCACTTCAACTTTTTTCAGCTGCGCCCGGATCGTCGGGTCCATGATCTTGTTCATCTCGAACTGCACCGGCGTGACCTGGCGCTCGGCAATCGCCGCCGCAATCACATAGGGAAGCGAATGGTCGGCCGTCTCTTTCGACTGCGGATCGTACTTGCTGGGATCGGAAAGAATATCCGCCGCCCGCGCCAGCGAACGTATCTGCACCTTCTCTACCTGCTCCGGCTTCAGGTCGTTTGATTTGACGATATCGAGCACCGCTGAAATCGGCGTGTGGGTGAGCGCCTCAGTAGGGAATGCCTTCATGCCGCACTGAGTGATGCGCCACGACTCGCCCAGCCCGTCGGTCAGCAGGTTCAACTTCCACGACGGGCCGAAGCAGTGGGTCAAGCCTTCCTTGCCGTCCACCACGTGTTCAGGTCCCGTGTAACCTTTCTCGGCCATGAGCGCGGCCAGCACTCCGCTTTGCGTGGCCATGGGATCGACCGTGTTTTTCATCATGGTCAGCTTGCCGGCGGTGACTGCGCCCAGCGTGGCATGACGGCTGGCCGAGATGCCGATGGCATGCTGAATCTGCTCCCATCCCAGATGCATGGCGCGGCCCGCCACGATGGGCGAGACGAATGCCGTCAGCGTGGCGTGATGCCAGCCGCGTTCGCGAATGCCGGGAAACGCAGCCTCGCAGAAGCGCATCTCGAACTCGTGTCCCAGGACCAGCCCGACGATCAACTCCTTGCCATCGCCTTTCGCGCGCTCGCAACCGGCCAGCGCCGCGGGAAAAATGTCGGAGGGATGCGACGGGTCCTGCTTCCAGTAAATGTCGTTGTAATCCATGCAGCGGATCATCAATCCATTGGCCAGCGAAGCCGAGACTGGGTCGATCCGCTTGCCGGTGCCAATCACAGTGGCCGGACCGCTGCCGGCAATTTCGTCGAGCACTTCGAGCGCGATCTTCACATCGTGCTGCTGGTATCCGCCCAGCGCACAGCCGACGGAATCCAGCAGAAAGCGCTTGGCCTGGTACACCGCTTCCTGCGAGAGCTGCGGATAGCTCAGGCCGGCAGCCCAGCGCGACATGCCGGCGGTAATTGTTTCTTTGGCGACTGCTGGTCTCGTAGCCAACGCAAAGTCTCCTATTTCAACTTGATGTTTTTAGGGTTCTTGAAGGGCAGGAACGCCATGAAATCGGCGTGATGCACGATGTAGGCTTCGGTGGTGCGCTTCACCAGGTCGCCTTCTGCGGCGTGGGCCGCGATGATATGGCAGACCGCGTCGGGCACGCCGCATTCCAGCGCCAGCGCGACCCCGGTAAAAGGATGGCGCAACGCCTCTCCGCGCTCGCTCTGACGGCTCGTGCCGTCCGCCCCCAGTTCGTATTCCAGCAATTTGCCTACATCGGCCAGAATGGCGCCCGCGATTACCGTATCCATGTGGATGGGCAAGGCGCGCCCCATGAATTGTTGCATGGCTTCAGCGCTCTGCCGCGCGATGTGCACCACGCAACGCTTGTGCTCCATGAAGGTGATGGGGCAGTTGGGCACCAGCAGCGTAAACGGAATTGAATTCAGATCGCTGGGCTTCAGCGGGCTGCGCTCCAACGCCTTTACCCAGGTCTGAGTCACCTGGCTGCGCAGCTTCTTGTCTTCGATCCATTGGATCTCCGGCCAAAGCTTGGCGACTGCATCTTGCATTTCTTACGCCCTCCACAAAACCACTTAGCTTACCGTGACGGAGCGGCAAGAGTCGAGTGTAGGGGTACCTTGGGAGCACTACGTTCCATCGTACTGGCCTTCCGGGCGTTTTAAGCGGTCCTTACGGTGGTAAAGTGCCATCTAAGACTGCTATGAAACTGAGGGTCGCGGGATCGGCAATCTTGTGCCTGGCTCTGCTGGGATCGTCCAACGCCCAGCAGGGTGCGGCTACCGGCGAGCCCATTGTGATATCGACTGCTCCCCTGCCCAAAGCGTTTCCGCGCCGGCCCTATCACTTCAAGCTGGAGGCGCAAGGCGGCATCACTCCTTTAACCTGGGAAGTGACCGCCGGGACCCCACCCACGGGTATCGAACTGGCCCCCGACGGCACTCTGAGCGGCATCCCCACCGAAGTGGACAGCTTTCGCTTCATCGTCACCGTCACCGATAGCGGCAAACCTGCGGCGCAAAAGAAAAAAGAATTCATCCTGCCCGCGGTGGCCCCGCTGGTGGTCGAATGGAGCAGAAAGCCCAAAGTGACGGGCCACCGCCTGGAAGCCGCCATCCGCGTATCCAATCAGACCGGGGACGACTTCGATTTCACCGTGATTGCTCTCGCGGTCAACGAATATGGCCGCGCCACCGCCGTCGGCTATCAGCACTTCACCCTGAACAAAGACACCGACGAGTTTGAAATTCCATTTGCGGAGAACCTGCCGCGGGGAGCCTACGACGTGCATGTGGATGCAGTCGGCGAAGTGGCTGCGACCAACTCTATCTTTCGCGCCCGCCTGGCGCCGGCAGAAAAGCTGCAGGTAGTACAGGGACCGTAACCCGCAAAAAATAAGAGCCCCGAGGTGATGTTACGCCCATTCGTCTCGGCCAGTAGCTCGCTTTAGACCCTCGCCGACCTGCTCTCGCAGCTACCCTTGCGGGCTGCCGCACGCGATCATGCTTGGGCTCCGGGCTCACCGCCAACCGGACAAACCTGCCTAACGCCTCGGGACTCTATCCTGCCTCCGACATATCTTCTTGTTCGCCTCGACCAGCGCTTTGCTATAGACCCTTGCCCGCCTTCCCTCTGTCATCTTGCGATGCAGAGAGTGACTTGGCTTGAGCCCCGGACGCCGCACCAACCGGGAAAACTTCAGAAGCTGTCAAAGAACGAGTTTGTTTTTACTCCTTCTAATTTTAGAGTCAATAAAAAACGGAGCGTTTTATCTGCTGGAAAATCAATCGAGTGCAGCCCGTGCACAGCCACCTGCCGCGTTCCTGGTGCAAGGTGCGGAAATTACAGCCACGTTTTCCTCCAGCGACTCTGATTTTCCGCTGCTCAGACCCGTTGCGGCGGAAAAACTTACACCACCCTGGATTGTGAAAATCCCCGAAAAGCCTTGCTGGTAGCGGCTTTTATTTGTGCCATAAATTTCTGGCAGCTCGGCGACGGCCCCGAGTACACTGCAAAACAACTGAGAACTATCATCTGGGAACTGACAACTGAGTCTTTACCGGCACCATGAGTACCCCCAACGACTTTACCAACGCCGCCGCAGCTGCAAAGTTCCTGCTTTCCCAGACCACGCTGCGCCCGAAGATTGGGCTGGTGCTGGGCTCCGGCCTGGGTGGCTTCGCCGATGAACTTGCAGAAGCCACGCGCATTCCCTACACCAACATTCCATTCTTTCCGCGCTCGACTGCCGTGGGTCACGCGGGACAGATGGTGATCGGCAACGCCGCCGGCGTCTCCGTGGCCGTCATGCAGGGCCGGGTGCATCTCTACGAAGGCTACTCCGCCAGGGAAGTCGCCTTTCCCATGCGCGTGTTCGACTGCATGAACATACACGCGGTGATTCTTACCAACGCAGCCGGCGGCATCAATCGGGAGTACCAGCAGGGTGCGCTGGTCGTGCTCACCGACCACATCAATCTGCAGGGACAGAATCCGCTGGCCGGCCCGAATGATGACCGCTTCGGCCCGCGCTTCCCGGACATGACGCAGGCCTACTGGAAGCCCTATCGCGACATCGCGCTGCAGGCCTCGCAGAAAGCTGGCAAGACGCTCCATCAGGGAGTCTATGCGGCCTTGCTGGGGCCAAATTATGAGACACCGGCGGAGATCCGCTACCTGCGCACCATTGGCGCCGACCTGGTGGGGATGTCCACCGTCCTCGAAGTAATCGCCGCGCGCCACATGGGCATAAGAGTCCTGGCGATCTCCTGCGTGACCAACATGGCGGCTGGGATCCTCGACCAGGTCATCAACCACGAAGAAGTACTCGAGACCGGCGAGCGCGTGAAATCTGACTTTGTTGCGCTGCTGCGTGCAGTGCTGCCTGAAATGGCGAAAGACGTCGAGCAATCGCCCACTCCGTAGAGCCAGTGTGGCGCGGGCGCCCTCGCCCACGTGGTCTTCGAGATTAGTTCTTCGCGCGAGGAAGAAGAATCGGGGTTGGCGGCTCGATTGAGTATGCAGCAGCGAAGCTGCCCTGATTTACCGCCAGCGCCAGGTGACCCCGCGAATCGATATACAGCAGCGGCTTTTTCAAAGCCACGTCGCTGAACGTCCTTACAAACGGAATATTCATCTCCGTCTTGCCCAGGGTGACATGCACATTCTGCCCGTGAAGGTAACCCAGCTTGAGAAAATCGTCGCCGCTGATGTTGGTCACCAGGTTGCCGAAAGGGCCATCGGTGGCGATCACCTCGCCGCTCAGTCCATGTTCGTCCAGCCGGGACGCCACCAGATCGAGCCGGACTAACTGGTTTACCGCCATCTCCGGCCCCACGCGCGTCCAGTCCTCGCCGTGGCCCAGGTGCGCGCCCACTGGCGAAAAAATGTCCCGTCCATGGAACGTGGACGACAAGGCTGCGCCGATCATCCACTCACGGTTCGTGATCTCGCGCACCGCTTCAATTCCATCGCGGTCCGCGACCAGCGTCATCAGCCCGTTATCGGGCAGCACAAAATACTGCCCTCGCTTCGACTTCACCACCACCGCCTTGCGCGCGCTTCCAACCCCCGGATCGATGACCACCACGAACACCGTGCCAGCAGGAAAGTAAGGCGTCGCTCCGTAGAGAAAACGCGCGCCGTCGAGGATGGAGAACGGCGTGACCTGGTGAGTGAGGTCCACGATGCGCAACTCGGGCGCAATGGAATACATCACGCCCTTGCAGAGCGCCACTGAATCGTCCACCACGCCGAAGTCAGTCATGAAGACCACGGTGGGCGGAGCTTTCGGCTGCGCCGTCTGCGCATAGGAAGCCACGCCGGCGGCGAGCAGCCATGCCGCCACGGCAACCCACATTTTCTGCCTGCATGATTGGGAAGTGCGCATCGTCGAATTTTTTGGGACGTAAAAGCGGCCCATTGTAATCGATTGTGGCTGGCTGCCAAAAGCTACCCAGGGCGCGATAGGGAGTCGTTTGGGAGACCACGAAGGGCACGAAGGTACACGAAGGAGCCATGGAAAAACAAGCCTTCGTGATACTTCGTGTCCTTGGTGGTTGATGCCCTTGCCGGGTCATATCACGAAACCGACCCGCCATCCGGGGCGCTTTGACCTTCCCACCAAGCCCTGAGAGTCTATAATCTCCAAACCAAATATTTCACCAGGCTTCACAGGAGGTATGCATGTCCTCAGCCATTCCGGAAAAATATCGTGATCTGTTCAGCAAGCGCGCCTTCGCCAGTCTGGGCACTCTGATGCCCGACGGTCGCCCCCAGGTGACGCCGGTGTGGTGCGACCTGGAGGGCGACCTGGTCATCTTCAATTCCGCCAAGGGCCGCCAGAAAGATCGCAACGTGCGCCGCGATCCCCGCGTGGCCCTGGCCATCGTCGATCCGGAGAATCCCTACCGCTATCTCGAAATCCGCGGCCGCGTGGTTGAAATCACCGAGGAGGGCGCCGACGCGCACATCGATAAGATGGCCAAGAAGTATCTGGGCGTGGACAAGTATCCTTACCGGCAGCCGACCGAGACTCGCGTGATTTATAAGATCCAGCCTGAACACACCACCATGATGGGATGAGAATGGCGGCTGGAAAACAACCGAGGGCGGGACGCTCTCGGGACAGCCGGCGGGACGCCGGCGCTACCTGAGGACCCTTATGCCAACTGCATCGACTGAAACCGCCGCCCTCGATCTCACCCGGGTGCGCGCCCAATTTCCTTCGCTGGCGCAGACCGTGGCCGGACAGCCGGCCGTCTTTCTCGACGGCCCCGGCGGCACCCAGGTCCCGCAGCGCGTGATCGATGCCATCAGCGATTATTTGAAAAACTCAAACGCCAACACCTGCGGCTCTTATGCCACCAGCCGGCGCACTGATGGCGTCATCGCCGGGGTCCGTGCCGCCATGGCGGATTTTTTTGGCTGCGACCAGGATGAAGTGATCTTCGGCCCCAACATGACCACGTTGACCTTCGCCATCAGCCGCTCCATCGGCCGCGAACTCGGTCCGGGCGACGAAATTCTGCTCACCCACCTCGATCATGACGCCAACGTCTCGCCCTGGCGGGCGCTGGAAGAGCGCGGCGCGACCATCCGCTTCGTGGACGTCAACCCGGAAGACTGCACCCTCAACATGGCTGACCTGGCGCAAAAGCTCAACAGCCGGACCCGGGTGGTAGCGATGGGTTATGCCTCGAATGCAGTGGGCACTATCAATGACGTGAAGGAAATTGTCCGCCTGGCCCATCAGAAAGGCGCGCTCGCATACATTGACGCCGTCCACTATGCGCCCCATGGTCCCATCGATGTTCGCGCCCTGGATTGCGATTTCCTGGTGTGTTCAAGCTACAAGTTCTTCGGCCCGCACATGGGCATTCTCTATGGCAAGCGCGAGCATCTCAAGCACCTGCAACCTTACAAAGTGCGCGCCAATACCAATGCCATCCCCAACCGCTGGGAGTGGGGCACGCTGAATCATGAATGCATCGCCGGGATCGCCGCCTGCGTGGAATATCTGGCCGATCTGGGACGCCAGGCGGACCCTTCGGCAACCACGCGCCGCGCCGCACTGCTGGCGGCTTACGGCGCTATCCAGCAGCACGAACACCGATTGACGGAAACTCTGATTCGGGGATTGCTCGCGCTTCCAGGAGTGAAGTTTTACGGCATCAGCGATCTCGCGAAGCTTGACCGCCGTTGTCCCACGGTCGCGGTGCGCATCGCCGGCCACACTCCGCTGGAGCTGGCCACCCGATTAGGCGAGCGCGGCATCTTTACCTGGGACGGCAACTACTACGCTCTGAATCTCACCGAACGGCTTGATGTCGAGAAGGATGGCGGCTTCCTGCGCATCGGTCTGGCGCACTACAACACCGCTGCAGAAGTGGAAACGCTGTTGCAGGCGCTGCGCGAAATTGCCTAGCAGCGCCGGATCCTGGTTTTCCTCCGCGTCCTCTGTGGTTAGCGCTTTTCGCGCGTGAGTTCGATCACCTGATCGCCCTTCGCGATCAAGGCCAGGGCCGCCATCCCGATAAACAATCCATGCTCGACCACGCCGGGTATCCTCTCCAGTTCGCGGGCCAGTGCCGGCGGATCGGGAATCTGGCCAAAATTGCAGTCGAGGATATGATTGCCCTCGTCGGTGATGAACTTGCGGCCCGAGGAATCCGCGCGCACCTGGACTGCAGCGCCCAGGGCGGCAATTTTTTTCGCCACCAGCGCTTCGGCGAACTTGATGACTTCCACGGGGACGGGAAATTTGCCCAGCATCGGGACCTGCTTGGTGGAGTCGGCGATCACTACAAATTTGCGAGTCGCGGACGCCACGATTTTTTCCCGCAGCAGCGCCCCGCCGCCGCCCTTGATCAGGCTGAGTTGCGGATCCACTTCGTCCGCCCCGTCGATGGTGACGTCGATTTCCTGAACTTCGTCCAGCGTGGTGAGCGGGATGGCCAGGCTGGACGCCAGTTCCTGGGTGTGAATCGAAGTGGGTATGCCGCGAATCTTCAGCCCGGCGTGTACCCGTTCGCCCAGATAGCGCACCGCGAAGCTGGCGGTTGATCCCGTTCCCAGCCCGACGACATCGCCATCGCGCACGAAGCGCAGGCTGGCGCGCGCGGCGGCTTCCTTTTCCTGTTCATTCGCCATACGAAACCGATACTTTACCGCGTTCCGCCTTCAGGCACCAATAGGCGGATGGATTCATAAACCACGAAGGACACAAAGTAAACGCTTTTGACCTTACTTCGTGTACCTTCGTGTCCTTCGTGGTTCATGCTTTGCGCTGTTCGGGCGGCAGGATCTCCGCGGGCGCTCTCGATTTCATGCCTCGGCTTGTGGAAAATTTCCAGACGGGAGGTACACAGTTTCGTTGATCGGCATCCAGGCCCGGGCCATATCGCCGCTCCAGCAGCGTCTGTTCGCGTATTCCCTCATCGCGCTCTATCCCCGGAGATTTCCTTCGGAGAATTTCAGATTTGCACCGAACTTGGGGATTGACCGTGCCACCGATCGCGCGTAGATTCGTTTTCACCTTCACCGGAAAGTCCAGCCAGAGAAACTGCGTTTTGCCGATAACCAAAATTCCAGTAATCGTCCCTCCCCCAAGGGTGGAATAACGTGAGAAAAGCAGAAGTCGAATGGCAGGTCTATCGCACGCGATTTTTGATCCGGGCCCGGCAGCTCACCGCTCCCCTGGAGTTTCGGGATGCGCTCGGACGTGAACATCGCGGCCAAAAAGGCGACTACCTCGTGGAGTCCTCCGACGGCACCCTGAGAATCGCGCCCCGGGAAATTTTTGAGGATGTTTACGTAACCATGGGTGCCGACGTCGAAAAGTGGCCCCAGCTGAACCGGCGAGATTTTCCCGTTTCGGACCTCAAGCGCAGGAGCTCAGCCCGAGCCGAGATGATGGCGTGACCGGCATTCGAAGTTTGGGCCATGACTGGGCCACGGAATTCGCAAACACAGTAGATCCGGGTGGCACAACACCATCGTGCCACCGAATTTTTTGCCCGGAGTACCCCCAAAACCCAGCCTTGTGGAAAAGCCTGGCCGAGGGGGCGGCATCCCACTTGCTAAGACTGAGATACAATATATGGGGATACCCTCTTGACAGCCCCAACATACGGGCGTACTGTTTGCATCCCATAAGGCTTTGAACGTCCTCGAAATAGAGACGTAACGAGGCTGGGCAATAGCAAGAAAACAAAGGGTCGGTCGAGGTTGAGGTGACTTCGGGCGGCCCGGCTGAATAGATAAAGATGGTCCCGTTCTTGGGCGGGTTGCTGGTGCGGTGGCCGTTCCCTCGTTGCTGTTTGATTGCGCTTTGCTGAACTCCTCCCGAGGGAGCGACGACAGTTGACAAGTCAGGCTGTGGAAAATGCCTCGAAGTGAGGGCTGGCAGCCCCTTTCCCTTCGAGGCTGGAAATTGAGGTTGCAATGGAAGTTCTGGAACGCATGGTCAGTGAGTCGTTTGCTCGCTACGGAGTCGAGCCCGCGTTCGACTATCGCCGCGTGCAGTGGTCCCGCTGGTTCCGTTGTACCGACAGTTTGAGTGTGGCGCTGGTCTGTAGCAAGCCTGGCGTCTTCGCCCTGGGAGAAGAGATCGTAGCCCCCGCCAGCGGAGGCAAGCGCATGCTCGCCCTGTTCCAGATCTCCGAGACCGATGACCTGGGGATGGCCCTCGGCTGCCTGTTCCTGCCCGGCAGTCCGCAACGCGAACGCCTGGCCACAGGCCGATGCTTCGCCCGCTATGCGGTCATCGAAGACCCAACTCAGCGTCATGCCGCCTGCAACGCATTGCAACGCTGGCTCTCTGAAAGCGCCGAACTGGGAACAGAGAACCAGAAACTAACAACTGGTTTTTAAAGCAACCCGGATTTGCGCGATACTGAAAATTAGAAGTTGATCAAGATACAGACTCCACAGGAAAGAAGAGAAAGCAATGGCAGAGGTAAAAGCAGGAGCCCCCACCGCCGAGACCACGCCCGTTCCCAGCACGACCCCGGTAAACACCGCCACCAGGAAGGCCCCAGGCCTCAGCTTCCGCCGCTTCTTTACCAGGGCTGGCGTATCTCCCTACGACGAGATCGAATGGGAGAAGCGCACCGCCTTGATCACGGATGCCAAGGGCAACGCCATCTTCGAACAGAAAGATGTCGAAGTCCCCAAAGACTGGTCGGTGACCGCCACTAATATCGTGGCCAGCAAGTATCTGCACGGTACCCTCGGCACGCCCGAGCGCGAGAGTGGAGTCCGCGCCCTGGTGACGCGCGTGGCCGAGACCATCCGCGACTGGGGTTTGTCGCAAGGCTATTTCAAGACGCCGGAAGACGGCGCAACGTTCCATGACGAGCTGTCCCACATCCTGCTGCGCCAGTATGCCGCCTTCAACTCTCCGGTGTGGTTCAACGTAGGCTGCGACCGCATCGAGCCCGATTCCGACGCCCAGAACTGGCACTGGAACCCGGCCAGCGCCCGCGTCGAGTTCGGCGTCACCGGCTACAAGACGCCGCAGTGCTCGGCCTGCTTCATTAACTCGGTTAAGGACTCGCTCGATTCCATCCTTACTCTGGCCAAGACCGAAGGCATGCTCTTCAAGTGGGGATCTGGCACCGGCACCAATCTCTCGTCCCTGCGGTCTTCGACTGAGGGCTTGAGCGGCGGCGGCACCGCCAGCGGTCCGCTCAGCTTCATGAAGGGCTTTGACGCCTTCGCCGGCGTCATCAAGTCGGGCGGCAAGACTCGCCGCGCCGCCAAGATGGTCATCCTCAACATCGACCACCCCGATATCGTCGATTTCATCGAATGCAAATCGAAAGAGGAAGCCAAGGCGCACGCCCTGATCGCCTCCGGATACGACGGGTCATCTCCCGACTCCGATGCCTACTCGTCCATCTTCTTCCAGAACGCCAACAACTCCGTCCGCGTCACCGACGACTTCATGTACTCCGTCCTGCGCGACAACGGCTTCACCACCCGCGCCGTTCGCGACGGGCGCCCCATGCATAACTTCAAAGCCAAAGACCTGCTGTTCAGGATCTCCGACGCCACCTGGCGCTGCGGCGACCCCGGCATGCAGTACGACACCACGGTCAACCGCTGGCACACTTCGAAGAACACGGCCCGCATCAACGCCAGTAACCCGTGCTCGGAGTACATGTTCCTCGACGACTCCGCCTGCAACCTGGCCAGCCTGAACCTGCTGAAGTTCGCGCCCAACGGCACCTTCGACGTGGAAGCCTACCGCCACGCGGTCGATGTCCTCATCACCGCGCAGGAAATCCTGGTCGACAACGCCGGCTACCCCACAGAGATGATCGCGAAGAACTCGCACGACTACCGTCCGCTAGGGCTAGGCTATGCGAACCTCGGCGCGTTACTGATGGCCGCCGGCCTCCCCTATGACTCCGACGCCGGACGCGACTACGCCGCCTGCGTCACCGCCATCATGTGCGGCGAAGCCTACCTGCAATCCTCCCGCATCGCCGAGTCCTGCCCGCCGTTAGTCCCAGCCACCGAGCCGACTCAACGAGGCCTGGCCGAAACCAATCTCGGTGCAAACGTCATGCCCGGCGGCGCCTGCCCCGGCTGGTACATAAACCGCGAACCGTTCTTAGACGTAATCCGTATGCACCGGGCGTCAGTAAATAACATCAATAAAACAAATGTCCCCGGACCGCTCTACGAGTCCAGCAAAGCCACCTGGGACGAAGCCCTCGCCCACGGCGAAAAGCACGGCTACCGCAACTCCCAGGTAACCGTTCTAGCCCCAACAGGAACAATAGGTTTCATGATGGATTGCGATACTACCGGGATTGAGCCGGACCTAGCGCTGGTCAAGTACAAGAAACTTGTCGGTGGGGGGATGATTAAGATTGTGAATAATACTGTGCCCACAGCGCTTTTTAAGCTGGGGTATGACCATGACGAAGCTGACAAGATCGTTTCTTACATTGACGCTACCGGGACGATTGAAGGGGCGCCCGATATTAAGGATGAGCATCTTGCCGTTTTTGACTGCTCGTTCAAGCCGGCCAAGGGGACGCGGTCGATTCATTACATGGGGCATTTGAAAATGATGGCGGCGACGCAACCTTTTATTTCCGGCGCCATCTCTAAGACAGTGAACCTGCCGGAGAATGCCTCCGTGGAAGACATCATGGAGTGCTATCTCCAGGCATGGAAACTGGGGTTGAAGGCTGTGGCCGTCTATCGTGATGGATGCAAGAAGTCGCAACCGCTGAGCGCGTCCGGCACCACGACCGCTCTGAGCAAGAAGGGCGATGCCGCGCCGCGGCTGCCGCGCAGCATCGTCGAAGAAGACGATCTCAACGCTCCGCCGCGCGCCGTCCGCCACAAGCTGCAGGAGGAGCGCGCGTCCATCACTCACAAATTCAACGTGGGCGGACACGAGGGCTACATCACCGTCGGCCTCTATCCCGACGGCGAACCCGGCGAGCTCTTCATCACCATGGCCAAGGAAGGTTCCACGGTCAGCGGCCTGATGGACAGCTTCGCTCTGGCCGTCTCCATCGCGCTGCAACACGGCGTGCCGCTGAAACTGTTCTGCGAAAAGTTTGCCCACACCCGTTTCGAACCCAGCGGCTGGACCAACAATCCCGACATCGGCTTCGCCAAGTCGATCATGGACTACATCTTCCGCTGGCTGCAGTTGCGCTTCCTCACCGGCCAGCAGGGCATGCTGTTCGAAAATCTCAGGCTGCGGACGCCGGGCGCCGGACCTCAACCGTCAGGCGGAGACGAAGTGAGCGGCTCGGCTGCTTCCGACCAGAGGTCCGAACCCCGAGGTCCGACGCCCGGTTCAGTCCATGCCGCCGACGCTCTCGCCGGCCTCATCGACCTGGGCGACGCCCCCACCTGCAGCTTCTGCGGATCCATCATGACGCGCAATGGAAGCTGCTACCGGTGTGGGAGCTGCGGGAGTACGAGCGGGTGTAGCTAGGGTTTGGGTCGTGTGGGGACGGGTCTCTGACCCGTCCAGGCGGAGCGAAGCTCCGCAGGATTTAGCGGTGCTGGCTGATGCATTTCAAGATCGTCGGCAAGATCATCGTCGGCAAGATCAGGGATGTCGAGGTCATTGCCAGCGGCACGGCCATCCGAGAGCGCAAGCGCCTATGGAAGCTCTACGGGAAAGCCCGCTGGAAGAAGTTGAAAGGTATCGCAAGCATCGAGTTTCCTGATGGTAAGATTTGCCAGGCCGAGGTTCACTGGTACGAAGCTCATGGGATTGGCACGAAAGAGCACAAGATCAAAAGGATTATCGAGTAATCCGAAGACTGTCCCTCGAGGGGGAGAAGCTCGGTTTGTCCTTTGCGTGTTGAACAAGGACTACCCCGCCTCCCTGGAGTTACGGAAGGTTTATCAGGCTCTCGCTGACGAGCAAGCTTCCAGGAGCCACCAGGTTCGGGTGATCGACGAATCCGGGGAAGACTATTTGTATCCGGAAGAGTATTTCATTCCCATAAAGCTGCCACAGGCGGCGGAGCGAGCGGTGCTGCGGGGAGGGTGATAGGCGATTCCGCCACGCGGGCGAGGGCGCCCGCGCCACAACCTGCAGCTTCTGCGGATCCATCATGACGCGCAATGGAAGCTGCTACCGGTGCGG
>CAVVYF010000031.1:0-7320 GCA_963752375.1 Terriglobia bacterium
CTTGCTACCTAACTAAGGAGGGTTCGATCCTTTCTGCGCTCACCAGGCTTCTGCGGACAGAAAGCACAAGCCAGTACCCCAGCAGCATCTCGGCAAAATAACGTAAAAAAACTGAGCCACACCCGAGTAGGCTGGTAACTCCAATTACAAAATATGAGTCCCGAGCGCTCATACTGCCACCGGCCGCGTCCACGGCAAAACCGCCGCCCGCCACACCAGCCGCGAGTTCGTCGCTTTTCTAAACGAGGTGATCGCCCTGTGCCCGCTGCGGCAACGGATTCACATCATTTTCGACAGCCTCTCCGCGCACAAGACTCAGGCGGTGCGCGACTTCCTGCACAAACATCCGCGAGTCCGGTTTCACTTCATCCCCACATACTCGTCCTGGCTCAACCAGGTCGAAATTTGGTTCGCCAAAATCGAACGCGATTCCATCGCGCGCGGAATCTTCACCTCGGTCTCCGATCTAACTCGCAAGCTCCGCCGCTACATCAACGCCTACTCCGCCGCCGCACGGCCTATCCAATGGAAATACTCCGAGCCCACCCGCCGTGTCCGTAGTAACGAACTCTCTGCAACAGGCCACTAGCTCGAAACCTGATACAAACTCGAACAGGGTGCGAAATCCCAAGAAACGCAGGGGGGCGCTTTCTTGAATGCGCGGCTGCCTTGCCCTTGCAGCTTTCATGAGATTCCCTTGCCTGGTCATGGAGGCAGCATAGCGACAAACAGACCGAAATTGATAATTACGTGGGTGACATGGGAGTCAGAATTCTGTGGAGAAGCATGGCAAGTCGGAGCTATGGTTCTCAGAGGCGATTATTGAGACCTCGAAGTCGAGATACACTACCTTTTGTCATGAGCAACCGCCTGACTGCTGTGCGGTGCGGACTATTGTGCGGTGAAGAAGACAGGGAAGGCAGCCGCAACGAAACTCCTCCCCTAAGAGGTATCGAGGGCTGCCTTCCGGGAGGCAGCCTCCTCCGACTGCGCTCAACTATGGATTAGAGATCAAATGGTGTTGCTAGGGAATGGCACGTGCGAGCTGGCAAGCGGCACGACGGTATGATGACCGCCGGTTACTCAAGTACCTCTTCTGACCCAGGCCCCGAACGCCCCGAACCGACCATCCTCAGCGCGCCGCACGCAGGAAACGACTAGACCCCGTTACCAAATTTGGCCGCAGCGACTAGGAAGAGAAGACAGTAAACCACAATACCCCTCCTCACCGCTTCGCGGTTCGCGTGAGGAGGGCGCCTGCTTAGATGGCCGGTTCGGGCATGACAAGTATTAGAAGATCATTTGTCGTCTGTGGCTTCTCGCACGATCCGGGGCGCGGCTTGGCTGGCATCTTCATTGCAGTTGTGGTGCCCAAAAGCGGATCGCAACTGCTCTACGGCATCTCCAATATTGGTCAGGCGGGACATGAAACGTGCGGCACAAAATGTACAAACACCGGTTGTCGGATCACCCGCGATGGGGTTGTCAATTCTGAGGGTTCGATTTGCCATGCTCTCGCCTTCACCTAGCGCACCGAATCATACGCCGAACTATGCCTTGCACCGGAACCTGTTATGGCTACGGTTGACTCCCTTCTGCTCGCGTCCGCATTTCCGCGGGCCACAGAACGTTGGCGGACTTGCGATATTGGATTAGGAGATCCTCAGCGTCTGCCAGAGTCATGAAGCTGTCCCACTTGAGAGGGGCGACAGTGGAGATTCTGCGCTGCCACCAACTCTCCAGAAAATGCGTTTCCTTTATGTTCATCACCCATTTCGCGTCTGAGGCTTTGCGAAAATGGATTAGCAGGTCCAGCGCGTCGGTGAAAGTAATCGGACTGGAACTGGTAGGAGGGTTGGCGCTAGGGAATCTGCCATTCCACCATCTCTCGGCAAACTCTTGCTCGGTCATGTTTTTCTTCTCCTCCCCAAAGCGCACAATTGAGGACCTGCGGTTTTCAACGGGAACGCGTCTTTCAGGTAGGCGAAGGTGCGGCAGCCCTCTCCCTGTTTGCGGAAAGGTCTATAAAAGACATTGTATGCCGCGCCGTCAAGTGTGACCAAATGCATGGAAGAGTGGGACCAAATGCACATTTGCAGCGACTTGGCCGCCAGCATTCGCGGTGATTTGCGCCCGAGACCACCCATCCCTGAGCGCAGACTTGTGCCGCTGCCCCTACCCTGAGCGCAATTTCGAGCCGAGAGATCAGCTGACGATTCGAGCGTCGGGAAGGCGGTCACGGTTTGGAAGAAGCGGGGCGATGGCGTTTGGAAGGCGGTGGCTGACATCTCCAACCACCGATTCCCGCCACCGACCTACAAACCATCGCGCACAACCCAAGAGTGAGTGAGTCGTAAGCCGCCCCTGAACTCATTGAGCGATTCAACTGAAGCTAAGCCCAGGACCCAATAAGAGTCTGGTTCCGAAGTGATTCTAGAGTCATGCGCAGTCTGGCGTGGTCTTCATCCTCTAAGGCGACGAACCGGAAGGCCTGTAAGCAACCCGGCTCGGCAGGTAAGGCCGCAATTTCTTTGGAGCGTTTCTGCCCGACTTGAAGCATGGCTCCGGTACGGGCGATTGTGTAGATGGTGGCGGCGTTGTCCTGAAAAGGAGAACGGCCCGACCCCGCTGGGGAGAGTGAGTAGGTTTCGCCAACCGGGCCGGGCCACGTTGAATTCAACCTGGAGAGGTTAGCATGAAAGCCAAGCCACCGAAGAAAACCCAGAAAGCAACCCTCCCTTCAACGCGCGGCTATTGGAATGAGATGAACCGCCAGCAACGGCGCGAGACGATGCGGCAGATTCAGAGTGAAGATATCAGCTTGGAGGTGGTACATCTGGAAGCCGCCGGTATTGATATCGGCAACGAATCCCACTATGTAGCTGTACCACCGAGCCGGAACAACCAACCGGTACGTTTCGGATGTACCACCGCCGAGCTGAAAGTTATGGCGGATTGGCTGAAGCAATGCAGCAATCGATCGGATTCCGCCTTGGGACCACCGCTTTCACCTTCTCTCCGTGAAGAAGTGGGCCGTTCCATCGACTACCATTTTCTGCTGTTCTTCCGTCATTTGCGGAAACACGGGCAACGCCAGGATCTGCCAGCTGGCTTCCTCGGATTCCGGAAAGGCGCCGGGGCGATAGCCCAGACCAGCAAAAGCCGGCTGCAGATGAAGGGGAAAAGGATAGTAGATCTCGGTGGGTATCCCGCAATTGCGCAGATGCTCGCGCAACTGGTCTCGCCGGGGCGTGCGAATCACGAACTGGTTGTAAACGTGATGCAGCCCGTCCGGCTGGACCGGCAAGGCAATCGATTTTTCCAGGCCGGCCTGCCGGAACAACTGGCGATAGCGATCGGCATTACGGCGGCGAGCCTGGCCCATGGACTCGAGATGCCTGAACTTCACCAGCAGGATGGCGGCTTGCAAACTGTCCAGGCGGCTGTTCATGCCCAGAAGGTCGTACTGATATTTCTTGCGGCTGCCGTGGTCGCGCAGCACGGCGATGCGGTCGGCCAACTTGGGATCGCTGGTGGTGATCATTCCTCCGTCGCCCGCCCCACCCAGATTTTTGGACGGAAAGAAGCTGAAGCAGCCGCAGGCGCCCAGGTTGCCGACATACTGGTCATCGTACTGAGCACCGATCGCCTGGGCCGCATCTTCGATCACAGGCACTCGGTGGGCGCGCGCCACTTCGTTGATTTTTTCCATCTCGGCTGCAAGTCCGAATAGATGGACCGGCATGATCGCCTTGGTGCGGCTGGTGATGGCTGCTTCGAGGCGCGCCGGATCCAGGTTGTAGGTTGCGCGATCAATATCCACGAACACCGGCCTTGCTTTCAGCCGCGAAATGCTTCCGGCGGTGGCCACGAAGGTAAAAGGCGAGGTGATGACCTCGTCTCCCGCGTCAACTCCGAGCGCCATCAGGGCGAGCAGCAACGCATCCGATCCGGAGGCACAGCCCAGGGCAAAACGCGAGCCGATGAAGGCCGTAAGTAGACTAGCGAGCCGGAATCAGGCGATCAGCGGGGAGATTGGTGGTCTACTGCATCCCGCGTGACCTGAATTGGAACACTGCCGCTGAGAAGGCGACGGACTTACGGTCCAGGGCGCGAGCGGATCAAAGGTTTGCGCGGCGCTGCTCACAGAGACGGAAAGCTGATTAGCCGGAATGCAGGCCGGTTGAGCGATCTAGGACTTCACGGTGCTTAGGGTTCATCCCGCCTTTTTTGTTGTGGGGTGCTCGGTTCCGCAGTTTATGCAGTCTCGGTCGCAGGAGAGTGGGATGGAGCGGCGTGGCCGCCGACAAACTGGATTGAGGACTACGAAGCGGATCTTGTAATAAGGCTCTTGTTCGTGACAGCCGATTCCGTGACGATTCGCGTCCAGGGGTAGGTCTCGGTATCAATGTCCACGAAGCCCAGCCTGGCCTTCAGTCGCGAAATGCTTCGGGCCTTGGCCACGAAGGTAAAAGGCGGGGTGATGAGCTCGTCTCTCGAGTCAACCCCAAGCGCTATCAACGCGATCGTATTGTGATCGGGCGATGTCCCTGCCCGCGAGGTCGAAGTCAAGGCTACGGCTGGGCGCGCCCGCGCCACACAAGCATTTGGTGACGGTAATCTGGTGCCGCGCGGTCAGTGACTTTCGTACTCAGGCTGGCCTTCATAATCACCGTATAATCGGTGTAAATCGGAAGGAATTTGCGCAAAGGATAAGGGTGGACCCTGTTCTGGCATCAGCGATTTTCGTTCTGGGGCTGGCTTTTGGCAGCTTCCTGAATGTGTGTATCTACCGCCTGCCGCGGGACTTGTCCGTGGTGCGGCCACGCTCGAGCTGTCCCTGCTGCGGCTACCTGATACGGGCTTACGACAATATTCCGGTGTTGAGCTGGCTGATCCTGCGCGGCCGGTGCCGCAACTGCAAAGCTTACATTACGCCGCGCTACCTGTTCGTGGAGCTCCTGACCGGGGCGATCTTTCTGGCCTGCTATGCGCACTTCGGAGCCAGCCTGGCGACGCTCAAGTACTGCGCTTTCGGGTTTTTGCTGCTGGGCCTGATTTTTACCGATGCCGAAACCCAGCTTCTGCCAGACAAGATGACCCTGCCCGGGCTGGCGCTGGGGCTGGGATTGAGCCTGGTGGTTCCGGTGAATGATCTGGCCTCGCAGCTTTTACCGGGCCTGGTGTCGTTGCCGGTGAGCTCTGAAGTTTCCTGGCACTTCCTGTCGCTGGTGGATGCCGTGCTCGGCGCCGTCGTCGGCGCCTCTTTTATTTATGGCGCGGGCGCCATCTATCTGCGGGCACGTGGCGTGGAGGGCATGGGCTTTGGCGACGTGAAACTGATGGCCATGGTGGGCGCATTTCTGGGCGCCAAGCTCACGATCTTTACGCTTTTCTCGGCATCGATTGCGGGATCGCTGTTTGGTGTATCCACGGTGCTGGCGGTCTGGATCAAGCGCACCCGGCGGCGCATGAAACTCAATCATGAATCCGCGGGCGACGCCCGACGGCGGGCCTGGGTATCGGCCGCGATTGCGCTGCGCCGCCATCAAATGCCTTTTGGCGTTTTCCTGGGTGGGATGGCAATGGTCGCACTCTTCTACGGCAACAGCTTCCTCAAGTGGTATTGGGGGCTGCTGTGAAACTGCTGACCAATCCCATTGTGCTGCGCATGGCGGTGATGTTCGTGGCCGCCGGCTTCGCCTTCATTCTGGGCCTGTTCCTGATGAAGCGGATACGCCGGAGCATCAGCGATGAAGCTTCTTTTTCCGATGCCTCTGCGTCTTCGGCATCCGAGAGTTTCCCGCTGCACACCTACCATGCCGTGATCCAGCAGCTAAAACAGCAGAAGCACGAATTGCAAAGCTCGCAGGCAGTGGAGCGACGGCGGGCCAAGACATCGGAGAACATCAGCGCCGCCGTGCTCTCGAATCTCTCGTCGGGAGTCCTCTTCTTCACGCCCAACGGATTGGTCCGGCAGGCCAATGCTTCGGCCAAGCAGATCCTGGGCTTCGCTTCGCCGGCGGGGATGAGCGCAGCTGAGATATTTCGCGAAGCCGAATTGATTTCCTCATCCCAAACCACGTACGCGAACCTGGCCGAGGCGGTGAACGTTTGCTTGCGGGAGAAGACGAAGTTTCAGCGGCTGGAAGCTTCCTACCGGACTCCCGCGGGTGAGGAGCGCACGCTGGATATTACGATAAGTTCGGTGCACGCGCCGGACAGCGAAGCTCCGGGCGCGGCCGGGCCGGGAGCGACTTGTCTGGGTGTTGCCTGTCTGATCAATGACCGCACGGAAGTGACCGAGATTCGCCGCCAGCAGGAGTTGCGCGGAGAAATGTCCGCCGAAATGGCGCTGGGCCTGCGCAACTCGCTGACCACCATCGCGGGCTACGCCCAGCAACTGGCGGCCAGCCGCGACCCGGAACTGGCGCGACAACTGGCGTCCGATATTGCCGCGGAGGCGGCGCACCTGGATCGCACGATTGGCGGGTTTCTGGCCAGCGCGAAGGCTGCGAAGGCCGGTTTGAAAGCTTGAATTCACTGCGTCGAATGCGGCTTCGATTTGAAGCGGCACGACCGAAAGAAACGGAGCATCTTATGAAGCGCATTGGATATGTTGTTCTGGCCGAAGTCGTTCTGGCGGGATTGCTGTGCTCCCTGGCCGGAGCGCAATCTGAGCCCCTGGGCGACTATGCCCGCAGCGTCCGCAAGGAGGAAAAGCCGGCGTCGGCCAAGAAGTACGACAACGACAACCTGCCCACGTCCGACAAGATCAGCGTTGTGGGGAATGCCACGGAACCGACTGGCGCGGAGGACGCGAACGCGGGGTCAACGCCGGGCGAGAACTCCGCGCAACCTCAGGACGGGACCACGCCAGCGGCGCAGGACGCCAGCAAGCCGGCGGACGCCTCCGACTCCCAGAAGGCGAACGACGAATGGAAGCAGAAGATTGCCGCGCAGCAGGGCAAAGTTGACCTGCTCACGCGTGAACTGGATGTGAGCCAGCGCGAGTATCGCCTGCGCGCCGCCGCCTTCTATGCCGATGCCGGGAATCGCCTGCGCGGCTCCGCCACGTGGGACAAGGAAGATGCCCAGTACAAACAGCAGATCGCCCAGAAACAAAAAGCGCTCGACGATGCCAAGAAAGCGGTGGACGATCTGAAGGAACAGGCGCGCAAGGCTGGCGTGCCGACCAAGATGCGGGAGTAGCGCGGGCCATTCTGCTTCATGAGAGCCTCCGGCGCAGGCCGGGGGCTTTTTGTCAGCCTACTCCCGTTCAGCTTCCGAGATAACCATCCGTTCAGTTTTTGAGATTCC
>CAVVYF010000032.1:0-33697 GCA_963752375.1 Terriglobia bacterium
GAGCACCGCTGCCGTGGAGGAGGCTCCCGGCGTCGGGTTTGTTGTAACCAGGTTACGCCAGACTTCGCGCATTTGTGTGACCGGGAAGTACGGGTATCTCCGGGTCCGGATGATGGCATGCGGCTCCAAGCCTATTGGATTTCGCGCAAGCGGCCGCTGCTTACGTCATAGACGAATCCCCGCACCGAGACCTCTTTCGGAACCCAGGGATGGGTTCGCAGTTTCTGTAGCTGGTGACGCACGTTCTCCTCGATGTTCTTAAAGGCAAAGAAGAATGCCGGAGCGATGGCCGCGGTCCCGGTGCGGTTCTGGATTCGGGTTCGTAACTCCTCCTCGCTGGCATGCATCAGGCCGCAATCGGTGTGGTTAATGACCATGAATTCCTCGGTGTCCAGCAGGTAATGCGATACCAGCAGCGAGCGCAGGCTGTCGTCGGTCACAATGCCGCCCGCGTTGCGGATGATGTGCGCGTCTCCGGTCGTCAACCCTAAAGTGCGGATGGCAAGCCGCGTGTCCATGCAAGTCAGGATGGCAAGCTTGCGCGCCGGGCGCGGAGTAAGGCGGCGCAACTCGTGGGTGCGCGAGTAGATTTCGTTGGCTTCGAGAACCTCGTCGATTACGCTCATGGCAGACCAGTCTAGCAAAACCTGAGAGCGCTCCGTAGCGGGTCCGATTCCGAAATCTTTAACCACGAAGGGCACGAAGGTACACAAAGAAAACCATTCCCCCCAAGCCTTCGTGATACTTCGTGTCCTTCGTGGTTTATGCATTTTGCAGGTCGTATAAGCGAATTGATTCACGGCTGGCTTGTGAGAGGCAATGATCAGATTCTGGAGGAGGTCTGCAATCGATCCCGGGCGCAGAGGCTCAGCAATCCCAGAACAACCAGTGGGATGCCAAGGCTCGTATAGAGAGGAGCGGCCCAGGCCTTTTGAACCGAGCTCGCCGGCAGAAAGCGCGACGCCAGCATCAAACCGCAGGACGCCATCCAGGGCCAGGCGACCACCAGCAACGCAACGCCGCATAGCAAGCGGCTGAGCCCGCCCCGGCCCCACAACTTTCTCCACGAGATTGCGATCAGAAATACCGCGGGCAGCAAAAGCACCTGATTGTAGGGCGCGAAGCTGGGCACGATCACCAGGGTCACAGCCAGGACCAGCGCCAGCATGGTGCTGAATGCCTCTGAATCATGGGAGGCGCGCCGGACTGCCCATCCCATGATCACGACTGCGAGCACCGCCAGTGCGGCCAGAATTTTTCCCAGCCATGGCGTGGTCAGCACATCAAGCAGCGAACCGGCGCCTCCGGTGTACTGGCGATAGGCGGCAACCGCGTCGCGAAACTCCTTCATCCATCCTGGCAGGATGTACTCCGACGCGGCCAGAAAAATTGCCGTAGTGAGCGCAAAGCTCCAGACAAACTGCTGGCGCCGGCGCCAATCGCTCACCGCCCACAGCGTCAGCCAGCCTGCAATCGGCAGAGCAAGTTGAGGCTTGATGGTTGCCAGGGCCAGCAGAAAGCCCGCCAGAGAAAAATAGCCAGCCACGAGTGCCGCGGCGCAGCCTGCAAGCAGCGCGCTTACCACCAGGGTCAGCTGCTGCAGCTTGATTCCCTGCACCACGGCGTAGCTGCCCAAGGTCAGCAGGACGAGAATCGCGGCCGTTGCGACTGACGGGCGCCAACGCAAAGCCCGCAGCCACAGCAGCACACTCGCCAGGGTCAGGATGACCAGCAGCCAGCGAAATCCCGCTTGAACCACGGGAAAAGGCAAGCCGATGGTCGGCGCCAGCAGAAAAATTACATGCAGCGGGTAAGCAAAGGCCTGCTGATCTTTGGGCTCGTTGAATCGGGCATCGTCCATGCGCCCGGGATCGAGCGGGCGTCCGTAATATCCGCTCTGGATCTCACGCGTGACTTCGGGGCTGTAAGGGTCGCGATGGTGCAGCAGCAATTCCCGGGTCCCCAGCCAGCGGGGATACAAATCTGAGAGATTGCCCCGCGGCCGTCCGTGGGCCGCGGCATCGGCCTTCTGGTAAGGCACCAGCACCCACTGGACGTAGAACCACATGCTGGCGGCGGACAGCAACGCCAGCAGCAGCCCGAGTCTGGAATCTTTGAGCAAGCGCGTGACGGAAGTGGAACCGCTCCATGTTACAACTTATGCGAGCGAGCCTCGATTGCGATTGCGAATCTGCATCTCCGCGATGATTGGCGTGGCGAGCGCGGCCTTCTGCTATTTCCTGCTGTTGCATTTCCAGCAGGGAGCGGCTGATTTCGGCTGGGCCGTCCGCGCCGCCCGGCACGTGCTGGCGGGCCAGAACCCGTACAACACTCCGCTCGAACAGTATCCGCTTACGGCCGCATTCTTCGGTGTGCCCTTCGTCTGGCTGCGCCCGGAAATGGCGGCTGCGCTCTTCTACGGCATCAGTTCGGCTCTGCTGGCCTTTGGACTTATCCCTCACGGCTATCATCGCCTGCTGGTATTTCTGGCTTATCCCTATTGGGGAGGCTTACTGGCGGTACAGTGGTCAACGCTTATTTTCGCCAGCGCATTCTTCCCTCTTTTATTGCCGGTCACCATGGCCAAGCCCCAGCTCGGCTTGCCCGTGGCGCTTACCAATTTAAGCCGGCGCGGAGTTGTGGCGTGCGTGCTGGTGGTGCTGCTGACGCTCGCCGCCATGCCGCGCTGGCCGCTGCTATGGCTGGGACAACTGCAGCACTACGAACATTTCATCCCCCTGCTGGTTCTGCCAGGACCACTACTCGTCCTGGCATTGTGGCGCTATCGCGACAAGGATGCCTGGTTTCTCCTGTTGACCGCGCTGATGCCGCAACGCTGGTTCTTCGACGCTTTCATTCTGTGGCTCATTCCCAAATCGCGCCGCGAGGTCCTCTTCACTGCGGCCCTGAGCTGGGGCGCTGGCATCTGGCGCTGGTATCACATCCCGCACAGCTTCGCGGAGGTGGGAAGGTGCGCCGTGCTGTTTATGTATCTGCCGATGCTGGCGGTGATCCTGTTACGCCAGTTTCGGCGCGAAGAGAGTTGATCAGGCTGAACAGCGCGGCAAAGAAAATCAGCAGTACGATTGCCATCAGCCGCAACTGGCTATAACGCAGCGCCAGTATCAGGTACAACGGGCTGCAATAGAGAAGTGCAATGCAAACCAAGAGGGTTGTCTTCGTCCTTTGTGGGATGGAAGGACCCGAGAGCATTCTCTCGAGAACCAGAACGATCGCCAGAAACAGCACGCTCAGATCGTGCACATAGAGGTGATAGCTGAGCAGGACCGTCCCCACCAGCGCGAGCGCAAACAGCGGCCGCCGATTTTCGAAGAATGCAGACGCCTTACCTGCCGCGTACACCATCAGCGCCAGCACGACAGCGGAGAATAACGCGATCAAGCCGATTTCGATCTCAGGATGCGTCTCGGGTATCACACCCGAAATCAGCCCACGCAGGTTGGCGATGAGTCCAGGGAGGGTATTAAAGCCGTACTTCAGGTCATGCTCGGTTCTCCACAAGTAACGCGGATAGCCGAGAAGGCTGTGCCATCCCGTAATGGCGAGGCTAATGAGGGCGAGCATGGTGGCGACGGACAGAAAGCCGGCGATCAACTTCCTGCGACGCCACAACGACAAGACAAACGGGACCACGAGCTGATATTTGTATAAGCCCATCGCCAACCAGCCTCCCGAGGCCAGTTCTGATCCACGTTCCAGAGCTTTCCAGGCCAGGCAGTAGAGAAAGAGAAGCAGGATGGAATCCTGGCCCTGAATAAGCGCGCTGAAGACAGGAAAGAAAGCAAAGCAAGCGAGCAGCCAGAGATACAAAGGCGCTTGCCCCAGACCTGTCAGAGTCCCTCGTAACAGAAACGGAATCGAGCTCAGTAAAACCAGATTTACGGCAAACCATATCGCGTACGCGGTGAGATAGGACAAGTGCGCCAGTGGAGCATAGAGCAGCGCCTCGTACGGAAGATGGATATACGGAAGGATCGTGCGCCGCTTTTCAATCGCTTTCGCCGAAAAAGAACGTTGGATCGATTCCTGCAGTTCGTCATCATACAACTGGCTGCCGCGGCCATCACGCAGGATCCGTCCGGCGGTATAAGCGCCGCTGAAATCCGGCAGCCCCTCCGGGATGGATCGCCTGGCCTGCCACAGTACATAGCCATGTAGAAAAATCATGGCGCTGAAATAAAGGGCGAGCTTCTTCTGGGTTGGTTTCGACAGCATGAGAGCAAGGCCCGAATTATAGTGCCAAAGCGCAGCACCGGCCTCCGCCGGCTGTCGCGAGGGCATCCCGCCCTCGCAAAAGTCAGTGAACTCACACCGGTGCCGCAAGGGCGCTACAATCGGTTCGCTCTGTGTCGCCCGAATGACCAGCCTCCTGGAAACCCGCCGGCTCTGCGTATTCATCCTCGCTCTCGGCCTGTTCACCATGGCGGTGCGCGGCATGAGCGATCCCGACCTCTGGTGGCACCTCCGCACCGGACAACTGATCCTGCAGAACCACGCCGTCTTTCATACCGATCCTTTTTCCTTCACCCGCTTCGGCCAGCCCTGGATAAACCACGAATGGCTCTCGGATGTCCTGCTGTTCGGCATCTACCGGCTGGCGGGATTCGGCGGACTCATCGTGGCCTTTGCCGCCGTCATCGCTGCGGCGCTCTTCCTGGTTTTCCTGCGCTCGCCGGGCCGTCCCTACATCGCCGCCATCGTGACGCTTTGGGGTGCGCTGGCCTCCGCCTCTACCTGGGGAGTTCGTCCCCAGATGCTCTCCCTGCTGCTCGCCAGTATCTTTTTGGCGCTGCTCGAGGCCTCCGAGCGACGCCCCAGGCTGCTGTGGTGGACCGCCCCCTTAGTGCTCTTATGGGCGAACCTGCACGCGGGATACCCCATCGGGCTCGCCTTCATCGCACTCTTCTTAGTCGGCGAAGCGTTGGAGGCGGCCGCTTGTCCGGAGCCATGGCAGAAATTTTTGCCGCGACTCAAACGACTGGCGACAGCATTCGCCCTCTGTACGGCGCTGGTGGTGGTGAATCCCAACGGCATCAAGCTTTACTGGTATCCGTTTCAGACTCTGGGATCCGAGGCCATGCATCGCTTCATCCACGAGTGGTTTTCTCCGGACTTCCACGATCTCGCGAATCTGCCTCTTCTGCTCATGCTGCTGGCCCTCATCGCTGGACTGGCCGCGTCTCCCCGATCTCCGCGGCTGCGCAATCTTCTGCTGTTACTAGCCACGGTTCCGGCGGCACTGCGCTCGCTGCGCCACATCCCCATCCTGGTGCTGGTCATCGTCCCGGTGCTCTCTGGAATGGTCCAGACCTGGCTGCAGGAGCGGGGAGCCTCGCAAGGGTCCGGCAAGGCCGTGCTCGGGTCGGCTCCACGAATCCTGGCATTTAATTTGATTGTGCTGCTGACCTTTGCCGGCTTCACCGTGGCCCGGGTGCGACAGATAGTGGGCCATCAGGCAGAAACCGAAGCGCAACATTTCCCCGTTGCCGCGGCCGCCTTCCTCCTGCAGGAGCATCCTCCCGGGCCCATGATGAACCATTACAACTGGGGCGGATATTTCATCTGGAAGCTGTACCCGCAATATCGTGTTTTCATGGATGGCCGGGCCGACGTTTACGGAGACGCCCTCATGAACGAATTCGGCTCCTGCTATTACCTGAAAGACGATTGGCGAAAGCCCCTGGAGGCATGGGGGATTCGCACCGTTGTCCTTCCCCCGGACGCTCCCCTGATCACCGCCCTCCGATCCAGTCCAAATTGGCGGCAGATTTATGGCGATACTCAGGCGGTCATTCTGACGCGGGGCCAATAGGCTCGGCCGGAGCGGTCACGGGCAGGAACCAAGTTAGATAATCCCCTGCATCAACTTAAAGCTGCAAAAGCTTGCACACTGGACATTATCATTCCGTCTGCATTTCGCAGTTTGCCCGCCCGATACCACGCTCTGGCGCGCGGCACAAAAAAGTGAGGATCAACCATGCTCAGTGTTTTAGCTCGGTTGTGGGGGGAAGAAGGTCAGGATGTGGCCGAGTATGCGGTGATGCTGGCCGTCATCCTCGCCGTGGTAGTCGGCACGATCCGGATGATCGGATCAAACGCCAACAACGTCTTTTCCTCGGTCTCCAGCTCGATTCAGTAGGTACGGACGCGGTCCTATCCGCACGGCGAAAGAGGTTCCTCTGGGGCGGAGGAGGCGCGGGGCCCGCCAGGGGGCGGAAACCCTCGCATGCCCTCTCCCTGGAAATCGCGCTGCCTGGCCAGTCAAATCGCCCTCAATGCGACCCCGCCTCGGACCGGCACCGGCCCGGCACTGTTACCAGCGATTCAAGAAATTGTCGCGAAGCACGTGACACCGGGTTATTATGAGCGTGGGGATTCAGGACCATCCCTCTGGTCGCGCGTAAGCTATTGATTCGGAAACAACAACAAAAAACGCCTTTCAGGGCGCAGAGGGCTGTCCGAATTCCACCGGGATGGGAGTTTCTGCCTGTCCCATCGATTCCGCAGGAGGCTACATCTATGAGAGCGAAGTTTATGAGTTTGTGGCGCGAGGACTCGGGTCAGGACATCGCGGAGTATGCGGTGATGCTGGCAGTCATTCTGGTGATCGTGGTCGGAACCATTCGGCTGATCGGTTCCAATGCCAACAACGTGTTCTCTTCGGTCGCCAGTTCGGTCCAGTAACACCGAAGATTCGCTGCACAACCGTCCGCTTGGGCTGCAATAGGGGTCCGATGCGGAGTGCCTGACGGTGGGAAGCCGGGATGGTACCCGGCTGGCGCGTGTGGGATTGGGCTAGTCCAGCCTCGCCGCGCCACCCTGCCGGTCGCGCGTATCGACTTATTGGGGGAAATGGGGTGTTCGCAGTGGCAGCCAGGCGATGCCGCGTTAACTCTGAGGAGAAGTCATGAATCGCACCCGGCTTTTGTTGATCGGCTTTGTGGCCCTCGCTCTGGGGTCAATCGTGAGCTACAGCGTTTATCGCACCCTCCAGAGCAAAACTGGGGGAGACGCCGCCCCCGGCGTCGAGGTGGTAGTCGCGGCCAATGACATTGCCGTGGGAGCCAAGGTCGGAGAGAACGATGTAAAGACGGTGCGCTACACGGCAGCCGATCTGCCCGCGAACGCCTTTCACCTGAAAACTTCCGTCGTGGGCCGGGGAGCGATCCTTCCCATCGCCAAGGGCGAATTCATTCTGCCCAACAAGCTGGCGGGAGAAAATGCGGGTGCTGGAATGCCATCTTTGATTCCCCCGGGAATGCGGGCGGTTTCGGTGCGGGTGAATGAAGTCATCGGAGTTGCCGGGTTTGTAGTGCCGGGAACCCGCGTGGACGTGCTGCTCACCGGCAACCCCTCCGGCGCGCCCGAACAGCAGACCACCACGGTGCTGGAGAATGTGGCCGTGATCGCCACCGGCCAGAAACTGGAACGCAATACCGCCGGGGAGCCGCAAGTGACGCCCGTCATCACTCTGCTGGTATCTCCCGACGATGCCCAGAAGCTCACCCTGGCCACCACCCAGGGCAAGATTCAGCTGGCGCTGCGTAACCCGCTCGACACCAAGCAGCAGGAACTGGCTGCAGTGAACACTGGCTCGTTGTACAAGGGCGTTTCCACTCCGGTACACGTCGCCGCGCCGCGGCCGAGGTCAACGAAACGCACCACGCCGGTTGCCGTGACCGCCATGCCGTCAGGCTATTCGGTCGAAGTGATCAAGGGAACCAAGAAAGACGTCACCAAGTTCCAGGAACAGTAAGCACTCCGAGGAAGACGACATGTCGATCTGCTCCCGCAGGTGGGAGAAACACAGCATTAGATTGAGCGTGCGATGGGCGATGTCCGTGTTGTTACTGCTCACGGCGTCTATCGCGGTTTCTCAGCAATCGCCGGCTGCTCCAGCGGCCCCCGAACCCGCCCCGGCTTCAGGACCCGAGGCCAGCTCACAAGCCCCGCAAGCCGCGGCCCAGGGCGCCGCGCCCCTGCGCGTCATGGTGGGCAAGTCGCTGCTGATCAACACCACCGAGCGGCTCAAGCGGGTTTCGGTCACCGATGACGCCATCGCCGATGCCATTGTCGTCACTCCTACCCAGATACTGGTGCACGGCCGGGCCGCGGGTGAGGTGTCGCTGCTGATCTGGGACGAACTGGAGCGCTCGCGCAGTTTCGACCTGCGCGTGGATGTGGACGTCACGGCCGCCGCCGAGGAAGAAAAACGGGTCTTCCCCGACGAGCAGATCAACGTCTCTCCGTCGCGCTCCGCCATCGTGCTTTCCGGGCACGTTTCCACCGAGGATGTTTCCAAGCGCGCCGGAATGATTGCCCAGGCCTACTCCAAAAACGTCGTCAATGTGCTGACCTTCGGTCCGGTCGGGGCCCAGGAAGTGCTCCTGGAAGTGAAATTCGCGGAAGTGGACCGCTCGGTCATCACCCAGCTGGGAATCAATTTGTTCATGCCGGGGCTGGGCAACACGATCGCCACCAGCCAGACTGGGCAATTTGGCTCGGTGCAGGTAGTCAGGCCGCCGAGTTCGACCAGCACCAGCAATGGCGTGAGTACCACCACCAGCGTTGCGCCCACAACCACCATCAGCGACTTTCTCAATCTCTTCGTGACTCGCACCGACGTCAATATCGGCGCGGTGATCAAGGCCCTGCAGCAGAAGAACCTGCTGCAGATCCTGGCCGAGCCTAACCTGATCGCGGTCAACGGCAAGGAAGCCAGCTTTCTGGCGGGAGGAGAATTTCCCTTCCCCATCGTGCAGCCCGGCCAGGGCTTCACCGCAGTTACCATCTCGTTCAAGGAATTCGGCGTCGAACTGAAATTCACTCCGGTGATCATGCCCAATGGGAATATCCATTTGAAAGTGGCGCCGTCGGTCAGCGCGCTGGATTTTGCCAATGCACTCACCATTTCCGGATTTACCGTGCCCGCGCTGAGCACGCGCAAGGCGGAGACCGAGTTCGAATTGCAGGACGGGCAGAGCTTCGTGATCGCGGGTTTGATCGATAACCGGGTGACCGATCTGTACAACAAGATACCCGGGCTGGGCGATATCCCGATTCTGGGCAATTTCTTTCGCAGCAAGAGCGCGCAGCGCAGCAATTCCGAACTGATGGTGCTGTGCACGGCGCACCGCATTTCGGCCAGCACCCAGGCGCCTCCGCTGCCGACCACATCCAAGCCGTACATGGAGAAGGAACAGTTCGACGGCCACAAACCGCCGGATGACAAAAAGTAGAGACTAAAGTAGTAACAATGACCTGCGTAATCTGCACGCTCCAGTTCAGGCACGTAGAATAATAAGGAAGAGGACCAGCAGGGGGCCGGAAATACGATGCCCGAACTTTCCGTCGTAATCATCGCCCAGGATAGCGAGCAGCGTGCCGTGCTGCAGGTGCTGGTCGATGGCACCAGCGTGGCGCGCGTGGTGCACACCTGCACCAGTTATCCGGTTGTGGTCACGGACCCGGTCCTGCGCCGGGTGCAGAGCGCCAGCCCTCAGGTCGTTCTCGTGGACGTGCCCCCGGACAATTACACGCTGGCCTTGCGGGCCATTGAACTGATCCACCAGGAAGTGCGCGACGCCGCGATTTTTGCCGTGGGCAGTATGTCCCAGCCTCAGGTCATCGTGAGCGCCATGCGCTCCGGCGCGCGCGAATTCATCGAGCGTCCCACCACCACCACCGACCTGCTCGAGGCCTTCGTCCGGCTGACTGCGGCGCAACGGAAGGTTGACCGTGAGGGGCCGCGGGGCAAAGTCTTTACCGTCGTCAATGCCAAAGGGGGGAGCGGGGCCACCACCACGGCCGTGAACCTGGCCCTGGCGCTGCATTCGGCCCACGGCAATGTTGCACTGGTGGACATTGCGTCTCTGGGACACGCCGCCCTGCACATGAACCTGAAGCCCCAGTTCACACTGGCGGACGCGATTCGCAACCTGCACCGCCTCGACAGTTCGCTGCTCGAAAGCTTCATGACTCGCCACAGCGGCGGCCTGCAGTTGCTGGCAGGCGCCAATATGCCGCTGGTCGTGGAACCGGCCACGGCGGAATTCGCGCGTCTCTTTGATTTGCTGGTCAGTCACTTCCGCTACGTGGTGGTCGATGCCTCTTCGCGGATCGATGCGACCACCCGGCTGGTATGCAATCTTTCGGAAACCGTGCTGCTGGTGGCCCATGCCGATGTCGCGTCCCTGTGGAGCGCCGACCGGATCCAGCAATACCTGGGCGAGACCGGGGGACGGGAGCGGGTGCGTCTGGTGCTAAACCGCTTCCGCAAGATCGCCGGTTTCAGCGAAGCCGACGCCGAGGCGGCCGCCGGCGCCAAGCTGCTGTGGAAGATTCCCAATCAGTATTTTGCGGTCTCGGGCGCGATCGATCGCGGAGTTCCACTCATGCAACAGGCGTATAGCGAAATGGGCCGCTCCTTTGCCGGGCTGGCCGCGGCTTTGACCGAAAACGACATCGATGTGAAGCGTAAGACGTGGTCCTTGTTCAAGACGGTTTAGATTCAGGGCGGGCGCGAGTCAGGTTAGAACGTTATGGCGAATTTGCAGACTTTCGAAAGAACCGAGTACCAGCAGGTCAAGGCCGATCTGCACCGCAAGATCCTCGACCGGCTGGACCTGGAAAAACTGGGGCGCACCCACAACGACGCCGCTCGCGAAGAAGTTCTGCTGCTCATCCGGAACACGGTAAACAGCGAGGCTGTGCCGCTCAGTTTCGCCGAGCGCGAGCGTCTCTCCCGCGAAATTCTGGATGAGATTTTCGGCCTGGGCCCGCTCGAGCCCCTGCTCAAGGACCCCACCGTCTCCGATATTCTGGTCAACCGCTACAACAAGGTTTACGTGGAACGCGCGGGCAAACTCGAAGCCACCGGTCTGAGTTTCAAGGACGACGCCCACCTGATGCAGATCATCGACCGCATCGTCTCCCGCATCGGACGGCGGGTAGATGAGTCTTCGCCCATGGTGGATGCGCGCCTGGCCGACGGCTCCCGCGTGAATGCCATCATTCCGCCTCTGGCCATCGATGGTCCCTGTCTTTCCATCCGCCGCTTTGGCCGCGATCCGGTCACCGCCCGCAACATGATCGAGAACAAGAGCCTGACCGAGCCCATGCTGGAACTGTTGTCGGCCATGGTCAAGGGACGGCTGAACTTCCTCATCTCCGGAGGGACCGGCGCCGGCAAAACCACGCTGCTGAACGTTCTCTCCAGCTACATTCCGAATTCCGACCGCATCGTTACCATCGAAGACGCGGCTGAATTGCAGCTGAAGCAGGAGCACGTGGTGCGGCTCGAAACCCGTCCGCCCAACATCGAAGGCAAGGGCGCGGTGCGGCAGCGGCAACTGGTTATCAACAGTCTGCGTATGCGTCCCGACCGTATCGTGGTCGGCGAGGTCCGCGGCGAAGAAGCTTTTGACATGCTGCAGGCTATGAACACCGGTCACGAAGGCTCGCTGACCACGGTGCACGCCAACACCCCGCGCGACGCGCTGGCCCGCATCGAGAACATGTGCTCGATGGCCAATCTCAACATTCCCGAGCGCGCCATGCGCCATCAGATCGCGGCCGCCATTCATGCCGTGGTCCAGGTTTCGCGGCTCTCCGACGGTACCCGGAAGGTGATCACCATTTCCGAGGTTACGGGCATGGAGGGTGACATGATTTGTATGCAGGACATTTTTAGTTTCGAACGCCAGGGCATTGATGAGACCGGGAAGGTGCGCGGTTCATTCCGTGCCAGCGGCATCCGGCCCAAGTTTGCCGACCGGCTGGCCACGGCGGGATGCCGTCTGCGCCCGGCCTTGTTCGAATCGCAGATGGAGGTCTAGCCGGACTGCGGAGAGACTTGGGCCCCGCACGGGTTGGGAAGGGCACGACCCTGGTCGTGCCACAAAGTGATTGGAATTGGGTCGCGCTTTAGCGCCTGTGGCTTCCGCCGCGACCTTCGGTTACTGACATCGCATGTTCATCGTAATTTCCATTGCGGTCTTTATCGTGGTCGCCCTGGCGGTGTTTGTCGGCGCTTCCCTGCTGGACGAGCGCAGCTCCAAGGCCCGTCTGCTGCGCGAACGCCTCTCCACCGTGCAGAAGAGCGCGGAGCGCGAGCCCAGCCAGGAACTGGCCCTGCTGCGCGACGAAGTCATGAGCAAGATCCCGGCGCTCGACAACCTGCTGCGCCGCTCTTCCAGCATCTCCAACTTCCAGACCCTGCTCGAACAGGCCGACGTGAAGAGCCGTGCCGGCAACGTCCTGCTCCTGTGCCTGCTCAGCGGGGCCGGGCTGGGGCTGATTGTTCTGCTGTTCACCCCTTTCCCGCAATTTGCCTGGCTGGGCCTGCTCATTGGCGCCTTTCTTCCCTACTCGTACGCCAACTACAGACGGACCAAACGCTTCGAGAAATTCGAGGAAATTTTTCCCGAGGCCATCGATACCCTGGCCCGGGCGGTGCGCGCCGGCCACGCCTTCACCACCGCTCTGGAGTTGATTGCCAGCGAGATTGCCGAGCCCGTGGCTTCCGAGTTCCGCAAGTTGTATGAAGAGCAGAAGTTCGGACTGCCGGTGCGCGATGCCCTGATCAACCTGACCGAACGCATGCCCCTGGTGGACGTCAAGTTCTTTGTCACCGCGGTAATGCTGCAGCGCGAGACCGGCGGTAATCTTGCGGAAATCCTCGACAACCTGTCCTATGTGATCCGGGAACGCTTCAAGATCATGCGGCAGGTGCGGGTGCACACTGCCCAGGGCCGTATGACCATGATGCTGCTGATGGGACTGCCGCCCATCATTGTGGTCACCATGCAGGCCATGAACCCCAGTTTTATCCGGCCGCTGTTTGACGATCCCATTGGACACATGCTGATCGTGGTCGGCATCACCTTGCAGACGTTGGGCTATTTCGTGATCCGGAAGATCATTCAGATTCAGGTCTAAAAAGCATGGCTCTGGCACTGGCAATCCTGTTGTTTCTGACCATCGCCCTGGTCGTGTTTTCCTTCGGGGCCGCGGCCTACGCGCCTTTTTCGGTGCTGGGCTCGCGCCTGCGCGCCCTGGGCTGGCAAAAGGCCCAGCCCCAGGAGAAGCCGGCCTTCAAGGACCGTCTCGAGCAGGCGCTCGATCCTCTGAGCAGGGCCTTGCCCTTGTCTCCGAGTGAAGTTTCAAGAACTCGAAAATGGCTGATTCAGGCGGGCTATCGCGAACCGCGCCACTTGACCATCTACGTCGGCGCGCGCGTGCTGCTGGCACTGGTGGGAATGCTGGGCGTGATCGCGGTCAAGGGCAACTTCGATCTGCTGTTGATGATCGGAGTTGGTGGCTTTGGCTTCTTCATCCCCCGCTTCGTACTCAAACGCATGATCCGCAACCGGCAGCATCGCATCACCCTGGGACTGCCGGACGCCCTTGACCTCACCGTCATTTGCGTCGAGGTCGGCCTTGCTCTGGACCAGGCCCTGATGCGGGTCGGCGAGGATTTGCGCCACGCCCACCCCGACCTGAGCGATGAGTTCTATCTGATGAATCTGGAAATGCGGGCGGGCAAGCCCCGCGCCGAGGCCCTGCGAAACTTGGTCGAACGCACTGGCGTCGATGATGTGCGCGCCCTGGTTGCCACCCTGGTCCAGACCGACCGCTTCGGCACCAGCGTCAGCCAGGCGCTGCGTATTCACTCTGATTCGCTGCGCACCGAACGCCGTCAACGGGCCGAGGAGCAGGCCGCAAAAACCACCATTAAGATGATTATCCCGCTCGTGCTGTTCGTCCTCCCCTCCATCATCTTCGTGACGCTGGGTCCGGCCATCATCCAGCTGTTTCGTATCCTGGCGCCAGGGGCACACTGAAAATGCCTTTGCTGCAAGGTCAAGCCCAGGAGTTGTGATGCCGGTACCAGGCCCCACGGGATACGCTTTGAATCGAACGCGCCAGGCCTATCTCGCCCGGCACCTGCGCATTGCAGAAACCCATTGGTCGCGCTTCTGCGGATTGATGTGCACCGATGCCGGCAGCTTCCCGGCTGGACAAGGTTTGTGGATCGTGCCCTCGCGCGGCGTGCACACTTTCGCCATGCGTTTTCCCATTGATGTGATCTACCTGGACGGCGACAAAGTTGTGGTCCATCTGGAAGAGAATCTGAAACCATGGCGTCTCGCCCCGGTGCGGCTGCGGGCGACGTCCGTGCTGGAATTGCCCTGCAGTACATTGAGTTCCACCCACACCGCGGTCGGCGACAAAATCGAGATTGCTTTGGGACAGGCAGGTCAACAGTGAACGACGCCCCCAACTTTCTCGTCGAATGGCCCTCGCGCTGGGACGAGTTCCGCACCGCCATCGGTCCGGCGATGGGCAAGTCACCCAAGCGTCTGGCCGGTGAAGCCCAGGTGGGCTTGTTTCCGTGGTGGGGGATTCTCCTTTCCTGGGCCTTTGAGCTGCTTCTGCTGGTTGCCGTGATCGTGGTCCCTGCGAAATTGGCCAGCATGCAGCCCTACGAGCCGCCGCCCAAGCCCAAGTACGACGTCATCTACTATTCCGGCAACGAGCTGCCGCGCACCGAGGACGTTGGCGGCGCCGAGGCAGGCCGTTCCGGACGCTCCGGCGGGCGCGAAGCGCATCATCCCACCCAGACTATCCGGGTCGCGCGCGGCAGCAGCACTTTGCGGGAGACCGTGGCCGACGCGCCCAAGCTCGATCTTCCCCGGTCCAATTCCGCGGTGGCGAACCTGCTGGCCTTGAAGGCGATGCCTGGTCCCGCTCCGGCGGAAGGCATGCGCTCATCCTTGCGCGCACCGGTATTGCCTCAGACCGTGGTCGCGCCCGCTCCCCAGGTGCCGGACCAGTTGCGGGCCGCGCCCCAGCTCAACGTGGGGGTGGCCCCGCCCAGCGTGGCGGCGCCCCAGCGCGAAGTCTCCACCCTTCGTCTTCCCGGATCGAATGCGGTGCAGGTGGTCCCGCCTCCGGTCTCGGCACCGGAGCAGATCACCAACCTGAATCCGCGGCTTACCATGCCGGCGCCGCGGGTAGTCGCCCCGCCGCCAACCATGACTCGCGAAGTGGCGACGATGGGACCCGGCTTCGGGCCCGGCGAGCTGCAGAATCAGGTCGTACCGCCGGCCGTGCAGGTCGGCAACGCCTCGGCTGAACGCCGCAACATCAGCGGCCTGGGCAACACATCGGTCGTGCCTCCCACCGTGCAATTGGGCGCAGGCGCGGCGGAGCGCTCCATGGCCGGCGGCCTGGGTTCAGGCACGGGGACGACTGTTGTCCCGCCGCCTCCGTCGGTCTCGGCCGGCGGTTCACTTTCCGGCCACGGCACCGGCAATCGCGGCGCGGGGCTGGGCGGACCGCTGGACGCCGGTCTGGCGGCAGCGCCTCCCAGCAGCAATGCCGGTGGCAGCACCTCGGGAGTCGTAGTTTCCAGCCAGCCCGGTTCGAAGGTTGGTCTGCCCGGCAGAGGCGGAAGCGGCGCCCTGGCAATGTCTCCCTCCGGAGGCGATAAGGCCGGCTTGGGCGGATCGGGCGGAGGCGGTGGCATCGGACGCGGCGATGGACCAGGCAGCGGCTTCTCCGGCCCCGGAACCGGCGCCGGCAAGGAAGGTACCGGCCCAGGATCAGACCCCATGGCGCGCGGCGGCATCTCGCCCTATCCCGGCTCCGGCGGCGCCGGCACCGGAACCAGCGGCACTCCGGCCCTGCCCGGAGTCTCGGTAAAGGGTGGCAGCAGCAACATCGTGACCCTGCCCAGCTTTGGTGCCGGCGGGAAGGCGGCAGGGGGCCCTGGACGTTCGAACACCGCTCCCGAGAACCGCGGGCCGGATATCACGGTAGTCGCCACTTCACGTTCAGGTGGCGCATTCGATTTCTACGGTAAGCTCAAGGGCGACAAGGTTTACACCATCTACATTGAGACCGCCCTGGGCACGGCCGTCATGCAGTTCGCCGACCCGACTTCCGCGGTACACGGTTACGCCGAAGACCTCACCGCTCCTCAAGCCATGCGCTCCGATCTTCCACCTGGGCTGCCCAAGGCGCGTCTGGTGATCTCCTGCGTCCTCGACCGCTTCGGCGTTCTGCGCCGGCCTCGCGTGATCGAGCCCGCCACCGCCGTGATGACCAGCAAAGTTCTGACCGCGCTGAACAGCTGGAAATTCCGTCCGGTGCTGCGCGGCAACGAACCCATTGAGGTCAACGCCATCCTCGGCTTCAATATCGACACCAACGATCAATATTAGGAATTCATCTCGACTACCGCGTCTGCTAGCGGCCTGAACCCCGCACCCGGATTGACTTTCCGCCGAACTTTCAGCACAATGCCGGGAACGCTGGTTGCAACGGATCTCTTGCTTGGGGAATCAGGCCCATTTGCTCACTGATTTTCTAAGGAGATGCAGCATGAAAATCCCTTCCGCGGTTTTTGTTTCCCTTCTTGTCTTCACATGCACCCTTATATTGTTTGCCAACGGGCAACCGGGTCGATCGGACTCCCGTGATGAGAGCAGGGTCCGAATCGGTCTGGCCATTGCCCCAGTTCATCTCAAGTTCGCCGGAAGGAACCGCGATCTGGTTGGATTGGGCAGTTACATCGTGAATGCCGTGGCTGGTTGTAATGACTGCCACAGTTGCCCCTCGTATGCGCTGGGAGGCAACCCCTATATGGGACAACCGAAGCATTTCAACGCCGAAAACTATCTCGCCGGCGGAGTTCCCTTCGGACCCTTTACCTCACGCAATCTCACCCCAGAGGAGGGCGGCCTTCCTGCCGGCCGCACTTTTAAACAGTTCGCGCTACAGATGCGAACTGGCATCGATCTGGACCAGGCACACCCTATGTATGGCCCTTTGCTTCAAGTCATGCCCTGGCCCGTTTTTCAGAGCATGACCGACCGCGACCTGCTTGCGGTGTATGAATACTTGAGCGCTATCCCGTCGGCGACGCCCGGCACCTGCACCGGCGGCGGGCAGTAAATCGAATGCCAATCCCCACCCTCCTTTGCTGGAGGGTGGGGTACCGTTCCGTTAGAAATCACCCATGAAGTGCGTCCTGTCATAAGAGGGGGCGCTACAGACGTGCCCTTCGTTCGAATAGCACAGACGTGCCATCGCGATACATGACATTCCATTGCGCGGTCTCTTCCAGCATGTTGGCCAGCGATGACCCGGCGGGCAGCAGCGCCCAGTTGACATGCTTTTCGTTCAGAAACGTCTCCCATTCGGGGGTCAGGCGAATGGACTTCAGGTAATCGCGAAGAAAATCAACTCCGTAGAAGTCGTGGCGGTCGTCAACGAAGACCTTATTTTGCGGGTAGAGACGGTAGATCAGGTAGCCGCCCCAGGAATCGGGTGCGAAGATCGGTTCGCGGAGGCCGCGTTGCACGATCACATCCGTGGCCTGCACCGGCAGGTGTCTGGGATCGAAATGCGCGTTCATCCATTGAGTTGCTCCCAGCCGGCCCTGGTGCGCACACACCAGCAGTCCGAGAAATATCGCAGCCACGGGCCAGATATGGCCGCGGAAGCCCAGTTCGACCTTTCCCATGCGCGCTGTAAATGCCTGCCAGCGGGAAACCAGGGCCCGCAGGCGCGAAGAGAGATTCGAATTTTCGCGGGCCTCTGACAGCGCCTGCGTCCACAGAGGCGCGACGATCAGTGTGATCAGCAGCGACGAAACCGGGAGGCTGCGCGCGGCATATAGACCGCTGTACGTCGCCAGGAGCAGCACCAAAACGCGCGATAGTGACGGCTTGCCTCGGGCCAAAGCCAGCGCCACGATCGTAATCAGCAGGATCAACACAAAGCATTGCTGGGCCACGCCGTGAAAATTGGGCGAGAGAAACTCGTCGATGTGGTTCATCAGCCAGCGGCTGGTGAGATACCGGTACACATGCAGGTGGAGTTCGTAGCCGTAGGGGTTGATGAAGCTGGCCGCCAGCGAGACCACAGTCACACTCCCTAAGGTTCGCAGCCGCTGCGCCAGCCGGGGCCGCTCTTCTTCGTTTGAGCAGCGATAGCGCCGTAGGGCAGCGCTCAAGAGGTACAGTCCCAGCAGCGCAAAGCCCAGTACAAAGCCTCCATGCACATTCACCCACAGCAGCATCAGCGCGGGCAGAAACCACAAGCGCCGCTGGCTTGCAGGACGGTTCGCGCTCTCTGAGCTGTCCAACACCTGGAACCAGATCACAGTAAACAGCCAGCTCAGCACGTGCGGCCGCGCAAATAGATGAATCATGGAGACACCCAGGGACAAAGCGAGCAGCAGCGCCGTCACCGGAAGGTCCGCGCCACGCTGCAGGCACAGTCGCAGGGTGAGCGCGAAGGTCAGGGCAACGATTACCGCGGTGAAGAAGACCACACCGTTCAAGCCCAGCCAATGGTGGACGATTGCAATCTTCAAGTCATAGAGCCATTCCCATGCGTACCAGGTTTGCCCGCCCATGGTGACCGAGAAAGGATCAACGCGCGTAATCGAATGCGTTCGCAGCATCTGCTCGCCATTGCGTATATGCCACCCAATGCTGGCATCGCCCAGCAGTCGCGGCGCCAGCGCCCCGCTGCTCATGGCAAACAGCAGGATGATGAAGATCAGATCGGTGATGGAGGGAGCAAGAAATCGAAACCACGCCGGCGGTGGCGCTTTGCGGGAAGGAGTATCGATCTCAGCGGTGTTCGAATCCAAGATGTGTTCGCACCCAACCGGACATGTTACCCGATCGTGCGAAAACCTAGTGGGATCAGTTTGGGGTTAACAGGAGCGAGTCATCCTGAGCGAAGTCACTGCTTCGCTAAAGCGAAGCAGTGATGAAGTCGAAGGACCCCTACCCCCAAGGGACCCATTGGACTCGTGCCGCTGCCGCGTCACTATGATCCCCACGTTATGAGCTGCGGCTCCAAAGGGTGAGAACGGGATAGAGGTCCTTCGACTCCACCGCCTCTTCGCCAGCGAAGAGGCGGTCTCGCTCAGGATGACCCGACGGTCAAGGATTGATGTGGTTTCACGCCAGACGCTTCGCAAACTCAGCATGACGGCAATGACGAGATAGAGAATTCGCAGCGCGCGGCTACTTTCGGCTCTACTTCCCCGCCTTCCCGGCAAGCACTGGTTCCCTCTCAAACTCACTGCTCGGAAGTGCCTTGCGTTTTCTCCGCGAGCGAAGCCAGTTCTGGAAAGAATCCATATAAATGTAATAAACGGGAGTAATGTACAGCGTCAGCAGCTGGGAAAATACCAGCCCGCCAACCACGGCCAGCCCCAGCGGGCGGCGTGATTCCGCGCCCGCGCCAAAACCCAGTGCAATCGGCAACGTGCCCATGAGCGCCGCCATGGTAGTCATCATGATGGGGCGGAAGCGCAGCAACGCTCCCTGATAAATAGCTTCCTGCGCCGGGTCATGGCTGTCGCGCTGCCGCTCCAGCGCTACATCGATCATCATGATGGCATTTTTCTTCACGATCCCGACCAGCATGATCACGCCCACAAAGCCGTACAGGTTGAGCTCGAGGTGAAAGAGCATCAGTGTAATCAGAGCGCCAAAACCCGCCGAGGGCAGGCCGGAAAGAATGGTCAAGGGATGGATAAAGCTCTCATACAAAATGCCCAGCACCAGGTAGATCACCAGGATGGCCATCACCAGCAGCAATCCCAGCCCGCTGATCGAGGATTCGAAGGCCTGCGCCGTGCCCTGAAAGCTGGTGCTGACGCTGGCCGGCAACATCTCCCGCGCCGTCTTGCCCACGGCATTGACGGCATCGCCCAGCGAAACCCCCGGGCGCAGGTTGAAGGAAATCGTCACGGCGGGCAGTTGTCCCAGGTGATTGATGGTGAGCGGCCCCAGGGTTCGCGTAAGTCTGGCCACGGCATTCAACGGCACCAGTTGCCCGCTCGAAGAGCGCACATACAGCATCGAAAGTGCCGAGGGGTCGAGCTGGTACTGGTTTTCCAGTTCGGTGATCACGCGATAGGCGTTGTTGGGCGCGTAGATAGTCGAAATCTGGCGCTGGCCATACGCCGTGTACAGTGCATCTTCCACCTGGTTGGCGGTAATGCCCAGCGCGGACGCTTTGTCGCGGTCAATGTCCACATTGACCTGGGGATTGGTGATCTGCAAGTCGCTGGTGACATCCTGCAGCAGTTTTTGCAATTGCGGGTCGCTGCGCAGTTTCGCTTCCAGCCTGGGTGCGTCCTGATAAAGCTCGTTAGTATCGGGCGATTGCAGGGTGAACTGGTACTGGCTTTTGGTCAACTGCCCGCCGATGCGGATGGGCGGCAACAGCTGCGGAAAGGCGTTGATACCGGGAACGGCCGCCAGCTTCACTCTCAGGTCCTGAACGATTTCCTGGGCTGACATACGCTGGCTGCGCGGCTTCAGCCGGGCAAACAGACGCCCCGCATTTCCCCCCGCGGCGGTGGACATGAAAGAGTCGATGTAGGGCTGTGCCATCACCACCTTATTCAAGGCAAGCTGGTGCTGCATCATGCTGTCGAACGAGATGCCCTGCGGCCCTTCGGTGAAGATGAATATCTGTCCCTGGTCCTCATCCGGCAGGAAGCCTTTGGGAATGGCGATGAACAGGTAGGCCGTCCCTGCCATGACCACGACGGAAACCGCCATGGTGGCAAACTTGTGCCGGAGCGTAACCTGCAGTGTACGATCGTAGAGCCGCAGGAGCCCGTCGAAGAAACTCTCGAAGAGCCGCCACAGCCGGCCGTGCTCTATGTCCTTCGAAGCCCGCAGGAAACGGCTGCACAGCATGGGCGTGAGGCTGAGCGAGACCACTCCCGAGACCAGAATCGCCACGCTGATGGTGACCGCGAATTCGTGCAGCAGCCTTCCCAGAATGCCGCTCATGAAAAGCACGGGAATGAAGACCGCCGCCAGCGACAGGGTCATGGAAACGATGGTGAAGCCGATCTCGCCCGCGCCGCGGAAGGCCGCTTCCATCGGGCGCTCTCCCATCTCCATATGGCGCACGATGTTTTCCAGCATCACGATGGCGTCATCGACTACGAAGCCGACGGAAAGAGTCAGGGCCATCAACGACAGGTTGTCCAGCGAGTATCCCAGCAGATACATGATCGCGAACGTGCCCACGATGGACATGGGCAGCGCCATGCTGGGAATGGCCGTCGCCGAAAGGTTCCGCAAAAACAGGAAGATGACCAGAATGACCAGCACCAGCGCCAGGAACAAGGTGAACTTCACATCGTCCACCGAGGAGCGGATGGAAACCGAGCGGTCGTAGAGCGTGTCCACGTTCACCGAGGGCGGCATGACCGCGCGGAAGCTGGGCATGAGCCCGTTGATGGAATCAACGACTTCCACGGTGTTGGTCCCCGGCTGACGTTGAACGGCCAGGATGATGCCGCGCCGCAGGCCCTTGGCGTCGTAGAACCAGCTCGCGGTCTTGTCGTTCTCGACTCCATCGACGACTTCCCCCAGATCACGCAGCCGCACCGGAGCGCCATTGCGGTAGGCCACGACGAGTGGGCCATAATCCGCAGCCTTGGTGAGCTGACCGTTTACCTGGACCGTGAAGGCCTGGTGAGTCCCATACAGAATGCCGGTGGGCAGGTTTACGTTGCCGGTCTGGATGGCATTCGTGACTTCATCAATGCCGATCTGACGGCTGGCCAGCGCTTTGGGATCGAGCTTGGCGTGCACGGCATACTTCTGTGCGCCGTAAACACTTACCTGGGCAACGCCGCTCACCATCGAGATGCGCTGCGCCATCAGGGTTTCGGCATATTCATCCACGTCCGACAACCGAAGCGTCGGTGAATTCAGCGACAAGTAGAGAATAGGCTGGTCCGCAGGATTCACTTTCTGATATGACGGCGGGCTGGGCAGGTTCTGCGGCAGATCGCGGGCCGCCTTCGCAATCATCGACTGCACATCCTGCGCAGCGGCATCCAGATTGCGGCTCAGATTGAATTGCAGCGTGATTTGGGTGGAACCCTGCGTGCTCGACGAAGTCATCGAGTCCACGCCGGCGATGGTGGAAAACTGTTTTTCCAGCGGCATGGCCACTGCCGAAGCCATCGTGTCCGGGGTCGCGCCCGGCAGGCTGGCTGAAACCAGGATGGTGGGGAAATCCACGTTGGGCAAATCACTCACCGGCAGCAGGCGATAGCCCATGATGCCGAACATGAGGATGCCCAGCATCACCAGGGTGGTCATGACCGGACGGCGAATAAAGATTTCAGCGACGTTCATGGCGACTAGCCCCCGGCCCGGGGAGGGTTCGCAGGGGGCGCTGCGACTTCCTTGAGTTCTACCTTCGTTACTCCAGGCACCAGGCGAAGCTGGCCGTCGGTGACCACCTGTTCTCCCGGTGTGAGTCCCTTCGAAATCACCGCTTCTCCGTCCGTACTGCGATCAAGAGTCACCGGACGGGCCTCGACCGTCATGTCCGGCTTGACCACAAAAACGAACTGCCCCTGCTGCCCGTTCTGCAGGGCCTGCGAGGGCACGACGATGGCGTCGGACTGCTGCGCCAGGGTCAGCACCACATCCACAAACTGGCCCGGCCAGAGGCGCCGGTCAGCGTTGGGAAACTCGGCCTTTAGCTTGATGGTGCCGGTGGCCTGGTCCACCGTGTTGTCGATGAAGCTCAGCCAGCCCGACGCCGGGCCGCGCGTGTCGTTGGGAATAAACGCCTGCACCCGCAATTTTCCCCGGCTGGAGTAGCGTTTGATCTCTGCCAGATTCTGCTCGGGCACGGTAAACGTGGCATAAATCGGCTGCACCTGGTTGATGCTCACCAGAAACGGCGTGTCATTGGCCTTGATCATGTTGCCCTGGTGAATCAGCAAAGGGCCGGTGCGGCCATTGATCGGCGAATAAATGCTGCAGTACACCAGCTGCACCCGCGCATTCTCAACCGCCGCCTGATCGGCCAGGACGGCAGCATCGAGGGCATCCGCCTCCGATTGCATGCGGTCGTACTCTTCTTTTGAAACTACGCCCGCCTGGTTCAGCGCCCGCGAACGGTTGGCCTGGTTGCGCGCATTGGCGGCCTGCGCCTGGTCGCGGGCAAGCATGCCCTGCGCCTGTTTCAGCGACGCCTCGAACGGCCGCTTGTCGAGCGTAAACAGCAGCTGCCCCTTGCTGACGTCCGCGCCTTCCTTGAAATGCACTCCGGTAAGTTCCCCGGTCACCTGCGTCTTCACCGAGACATTCGAGTAAGCTTCGACTGCGCCAATCGCCTTCACCTGCAGCGGCACAGCCTTCTGCTCCACCGTGGCCACCAGCACCGGTACCGCGCTGATACGCGGAGCTTCAGCCTTGGTCCCCGAGCATGCGCTCAAGAGAGCCTAAACTGGCAAAAAGCACTGTAAGATCTCGAACCATTGACCCCGTATGTGTTTGACGAAAAAATTCTCATAACGTTTCTGAGAACCGAGAACCAGCAAACTGGCAACTGAAAACAGTCCCCTCAATCCCCCGCGCGAAACCCAGGCAACACATCCCGCCTGTACGACTCCAAAGTCAATTCTTCATCCCCGCACATCAGATAAATATTGAACTGCGTCACTCCCGCCTGGGCCAACCTTTTCAGCTTCTGCCGATGGGCCTCGACCGGGCCCACCAGGCAAAACCGGTCCACCACTTCATCGGAAACGAAGCGGGCATTGTCGCTCCCCACCTCGGCATGGTGTTGGTAGTCGTATCCGGCACGGTCCTGCACGTAGGAAGTGAGCGACGCCGGCAGTTCTTCAGCTTTGTACCGCGATATCAGATCGACCACATGGTTTGAAACCAGCGCAGGAAACCAGCGCACCCGCTGCCGCGCCTGCGGCCAGGTCGTCCGACACCCAAACCGGAGCTGCGGCCATGACTTCGACTGCCTTGGGATCGCGGCCCGCTTCCTTCGCGCCCTGCCGCACAAACCCGAGGCACCACTCAATCAGGTCAGGATCGGCGAATTGCAGAATCACGCCATCCGCAATTCGTCCGGCCAGGCTCAGGACTTTGGGCCCGTAACCCGCAATCCAGACCGGAGGAGAGCCCGTCGCCCACGCGAGCCGGGCGGGCTGGCCGTCGTGCTCTACTTCTTGTCCCGCAGTGAGTTTGCGAAAAGTGACGACGGCGCGCTCCAGTTCCGCGGGAGTGACCGGTTTTTTCCCTAACACCCGTCGCGAACTGTCGCCGCGTCCGATGCCCAAGTCCATGCGCCCGCCAGAAATCAGGTTGAGCGTGGCAAAAAGGCTCGCCGTGACTGTGAGGTCGCGCACGGCAGGATTGGTGACGCAGGGCCCCAGCCGCATGTTCTGGGTCGCGTTCGCCATCAGGGTCAACAGCGGGTAAGGCTCCTTCCACAGCACGTGGGAATCAAAAATCCAGCCATACTGGAACCCGGAGGCCTCCGCTTGCCGGGTCAGCGCGACAATGCGCTCCACGGAAATATCCGGTTTCAGGGTGATCCCGAACTTCATGCTTCCCTTTCGCGTTATGGGTCGAAGTGAACCGCTGGGGACTAACCTAACGGCAAACCTCGGGCGCTAAAGCGCAAACCATTTCGAATGATTTGGTGGCACGACTGAAGTCGTGCCCTTCCCAGGATGCGCCGGGCCGATTCTTCATTAATTCGGAAGTCGTGTCCTTCCCAACCGCCTTCCGGCGCTCAGAAAACCGCGGCTTCCGATAGAGATCAGCGCCGCCCGCTTTTCCGCAGCCTGCTAGCATAGGATACATCACGCTTCGGCCCTGACCGAGAGGGCCCAAGCAGCCAGGGGATTAGCCAATGGGGTTCGATACCATCATTACCGGCGGCACTGTGGTCACGGCTGCCGATACTTCTCAGGCCGACGTCGCCATTTCAGGCGGCCGCGTGGTCGCCCTGGGCAGCAGCCTGCCACGGGAAAATGCCACGCGCCTCATTGATGCTGCCGGCAGGTATGTGTTCCCCGGCGGAATCGATGTCCACACCCATCTCGATATGCCCTTCGGCGGCACCACCAGCGCGGACGACTTTGAAACCGGTACTCGCGCCGCCGCTTTCGGTGGCACGACCACGCTGATCGACTTTGCCATCCAGTACAAGGGCCAGTCGCTGCGTACCGCCTTCGATACCTGGATGCAGAAAGCATCGTCGAAGGCGGTTGCCGATTACGGATTTCACTGCATCATCACTGACCTGCCCGACGCGCAGCTGGCCGAAATGCCGCAACTGGTGCGCGAAGGCATCAGCAGCTTCAAGCTGTTCATGGCGTATCCCGGCGTCTTCATGCTCGACGATGCCAGCATCTTCAAAGCCATGCGCACGTCGGCCGCGGCCGGAGCCATGGTCTGCATGCATGCCGAAAATGGCGGCGCCATTGATGTGATCGTCAAGCAGGCCCTGGCCGAAGGCAAGACCGCGCCCAAGTATCACGCCTTGACTCGCCCCACCACGGCGGAAGCCGAAGCCACAGGCCGGGCCATCGCTCTCGCTGAAATGGCTGGTTCACCGGTGTACATCGTGCACTTGAGCTGCAACGACGCGCTGGAAAAAGTCCGCGAGGCCCGCGATCGCGGCCTGCCCGTCTATGCCGAAACCTGTCCCCAATATCTCTACCTGTCACTCGAAAACATGGACGCGCCCGGTTTCGAGGGCGCCAAGTACGTATTCACGCCGCCCCTGCGCGAAAAGTGGCATCAGGAAAAATTATGGAAGGGATTGACCCACGACCATCTGCAAGTCGTTTCGACCGATCATTGCCCGTTTTGTTACAAGGAGCAGAAGGAAATGGGCATCGGCGATTTCACCAAGATCCCCAACGGCGGCCCCGGCATCGAACACCGCATGAGCCTGGTCTATTCCGGCGGAGTCGCCCAGGGACGCTTCGGCGTGAATCGTTTCGTTGAACTGGTGGCGACCGCGCCGGCCAAACTCTTCGGCCTCTATCCCCGCAAGGGTACAATCGCGGTGGGTAGTGATGCCGACCTGGTGATCTTCGATCCCAAACGTGAGCACACCATCAGCGCCAAAACCCATCACATGCGCGTGGACTATTCCATGTTCGAGGGCATCAAGGTGACCGGAATGCCGGACGTTGTGCTCTCCCGGGGTCGCGTCCTGGTCGAGGGCGACAAATTCCTGGGCCGTCCCGGTCAGGGTGAGTTCATCAAAAGAGGCGCCTGTCCCGCGATCTAGCAAGACCCGAGACCTGTCATCCCGACCGAAGCGAAGCGCAGCGAGCGGAGTGGAGGGACCTGCCTGGGGTAGCGCCACGACACCGCCCTGTTGCGGAAACTTACTCACCGGATGTATTTCCTTCTGAAATCAGCAGCGTCGAGGGCCGCGAAGTTGCCCGCGCCACGGGAGCCACCCAAGCAGGTCCCTCCACTCCGCTCCCTCCGCTTGCTCCGGTCGGGATGACAGAGCCTTTAATAGGTACACTATTTGCTCCCAGATCGGGGGAAGGAGATCGCTCCATGCCCATCACGCTCGCACCCGCCCAGCAGGAAGAAATGCTGGCCTCCGCCCGTGCTGCTTTCAGGAACGCCCACGCTCCCTATTCAAATTTCAAGGTGGGGGCGACGATTCTCACCGAGCGCGGCACCATGTATCACGGCTGCAACGTGGAGAACGCCTCGTATGGCCTGACCATCTGCGCCGAGCGCAACGCGATCTTTGCTGCCGTCGCAGCCGAAGGGAGTGGCATGAGGATCAAAGCGGTTGCCGTGGCCACCGAGCGTGACGGCCCCTGCGCCCCCTGCGGCGCCTGCCGCCAGGTCATCTTTGAATTTGGCCCCGACGCCCTGGTCTTATTTCGTGGTCAGACGGGCACCGAGCAGATGGTCATCACCAAATTGCTGCCCGAGGGCTTTCGCTTGTGATCCGCTGCTACTTTTTGAACCAGTAGATGAGAATGCCGTAGCCCACTCCGGCAGCGTCGCTCGTCCGGGCGGATTGAAATGCCATAAACCGACCGTCAGTGGAAATTACCGGGTTCGACGCCTTGCCGCCCTCGTAATCATTGAAGAATGTCAGCCGGGTAAAATCCTTCCCGGTGCCGTCAAGTCTCAGCTTCCAGATGTCGATGTTTCCGGAGCCGCGCGTTCCCCCAAGTTTCTCGCACTGCCGGTCTGCCTCAACCGCGGTGTACAACCCATCCGGAAAAATTCCTTCCACTTCGTTGTACGATCCCGGCGCTTTTGAGAAGTTCGTCACCTTGCCCGTGTTGAGATCAATGCCCATCACCGACGAGCGGCCCTCCGGTTCGTAGCAGGTAAAAGTCATCTTGGTGTCGTTGTGATAGAAGTCCTGCGCTTCGATGACGCAGCTCTTGTCCTTGCTTTCGTAAACCGTTTTCTGGTTCACCAGCCTGGGAACGCCGGAGAGATCCAGGTCCGCCACCACCAGTCGTGAAGCTTCCGGCGCAAGCTCGGGCGCCTGGGCAGCCACCTGCGAAAACGCAATTTTCAGGGTCTTCTTGGAAATCGCCGCGCCCTCGCTCATCTTCTGGCCGAGTTTCACCGGCCGGGCTCCGGGTTCCCGGCTGAGAAACCAGAGTTCGTTGTCGCGCGTGCGGCTGGTGTGCACATCTTCGAAGTGGTCAGGGCCGATCAGGATGTAGTCCCCGGTCACAAGATGCATCACCCGCAGAAACGCGGCGCCGGGGACGTTGCAGGTCAGACACCGAATGATGTGCGACTTGAGGTCCACCACCATGGCGTCGCCAAAACTCTTGGCCATGAAGGCGACGCGCTGATTGTCCGGAGAAATATCCGCGCGCTCCCCGAAATGGGTCAGTACCTCGATATTGGGAGGCAGATGATCGAGCGGACTGCCCGGGTTCCTCTGCGCGAGCGCCACAGCCGAGGCGAGAAGCAGAACAAGCAATCGCATTCCCGAGATGGTATCAAAGCTTGCCCACTGCCGTGGCCTTTCTGCTGAATCAGCCTTCGTGATACTTCGTGTCCTTCGTGGTTATCGAATCTTATGCGTCGTATTGTGAAAGGCCGCTACCCGGTATAGGAAATACTTTCCACCACCCTACCCCACAATGTAAGCTTCCCTGTTCCTGACGCAACCGACGATGCCGCCGACTGCAACCCCGCGCCCCCTCGACATCATCCGCAAGAAACGCGACGGCGGCGAACTGTCCTCCGACGAGATCGGGTTTCTGGTTCGCGCCTACACCAACGACGAGATCCCCGACTACCAGATGGCGGCCTGGCTGATGGCGGTGCTCATCCGGGGAATGACTGGTCCCGAACTGAGCGCCCTCACCGGGGCCATGCTCCATTCGGGCGAGGTCCTGGACCTCTCAGACCTTCCCGGCCCCAAGGTGGACAAACATTCCACCGGCGGCGTGGGCGATAAGACATCGCTCATCATCGCGCCCATTGTCGCCGCTGGCGGCGTTACGGTTCCGATGATCAGCGGGCGCGGGCTGGGCCACACCGGCGGCACGCTGGACAAACTGCAATCTATCCCCGGCTTCAACATCAATCTGTCGCTGAGCGAGTTTCGCCGCGTGCTCAAGAGTTGTGGCTGCGGCCTGATTGGCCAGACCGCTGAAATCGCTCCCGCCGACAAGAAGATCTACGCCCTGCGCGACGTGACCGCCACCGTCGAAAGTCCCAACCTGATCTGCGCCTCCATCATGAGTAAAAAGCTCGCTGAAGGCATCGACGGCCTGGTGCTGGATGTCAAAACCGGCAGCGGGGCGTTCATGAAGACTGAGAAAGACTCCGTCCACCTGGCCGAACTCATGGTCGAAACCGGCGAGCGCATGGGAAAAAAGATGGTCGCGCTCATCACCGACATGGACCAGCCTCTGGGCCTGAAAGTCGGCAACGCTCTCGAAGTCGAAGAGTGCATCGAGGTGATGAACGGCGGCGGTCCTGCCGACCTGCGCGAAGTCTCGGTTGAACTCGCCGCCTGGATGTTCTACCTGGCGGCCCGTACGCCCAGCGTGGACGCGGGCCGCGAGCTGGCGGATAAACTCATTCGCGATCATTCCGCGCTCCAGAAGTTTCGCCAGATCGTCACCGAACAGGGTGGCGATCCAGGGGCCATCGACGATCCCAAACGCTTGCCCCAGGCGCAGCATCAGACCCAGGTCCTCAGTCCAGCCGGCGGGTTCGTCGAATCCATTCAATGCGAGCAAGTGGGAATTGCCAGCCTGATGCTGGGCGGCGGCCGCGAAAAAAAAGACGACCTGATCGATCCTGCCGTCGGACTCGTCCTGCACAAAAAAGTCGGCGACCCGGTGCGCGAAGGCGAAGCCTTCTGCACCGTCCATTACAATTCCGATGCCCGGCTCAGCAGCGCGCAGCGCCTGCTGCAACAGGCCTATCGTGTCGCTGCCAAGGCCCCGGCTGAGAGGCGGCCATTGATCCACCGAGTCATTTCCGGAAAGGAAGCGCACGCATGACGATCGAGGATCGAGCCAACAGCCATGATCTCGCTCCGGCGGCCCCGAGCCTGACGGGCACGCAAGATTCACAGTGCATGCACGGGAGGCGCGAATGGGCCGTCTGACAGGGCTTTTGGGCCTGGTGACCATGCTGGGCCTGGCTTACCTCTTTTCCAGCAACCGGCGTGCCATCCGGTTCAAGACGGTGGCCCTGGGGCTCATCCTGCAGTTCGTATTTGCCCTTTTCGTCTTGCGCTTGGACTTCGGCCGGAATTTGCTGGAATGGGCCGGGCACGGCGTGGAAAAGTTTTTGGAATATTCCTTCGCCGGGTCGCAGCTGGTGTTTGGTGAACTGGGCCGGAAGGGCGGCTCCCTGGGAATGATCTTTGCCTTTCAGGTATTGCCCACGGTAATTTTCATCTCCGCGTTTTTTGCCGTGCTCTATCACTACGGCGTAATGCAGTTCATCATTCGCCAGATGGCGAAAGTCATGATCCGCATGGGCGCCAGCGGCGCGGAATCGCTCGACGTGGCCGCCAGCATCTTCATGGGGCAGACGGAGGCGCCGCTTACCATCCGCCCCTACCTGCCCTCGCTGACCCGTTCTGAATTGATGACGGTCATGACCGCGGGCATGGCCCACGTCTCCGGCGGCATCATGGGCGCTTACGTTCTCTACGGTGTCGAGGCCAAACACTTGCTCAGCGCCGTGATCATGACCGCCCCCGGCACCATTCTGATGGCGAAAATGTTCGTGCCGGAAACCGAAGAGCCGGTCACGAAGCCGCACGACAAGTCGGGTCCGAAGGAAATCCCTTCCCTGACTGAAATTGATCCTGAGGCCTTACCCAAAGACGAGAACGTTCTCGGGGCCATCACCCGCGGCACCATCGACGGCCTGCATTTGGCCTTGAACATCGCCGCCATGCTGATTTCCTTCCTCGCCCTGATCGCCCTGGTCAATGGCATCTTTGGAGGCATTCACAACCACATATTTCACTGGTTTCCATCGAGTCTGGAACAGGTCTTCGGTGTGATCTTCGCTCCCATTGCTTTCGTGATCGGCATTCCCTGGCACGAGTGCGGCATCGTGGGCAATCTTCTGGGAACGCGCATGGTGATCAACGAACTGGTGGCCTACGGCATGCTGGGCGCGCAAAAGGGCATTCTCGATCCCCGCTCCTTCGCCATCGCGACTTTCGCGTTGTGCGGCTTCGCCAACTTCAGCTCAATCGGAATTCAGATCGGTGGCATCAGCGCTCTCGCGCCCAACAAGCGCGGCGAGCTGGCCAAACTCGGCTTCCGCGCCATGATTGCCGGCACCATGGCCAATCTGATGTCGGCTTCGATCGTGGGCATCCTGCTGCGCTGAGTTTGGGTGGAAGCGCACGGCTTGAGAGGCTGCTGAAAAATGCTGTTTCAACCAGCCTTCGGGAAGGGCCCGACTTCAGTCGGGCCACAAATCGCTAAAGATATTGCCCGGGTTCGGAAGACTTACCGGCACGCCTGAAGTCGTGCCCTTCCCAAAACCAGCTGCACCTATGCCCGTACCAAAACTCGCGACCTTCCACTTCGACTAGGTCAACCCCGCCCAGGCCACATTGGCAAACGGATCGACCGTCGCCATCGGCGAAACCACGCCCATCGTTTCAATCGCTTTCTCGGCCATCATCTGGTCAAGGATCAGGGGGACCTCAAAGATGGCGTAGTTCTTATACGCGCTGACGTTCCGCCGAAACTCCGCGAACGTAGCTTCCCGCAGAAGCTGCTCCACCGCAGCCCCGATCTCGCGGAAGTCCGGCACCACCATCCCCAGGCCCTTTTCGGTCAGCCAGGTTCCGTTATAACGTTCCTGCGGCATGGTTCGCGCGTTCCGCTCGACGATCACCGGCAGTCCGAACTGCAAGGCTTCGCTGATGCTGCCCGGCCCCGGCTTGCCGATAAAGAAATCCGCCAGCGCCATGAAGTAATCAACCTGAGTGGTGAATTCCTCAATGACCGCCGGTTTGCTCAACTCCAGGCTGCGCAGTCTCGCCGCCAGTTCCAGGTTGTGGCCGCATAGAAAAATCAGTTGGAGCTGGCTGTGAACTCTGCTCCAGTCTCTTCGCAATTTCGAGCATCGACGCCGAACCCTGGCCTCCAAACATTACAATGCCGGTCGGCAAGTCGGTCCTCAGACCTAGCTTCATTCTTTCCGCAGCCCGGTCGATCTCCGGCTTCCGATAAAACGATGGCTTAAGAATCATCCCCGAGGTCTGATAAACCCGCCGGCGGTCATGACCCATCGCCAGCGCCTGCTCTCTGGCGCGCTGGCTGCCGCAGATGATGAACTCCGACTCCGGCACCATCCAGAAGTTGGGCGGATAGTCGGCCAGGTCGGTCAGCAGCGTGACGAATGCCGCGTTCGGCATCTCCCGGCGAATGCTCTCTGCCAGGCAGCGATTGAAGTGCGGGATCACGGAGAGTACAAGGTCGGTGGGATGCTGCGCCCAGTAATTCCGCAAAATCCGGACGATGCGCGAATGGTGCAGCTGAATGGTGCGCTGAAAAAGGGTCAGCAGGGGCGGCGTAAGACGGGTCCACCCCTTCTTCAGGATCAGGTTGTAGCCATCCTGAATGCGCAGGCCCGTGGCGCGATGGACAAAGTCAATCGGATCCAGCAATTCCTGCAGGTTCAGAAGCTTTACGTTCCAGGGATGATACTGCTGTTCGAGGACTGTCTTCAGGGCCCCGGCGGCACTCCGGTGTCCGCCGCCCGCATCGTGAAAAACTATGGTGAGGTCGTACATTGCAACCTCCTGACCGGTGTCGAGCACAAGCATCTCAACTTCGCCTTAAGGGAAGATCAACGCTCTATTAATTTTTCGTGAATTAAAGGAAGGGAGAACAAGTAACGTTACTAAAGAAACGGCGAGTCATCCCGAGCGCGGCTCGAGCCGCGCTGGCGCGGTGAGAGCAAGTCGAGGGACCCCTATCTCGCCGAGGACGAAACAGGCGCGTGCTCCAGCCTCGATCCAGCCACCCCGTTGCCGCGAATGATTTCACTGAACAGCCTCGCGCTGCTGCGCAGGGTGCGCTCTTGCGTTTCCGGATCGAGCGCCACCAGGCCGAAGCGAAGTGTCCAGCCCTCGTTCCACTCGAAGTTGTCGGTGAGCGTCCAGTGCAGATATCCGCGGATGTCATGCCCCTCGCCGATCAGTCCATGCAGTTCGCGCAAGGCACTCACGATCAGCCAGGGACGAATCTGGTCTTCGGCGTCGGGCACGCCGTTTTCCATGATGTAAATCGGTTTGCCCAGGCCCGCTGCGCGTTTGACCGCCTCGCGCAGGGCCTGGGGATACGCTTCCCCGTATGGCCGGTCAAAGCCCGGGTCTCCCTGCGGGACATGCGCGGGCACAAATACGTTGGCAAAAAATGTGCTGGCGTTTCGAATATCGAACGCCACATGGAAACGGCTGTACACGTTCAGCCCCACGAAATCACAACAGCCCATGGCCTCGCGGTCGCGGCCAGTGAACAACCCAAACGGAAACCCCAGCCGGCCGCTTTCGATGAGATCGAAAAAAGTGTGATTGAACAGCCGGTCGAGCAAGCCAGCCACCCATCGATTGGCCATTCCCCGCACCGGCTCGAACACTACATAATGCTGGGCCCATCCCACCTGCGCGCCCGGCACCAGTTCATGCAAGGCGCGATAAGCCAGCACATGCGCTCGCGCCTGCGCGCGGTTGACCCGCAGAGCGTTGAGCAGTTGCCCCTTGCGGCCAGGAGGAAATTCGCCCAGCACATATCCGCACGCAGCATAAACATTGGGCTCGTTGAACGTGACCCAGAAACGGCAAAGGTCTCCCACCGCTTTCGCCACTTCCCGGGTGAAGCGTTCGAAAAGCTGCGGTGCGTCCGCCCGGAGAAATGCCCCGCGCTGCTCAAACCATCGCGGGTGGGTAAAGTGATGCAGACAAACGATGGGCTCAATCCCGCGCGCGTGCAGGGCTTCCAGCATCTGCCGGTAACGTTGCAGGGCCGCTCGGTCAAACCGGCCTTCTTCCGGCTCGATGCGGCTCCACTCCAGTGAGAGTCGCAACGAGTTCAATCCCAGGTCGCGGGCGATATCGAAGTCGATCTCGGCATTCTCCCACCAGTCGCAGGCCTTGCCGCACCGGTCCCCGGACTTGATCCGGCCCGCGAGTTCCCAGTCCGACCATTGATTGCAATTGCCGCCTTCCACCTGGTGGGCGGCCGTGGACACGCCCCACAGAAAATCCTTGGGAAAGAGAAGAAACGACTCAGGACTCGAGTCATGAAGGCCCAAGTCTTTCATGCTCTGCATTCCAT
>CAVVYF010000033.1:0-127503 GCA_963752375.1 Terriglobia bacterium
CACCAGCCTTCGCGGCGCTGAAACAGCGAACCCCAGCGGCTAAAGCCGAAGCGTCTGCAGCCGGTGGTGGCACGACTGAAGTCGTGCCCTTCCCAATCGTGCCCTGCCACGAAATTCGGACGCGGCCAAATTCCTGCCACCAGCAGCCATCCCGAGCGGAGGGCTCAGGGCTGGACTGCGTTCAATCCCAGGTAAACCGCCCAGCCTGCGATGACCAGGATCATTACTCCCGAAACCGCACCCAGATATTTCACCACGGGAGTGATCTTGTTTACTTTGGCCATGATTTCCATCTGGTCTTTTGCCATGGCCGAGGCCGAGTCATCGAGGAAGAGTTGATCGTCCTCCTGCATGGTCAGCGTGCTACGGTAAATGAGGAGGACAATTAGAACGGTAGTGAGAGCGCCCCACACGATCAGCAGCCATAGCAATCCCGGAGTCATAAACCACCTCGGTACAAATGTCGAGCCGCTCCCGAAGGCTGGTGCAGATATTAAATTGTGGTTGTGGCCCCCACAACCCAGCTCTCGGACAAGGGCCCCAAGGCGGAATTATAGCCCTGTTGGCAATACCCGGCGTCTTTTTTAGGCCTGCACCGACCGGGTGTCCCCGGTCATCTAATCAACTGGTGGGCCAGCCGGCCGGAACCAGCCTGGAAACGGTTCCTGGCTGAGTTTATAAGGTGCGCCGGCGCCTCGCTTTGCTATAATGATAAACGAGTCCTTTCAAGGAGATACCCATGGCAACGACCACGACCCCGGAAGTGAAGCCCGCAGCGACAGAGACCAAGAAGGCGCCCATCAGCCTGACCGCCAGCGCCATTGCCAAGGTCAAGGAAACCATGGCGCAACAGAACCCTGTTCCCGCCGGCCTGCGGGTAGGAGTGGTGGGAGGCGGCTGCTCCGGCTTCTCCTATTCCATGCAATTTGAAAACGGCGCCGGCATGATGGACAAAGTTTTCGACATGGACGGCCTGAAGGTGTACGTGGACGCTACCTCCGTGATGTACCTGAATGGATGCGTGGTGGATTATGTCGAAACCCTCGAAGGCGCCGGCTTCAAGTTCGAAAACCCGAACGTGAAGAGCACCTGCGGCTGCGGATCATCCTTCAGCGTTTAACATTTTTGGAATTTGCCAAGAGCCTCGTCGCCCAGCGACGGGGCTTTTTGTTTCTGTGGCGCCGGCGTCCTGCCGACGCTACTATGTTCCCATCAGGTGACAGGAGTGGGTCTTTACCACCAGCCACACTTCTTTTCCCGGCTGGAGATGCAGCGAGTCCCGCGCCGCCAGCGTGAGGTGGACTTCCATCTCCACTCCGCAATTCACTTTCGCGACCACAATCACGTCGCGCTGCGCCAGCGAGACCACGCGGCCGGAAACGATGTTGCGTGCGCTCAGCCCGCTGGGCTGAATCGAAGCCAGCAGGATATCTCCGGCGCCGATCCCGATCCGCAAAGCCGAGCCCACCTCCGCCCGCACCAGCGGCGTCTCCAGCTCAACCTTGCTTCCGGACAATTGGCACACCATGGTGCCGCGATCTTCGTGAGCGGCGACGACCGTCGCATCGAAAATATTCTCGAAGCCGGCAAGCTGTGCCACGGTTTCAAGGCGCGGCGCCCGCATCACCTCATGCGGCGTCCCGCGCGCAATGGCGCGGCCGTTCTCCAGCACAATCACCTGTTCGCCCAGCGCGAACACTTCCTCCCGGCTGTGCGTGACGTACACGATGGGAATACGATGCTCATGGTTCCAGGCGCGCAGATCATCGACAATCTTCGATTTGGTAGCTGCATCCAGCGCCGCCAGCGGCTCATCCAGCAGAAGAATTGCGGGATCGATCACCAGGGCGCGGGCCAGTGCGACTCGCTGCCGCTCCCCGCCGGAAATCTGCGCCGGCCGGCGCCCGCGCAAGTGGGCAATGCGGAAGGACTCCAGAACGACGGCGCTGCGCTGCCTGCGTTGATCGCCGCTGAAGCCTGAAAGCCCGTACTCGACGTTGCCCTCCACGCTCAGATGGGGAAATAGCGCCAGGTCCTGAAACACGTAACCCACTCGACGGGACCGGCAGGCCACGTCAATTCCGAGGGCGCTGTCGAACAGGATTCTCTCCTGCGTCGCGATTCGGCCGGCGTCCGGCCGAACCAGCCCGGCTATGCCATCAAGCAGCGTGGTCTTCCCTGCTCCCGAAGGACCAAACAGGATCGTGATCCCAGGCGGAAGCCCCAGCGAAAGGTCGAGTTCGAAGTCTCTTCCCGTCCGCTTGCGAATTTGGACGGACGCTTCAAGGAGTTCTACTGGAGCGGCGTTATTTACCATTGAGGCCATGAACGGTGGCTCACTTAAAACCAATAACCACGAAGGACACGAAGTATCACGAAGGAAATCCGCGTGTCCCCGCGATACCGTTCTCCAATTCTTCTTTTCCTTCGTGGTACTTCGTGTCCTTCGTGGTTAATGCCCTTGCTTCCAGATCCATACTCGCCGGTTCAGGGCATACACCACGGAAAGCGTGACAAACGAGATGGCCAGCAGCACCAGGGCCGTAGCATTGGCGCCGGAATAATTGACAGCCTGTACTTTGTCGTAAATATCGATCGAAACGGTTCGCGTGACTCCGGGAATATTGCCTCCCACCATCAGCACCACGCCGAACTCGCCCATGGTGTGGGCGAAGCTCAGGACGACTCCGGTCACCACTCCGGAGAGCGACAGCGGCAAAATGACTCGAACAAAGGTCCGGACTCGGGAAGCTCCCAGGGTCTGCGAAGCTGCCAGCAGCCGACGATCCACGGCGGAGAACGAGGCCGCGAAAGGCTGCACGGCAAACGGAAGACTGTACACGATAGAGCCGATCACCAGCCCTTCGAAGGTAAACGCCAGGGTGTGCCCGGTGAGTGCTTCCCAGCCGCGGCCGAGTGGGCTGCGTGGACCCAAAGCCACCAGGACATAGAAGCCGAGCACGGTGGGAGGCAGCACGATGGGCAGGGCGAAGACTGCCTCCACGAGAAACTTCCAGCGCCAGCGGGAATAAGTAATCCAGTAGGCGAGCGGAAGCCCCATGATCACGAGAATGGCCGCCACCAGCGCGGACAGCCGGACCGTGAGCCAGAATGCCTGTTCATCCATCAGCGTCTTCCTTATCGACCCTTCGCTCACCCAAGTTATAAAACTTTCATCTTCAGCCAGTCTTCATCTAAGTAAACTTTTGTAAAATCTTAGCTGATCCCCTCATTTGTCGCGCAAGATGTACCATCCATGAGGGCAGGTTTGCGGCCCTTCAGGGCAAGCTAGTGATTCTATCCGCAACCCTGGCCCTGGTTCAGGGTTTCTATCAGTGGGGTGATGCGAAGCGGAATCCGAACCAAAGCCCCTAAAAGTGAGGAAGACGTGGTGAACATGCTGAAACGTCATTGGCTGATAGCAGGTCTGGTGGTTGTGGCCATTGCTGTCTTCGCCGCCTTTCAGTTCAAGGGCAATGACCAGCCCAAGTATTTCACCACCAAGGTCGATCGCGGCGACATCCACCAGGTGGTGGAGGCGACCGGCACCATCAACGCGGTCACGACGGTGCAGGTAGGCTCGCAGGTCTCGGGCACGATTTCCCGATTGAATGCCGATTTCAATTCGCGGGTGAAAAAGGGACAGGTGGTGGCGCAGATCGATCCTTCTCTGTTCGAGGGTTCTCTGCTGCAGGCCAAGGCTGATCTGGCGAACGCCAAGGCCAACGTGGTCGCGTCCCAGGCGAATCTGGAAAAGGCCCAGGCCACGGCGCTGCAGACGCGGGCAGATTATGAGCGCACTTCCGGGCTTGCCAAAGCCGGCGTAATGAGCCAGCAGCAGCTCGACCTGGCCAAGGCGAATGCCGATTCGGCGGATGCGGCAGTGGCCGCGGCCAAGGCAACCATCACCCAGGCGATCGCGCAGGCGCAACAGAAGCAGGCAGCGGTCACGGTGGCGCAGACCAACCTTGATTACACCACCATCCACGCACCCATCGATGGCACGGTCATCGCGCGCAGCGTGGATGTGGGCCAGACGGTGGCCGCGTCCCTGCAGGCGCCGACTCTCTTCACCATCGCGCAGGACCTTACCAAGATGCAGGTCTATGCCAGCACCGATGAGTCGGACGTCGGCATGATCCACACCGGGCAGATCGTCACCTTCAAGGTGGACGCATTTCCTAAAGACTCGTTCACCGGCCGGGTCTCACAAGTGCGGCTGAACGCGACCACGGTCCAGAACGTTGTCACCTACAACACCATCATCGATTTCGACAATCCGGAGATGAAGCTGTTTCCCGGCATGACCGCCTACATCACGATTCCGGTGGCGAACGCGCAAAACACGTTGCGCGTGCCCAACGGCGCGCTGCGCTACAAGCCGGACATGCCCGCCGAACAGGTGCGCGCCCTCTATAAGCAATATGGATTGACCTCCGGCCAGGGGGGAGGCGCTCAGGCAGCGAGTGCGCCGGGCTCGGGAGACACCGGGGCGGCCGCCAAGCAGCAGCGCGCCCATGCGGAAGGCAGCCAGGGCGGCGGCGCTGACGGGGCACAGCAGCATACTCCGCGTGTGGATGTCGCCGTGGTCTGGAAGCTGCGTCCCGATAAAACTCTGGAGCCGGTCAGGATCCGCACTGGAATCACCGACCACACCGTGACCGAAGTCGCACAAGTGCTGAAGGGCCAGCTCAACGAAGGAGACGAATTGATCACCGGCGGCGTGGCCGCAACTTCGGGCGCAACCCGGGCCCCAGGCTTGGGAGGAGGCCGACCGCGCGGAAGATAGTGTCCGGCTGGCTTAGATTTTTGGGTTTTAGCTCTTAGCTTTTAGCTCTTAGCCTTTAAGCCAAGCTGGCGACTGACGACCGACGACTGACGACTCAGATAATGGCTACCATCCCACAATCCGCGGTGAAGCAACCCACCGAAAACAGCTCGCGGAACCTCATCCAGATTGATGACGTCCACAAATACTACGATCTGGGCGAAACCAAGGTGCACGCGCTGCGTGGCATCACTGTGCGCATCGAGCGCGGCGAGTTCGTGGCCATTATGGGCGCCAGCGGCAGCGGCAAATCCACTTTCATGAATATTCTGGGCTGCCTGGACAAGCCCACCAGCGGACGTTACCTGCTGGAGAACATCGCCGTGTCGGAACTGACCAAGAAGGAACTGGCCACCATCCGCAATCGCAAGATCGGTTTCGTCTTTCAGGGATTCAACCTGCTCTCGCGTACCACCGCCCTCGAAAATGTCGAACTGCCGACGCTCTACGCGCAAGTCAGCAAGGAGGAAGGCCGGAAACGGGCACGCGAGGCTCTCGAACTGGTGGGGTTGGGAGATCGCATGCAGCACTTCCCTTCCCAGCTGTCCGGCGGCCAGCAGCAGCGGGTTGCCATCGCCCGCGGACTGGTCAATCACCCCTCGATCCTGCTGGCCGATGAGCCTACCGGCAATCTGGACAGCCGGACCTCGGTCGAGATCCTGGAGGTGTTCCAGAAGCTGAATGACGATGGACTCACCGTCGTGATGGTAACGCACGAGCCTGATATCGCGGAATTTGCCAAGCGCGGTATTCACTTTCGCGACGGCACCATTCGCCGTGACGAACAGGTTCAGAAACGGCCGGTCGCAGCCGAGGTCCTGAAAAACATGCCGGCGCTGGAGGATTGACGATCGGTTGAAGCGTGATTCCCGTCGCGGGAGTGAACATCGCTTTGGTTCAGTCGTCACAGCTTAGGCGGGAGCGGTCCTCTACGATGTGCGTCGGGAGGTCCGTCATGGAAGTTGGAGAGGCGTTGAAAATCATGCGAGCCCTGGCCGATGGAGTGAGTCCCGAGACCGGCGAGCTTTTGACCGCGGATGCGTTGTACCAGCACCCACCGGTGGTGCGAGCGCTTCACCGTGCGGTGCTCGCATTGGAATACGTGGAGGAGCGCGAGCGGTCCAGGAAGACGCCGCCGGCGAACGCGGGCAAATCCTGGTCGCGGGCGGAAGATGAACAGGTTTGCGAAGAACTGCGCCGGGGAATTGATTTTCACCAGATCGCGCAGACGCACAACCGGACCATTGGTTCGATCATCGCGCGCCTGGTGAAGCTGGGAAAGATCGGGCCTGACACTCCGCTCGACATGTTTGGCCCCAAGGTGGCGTAGCGGAAAGCTGCGCTTCTGTTGGTTTTGGGAAGGGCACGACCTTGGTCGTGCCGCCAGAGTCGGGGAAATGTGCCGCGCTTTAGCGCCTGAGGCGCGCTGGTTGCGACCGCGCAGCGGCCTGACAGGAAGACATTATGGATGTACTCGCGATCGTTCGCATAGCGATGCGGGCCCTGGCCCGTAACAAACTGCGCTCCATGCTCACCATGCTGGGCATCATCATTGGAGTGGGCGCGGTTATCGCCATGGTCAGCGTGGGACAAGGCGCGCAACAGCAGGCGCAGCAGCAGATCGCCGCCATGGGATCCAATATGCTGTTCGTCCAGTCCGGCACAGTAAACCGGGGCGGCATGCGCATGGGCTGGGGCGCCACCAAAACCCTGGTTTACGACGACCTGCTGGCGATCATCCGCGAGTGCCCGTCGGTGGTGGCCGCCGCCCCCGGCAGCCAGTCCTCCGCCCAGGTGGTTTTTGGCAACGACAATTGGGCCACCAACATCAACGGCACCGAGCCGCAGTATTTCGATATCCGCAGCTGGCCGTTTGCCGAGGGCACATCCTTCACGCAAGATGACGTCACCACCGCAGCCAACGTGGCGGTCATCGGGGAGACCGTGCGCAAGAACCTGTTTGGGGCCACAGATCCCATCGGTCAGACGGTACGCATCAACAACCTCTCGTTCAAAGTAGTGGGATTGTTGAGTCCGAAGGGTACCTCGGCCGCCATGGGTCAGGACCAGGACGACATCATTGTCGTGCCCATCACCACACTGCAAAAGAAAATCACCGGACAGGACTGGCTGCGCTGGATCATGGTTTCCGCAGCCTCGAAAGACGCCAGTTACACGGCCCAGCAGCAGATCACGGCCCTGCTGCGCGACCGCCACCGCATCCGCACCGGACAGGATGACGACTTTTTCGTGCGCAACCTGGCCGACATGGCGGACCTCGCCGACCAGAACGCCCGGCTATTCACTATCCTGCTGGCCTCGATCGCCAGCATTTCCCTGCTGGTCGGCGGCATCGGCATCATGAACATCATGCTGGTCTCGGTCACCGAACGCACCCGCGAAATCGGTATCCGCATGGCCATCGGCGCCACCGAAGGCGACGTTCAGCAGCAGTTCCTGATCGAGGCCGTTGTGCTTAGTGTGGTTGGCGGCGGTGTTGGAATTCTATCCGGCATGGGAGCTTCTTATCTGATCACACAAACTCTGGGATGGCCTGTGCTGGTTTCACCCACAGCAATCGTCGCCGCCGTGGTGTTTTCGATGGCGGTCGGAATTTTCTTCGGCTTCTACCCCGCCCGCAAGGCCGCCAGGCTCGACCCGATCGAGGCCTTGCGCTACGAGTAGAATGGGTCGGAACTCCGACCGCACACTATCGACTCCAGAGCGACAGCCTCTCCTTGATCAGCGCCTTTCGGGCCAAGAGATGCACACGGGTCTGGCGCGGGCGGCCCAGTTTTCCACAGACTGTTTGGGCGACCCCACTCTCATCGCGCGCTGATTAATTCCGGCCCCAGTGACAGAAGGAACCCACCCTGCTCACATCCCGGTGCATTTGCGCCGGGGCTCTTGCCCCGAATGCCACGATACACAAGGGTTTCGACCGGTCACCCGAAGTTTGTTGAAAAGTCTTTCACAGCTTGCCTAGACACTAGACAGGTGTACAATCGACGCCCCTTTTGTAATTCAAAAGGAAAATCGTGGCCTGACCCAAAGGAGTTTGTGATGAACGCAAGAAGTATCTCCCCACTGCTTCTGATCGTTGCCCTGTCTATCACTACCCTCCCAGCCGCTGCTGCTACCGCGCCCCAGGTGGCCCGCCACCCGCACAGGGCCGCGTCACCGTTTATCGAAAAGGGCCCGCGTGCCATTCCGTCCGGCAACACCCTTAGCACAAACTCTGACATCTTCACTTGCCAGCTGGGCCTTACGCCACCCTTTGTCTGTTACGACCCTTATCAGATACGGCATGCCTACAACATCGACACCCTCATCAGCGCCGGTTTTACCGGTAAAGGTAAGACCATCGTCATCGTGGACTCCTTCCAGTCTCCGAACATTGTGGACGAATTGAATGGTTTCGACGAAGCCTTCGATCTGCCGGGCCTGAACGGCTTGGGCGCGCCGCGCGATCGCAGCCTCGGCACTTTCAGGCAGGTCGCCCCCGACGGTCTGACCCCTTTCGATTCGACCGATGACAACATGCTTGGGTGGGCGGAAGAAATTTCGCTGGACGTGGAGTGGGCGCATGCCATCGCTCCGGGTGCGAACATTACCCTCGTTCTGGCCAAGACGAACGACGATGCCGACATCCTGAGCGCCACGCAATATGCCGTGGACCACAATCTCGGCGATGTCATTTCCCAGAGCTTCGGCGAGAACGAGAATTGTGTCGATTCCAGCCTGCTGGCGGCACAGCACAGGTTGTTTGTGAAGGCGACCCTGAAGCACATCACGCTGATCGCGTCCTCGGGCGACGATGGAGCAGCCCAGGGAAGTTGCGATGGCACGTCATTTGTTCGCGCAGCATCGTCTCCCGCCAGCGATCCGCTGGTCACCGCCGTGGGTGGAACTGAACTTCACGCCGCCGATTATTGCCTGCCGGGTCTGGGCTGCGATCCCACCACGAATCCGGCGCCCGGAACCTACCAGGGCGAAATCGCCTGGAACGAAGCGGACCTCGGCTTTGGCGCCACCGGCGGGGGCTTCAGCGTCTTGTACCGGACACCTTTTTATCAACTCGGAAGCGTCTCCCTTCGCAAAGGGAGGGGCGTTCCCGACGTGGCCTACGACGCTGCCGTGGCCCATGGCGTCCTGACCTACCTTGATATTCCAGGCATCGCCCCCGGCATCTATCTTTTCGGCGGGACCAGCGCGGGCTCACCGCAGTGGGCAGGCATTGTGGCCATTGCCGGCCAGAAGGCCAGGCGGAGTCTGGGCTTCATCAACGGAACCCTCTACCTGTTCAGCGCCTTCCCTAAAATCTACTCTGCGCTGTTCAACGATGTCACCAGCGGCAACAACTCGGTCCTCGAAGAGGATGCCGACGGCAACCCCGTGCTGGTAACGGGATTCAATGCCGGAAAGAAATGGGATGCCACCACCGGCCTGGGTTCTCCCAAAGCCAATCAAATCGTCAATGTCCTGACCTTATTTACTTCCGACAGCGATGCCAGGCAGGCGATGAACAACTCCGGTCCCAGCGGCCCTCGTCGCTCCGGCCATCACCGGATGCGCAACCACTGACCGGCCCGTGCTTCCGTACCGCGGACTCTCAACATAAGGCAGAAAAAATACGGACATCATGGACATATATTTGCGCTACGGTTGGCGCCTTTATCGCGGCAGCGCGAACGCTACGTATACTCCCCCGGAGCCAGATTTGGGATCTTTGCCGCCTCCGGCCGCAATCACCACAAACTGGCGCCCATTCACTTCATACGTGATCGGCGTGGCGTTGCCCGCAAATGGCAGCGTTGCCTCCCACAGCAGTTCACCCGTCGATTTATCGAAGGCGCGAAACTTCTTGTCGAAATTCGTCGCCCCAATGAAAACCAGGCCGCCTGCGGTCACGATCGGCCCGCCGTAGTTTTCCGAGCCAGTGTCTTTCTGCCCTTTTGCGGCCAGCTCCGGATACTCTCCCAGCCGAATTTTCCAGGCATACTCGCCCGTGTTCAGATCAATCGCGTTCAACGTGCCCCAGGGCGGCAGGATTGCCGGATATCCTTCGGGATCAAGAAACTTGTGATATCCGGTAAAGCGATATTTCATGGTCACAGGCGGTGCGCCGCCGCCCCTGAGTTCCTTGCTCTCGCCGCTGGTGAGATACGTCACCAGGGCGGACATCTGATCTTCCGAGAGGTTGGGAAATCCGGGCATCCTTCCCTTTCCGCTCCTGATGGTGGACGCGATCTGCTGGGGAGCGAGGCGGTCTCCGACTCCTGCCAGCGCAGGTATAGCTGGAGGAGAACCGGCCATCTTCTCGCCGTGGCACACGCCGCACTGGCTCAGGTAAATGCCCTGTCCGCTGTTCTCTCCGGTGTTGGGCGCGAGGTCGCCGGTCCATGCCATTTCGTTCGAGTTCACATAAATAATTCCTGTCTCCGGATCAACCGCCGGACCGCCCCACTCCGCGCCGCCGTCGAAGCCGGGAAACACAATTGTGTCTTTCCCCACGCTGAAGGGAACGAATTGTCCTGCGCTGCGGAAGGTGCGGAATTTTTCCAGCGCCCACCGATGTGCCTCCGGAGTTCGGTTGGTAAGCAGGTCTTCACTGAGAAACTGCCGCGCGTAAGGCGCCGGGTGGATAGGAAGGGCCTGTTCGGCGGCGGCAACTTCGCCCGGCACCGCGCTGGCTGGATACCTGTGATACTCGATCGGAAAAAGAGGCGCTCCGTCGCTCCGATCGAACAGATAAACAAACCCCTGTTTCGTGGTCTGCGCCACCGCGTCAATCTTTTTTCCCTCGCGCTTCACCGTAAGGAGTACGGGTGAGGCGGGAAAATCCCGGTCCCAGATATCATGACGGACTGCCTGAAAGTGCCAGATTCTCTCTCCGGTTTGCGCATTCAGGGCGATCAGGCAATTGGCGAACAGATCATCGCCCACCCGGTCTCCACCGTAGAAGTCAGGCACCGCCGAGCCGGTTGGAACGTAAACAATTCCGCGGCTGGCATCGACGGCCATGCCGGCCCAATTGTTGGCGGCGCCGGCACTCTTCCACGCATCCCTCGGCCAGGTGTCGTATCCGAACTCTCCGGGGTGAGGAATGGTATGAAACGACCAGCGCAGCTTTCCGGTTCGCACATCGAAGGCGCGAACATTTCCCGGAGGTGATGGCGGTGCTTCCGGGTTCCGGCCGCCAACGATCAACAAATCCCGGTACACGATCCCCGGACTGGTGAGATCGACCGATTGCGAGGCGGCCGGCTCGCGGCCCAGGGTCTCGCGCAAATCAATTCGCCCGTGGCGTCCGAAGCCGGCGATAGGACGGCCCGTGAGCGCGTTGAGAGCGTACACAAAGTTCATCACCCCAATCAGGATCCGTCTGTCCTTGCCCTGGGCCCAGTAGGCGAGGCCGCGGTCAGGTTGTGTCCCTTTTATTCCCGAGTCAAACTTCCAGAACAGCTTGCCCGTGGCGGCATCCAGGGCGAAGACCTTTTGCGTCGGCGTGATCCCAAAGAGCACGCCGTCGACGACAATCGGAGTGCTTTGCAGGCCCCCTTCTTCCCGTGAGTCAAAACTCCATTCCACTGTCAGCTGCTTCACCGTTTGTCGATTGATTTGGGTTAGAGCAGAGTAATGATTGTTCTCAGTCGTTCCGCCGTATGCGGGCCAGTCGCGCTGCTCCTGTGACGGGTTGCGCTTTACCCGCGCAGTTCCGGCCGGTGCAGTGAGACTGTGAGCTCCGGCAGTAGCGACGGGTGTGATCAGCATGGGTGCAAGCGCAACCGCCAGCGCAAACTCGTGGACTTTGGTCCGCAGAACACCCTGCAGCGAAATCATCGAGTGGTTTCCTTTTCGCCGCCCAGTGATCATCTAGGCGGTTAACACCTGGTCGAGTAGCTGCCCTACGGCGCGCTCGGCCTCGAGAATCGAGCAGCGATGGTCCATGATGCCGGCCAGGTCGGTATTCGCGAACGCAATGCGGCCGAAGGGCGCAGCGCGTAGCACTTCGCTCGGCGCAGGCTTGCCCTCCCTGCCGAAGAAAAAGCCGGGCTGCGGGTTGAGGTAGGCGTGCCCCCAGCGGTTAAGAATGATCCCCTTAATATCGCGCCGCGCATCAAATCCGAAGCCGCCGAACATCTCAGTAAATTGCTCGCGGATTTTTCTTTCGTAATCTCTGAAAGACGTGGCCAGCATTTCTCCCCGGCCGCGGTGCCCTTGATCGGCAGCCGGCAAACCCGGATAGGAATACAGCACCTTCAAAGGAAGCACCACGGGAGAATCGGGGCTGATGGTAGCCGAGTCCGCGCCGATCAGCGCCGTCTTCCGCACCTCGGTGTAGTTGCCCACGCCCTCAAACCAGCGAAACCCGGTCATGCCCATGTTGTAGAGGAAACGCCAGTTTCGCAGTGCGACATTGGCCATCATGCAGGGCGAGCGATAGAACTGACTGTAGGCGTCCCGTTGCGTCTGAGGAAGATCGCGGACCACATGTCTGGTCGTCCAACCTCCGCCTGCCATGACAGCAGTGCGCGCCTTCACGCGATATGTTTTCCCGTCACGTGTGTAAAGCACTGACACAAACTCAGACATTTCCGGATCACCATCATGTTTCACCCACACCGCCGTGGAGTTCAGGCGAATGCGCGCCGGAGACTTTGGCTGATCGAGCTCGGTAAAATTAATACTATTGCGGCAGACTGCCTCCAGGCTGCCGTCTCCCGCAATGGACATGGGTATCAGTGTCTTTACCATGAGCCGCGCAATTCCGGTGTTGCCGCCGGGAAACATCTGGTCGGTATCGTCGCTCTGCAGGGGATGAAGCATGTCTGCCGCGTAATCGGCGTACGCCGAGAGAGCATCCGGCCCCAGACCCGAGCCGCCGCCTTCCACCGGAGAGAGAAATGTCCGAATCGTCTCACGGCCGATGCCAAAGCGCCGCATCATGTGTTCTTCGAGCGTGATCGAGTCCAGATACCTGGAGACCTCGTCCCCAAAGTATTGCGGCCTTTTCTCCTCCTGCTGTGGACCGGCGCGCCACTTCAACAATTCAGACCGGGCTGCCTCCGAAATGGGCGCGCCTTCGAGTTTCTTTCCCCACGGATCGATCAGCCACATGCCCGGCTTCTGGCCAAACTTCGCGCCGAAATACAATCCGTAAGTGGCCGGTTCGCTTCCCACCATGTCGTAAGGAGTCTTGCTGAGCGCCATCTCCTTCGCGGCCCCCGCCCACTTCTGATATTGCAGTCGCGGTTCTTTCAACCCGATGGAGTCGTAAAAACGGGCCAGAAAGCTGTGCGGATACTGGACAAAGAAGACCGCGGAGCCCTGATGCACCATCAGGCGGTGCCCATCCACCATGAACTCGTTGCGTTTGGCCTCACCGCCAAACACAGGATGATTGTCCAGCACCAGGCAGGTCCGATTCTTGCCACTCTTTCGCTGGAAAAACAGGGCCGCCGCCAGACCGCTGACGCCGCCGCCGACAATCACACAGTCATACACTTCTCCGGTGTCAACTATGTTGGCAGCAGGACGGTCAAACTCACCGTCGCGGATGCGATGGCCGGCGCTCAAGACTTCGAGAGTGTTGCCATTTGAGCCACTGTAGTCGCCCACGCCTCCGTAGCCCGTCCAGTCGTCACCCTCGCCGAGAAGTTGCATGGGCGAAACCGAGGTCATCAACAGCCCACCGGAGGCGAGCAGCGTGGAATTCAGAAAATCACGCCGGGAGATGTTCTGGTCCATGCCGAGAGCTTTGTCCGTTTTGCCGGCGCCGTTTTCAGGAGGAGGCATTGATCATCCCTTTTGCCGCTTGGGGAAGAACAGAATAGTGTGCCGGCAAACATCAGGTCAAAAGAAATGGGATGCTATCATGGCCGGTCTGTCGAAGGCCGAATGTCCACGACTCTTATCAGATCCACCACCGTCGCCTTGACCACCATCGCCGTATTGGCGAGCACAGCGTTTGCCCGGGATGAGCGTCTGACCGCTCGCGAGGTCGTGACCCGCATTCAGCAGCAGGTTGGAGTTCCCTGGCAGACTGATACGGTGGATACCTTCAAGGCCGGAAACCCCGACACCCCCGTAACCGGCATTGCCGTGACCATGATGGCCACCCTCGATGTGCTTCAGCGCGCCGCTGCCGCCGGCGACAATCTGGTCATCACCCATGAGCCGACTTTCTTCGACCACCGGGACATTTCCGACCAGTTGCCCGAGAAAGATAACGACCCGGTGCTGGTGGAGAAGCGGCAGTTCATCGAAAAGCATGGCCTGGTGATCTGGCGCTTCCACGACCACTGGCACGCCCGCACACCGGACGGCATTGAGGCCGGCATGGTTCACGCCCTGGGATGGGAAAAGTTTCAGGATGCGCACAATCAATACCTGTTCAACATGCCGGAGACCTCGCTCGATAAACTGGCGTCCGAGATCAAGCGCAAACTGGGAATAAACGTCATGCGAGTGGTCGGCGACCCTGCCTTACACATAACCAAACTTGCCATGGCTCCCGGTGCCGCCGGATTTACCCATCATGCCGAAGCACTGGAGATGACTGGAGTGCAAGCCCTGGTCATTGGCGAGGCGCAGGAATGGGAGACGGTTGAATACGTGGCGGACGCAGTCAGCGAGGGCAAGCAGAAATCGCTGATCATCCTCGGCCACATCCCTTCCGAACAGGCCGGCATGGAAGAGTGCACGCGCTGGCTGAAGACCTTCGTGGCCGGCGTCCCCATCCAATTTATTCCGGCGCGCGAGCCTTTCTGGAGCCCGTCGAAGCAGTGACTCAGTTTGAACCATCCCTCCGGTCCGGCGTCATCCGAGGGACTTCAGTCCCGAAGGATCTGGCGTGTGCCCGCGGCTCTGCCTGCCCAAGCCGCGCACGCTCTCCATACCAGATGCTTCGAAAGCGCAGCCTGACGCCTGAATCAAGGGCCAGACCGCACACTTAAACGTTACCGGCGTCAGATTTCGCTCGAAACCAGCGGCCGCGATTGTTATAGTCGTGAGTTCCGCTAACTCGCAGGACAGAAAGTCTTCCCGATGGCCGAACCCGAAATCGATCTAAAGAAAACTTATGATGCAGTCGTGGTGGGATCAGGCGCCGCCGGAGGCATGGCGGCGCATGTCCTGACCAGCCACGGCTTGCAGGTACTGATGCTCGAGGCGGGGAAAAAACTTCCGATCGAGAAGGAACTGCGCTCGATGGAGTGGCCCTACGACAATCCCCACCGGGGAGAACTCCCGCCCGACCGTCATGCTCTCACCTTCAACGAATACACCATCCGCAATCCTCCTTACGGTCCGGGTTTTGAAAAATCCAAGCATCTTCACAGTTACATCGGCAACTCCGATTACGTAAAGAACATCGTAGTCGATGAGCGCGAGAATCCCTTCACCGGCACCAACTACGCATGGGTACGGGCGCGCTGCCTGGGCGGCAAGACAAACATATGGGGACGCCTGGCGCTGCGTCTCTCCGATTACGATTTCAAGGCCAAGAGCCGCGACGGATTCGGTGAAGACTGGCCCATCAGTTACAGCGACCTCGCTCCCTACTACGACAAGGTGGACCTGTACCTCGGCATCACGGGCGTGAAGGAAAATCTTCCCTACCTTCCCGACAGCATCTTTCAGCGTCCCACAAAACTGAACTGCGCCGAAGTCACGCTGCAGCAAAGCCTGCGAAAGATGGGACGGGTCCTCACCCAGTACCGTGCCGGCGTCACCACCGATGGGCTGAAGCACAACAAATATCGCAGCCGTTGCTGGGGCCGCGGCGCCTGCGAACGCAAGGGCGGCTGCGACATTCATGCGGCATTCGACTCGCCCACCGGACTGATTTATCCCGCGGCGGATACGGGCAACCTGACGCTGCGCACCAACGCGGTGGTCCGCGAAGTCACCGTCGATCCCCAGACCGGCAAAGCCAGCGGAGTGCACTTCATCGACTCGGAAACTATGAAGGACTACAACGTCCGCGCCAGGGTGGTGGTTGTAGCCGCCTCGACGCTCGAGTCCGCTCGCTTGCTCCTGCTCTCGAAATCGAGTTTGTATCCCAATGGACTCGCCAATTCCAGCGGCCACGTGGGTCACAATTTCTGCGAGCATATTATGGGACCCGGCGTCACTGGACAGGCGAAGAATCTCGTGGGCAAGCCGCCCACATTGGATGACGGCCGTCCCGGAGGCTTTTACCTGACCCGGTTTCGCAACCTTACGGAAAAGCATCCCAAATTCATCCGCGGTTATGGATTTGAAGGTGGGAGCGGCGTCCGCATGTTTCCCCAGGGTACGGACGCGCACGGCTTCGGCGCGTCATTCAAGGAAGAGGTTCGCCAGAACCAGGGCTCATATGTGGGTATGGGAGCGTTCGGCGAAGTGCTGGCGCGCTACGAAAACTATGTGGATCTCGATCCTGTGGTGAAAGACAAGTGGGGCGTCCCGGCTTTACGCTTTCACTACAAGTTCGGCGACAACGAACACCGCATGGCCGAAGACATGAAGGAAACCGCCCAGGAGATGTTCGAGGCTGCGGGCTTCAAGATCATGCACGTGAGCAACCGCATCCTCACTGAAGGCTGGTCCATCCATGAAATGGGGACCTCGCGAATGGGCAACGATCCGAAGACCTCGGTGCTGAATCAGTTTGAGCAGTCGCATGACGTCAAGAACCTGTTCGTGGTGGATGGCAGCGCTTTCGTAAACGCCAGCTGCCAGAATCCCACCTGGACCATCATGGCGTTGTGCTGGCGCTCCTGCGACTATCTCGCCGACGAGTTGGGCAAAGGAAATCTGTAAGGGAGAGGCAATGTCGAAGAACAACCCAATCGATCTGAAGCACGACCGCCGTCAATGGCTGAAAGCCTCCGCCACTCTGCTCGGCGCATCACTCTTGCCGTTGCCAGCCGTGGCTTCGCAAGTGTCGCAGGCCGAGGGCGCTCCGGCAACGCAAGCCAAGCCCGCCGGGGGCGCATCTACCACCCGCTTTTTCACTCCCGCGCAACACACGCTGGTCGAAGAGTTGTCGGAAACCATCATTCCCGCCGACAGCCACTCCGGTGGCGCCAAAGCCGCCAAGGTTGTGGACTACATCGAGCAGGAACTGCGCGATAGCACCGATGACAACCGGAAATCAACCTGGCGCGAGGGGCTCCGTCTGGTAGATCTGATGAGCCAGCACTATCACGGAAAATCGTTTGTCGATTCCACGCCCGAAGAACGAATTGCGGTGCTCACGGTCCTTTCGGACAACGATCAAATGACCGATCTTCCCGAAGTCCGGTTCTTCCGCGAACTGAAGCACTTGACCGTTCGCGGCTATTACACATCCAAGATCGGCATTCACGACGAGATGGAATACAAGGGCAACCGGCTGCTGTTGGAATTTGTCGGCTGCGACGATCCCGCGCCCAAGTCTTCATAATCGCTCCAAATGTACTCAGACGAGGTCCACATGAAGTCAGTCCTCCTGCGCCCCTCTCTTGGCTTGCTGCTTGCGGCCTGCATGCTGTGGGTTGCGGCCGTACCTGCCGCCTCCGCAGAGAAGCCGGACAGTGAAGCATGGGTGCCTCTGTTTAACGGCACAAATCTGGACGGCTGGTATTCCTATCTGGATTCCAGCGGCAAGAACAAAGATCCGAATGGCGTCTTCAAGGTAGAGAACGGAATGATTCACATCCTGGACGTTCCCATGTCCGATGGAAAATCCGACAACGGTTACCTCGCGACTACCCAGGAATTCTCCAACGTTCGCATTCACGTCGAGTACAAGTGGGGCACGAAACGCGCTTCGGAGGGCAAAAGGAATAGCGGTCTGCTCTATCTTGCCGTCGGCCCTGACCGGGTCTACCCGACATCTTTGGAGTGCCAGATTGAAGAGACCGACGTCGGGGACCTGTGGATTGTCAACGGAGCATCCGTGACTGCATTCTTCATCGCTCCTTCTTTTCCGATGTATGACGATGACCGGCAGGCCGGCACTCGTGTCCGCAGCGCGCCTGGCGACTCGCTGCGCGTACTGAAGTCGGGAGACTTCGAGAACCGCGACGGCTGGAACAGCGTGGATGTAATTCTGCAGGGAGATCAGTCCACCCACCTGGTAAACGGCCGCATCGTAAACCACGCCCGTGACATCCAGCAGCCCGACCCGGCCAATCCCTCACGGATGATTCCACTCAAGAGTGGAAGAATTCTGCTGGAAGCGGAAGGTTCAGAAATATGGTTTCGCAATGTCAGAGTCAAGCCGCTGGGGCCGTCGGACAGGCCCTGAAGGAGTGCGAAAACGCGCATGGCAAACGGCAGGGTAAAAGTCGGAATCATCGGATCGCAATTTCAGGCGGACATTCACGCCTCCTCGCTGCAAATCATGCCGGACGCGGCGGAGGTCGTTGCCGTAGCTTCCCCGACTCCCGGCAACGCCGCCGCATTTGCCGGGAGGTTCAACATCCCGCGCGTGTTCACCGACTACCGCGAGATGCTCAAGGAAAAAGACATCGAGATAGTGACCATCGCCGCTCCCAACAGCCTGCACGCGCAGATGACCAGGGACTGCGCTGCGGCCGGAAAGCATATCGTCTGTGAAAAGCCCCTGGCTATGACGATCGCGGAGGGCGAGGAGATGATTGCCGTCGCCAAACGCCACGGCGTTCTCCTGATGTACGGAGAGGAGCTGGTCTTCACTCCGAAATACCTAAAAGCGAAGGAAATGGCCGATGCCGGCGCCTTCGGAAAAATCTATCTCATCAAGCAAAGTGAAAAACATTTTGGCCCGCACAGCGAGTGGTTCTGGGACGTGAACCGTTCCGGCGGCGGCGCCTTCATGGACCTCGGCTGTCACGGCATCGCCTTCTGCTACTGGTTCATGGGACGATCTCCTATCAAGTCGATCTATTGCCAGATGGGCACCTACGTTCACGGGGACAAGACGCAAGCTGAAGACGATTCGCTATGTATCATGGAGTTCGCCAACGGCGCGGTGGCCATGATCGAGAACAGCTGGGCCCGTCGCGGCGGCATGGACGATCGCATCGAGGTCTTTGGCGCGGAAGGCGTAACCTACGCCAATCTGCACATGGGCAATGCGCTTCCCACCTACAGCGAAAACGGCTACGGCTATGCCGTGGAGAAAGCCCCGACCACTAAGGGGTGGACTTATCCGGTTTTCGAGGAACTCTGGAACTACGGCACTCCACAGGAGCTGACTCATTTTGCCCGATGCGTTCGCGGCAGAAGAAACTCCGCGGGTCACGGGAGAAGATGGACTGGTCGTCATGCACGCGCTCTACGCGGGATACGCCTCCGCCGGCGAAGGAAGAAAGATCGCGCTTCCCTTCCAGGCTCCCGCCGTAAAGAAGCCCATTGATTTATGGCTCAATGGTCCAATCCGGCGGTCCAGATAGCGATGCTCCACCGAAATCCACCGAATGGTGCCCACTGAATATGCCCATCGCAGACAGAATTCGTCTCAGCCTCATGATGTTCCTCAACTACGTGATCTGGGGATCCTGGTACGTCACCCTGGGCGCGTATCTCACCATCACTTTGAAATTTACGGGAACCGAGGCCGGCGCGGTGTTCGGAACAACCGCCCTGGCCTGCATGATCTCTCCTTTTTTTGTCGGCCTGATCGCGGACCGCTTCTTCGCTTCAGAGCGGGTCCTGGCCGCCTTGCATCTGCTCGGGGCTGTGCTTCTCTACTTCGTCACCAAGGCAACCAGCTTTGGCTCCGTGTACGCCCTGATGTTCGCGTACTGTCTCTGCTACTTCCCCACCATCGCCCTTACCAACTCGCTTACCCTGCAACATCTCAAAGATACGGGCCGCGATTTTCCGCTGATTCGCGTTTTCGGAACGTTGGGATGGATCGCGATCGGCGTCACCATCGGACGCCTTGGCGTTGAAACCTCCACCGTTCCTTTTCTGCTTGCCGCGGGAGCGTCCGTGGTCATGAGCATTTTCAGCCTGACTCTTCCGCACACTCCGCCGCCCAGCAAAGGCCAGTCAGTCACGCTTCGTCGCATTCTCGGGCTGGACGCGCTGGTCATGCTCAAGCGTCCGTCGTTCGCGGTATTTGCCGTGGCTTCAATCCTGGCCTGCATCCCGCTGACGTTCTACTTCTCGTTTACCAACGCCTATCTGAATTCGCTGCACGTTCCCAACGCCGCCGGCAAAATGGCCCTGGGACAGGCCTCCGAAGTTGTGATGATGATCCTCATGCCCTTTATCCTCCGGCGCGTCACTGTCAAAAGCATCCTGCTCATGGGTCTGCTCGCCTGGTCGGTGCGGTACATCCTGCTGGCCTATGGCAATCCCGGCAGCGCCATCTGGATGTTTTATGTGGCCATCCTTCTCCATGGCATCTGCTACGACTTCTTCTTCATGACCGGACAGCTTTACACCGACCAGGAAGCTCCAGCTAACCTGAGAAGCGCAGCGCAAGGACTGATTACGTTTCTTACTTATGGAGTGGGCATGCTGATCGGCTCTCTGATTTCGGGCCGGGCGGTGGATTATTTCAGCCACACCGTCGGCACCGAGGTAACCCGCAACTGGCGGGCCTTCTGGACCAGCTCCGCATTGAGCGCTTTCGTCATCCTGCTGCTCATTGCGATCTTCTTCCGCAGCCGCGCCAAAATCGAAGCGGCCGCCTCAGAGCCCCTCGCAACCTGAAATACTGAGAACCGGGAACTGAAATCTGAACAACTGGTTTCTATCGCCAGCTTGGGCGGAGTAACCATAGGCCAGCCATGGCAGCGGCGGGCAGGCATTCGCAAGAGACAAAAAGGGGCGCGCCGGTGGCGCGCCCTGATCGCCTTTTCAGCGAAGAAACAGCAAACTCATGCGACTCTTTGCCCCTTGCCCGCCGCCTTGCCCGCTGGCTTGGGTACGAGGGAAGAGACCAGCTTCCCGCCGTCGGGACTTCCCCACCCGGTACAAGGGTCCCATCCCTTGGCGGCCGAGTAGGCGCCGATATTACCCTGAGTAATGTCGTGCAAGTCGGACTGGAGCTGGCTGTAGAGCAGTGGGTTCAAGTAGCCCACACTGTTGCCCAGTTTCTGATTGAGGCGCGCAATCAGTCCTGCCCACAGTGGCGCTACCGCACTCGTCCCCCCAATCACCGCTTGCTGTCCGTCCACAATAACGGAATAGCCGGTGTTCGGGTCAGCATCCCCTGCGACGTCAGGGACGCCTCTCCCGATGCGGCCGCCCGGATTATTCGATGGAGGAACCTTCGCACCCGCCTGCCAGCTCGGGAGGTCAAAGAAATCGCTGATGCCGCCTCCGCTGGCGCTGTCCGGACCATCGTTCCACACCGTTTCCGATGAAATCTTGCTTCCCGAACCCTGCAGCCGGGTGCCTCCGCAAGCCAGGGCAAAGGGACTTGAGGCCGGAAAATCAACATGCTGCAGGCCATCTCCCACGCCATCCGTCGACCCGTTGTCTCCGGCTGCGCAGCAGACTGTAACCCCGAGAGCTGCGGCATCCTGAAACGCCTGGTCGTAGGCTTGCAGGGCCTGGTCCGTCCATTGTGACTCGGGACCTCCCCAGCTGATCGAAATGACGGACGGCTTGTGACGCTTGTCATGAACCGCTTTCACGATCGCGTCCAGAAACCCCTGATCGGTGTTGGGCGCGAAGTAAACCACCACCTTGCTCTTGGGAGCCAGGGCGCCGGCTACCTCGATGTCCAGCATGACCTCGCCGTCCGCGTCGCCTCCCGGCTGGTTATGACCACCATCCACTGAAACCGCGCTCACCTTCGGATGTGGGAGGTTGAGCTTGTTGAAATACGCTTTCAGGTCCCGGCTTTGGTAGCCGCCTCCCAGCTCAATAATGGCGATGCACTGACCCGTTCCATCCGCGTCCGGCGGAAAGTCGTACAGATTTGCGAGTTCGGTTGGAGTGAAAGAGTTATCGGGAGTTAGCGCCCGGATGCCCACCGCCTGCTTGCGCCTCTGGAAGTGCGCCCTGGCCTGGGGCCGGTCATCCAATCCGAACACACCCTGAACTATGTCCACAAGGTCTGCCGGCAGATGTACCGAGCCGGTGCGCCCGCGGTACGAACCCCCTGAATGCTCATATCGTTTCAGTTCAACATCAAAGGCTTTGCTGAAGTTTGCCACCGTACCCGACAACACTACGCGTCTTTCAGCCGGGTCGGCTTCCGCCACCGACAATTGATGGTCATGCGCGAACGCTTCGATGCTGGCAATATCCTGTGGATCCGCGCCACTGGTGGCCTCGAACTGCTCGCGCGTCATGTGTTGCCGTTCCCGGGGAGAGCGCGCTCCCATCTCCTCCAGCTTCAACGGTTGTCTTGCAGTGCGGGGACGTAACATTACCGTCACCGTAATCGACTGGTCTGGATTGGCGGCGCCGACGGCGCGCGCGCCCGGTAATGGCGCTCTCACGCTGCCGCGAAGTGGAATACGATCTTTCGGAGCTGACATATTGCCTTTCCGTTCCGGGGAGGCAAGAGCTGCACCTTAGTCAACACCAGCAGTAAATTCCATTCTTCCCGGTTTTACTGAAGGCAGGAAAACATCCATAACTTGGGCCTGACGGTATGGAATCGAAGGTCCCCGGAACTTACACATACGGGGCAGCAACTGGAATGCCAACTTCGTATCGAAGGCGGGTCAGTTAGAAGTGGTTTAGTCTGCCGATAAATCCAAGAGGACGGTCCGACGAACAGGACAAATACAGGTAATTTCTCTATCTGATCGGATAGCCGAATTAGCAGTTTGGATAATTGAGGGTCGTGCCTTGATGCCCTACAATCCGGACTCAGCAGAGACTCTTTCTTACTTGCACAGTAACCGGCGTCATCCGGCAAGACGAGTTACCGGGTTACCGGACTATCACCCCTGCGCTGCCTGACAGTGCCGACCCGACGGCAGCACCGGGCAGCGCCCGTCATGCCACCTTCCCGTTAGAACGCCGCCCCGGCCGGCTCCAGCATGCTCTCCGGCTCCGCATCCTCTTCTGCATCTCGAGTGTGCGTCTTCGCCACCAGCATGTAAATCGATGGCACGATGAAGAGTGTAAAGACCGTTCCAATGATCATGCCGCTGACCAGCATGATGCCGATGCTGTTGCGCGCTCCGGCTCCGGGCCCTTTGGCCAGCACCAGGGGGAAGTGTCCGATGACCGTAGCCGCCGTCGTCATAAGGATGGGCCGCAGCCGGGTCTCGGCCGCTTCGATGATCGCCGCCAGCTTGTCCTTCCCCGTTTCCTGCAGATGGTTGGCGAACTCCACGATCAGGATTCCATTCTTAGATACCAGCCCGACCAGCGTAATCAATCCCACCTGACTGTATATATTGAGCGTCGTCAGCCCCAGGAATGAGAACAACAGCGCCCCCGAGATGGCCAGCGGAACCGACCCCGCGAGAATGATAAAAGGATCGCGGAAACTCTCGAACTGCGCCGCCAGCACCAGGTAAATCAGGATTCCGGACAACAGGAAAGTCCCCAGGAACTTGCTGCCTTCCGTCCTGAGCTGGCGCGATTCGCCCGCATAGTCCACCGTGAAGCCTTGCGGCAGGATCTCCTTGGCCTTGGTTTCGAGCACCTTGAGCGCCTGGTCCAGCGGCACCCCCGGCGGCACTACGCCCTGGATGCGCACCGCATTGAGCTGCTGAAACTTCTTCAGGTCGCGCGGCTCGGTGGTCGTCTTCAGGGTCGCGAAGGTGGAAAGCGGCACCAGCTTGTTCTGCGATCCGGTGACGTAAATCTGCGACAACTGCTCGGGCGTCAGGCGCTCCGCGCGTTCGATTTGGGGGATGACCTTGTAACTTCGTCCCTGGATGCTGAAGCGGTTGACATAATTTCCACCCAGCATGGTGGAAAGGTCCTGCCCGGCCTGGCTCAGGTCCACTCCCTGGGAGCGCAGCTTGTCGCGGTCGAAGACGACTTCAGTCTGCGGCTGGTCGTATTTCAAATCGGAGTCGGCGTAGATGAATTTGCCGCTGGCAAAGGCTGCCCCCACCAGCTGCTTCGCGATGCCCAGCAGCTGCTGCGGCTCGCCCGGCGACGCAATCACAAAATCAACCGGAAATGTTCCTCCCCCAGGCAGTGATGGCGGGGTCGTCGGGATGACTCGAATACCCGCAATCTTCGAAAGGGGCCCGGTGGATTCGAGCAGCAGTTGCTGCGCGGTCTTCTTGCGCTCGCTCCACGGCTTGGTCACCATGCCGCCAAAACCGCCGCTGGGCGACGTGATCTGAAAAATACTTTGGCTCTCCGGGAAGGCGTGATAGACGTCGTACACCTGGTCGGTGAACAGCCGGGTCTGATCGATGGTCGAATTGGGCGCTGCCTGGATGACTCCAAAGACCACGCCCTGGTCCTCGGACGGAGCCAGTTCCCGCTGCGAGAACATATAGAACGGAATCATCAGTACTGCGACGATCGCCCACAGCGTGAGCACCACCGGCCGGTAGCGGAGCGTGCCGGTAAGAGCGCGTTCATAAGCGCTGCGCACACGTTCGAAGCGGCGATTGATCCATCCCGCGAACCCTCGCTCGGTGTCTCCCGCGCGCAACAATTTCGATCCCATCATCGGCGAGAGAGTTAACGCAACGATTCCAGAGACGATCACAGCGCCCGCCAGCGTAAATGCAAACTCCCTGAACAAAGCGCCGGTCAACCCGCCCTGAATGCCGATCGGCGCATACACCGCGGCCAGGGTGATGGTCATCGAGATGATCGGTCCCACCAGTTCACGGGCGGCATCGATGGCAGCCCGCTGCGGGGACTTGCCCATCTGCAGATGCCGTTCGACGTTCTCCACCATGACGATCGCGTCATCCACCACCAATCCGACCGAGAGCACGATGGCCAGCAGGGTCAGCAGGTTAATGGTGAACCCGAACGCCAGCATCAAAAAGACAGCGCCAATGAGCGAAATCGGGATGGCCACGACCGGGATAAGCACCGAGCGAAAAGAGCCGAGAAAGAGGAAGATCACCACGACAACGATGATCAGCGTCTCGGTCAGGGTCCGCAGCACTTCGTTGATGGCATCCTGGATGTACGCCGTCGCGTCGTATGGAATGCCAACCTTCATACCCGTGGGCAATTGCGCCTTTATTCCGGGTATCGCCTCGCGTACTTTCTTGATCACATCCAGCGAATTGGCCGTGGGAAGCACCCAGACGCCCATGAAGGTCGCGGTCTCACCGTTGAAGCGCACTTCCGAGTCATAATTCTGCGCGCCGAGCACCACGTCCGCGATTTCGCCGAGTCGCACCACCACGCCATTGTCGTTCTTGACCACCAGTTGGCGGAATTCATCCGCGGTACTCAGGTCGGTGTTCGCGACCAGGTTCACCGACACCATCGAACCTTTGGTGCTGCCCAGCGCGGACAGATAGTTGTTTTTGGCCAGTGCGTCATGCACCGCCGAGGGAGCGATCCCCAGCGCTGCCATCTTGTCCGGCTTCAGCCAGATTCGCATGGCGAAGGTACGATCGCCGAGGATATCGGCGCGCTGCACTCCGCTGATCGCACTCAGCTTGGGTTGAACGACCCGCGTCAGGTAATCGGTGATCTGGTTCTGGTCGAGGTCCGCCGAGGAGAAGCCAATGTACATCGAGGCAAATTGATTGTCTGCCGTTTGCAGGTCAATGATCGGCGCCTCGGCTTCGGGGGGCAGGTCGTTGCGAACCTGCGCCACCTTGGACTGTATCTGGGTGAGCGCCGCATTGGTATCGTAGTTGAGCTTCAGGTGCACCGTGATCGTGCTGAGCCCCTGCGCGCTCGACGATTCCATGTAGTCGATACCATCCGCGCTGGCAATGACGCGCTCCAGCGGGGTGGTGATGAATCCGCGCACCAGGTCGGCGTTCGCGCCCACGTAAACCGTAGAAACCGATACCACCGCGATATCGCTGCGCGGGTACTGACGCACACTCAGCGAGCGAATGGATTGCAGCCCGGCGATCAGGATGACCAGGCTGACCACCATCGCCAGGACGGGTCGTTTGATGAACAGGTCCGTGAACTTCATTTAGCTTTCCTCGGGCTTGGGGGCGGGATTATTTCCCGGCTGAACTTTATTGTTGACCTGGACGGCGGCGCCGTTGCGCAGCTTGAATACGCCCGACGTCACAACTTCGTCACCCGGGTTCAAGCCCGAAACAATCCCCACCTGGTCGCCGCGCGATCCTTCGACCTTCACGAACTGTTGCCGCACTCCGCGATAGGTCTGACCCTTTGGGTCTTTGAGATCAGTGATCACATAAACCGAGTCGCCATACGGGGCGTAGCTGATCGCCGACGCCGGCAGCGTGATCACCGGCCGGCTTGCGCCCAGGGCCACTTCTACCTGCACAAACATGCCGGGCTGCAACTTGCCCTGCGGATTGGCCAGAGTCGCCTGCACCTGAACATTGCGCGTCGATTCGTCCACTACAGAATCCAGTGCTGTTACCCGGCCGGTGAACACCTTGCCTGCGAGATCGTCAGAGGTCACGCGCAGGCTGCGGCCCACTCGCACCTGCCCCAATGCCTGCTGCGGCAAGCCGAAGTTCACATAAATAGGATTGAGGTCCTGAAGCTGGACCACCGGACTGCCGGCGGAGAGGTACTGCCCCAGGTTTACCTTGCGGATACCCAGGGTGCCCGAAAACGGCGCGCGGATCGTCTTGCGCTCAATCGTCGCCCGTATTTCTCCCACGTTCGCTTCGGTCTGTCTCTGCTGCGCCGTGGCCTGGTCGTACTCCATCCGCGAGATCACACCCTGTTTCACCAACTGCTCCATGCGGGCGAAATTCACCTTGGCAAGATCACGCTGCGCCTCGAGCGCGGCCAGCTGGGCCCGCTCCTGGCGGGTATCAAGCTCGACCAGGATGTCCCCCGCCCGCACTGTCTTGCCGGAATCGAAATTGATCCGCGCCACCGAACCGGGAAGGTCGGCGCTGACCATCACGCCGCGGACTGCCTCCGCCGTGCCGATCACGCCTGTCGTCGATGGCCATTGCTCTCTCTGAACCACCAGGCTGGTCACTGCCTCCGGAGGCGGCTGAAAGCTGGCAGCCTGCACCGCCGACTGTACCTGCTTGAACTTTACGAATCCCAGGGCCATCAGCAGCACTGCTGTCGCGCCCAACATCAGCAACATTCTCTTCGCCATGACTTCCCCTTTTACCTAAGGCAAATACTTCCGTTCGTCGCCGGCAACTCCCGGCAGCTAACCTATTGGTTGACTCGGGAAACTGGAGTGCCAGACGCAAACCCCACGCCCAGGTTCGAATCCCGATTGGTCTTTGATTCAGCTCGGCCCGGACAGGATTCGAGCTAATTCAATCGCCAGTAACAATTCCTGACAAGACACCGCAAATTTGTTGCAGCCGGAAGCCCCTCGCGCTCATCAACACTCAAAGGGCTTATTACCCTTCTGAGGTATGTCGAACGGAAGGGCGCGAAATCGACCACCGGAAAAGGAAATATTCGAGCGGATATGGGGGCTTTCGGTGATTTGGACGGCCTCAGAGCAGTGCCCAGCCGTGGCTAACTCGCGGAAACAATATTGACACCATCTTCAAAAGGGTGAGGTGCGGAATCTGAACGCTTACCGGGAAAGCGGACCGCATGGTCACGCCTGGGTTGTCATGCCGGCGAGGCCGCTTTCCCTCATTATTATTGTTATTATTGTTCTTCTTTCCACATTTCTTGTATTGCCCGCTTCCCTGTTGGCTCAGACCCTCACGGGAAAGGTCAGCAACGGCACCTCCAGCAGGCCGGCCGCTGGAGATCGCGTGGGGTTGATCACGCTCGGGCAGGGGATGGAGGAAGTGTCCCATACTCTCAGCGATGCCGGTGGTCACTTCAGGTTCCGTCTGCCCGACGCCGGCCCGCATCTCATTCGTGCGGTCCACCAGGGCGTTGCCTATTACCGCATGCTCCCGCCCGGGAGCAATTCTGTCACGGTGCAGGTATTCGACGTCTCCCGCAAGGTTGAGGGGATCACTGTCACTGCGGACGTGATGCGCTTCCAGGCCCAGGGTGGTGAACTACAAGGCACCCGTCTCTTTGCCGTGAGCAATGCTTCGAATCCGCCCCGCACCCAGATGCACGGTAGCGACTTCGAATTTTTTCTTCCCGACGGTGCTGTAATCGATCGGGGAATCGCCACCACCGCCGGGGGCCAGCCGGTAAGCTCCAACCCGGTCCCCGTGGGAGAGAAGAACCGCTACGGATTCGAATTCCCGCTTCGTCCTGGCGAAACCGAACTTCAAGTTGTGTTTCACATGGCGTATCGCGGAGAACTCAGCATTGACCCCAGGGCGCTCTACGGCGCGGAGCATTTCGTGGTCATGGTGCCAAAAACCATGCTCTTCACGGCCGCGCCAGGAATCGTCTTTCAGGCCATGGAGGACCCGCGCCAGTCCGACGCCCGCGTCCGGGTGATGTCGAATACGCGGGCAGGACAGCCTCTTAGTTTCACCATCTCAGGCACTGGTACGTTGTCCGATCCTGGGGACGATAGTCTGGGAGCGCCGCACCCCGTGCGCGAGGAGACGGTCGCTCCGCCCGCCCGCGATTCCACCCAGCGGAGAGGACTGAGTTCAATCCTGGCCGCACCCTGGGGGCCGGAAAGATTCGGCTGGTACGTGATTGGCGGCATACTATTGCTGATCGGGGCAGCCCTTTACGCGATGCGGCGCCGCTCCTCTGCCGCTCTCTCCAACCCATCCGACCCTCTTCTCGACCAGCTCAAGAATGACCTGTTTCAGCTCGAAGTGAAACATCAGCAAGGCCGCATTTCGCAGCGTGAATATAAGCGTGCCCGTGCCGCTCTGGACCAGGCCCTGGACCGGGCCATCAAGCCCGCGCCGCGAAAGTAATTTCGGCGGCGCGAGAAGCCACCTGCTTATCCCGCTCCCATCTCTTTTCTGATTACCTTCGTTACTTGCTTCACGATGGCGTAGAGCTAGCATTGGTATAGATCCGGGAAGAAATGACTTTGTCTCGAGCAGTCAAAATCGCTGCTTCCTTAGTATGGCTCGCGATGGCGATCGGCGCCGTCGCTCAGAGCGGATACCAGGAGGTCCAGCTCACCCAGACAGGAACAATTTCCGGCACCGTCAAGTGGTCTGGCCCGTTGCCCCACATCCCGGCCTTTCCCATCGACAAAGATCCGCAGGTCTGCGATCCCGACTCGCACAAGGTGCGCGACCTTGATCGCTTGATCGTCGGCCCCGAGAACGGGGTGGCCAACACAGTGGTATTCCTCAAAGATATTTCCCGGGGAAAGGCGATGGAAATTCCAGCATCCCGGCGCTCTCTGGACCAGAAGCAATGCCGTTACGAGCCCCACATTCTTCTGGTGCCCGAGAACGGCCCCCTGCAGATGCAGAGTTCGGACGCGGTGCTGCACACCGTCCACATGGATGGAGCCGCCTCCTACAATTTGCCATTCCCTTTCACCAATCGTCCTGTCACTCGCACCATGCGGACTCCAGGACTGGTCAACGTCAGGTGTAACGGTGGTCATGCCTGGATGAACGCGGAGATCATGGTTGTGCCCCATCCTTATTACGCAGTGACCGACGAGAATGGAAGGTTCGAGCTGACCGACGTGCCACCTGGGCACTACCAGATCGTGGCCTGGCATGAGGGCTGGAAGCTCGAACGGGAAGAAACCGCGTTCGACGTCCTGACCGAACACAAGGTTCGGCGTCCCATATTCTCCGACCCTAAAACCTGGGAAAAACCAGTGACCGTAGCGCCCGACGAAACCGCTGTCATCAACTTTGTCATCGGCGCAAAATAGAAAAGCTGCGTCACCTGCTCGCGCTCAATGACAATTGCCGGAGGCTGGCCGTCCCGCGAAACGGGCCTGAATCCAGGTAAGCTGGTCCCTCACAGAGTCTCCCAGTACACTGGCGAATTCAGACTTCTGGTAGTCGTGGAACTGAACCACGTCGCGCTGCCCGCACAAGCGCGCCACGACCTGCGCTGTCATGCCCGTCCTCACCGCCGGATCGGCGTCGCTGCTCACCAGGAGCAACGGGCGATAGGCGGGCCTCTGGCCAATCGTATTCCGGGCGAAAAATTGCTTCACCACGCCATTGTCCTGCCAACCAGGTTTCAAGAGCTGCGCGGCGGTCGTGTCCGCATCGGTGGACGCCATGCCGCATGCCTTCTCGACCTGGGGGTACAGCGCCAGCGCTTTTTCTGTGAGCATCTGGTTCGCCTGAAACCGCGGATACAGCGTTTGGATTTCATAGGCCAGGACAACCAGCTGGGCCGGCGATCTCCCATTTGCGGACACTTCGTAGAATTCCTTTGCATCGGCGATACCAGAAATTGCAATGCTGCCCAGATAGTCGGGATCGCGGATTTCGCCCTCCAGTTCAGCGATGGCCACCGCCGCGAGCCCCCCGGCGGATTCTCCCATCGCCACCCACTTTCTCCCCAGCTGCGGCACCGCCGCGCGTGCTGCGGCAATAGAATAGATCACATCAGTTGCATCCGATTGCATATCGACCGACGCGTTCCTGAAATCTGTTCCCAGTCCCACGTAGTCTGTTGCCACCACCGCGTAGCCAAGCTTGACGTACATCGAGAGGAAGGGCCCTTCATTCAGATTTCTCATGAGAGAAGGAGCGCAGTGCCGGGCTATGCCGGTGAAACCGTGGGCCCAGGCAATGACTGGCCAGCCTCCGGCGGGCGGCGACTGGTCAGGAGTGAGGACCACGCCGGACGCCGCCACATCCGTTCCGCTGGCAGAGCGCGAGTGATACAGAATGCGAAATGCAGACACGCCCTCAGGAAGCTGGTATTCGTAGAACTCCGCGGCACGAATCAACTTCCCTGGCGGGCCCGGCGGGAGCGGATCGGGAGTCGAATAGAAGTCCGTGAGGGGCAGGAACCCGCGAAAGTGGTAGCGGCCGGTTTGAGATTCAGTTTGCCCTTGAGCAGATTCGGCGCTGGCCGGAACCCGCGCCTGAGCCGACGCCACGCCTGCCGCGATGCTTAACCAGAGGATCCAGAACCTGGATAGCAGTCCACTTTGGAGACCATGAACCACGAAGGGCCCGAAGGTACACAAAGGAAACCCCAGAAAAAGCCTTCGTGATACTTCGTGTCCTTCGTGGTTTATGCACTTGCCGTCTCTTATCACAACTGACCCACTACCAAAACCTGGGATACAACCCCTATTTCCCTCCATCGCCCTTTCCTCGGAACCTGCCGTAAGGCGAAGTCGGCACAACGCTGCTCATGACCGTCACGGCTTCCAGGCCATCATGGTTGCCAGCACCACGGGCAGGTAGATGACCGAGGCATGAACTACACGACTGGCCATGACCCGGGAGCGCGACACAGCTAATTTCGCGGTGTGATAAACGAAGAATATTCCTGCGGCGAACATGATCAGAGAGTAGGCTGCGCCACTCCCGGCCCCGAGCGGCAGCATCGTGAGCCCCACCAGGACAATCGCGAACAATACGATCTCCATCCTGGTAAAGCGTCCGTCAACATCGAAGCCAGGCAGCATGTGAAAGCCTGCCTCAGCGTAATCTTCCCGGTACAGCAGTGCGATGGCCAGGAAATGCGGGAACTGCCACAGAAAGAGAACGCCGAAAAGCAGCCAGGCATTACGTCCGATGCCGCCGGATGCGGCCGCCCAACCGATGAGGGTAGGCATGGCGCCGGGCACGGCACCCAGCAGCGTACATAGCGGCGTCTTCCGCTTTAGAGGGGTGTAAACCAGCAGATATCCCAGCAGGGTCCCGATCGCCAGGAAAGCCGAGGTCAGGTTGACCGACGCGGCCAGCAGCACGCCGCCCGCGGCGCTCAGCGCCAGCCCAAACCAGCAGGCCTCGCGGCCCGTGAGCCTTCCGGAAACCAGGGGCCGGTTTGCGGTACGCCGCATCTGAGCGTCGTAACTTCTCTCCATCCACTGGTTCAGCGTCGCCGTGCCGCTGGCCACCAGCAAGGTGCCTGCGAGCGTAATCAAAAGCCTGCCGATTCGCAGCGGCCCGGATGATCCCAGATAGTAGCCGGCCGACGTGGTCATCAGAATCAGCAGGTTCACTTCCGGCTTGGTGAGCGCGTAGTAGTCCCGCAACCTGGAAGAAATGTCTTTTGTCGCCGGAGAGTCGATTATCGCGTGAGTGGAGGCCATGGGGTGGTTGCTGCAATCGGTATGTCTGCGTTCTTCCAGTTCCCGTCGGGTTCTGCCGTGCCCGCCGCATCCCGGCATCGCGTCCGACTGCGATACATAATGAAAACCATGGCAATCGACATCAGAGTGGGCGGAACGATGAGGATCAGAATTCCGCTCTTTAAAGCGTCAATCATTCGGGTGCCCGCGGAAGCAGCCTGGGTGTAGCAAAGCGCGCAACTCTGCGCCATGGCCGGCAGTGGGCTGGCCAGCACCGCCAGGACGGCCAGAGCCATCAGCATCGGCCTGATTGGCGCCGTTCCCTGCTCCATGACTCTCAAAGATTTTCTTTGCGATCTTTGCGCCATTCTTTGCGACCTTTGCGGTCAAGCTTTTCCAAACCACCGCTCACGAACAATATCCCGCGCAGTGCACCAGCCGGAAGCTGTCAGTCCACCCGAACTGCATCGACAACAGAACAAAAATCGTGAAGAGCACGACAAACAGCAGGAAGCCACGCTTTTCCGACCATAGATGCATGAAGAACATGACGGCCACAGCGGCTTCCACCAGGGAAACCGACAACATGCGCCGGAACATTTGCGATGCCGTGATATTTTGATACGCAATCAGGAACTGCAGCCCCGCCAGTGCCAGTATGCAGAGATACACCACCAGGTACTTTCCCGTCCCCTCGTGTTTTTGCTCCGCGATTGTTGCCATAGTGTTCTGCTCCAGCTCTGATTAGTGGGCGAGATTCAGCAGATAGACAAACGGAACTACGAACATCCAGACCAGGTCCACGAAGTGCCAGTACAGCCCGACGACCTCAATGTCATCCGCATGGTAACGGCCGCCCTTGTAACGCAGGCCTACGATGATCAACGCGATCACGCCGCACAGAACGTGTGTAATGTGCAAGCCGGTCACACTGAAGAATGCCGCGCCGAACAGCCCCGTGCCCCACGGATTCTTGAACAGGGTCATGCCTTCACCGATCAGCCCCAGCCACTCCCGGATGTGCAAGACGGCAAATACAATGCCGGCGAGGGCGGTGATCATGGTCCAGCGGAAGGCCCCGGCTTTGTCCCCTCGTTTCGCGGTCTGGACTGCGAGGAGCATGGTCAAACTGCTGGTGAGAAGGATGAAGGTCATCACCGCGACGTTGACGATGCTGTGGAAGGGTCTGGGCCAGTCGGGCGTCGCATTACGCAGAAATCCGTAGGCCACAAGGCAGGCCGCGAACGTCATCGTGTCTGCGATAATGAACAGCCACATCGCCAGTTTCTTGGTCGGGATGGCAAAAGGGCGGTCCGTCAGCATGCCGGCGGAGTGCCCTTGCATCGTGATATCGGCTTGACTCACAGCGTCTCCTGTTCGTGATCGCGCTAGAGTTTCATCCAAAGCAGCAACAGCAGGTACACCCAGAGTATGTCCACGAAATGCCAGTAGCGCGCGGTCGCATCCATGGTGCTTCGTCGCAGCTGGGACTTCCTGACCTTTCCAATTACATAGAGCAATCCGGCCAGCCCTCCCAGCACATGCAGCACATGGGCCGCTGTGAGCAGGTAGAAGAAAGAACTGCTGGGATTGGTAGCGAGATATAGCCCTTCAGCCCTGAGCCGGACCCAGGCCACATATTGCCCCGTCACAAAGAGCAGACCGAAGACCAGAGTGATGTAGAGCCAGCGTGCCGGATTCTCACCCGGGAGTGCTCCGCCTCCCATGAACGTGGCGACCCGGCGACGCGCGATCTCCAGGGTAACGCTGCTGCATAAAATCAGCGCGGTATTCAGGTAGAGGATGGACGGTAAGGTAAAGCTCTGCCAGTCCAGCGATGAGCCCTTGCGCACAATCAACGCGCTGGTCAATGCAGCAAACGTCATGGTGATGGCGTACAAAACCACCCACATGCCCGTACTCGCCGGCGGGGGAGAATAGTCCTGCACGAGCCGCCGGTCGCCATCCGCCGGCACAAGGTTCCGCCAGCCTCCGTTACCGCCGTCCCGTTGACGTGGCTCGATCTTTGGTGGTTCGTGGACCGTAGTCGCCATAAACGTCCAGACTCCCGTCAAACTTCAAATCCCGCGGCTTACTTCTCGTCGTGCTCGCTCACAACTTGCTCGGGCGACGTCTGCATGACGTAGTCGCCCGTCGAACTCTGCACTCCGTACTGGTAAGGATCGTGATAAACCACGGGGTGTTTGCCGCCGAAATTATCGAAAGGCGGCGGGGTGGAAGTGCTCCACTCCAGCGACGTCCCTTCCCACGGATTATCCGGTGCGGGCTTGCCCCAGAACCGGCTGTGTATCAGGTTATACAGAAAAATGAACTGGGCTACGCCGGTCACGATGGCAGCTACCGTAATAAACCTGTGCAGCGGGATGAGCGGCTGCAGATATTCATCCACAAACGCCTGGTAACGGCGTACGTTGGCGGCAATTCCCAGGTAATGGAATGGCATGAAGATGCAATACGCGCCCACAAAACTGAACCAGAAATGAATTTTGCCCAGGGTCTCGTTCATCATGCGCCCGGTCATCTTGGGGAACCAGAAGTAAGTCCCGGCGAAAATGCCGAAGATGGCCGCGACCGCCATCACCATGTGGAAGTGGCCCACGACGAAGTAGGTGGCGTGCAGCATGATGTCAATCGAAGGCTGGGCCAGGAAAAAGCCGCTTACGCCGCCGGCGACAAACATCGAAATAAAACCCAGCGCAAAGAGCGAAGCTGAATTAATACGCAGTCTGGAACCATACAGGCTGCCGATCCACATCAGCACGATAATGGTCGCCGGGATCGTGATGATGAGTGTGGGAAACGAGAATGCCAGCGAGGAGAACGGGTTCATCCCGCTGACAAACATGTGGTGTCCGTACACCATGTAGCTGAGAATGGCAATCGCCCCCATGCAGCCGATCATTACCCGATGGCTGAGCAGCGGCCGGCGCATGTTGGTGATCAGGACATGAGAAACAATGCCCATGCCGGGCACGATGGCGATGTACACCTCGGGATGTCCGAAGAACCAGAACAGGTGCTGCCAGAGGAGCGTGGACCCGCCGGAGTGCGGCTGCAGCTGGTCATTGATCACAAGGTTCGAGGGCACGAAGAAGCTGGTGCCGGCCACGTGATCAAGAATCACCAGGATGCATGCAGGCATCAACACCGCAAACGCCGTCAAACCCATGCAGGAGGTGATGAACCATGCCCACGCGGTGAGCGGCAAGCGCATCAGGCTCATGCCTTTCACGCGAAGATCAAGGGTTGTAGTGATGAAGTTCAACGACCCCAACAGTTGTCCGATACAGAAGATGCCGATCGAAGCTGCCCAGAGAACCACTCCCATGCCCTGGCCGGGGCCGCCCACCGGGCCGACCGCATTCAGCGGCGCGTACTGCGTCCACCCTCCGAGGGTTGGTCCATCGCCCACAAAAAACGACGAGATCAGGACCAGAAATGCCGTGAACGTGACCCAGAACGACATCATGTTAAAGCGGGGAAAGGGCATGTCCTCCGCGCCCACCTGGATGGGCAGGAAAAAATTGCCGAAGGCCGCGAACGGCGCCGTGGTGAGCACAAAGAAGACCATGATGGTTCCGTGCATGGTCATCAGTTGCAGGTAGTACTCCGGCGTCATCAGGTCGCCGGGAGCCCCGTTCTTGGAAAGGAAATGCAGCCCGGGAATCGCGAGATTGGTCCAGCCCAGGTGCAACCGCATGATCCAGGAGAGCACCATCCCGACAAACACCGCTACCAGGGCCAGGGCATAGTACTGCTTGCCGATCACCTTATGGTCGAGGCTGAAGACGTGCTTCCGAATAAAGCCCTGCGGAGGGGCATGGTGTTGCGCCGCATGTGCCGACACATCGTGCATGGATTCTCCTCAAACCACCGAATGCCCCGTCCTCACCACCTCGGACACGGACGGACCGGCTATTGCAGGGCCGCTTCCTTTTTCATCCAATCGTCAAAGTCTGACTGCGAAAGCACAGACAGATAGGCTTTCATGTTGTAGTGCCCCAGACCGCAAAGCTGGGTGCAAACGATTTCGTACCTCCCGATCTTGGTGGCGGTGAAATGGATGGAGAGATCCAGACCGGGGACGAAGTCCTGCTGCACCCGCAACTCCGGAACATAAAATGAATGCCCGACGTCTTTGGCATGCATGAGCAGGTGGATCTCTCGATTCACCGGAATCGCCATTTCAGCGGTCACGATGTCGTCTTTGGAATCCTGGTCATTGGTCAGATCCAGCCCAAAAAAGTTTTCATTGGCCTCGTTGATGAGCGAGGCGTGAAGCGGGCCGAACTTCCCGTCGGGACCGGGATAGCGAAAATAGAACGCAAATTGGCCGGCCTGCACCTGGACCGGCAGGGCGTCGGCGGATGGGGGCGTGAAATATACGCTGGCCCAGGCCCGGGTGCCAAAAATTCCCAACGCCAGAACTTCAGTGCCCACTAAAAGGAAGGCCGCAATGACCAACCCCTTGGCGCCGCCCGGAAATTTTCCGATCCTCGCATCCTTCGGCCGGTTGGAAAACTTCCAGATGAAGATCGCCAGGATGAACTGAGCTGCGAGAAACGAGATTCCCGCTTCCGCCATGGTCTCCGACATCTGTTCATCGATGAGGTGTCCGTGAACCGAAATGTCCTGCGGTTCCGGCCAGGTATGGCGCACGATGGGAATCGCGGAAGCGATCGCAATGATGATGATGGTTACCGCGAAGAACTTGGCCATGAGGTCTCGCTTTTTAGCCGGCTTCCGTCCGGCCCTGCTCGCTGGTTTGAAAATCAGTCCGGGGAATGTCCTCTGCCTGGGTCCCGTACCGCGTCACGCGAACTGAACCGCGTGAAGGTTGGCTGGACCCTTCTGAAGATTCATTTCCTTGGCTTCGAATCTGAAACTGTGCATTCCATGAAGAGGGCCCGAGGGTGTGAAAACATCATGCAAGAGTCTCAGGCCACACCCTTCGAGGCTTTATCCCCAAAGGACTTGAGCGCGCTCGCTTCGTCTTTCTCGATATCAAACACACTGGTCAGCCGCGTCATCTGAAGCAGGTCGTGCACTCTCTGGTTCAGGTTGGTCAACTTCAGGACGCCGCCCTTGTTCCGAATCGTGGTGTGGGCTTTCACCAGCTCACCGACGCCGGAGCTATCGACGTACACCACCTCACCCAGATTCAGTACGATATTGGTGTTTCCTTTCGCTGCCAGATCGCCGACAATTTCGCGCAGCATCACATTGCCTTCGCCCAGGGTAATCCGCCCGCTGATGTCCAGAATCACAACTTGCCCCACCTGACGGGTGACCGTCTTCATCTTGACGGGAGCCGATCCCTGCATACCCAGGGCCAGCCGGTCAAGGATCGAGCAGGCGGTCGTCGCGATATCCTGGGATTCCGTGCGAACCACCACCAGAGATCGCCCCTCCTTCAGTACCTCGCGGAAGAAGGCGGCGTCCTCAGCGCTCTTGGCATCAGCAGTGGGCTGGGGAGCTCCGGACTGATGCGCAATCGCCGCGCCGGTTGAGGCGCCGGCGCCGGCACCGGCGAGTCCAAGCAGCGCGGCCGCGCCGAACCCCAGCGCGAACACCGCTCCGATCCCAGGCAGAAGCAGGGTCGCTGCCGCCACTCCGGCCGTCATCCCCGCCGCTCCACCAGCGAAACCTCCCGCGAACGCACCCAGCTGTTTGCCAACCGTTTTGGCTTCGCTCTCGGACCGGGTCAGGAAAACCAGTGATGACTCGGGGACTCCTCGCTGCAACAACTCCTTTACGCTGTCCTCCGCGCTATCTCGCGAGGAGAATACCCCGATCGCGGTTTCCATGAGTCCTCCTGCCCCATTGAACAGAGAATCCACACTGGCATCTCCGTCCCTCATCGGCTTCTTCGGAGTGCCAGAAACGGGGGAATAGCGGCTCGGACTGATTCTTACCCCAGACTCTTTACTTCGCCTTGAACGTGAAGTCGGCGGTCCCGGGCTTGCCCGCGGCCACTGTAACCTTCGCCGTCTGAGTTCCGTATTCTTCCTGCCATGCGGTCACGGTATAGTTTCCTGGCGGCACGTTCTCGATGGTGTATGCGCCCTTTTCGTCGGTGGTTGCGTAGGGCCCTTTCACCACTACGAAGTAGCCGTGCATCCAGGGATGAATATTGCACTTCACCGGAATTGCAACTTCTTCCGCCTTCCAGCTCGATTCAATCGCTGGGGCTCCGGGCGGCTGCGACTTGTTCCACGGAATGTTGCCGGCAAGCGGGTTGGGCAGCGGATGAATGTTGTGGGTGGTCTGATCGCTGGTCATCACCTTGAATTTCTGGTTGACGCCCATCGCCAGAACATGCGGCGTGTACATGCAATTCTTCTGATCGAACACGGGCTCTTTCGCCGGCGTCTGGCTGGCTTCGGCTGCACTCAGTCCCTGGGAGATATAAAGCACCACGTTCTCCAGGCCTCCACCCTCCCCCACCACAACATTCTCCAGGTGCGCTGGGCTGTTCTCGTGCTGCTTGACGCAGAACGGATCTTTGGACATATCAATGCCCTTCATGTGGGGGGCTGCACCGTTCAGCTTGACCGTTCCTGTGATTTTGCCCTCGGCTGCCGCACTCACACTCCGGGTTGACCACAAAAGACCCACCGCCAGCACCAGCAACATGCAGGTCATGCCTGCCACTTTGTAATGCGCTTTCATTTCGTTTTTCCCTTTCTTTCCCAAATTCCCCTGCGGCTCTATTGCTGCGGAGCGGGCGCTGGAGCGGCGGTTGGAGCACCCGGCTTCAGGCCAATCTGTTTGGCGATCTCTTTCTCTTTGCTCTTCATGGGCTGCAGAGTACGCAGGAAGAACACCAGGTCCCAGGCTTCATCCGGTTTGATGTTGTCCGACCACGAAGGCATGGGCGTTCCGTCCAGTCCCGTCATGAAAATCCTGTAAAGATCTTCGTCGGTGGTGCCGCACTTGAAGCGGTTGTTGTCGTGAAAGTTAAAGGGTTGAATGGGACGGTTCTGGTCGTCGGTCAGGGTTGAGGCGGACGGCCCATTTCCTCTGCCGGTCGGCCCGTGGCACTTCCAGCATTCCACCCTCTGAAACACTTCCTGCCCCGCTTTGATTCTCTCGGCGGTGACTTCCGGTTTGGGGGGTATCTCAATCGGCGTTCCCGGCTTTTCCGTGACGAAACGTGCCGAGAAATGCTTCACATACGCCACCAGGTCGGCTCGCTCCTGGGCCGAGAGCGGGTTCCACGACGGCATATTCGAGCTGTCCAGGCCCCGCCCGATGGTGTTGAAAAGATCCGAGTCCAGGGGCAGGGTCCCGGTTGTAGTCGAGCGGCACTTGAATATTCCCAGGGTAAAGTTGCGCGGCTTGGGATCGATCCATTGCGCGTTCTCGCCCTCGCCGTCCCCCAACTCGCCATGGCAGCCAACGCAATACCTGCGGTAGTTGCCTTGCGCGGCCGCGGCATGGCCGGTCAGCTTGCCGATGTGGCTCTCCATTCCCAGCCGCTGATGCTCTTCATACTCCGTCGCCTGCGCCCAGGAAAGACTGCACAGAGAGACCGTCACCAACGCCGTCAAAACCAGCGAACCGCTAAGCATCATTCTTCGCATCGAACGTTCCCTCTCTTAGAAGTCGAAGTCGAATCCCAGCAAAACACTGCTGCTAGCCAGGTCGGTGCCGTCCGGCGCCGTTCCGCGCTGACGGATCCAGGAGTACTCGTTATGAATAGCGAATCCGGCTCGGCTGTTCATGATGGGATAGAACCTGTACCCAAAAACATAGTTGTCGATGTTGCCCAGATTCGAGGGCGTGCCCGGAATCGCCTGCTGCGACATTCGTATCCATTCCGACCGCTGAATGAAGACCAGCTGCGGGCTGTACACGTAATGAGTCTCGACGAAGGCTCCATTCCAGACAGCGGACCGGGCCCCGGCTGGGAGTGGATCGGGGGACGCCGTGGCGGTGGCAAAATATGCGTTGTCCGAACCGTGCTGGGTCACTGCCTGGAAATCCAGCTTGCCGAGATAGAAGATTCCGTTGAAACCTACCCTGCTGAAGCTCTTGTTTCCGAAGCCTCCGCCCGGGGATATCTGGTCTCCGCCCGAGGTCAGAAAATTGGTGGGCGCCTGACCTACCATGGCGTAGAAGCCGACGCGCTGAGTCCCCAGTTTACCCGCTTCGAAGGCCTGGCTCCCCGCAAAGAATCCAGTGTAGGAGGAGTTGCCCTGGGGCAGGTCCACATTTCCGGCGCTCGAATTCAGCAGAGACGCCGAAATACGCGTGCGATCATTCGCCGAGTGCCCCATCCATTCCAGACCAAACTGGTTATCGCCGATCTGCATGATGTTGCTGTCCCCGACCGGGACGAAGTGATAGAGCTGGAAGCCTCCGCCATCGGCTGAAAGGGTCAGCCCACGCTTCTCAGAAACGATGTTGTCCAGTTCGAATTTTCCCACCTTGACGTTGAGCCAGGGGCTGCCAAACAGGTTATCGAATCGCGCATTGACCGATTCAAAGTGGAAGGCGGCGGTCTCGTCCGACGACAGGACGAACAGAAAAGAAAGATTCTTGTCGAGTGTCCCTCCCGAAAGCAAGTCCAGACCACCAACATCAAAACCGGAGGCCGTCACCCGCTGCTGTCCGGTCGCGGCCTGGTCGACGGCGACCTTGTCGGTGCTCTCGCGATGCCAGCTCGGCGTGATTCGTATGGTCACCGGCCAGTAACCGTTGCTCTGCCAGATCGGAGCGTCCCGATCATTCATCAGCTGGTAGCCGTTGTCCTTGAACTTCTGCCCGAAGTAGTTGAGCATCGGCCAGGCTTCATGGCAGGCAGAACATCGCAAGCCATACTTTCGCGCGAAGGCGGGAAGAGCATTGGCGTCGCTGGCGGCAAAGAGGAGAAAGAGGGACGCCAGCAGCACACCGCTGGCGAAACGTTTCCGGGCAGAGGTCATCGAGTCCTCCTGGTATTACGCCAAACTGGAACAACCGGGTCCAGTTACAACGAACCAAAAGCTACTACCCCTATATCGCCCACTTGGAGCGTGGACCCCGAGTCGATTTTTCAGACAACTGCAAGTGCGTGCAGGCGCACTTACAAAGTGTTAGAGGTAATATCACGGGCGCAAGAAAACCGTCAAGAAAAATGTTTACTGTGAGACTACAGTGAATACTGTATGGGCTCGGGGAAGATGGCGCGTTTAACTGAGTAAAAGTGCCGCTTGCGGAGCCGGTGGACTCACCACATCTTCGCCAGAAAGGCTCCGGACCAGAAGTCGGGCGATGGCAGAGGCAGTCCGCGTAGAGGTTTTCCGGTCCTGCCGAAGCACCGCCGGACGCATAAAACCGAACATGAAGCCGATCACGCTCACCGATTGGACCAGCGCATCGAACTCGCCTTCGGGAAGGTCCCGGCACTCCCTGAATTTTTTCAGCCGCTGGCCAATCGCACGCGCCCTCTGGAGCGGACCCACCTGACGCAGCACCTGTCCAAAGCCCGGATCCAGCAGCGCCCGCGGTATGGCCACCCTCAGAAACTCGCGGTCCTCCCACATGTGCTCAAGCGCCCAGTTGACCAGTTGCAGATATTCGTCTTCGAAAGTGCGCGCGGCAGGGACGTGATGCGCAAGGTCGGCTACTTCCCGCGAAACACGGTACTCCATAAGAGCAGGAAGCAGGCCCGCTTTGCCGCTGAAATAGCGGTGAATCAGGCCTTCCGCACAACCGGCGGAAGCCGCGATTTCGCGGGTGGTGGTGGCGTCGTATCCCTTGCTGGCAAACAATTTCAAGGCGGCAACGATGAGCGCCTGCTTTTTGCCGGCACGGTCCCGCGTCCGCCTCAATCGGGATTTGGGTTTGTCCACGCTCACCGTGGAAACCGCCTGCTTGCGAAGCTCCCGCCTGGACAACTTCATGGCGCTGGCCGTCCGTCGCTCAAATAATTTCGCCAGCGTACCACTCATTTTGTGGAACGGTTGTAAAAGATTTGTCACCAACCCGCTGTCGCGCGTTCATCGAAGCGGAAGATGGAGAGGATTGCCGTCAGAACTCGCGTGCCTTTTTCCTTCGAACTGGCGGTCCGCTTCCAGGTCGGGTGGTTGACAGCCTCACTCGATCGAGAGTATGGAACAGGAGATGGGAGTTGTTGCAGCATCAGGACCCCGGAGGCCCTTGCCGATGCGCCAGGTTGCAGTGTGGAAGGCGTTGGGCCGATTCCGTTCTGCCGTAGCAGCCCGCCAACTCGTCCCCCGTCCATCCCGGCCCAACCCATTCGTGATCATCGCGTCTGTAAGCGTCCTTTTGCTGGGCTTCGTTCCATCCCTTCAGGGTCGCGGGCACAAAAAGAAAGTCGCCGCCGAAGACTACGGCCTGGGCTTCTCCACCGAGATCGCGGCCCCTGAAAGTGAAGTGGTGAAGGCCGTGGAGGCCGTCGTGAATAACGGGATTATCCAGGGCAGCACGGAATACAAGAAAGACAAGTACATCGAAAGCGCCACCTCCGCCACCTCCTCGCCCTTGTTTCCGGAATGGAAAGGGCCGGGGAAGGTTTATTACAAAGTGCGCACCAGCGTGCTGGCGCCCCTGGATTTCAAGGACAGCAATGACGAAGGAACGGTGGCCGTGCGCTATGTCGTGCAGAGCAAGGACGCGTCAAAGTCCATCTTGCGCATCGACGCGGTCTTCGTCGAGGACTTCCGCCGCACCGTGCATCCCTCCGACGGAAGCGTGGAAAACGCCGAGAGCCAGGAAATCCAGAATCAGATTGACGCGGCGGAGACCGAGAAGAAACAGGAAGAGCAGCGCGAGAAACAGCGACTGGAGAAACTGGCAGGACAGGAGTTGGAACGCAAGCGCGTACAAGAGGAAACATCCGCGCTTGCTGCCGCGCAAACTTCATCCCAAAGTCTCGACCAACAGCTCGATTCCCTGCGCCACCAGGCGGAGCGCGTGGTCAAGTCCCCTGGGGCACAACTCAAAACCGCCCCCTTCCGCAGCGCCACTAATGTGAAATCTCTGGATGCGGGCGCCGAAGTCGTGATCCTCATTGTGACTCCATACTGGTATGGTGTGGAAACCACCGATGGACAGCATGGTTGGGTTCACCACGCACAATTGGAGCCGCTCCCGTGAAACCGGCCGCCTCCGCCAGCTTTAATCTCGGTCCGCGCTCCTTCATCCTTGCGGCCGCCGCCATCCTTGCGATCATCTCGGCCCGAGTCGGCAGCGCCCAGAGTGTTCCCTATCAGCGGGCGTTTCCTCAACCCCCGGCGACGGTTGAGAAACAGGTCAAGCAGATGCAATCGTCAAGTGCCGGCCACCTCCCTGCCCTGGAGGGTTTTGCTGTTTCCGGCGATCGGCCTTTGGATCGCTTTCACCGCGGATACTATCAATGCACCGCCCACGTAAGTGCGACACCCTCCGGCGGATCGATGGTGCGGGTCAACGCCACCATTACCGCCTGGTACTCCGACCCGCTTACGGCAAAGTCGGGATATCAGGTTCTTCCATCCAACGGCCGTCTGGAAAATGATTTCCTCGACCGCTTGCAGCAGGCGCTGGACGGCCAGGCATCGTCCGCGGACTCCTCGACGCGGTCAAACGTGCCAGGCTCCGTATCCCCGAGAGCACCCAATCCGCCGGGGCCAACTCTCCCTTCGCCACCGCATGCCGCTGTCACTGCGAGATCCACACCGCCGGCCGGTTCGCCGTTCAACCTGGGAGATCCGCTGAGCTTGGATCATGCGTCGTCGTTGGCCACTCAAAAAGCGGTGATCGACCGCCGCGCCCAGGAGCAGTCAAAAGAAGTGAAGGGCCTGCAGGAGATCCTGCTCAACCAGGCCCATCCCGCAAACCTGGTGGCGGTGAGGAAAACCGACACGCCCGTACTTGCCAACCCGATCGAAAACGCCAAAGTACTTTTCCTTGCCGCGGCCGAAGATGAGTTTGAAATGCTGGATGCAAACCCCAACTGGGTGCACGTCCGCATTTCCGGACTTTCCCGGGGATGGATCCGGCGCTCCAGCCTGGAGATGCCTGACGCTGATTCCGTGCAACCGCCCATAGAATCGCCAGCCGAAAGTGAGCCCGCTCACAGTGACACCCAACCCTTCCGCGCACTGAATGAACAGGTAGCGACTTTTCCCGGAAACTGGGCCCCGCTCGTGGGAAAGACGGTAAGGATTGTGACAGTGCAGAAAGTCGCTGACGACCCAGCCACCACGGGCCCCGGAGCCAAGCTGGCGTTCGCACGATCTGTGCTCGACCGGGAATATGCCGACCTCATCCGTACTTCGAGCGGCGTCGCTGGCGTGGTCGTGATCTTCGACTCGGAGGATGGCGGCATGATTGCCGCGACTATGCCAACGCTGCGCGAGTGGAAGGCAGGAGCGCTGTCCGACGAGGCGCTCTGGCGTCGCTGCCTCTTCGACCCTCGCGAAGCCTTTGCTTTGGCCGCCAACCCCTGACGGCTTCCCTTCCGACAACTGCAATTCTCTCTGGGAGACGCTTGTTTTCGCCTGGGTGGTGGCCTCTGCCGTGGCGCTGTTGCAGCTAGTTGCAAACGGTGTGCAACAAAAACTTGTAGCCCGGCTTGACGGGCCCGATAGAAATGAATTCAACTTGCCTTTCGTGGTGGTGAAATGCAACACAGTTGCATCTAGGAGGACTGAGACGGGCGGGCCATCGCGTCCCATTTGATCGAGACAACTGTCGGCTACGCAGGTGTCTCCGCCCATCGAATCTGATGACGAAATCATCGAACAATCGCCTGGCCAAACAAAAGGCTCTGGTTTCGGCGGCCACCACCCTCTTTGCCCGCCGCGGGTATGAAGCAACCACCACCCGCGAGATCGCCGCACGCGCAGGATGTGCGGAGGGCCTGATCCACAGGTATTTTGGGGGAAAGTCTGGACTCCTTTTCAATATTGTGAAGGTTCATCTCGCCGACGACGCTGCCGCCACCATCGAGCGCCCCGCCTGCGCCACCCTGGAGACGGAAATCGAGAAACTGATGGACTGGCAACTCGACCATCTCTGGAAAGAGCGTGAGTTCCTTTGTCTCGCTTTCTCATGTGGCATTCTGCAGCCTCGCCTGGGCAACCTTCTCCGCAAATACATGCCTGCACGGACGCAACTGGTGGCTCAGCGGATCCGCTCTTACAAGCCCGGTTGTTCGAACGAAGACATCGAGATGCTTGCGCATACGCTGATTTCTCTGGGTTTCGAATTTGGCTTCATGAGGCCTTCCATCCTCAGACAGAATCGGCGGCAAGCCAAACACCTTGCCCAGCGCGCCGCCCGCCTGTTGAGCCGTAGCCTCTGACCGCTGCCTTTTCTGCCCTCGGTTCCCTCTACACTCTTGATCGTCAATCAGACGTGCCGGTCGCATGGAGGCCACTCAAGGGTCGCGTTTGATCTGCTATGCTTCGGCGCATGCGCCTTCTGGGCTGGCTTCTGTCGTTAAGTCTCCTGATTTTCGCTCTCCCGCCGCTCAACGCCCGGGTGGTTCGCGTGGAGGTTGCCTCGCGGGAGGATGTTTCTTCAGGCAAAGTATTTGGCGATGCGGGTGCCTATGAGCGCCTTACCGGACGTGTCTTCTTTTCGATAGCGATCACGAATCCGCACAACCGGGCCATCGTCGATCTCGGCAAGGCCGTGAACCTGGACCACGGCCAGGTCGAGTTCTCCGCCGACTTCATGGCCCTGCGCCCCAAGGATTCCGGCAAGAGTAATGGTTCCCTGCTGCTCGAAATCCCGAACCGCGGCCGGGCACGCATCGTCGGCCTGATCGATGGCGGCGACTGGAACGCTGCGCGCGACCCCGGAGACGGATGGCTGCTGCGCAACGGCTACAGCGTGGTATCGCTCGGATGGCAGTGGGATGCTGCCAGCGAGGGCGCACTGCGTCTTTACGCGCCGGTCGCGAGGGACAAGGGGAAGACGATCCGTGGGCTGCTCCGCGGCGACCTTATGCCTTCGAAGGTGATGGAGGAAATTCCGCTCGGACACCTTATCATCGGTGACCTGGGCGGCCGCGAATATCCCGTCGCCGACCCGCAGGATCCACGGAACCAGCTTACAGTGCGGGACTCGCGCGAAGCGAAACGGACCGTGGTCCCACGCTCTGAGTGGCGCTTCGCCCACACGGTGGACGGCAAGCTCGTTGCCAGCGACCGGCATATCCATCTCAACGGAGGGTTTCAGCCCGGCCGGATTTACGAATACATTTACGTGGTCCGCGATCCGGTGGTTGCCGGGCTGGGCTTCGCCGCGGTGCGCGACTTCGCTGCCTACGTGAAACATGCGCCCGACACGCTGCTTCCCGCGGCGCGTGTATATGGGGAGGGCATCTCGCAGAACGGACGCTTTCTCCGTGACTTTCTCTATCAGGGATTCAATGCCGACGAAGAAGGCAGGAAGGCGCTGGATGGCGTGCTCGCCCACGTCGCGGGGGCGGGACGGGGCAGTTTCAACTTTCGCTTTGCTCAACCATCGCGCGATGCTCAGCCCACATCATCGGTCTTCTTCCCTACCGACATCTTTCCCTTCACCGACCAGCCTGAGACCGATCCCGTGACCGGGAACAAGGCGGGGTTGCTGGATCGCGCGGCCGCAGACAAGGTCGTTCCCCGCATCTTCCTTTCAAACACCTCGTACGAATACTGGGGACGGGCAGCATCGCTCATTCATACCACGGCTGACGCAAAACAGGACGCGGTCATTTCTCCAGAGGTCCGCATCTATTACTTCACCGGACTGCAGCATTTCTCCGGCCCCTTTCCGCCGGCGAAGGGCTCCGGGGATTTGCATGGGCAGGAACCTCAGTCGCCGCTGCCGGTGCGATACTTCTGGCGGGCCATGGTCGCAAACATGGATGCCTGGGTTCGCAACGGCACCGCACCGCCGGAGAGCAGCTATCCGAAGATTGCCGACCATACCCTGGTGCCGATCAGCGGTTATGCCTTCCCCGCGATTCCTCACGTCAACCTGCCGAACGAAGCGAACCAGGCATACCGGCTGAATTTCGGGCCGGAGTGGGACCGCGGTGTCATCACTCTCCAGCCTCCGAAAGTGGGCGAAGCGTTTCCGGTGCTCGTGCCCCAGGTTGATCCTGATGGCAATGAGCGGGCGGGCATCCATCTGCCGGAAATTGCGGTGCCGCTGGCAACCTACACGGGGTGGAACCTGCGCGATCCCTCGATCGGCGCGCCCGCAGAGCGCGTTTCATTTGAAGGGTCGTACCTGCCGTTTCCCAGGACCGCCGCGGAGCGTGAGGAGACGGGCGATCCGCGTCTGTCCATCGCCGAGCGCTATTCCAGCCGCGAAGAGTATCTGAACCGGTATGAAAAGACGGTTGACGCTTTGGTGAAAGAGCGCTGGGTCCTGAAGGAAGATCGTGAACCCCTGCTGGGTCGGGGCGGCCTCGAGTGGGATGAGGCGATGAAGTAGCCGGTACTGAGCCCCCCGGAAGTTTACCTTGCAGGCTCGGCTTTCCCGGAATCCCCACCTTACACCCCAACGAAGCTACAATGTGTAAGCAGAAAATGGAGGAGTTCTCGATGCCCAAGAAAAAAACAAACCCCGCCTTCCTGAAGATGGCCCAGATGCCCCTGAAGCCGTCACCACAACTGGCCGAGATTTTAGGATCACCCGCGCCGATCTCCCGACCCCAGGTTGCGAAAAAAGTGTGGGCCTATATCAAGAAGCATAAACTCCAGGACCCGAAGAAACGCCGCGAGATCGTGGCCGACGAAAAACTGAAGCCGGTCTTCGGAAAGGCCAGACTGGACATGTTCCAGATGACCAAGGCCATCAGCAAACACCTGAAGAAGATCGGCTAGCCCCGGTTTCCTTCGATCAGGGATCGCGGGGAGTCGCGCACCCGGCGCTGTTTCGTTGATGCTGAGGTAATGCACGCCCCCGCAAAACTCATATCGCGCGGTACTTCTCGTGCACGGTAGTCCAGTGCCTCGTTCAGCGCCATCCGAAGCTATTTCTGTTCCAATGCTTCCGATGGAATTTCTCGCCAGTCTGCAGAATCTCTGGGGATGTAAGCGCCGTCGCCGGCGCGATCCGGCAATAGTGAAATTCTGATGACTCAGGAAGAGATTCGACTGTCGGAATCCGGGGCGCGCCGCAAACACTGGAAGCGCTGGGGGCCTTATCTCAGCGAGCGCGCCTGGGGCACGGTGCGTGAAGACTACAGCCCCTACGGCAACGCCTGGGAATATCTCTCTCACGACCATGCCCGCTCGCATGCCTACCGCTGGAATGAAGACGGCCTGGCCGGCATCAGCGACCGCAAGCAGACCATCTGCTTTGCTCTCGCCCTGTGGAACGAACGCGACCCCATCCTGAAAGAACGCATCTTCGGCCTCACCGGCAATGAAGGCAATCACGGCGAGGACGTCAAAGAGTATTACTTCTACCTCGACTCCACCCCCACGCACTCCTACATGAAGTATCTGTACAAGTATCCGCAGGCGGAATTCCCCTACGCTCAGTTGGTGGCGGAAAACCGGCAGCGCGGAAAAGACCAGCCGGAGTTCGAACTGCTCGACACTGGAGTGTTCGACGATAATCGCTACTTCGATGTGTTCGTTGAATATGCCAAGGCCGACACCGAAGATATCCTGGTCAAGATCACGGTCGCGAACCGCGGGCCGGAAGCCGCCGACATTCGTCTGTTGCCCACGGTGTGGTTCCGCAACACCTGGTCGTGGGGAGGACACGAGAGGCGGCCGGAGTTGCGCCAGGCGCGCCCGTCGCCCAACCCGGTGATCGAGCTGAATCATGACCGGCCCGGCAACCGCTGGCTGCATTGTGAAGGTTCTCCGGAGTTGCTCTTCACCGAGAACGAAACCAATGCTCGCCGGCTTTTTGGAGTCGAGAACCGTACGGCGTACGTGAAAGACGGCATCAACGACTACATCGTCCACGGCTCCACCGAAGCGGTCAACCCGCAACGCAAAGGGACCAAGGCCGCCGCTCACTGCCAGCTCGCGATCAACGGCGGTGAAACGGCGGTCGTCCGCTTGCGCCTTACCAATTCCGATTTCTAGGGCAAGGACCCCTTTGCCGGCTTCGACGAAATGGTCGCTCTGCGCCAGCGTGAAGCCGACGAGTTCTATGCCACGGTAATTCCGCAGGACCTCTCACCGGACGCACAGAACGTAATGCGCCAGGGCTTTGGGGGCATGTTGTGGTCCAAGCAGTTCTATCACTACGTAATCAAGGATTGGCTGCACGGCGATCCCGGCAATCCGGCTCCGCCCCAGGAGCGGCGCAAGGGACGCAACCATGAGTGGACTCACCTCTACAACGCGGATGTCATCTCCATGCCGGACAAGTGGGAATATCCGTGGTATGCCGCGTGGGACCTGGCGTTTCACTGCATTCCCCTGGCGCTGGTCGATTCCGACTTCGCCAAGGAGCAGCTCACGCTGATGCTGCGCGAGTGGTACATGCATCCTAACGGACAGATTCCCGCCTACGAGTGGGCCTTCGGCGATGTGAATCCTCCGGTGCACGCCTGGGCGGCGTGGCGGGTTTACAAGATCGACAAGAAACGCAACGGCAAAGGCGATCACGCCTTCCTGCAGCGCGTCTTTCACAAGCTCATGCTGAACTTCACCTGGTGGGTCAACCGCAAGGACGCCGACGGCATGAACATCTTCCAGGGCGGCTTTCTCGGTCTCGACAACATCGGCGTGTTCGACCGCAGCTCTCCACTGCCCACCGGCGGCTACATCGAACAATCGGACGGGACCAGCTGGATGGCGATGTACACCCTGAATCTTCTCTCCATCGCCCTCGAACTCGCGACCGAAGAACCCTGCTACGAAGATGTTGCCAGTAAATTCTGGGAGCACTTTATCTACATCGCCCATGCCATGGGCCATCGCGGCGACGAACACATGGGGCTATGGAACGAGGAAGACGGCTTCTTCTACGACGTGCTCAAGCTGCCCGACGGCAACCAGTTCCCCATGAAGATCCGCTCCATGGTCGGATTGATCCCATTGTTCGCCGTCGAAACCCTGGAGCCGGAAATTCTCAACCGGCTGCCCGACTTCAAGCGGCGCCTGGAATGGTTCATCGACAATCGTTCCGACCTCACGGCGAACCTGGCCTGCATGCGTACCGAGGGCATGAGCGACCGAAGGTTGTTGTCCATCGCAGGCGCAGAGCAGCTCCGCAGCATTCTCAAGTTCATGCTCGACGAGCGCGAGTTCCTGTCGCCGTATGGTATTCGCGCCCTGTCGCAGTTTCATCGCGACCATCCCTACCGTCTTACCGTTCAGGGCACGGAGCACCGCGTTGATTACGAACCCGGCGAGTCTTCCACCGGGCTGTTCGGCGGCAATTCCAACTGGCGCGGTCCCATCTGGTTCCCGGTGAATTATCTGCTGGTCGAGTCGCTGCAGAAGTTCCATCACTACTTCGGCGATGATTTCAAAGTTGAGTTTCCAACCGGATCGGGAAAGATGCTGACTCTGTGGGATGTAGCGGGAGAGCTGTCGCGCCGCATGACCAGCATATTCCTCCAGGATCAAAACGGCCGCCGGCCGGTATTCGGCAATCTCGAAAAGTTTCAGACCGACCCCTACTGGCGTGATCTGGTCCTGTTTCACGAATATTTTCACGGCGACTCCGGAGCCGGCGTGGGCGCCAGCCATCAGACGGGATGGACCGGCGTAGTCACCAAGTTGATGCAACAGAGCGGCGAGTCTCGCGAACGATCCCGCCGTCGAAAGAAGACGGAATCGACACTCTCCTCCATCTCGGCAGGCTAAGGCAAAGTACCTTAGCGCATGAATCACCCAGGCTCGCGTAGGGCGGACGCCCTAGTCCCCCCTGCGGAGCGGGCGAAGCTCTCAAGCATCCTTGCCGTAAACCGGGATCACAGATCCGTTCACGTCCTTGCCAGCTTCACTGGCGAGCCAGACCACCAAACCGGCGACCGAGGCGGGCTGCACCCACTTGCTGACATCCGCGTTCGGCATCGCCTTGCGGTTGGCGGGAGTGTCCATCGTTCCCGGCAGGATCGCGTTTGCCGTCACTCCTGCGTCTTTATTTTCGAGCGCTACAGTTCTGATCAGCGAAACCATGGCCGCCTTCGAAGCGCTGTACGCGCCTACGCCCGCGCCAGGTTCCAGAGCGGCCCGGCTGCCAATCGCGATCACGCGACCGCCGCCCGCCTTTCGTAAGGGTGGAAGCGCCGCCCGCAGAATGTGAAATGTGGAATTCAGATTCAAATCCAGCATGCGCTGGAACGTTGCGTCGTCGGTGTCTGCGATCGACTGGCCACCCGCGAAACCGCCGATTGTGTGGGCCAGGACATCGAGCTTTCCGAAGCGCCCCACCACCTGATCCACCAGGGTCCGGGCGCTCTCGCGGGTCGAAATCTCTGCTGCCACGGCCGTGAAGTTTGGGACTGTTGAAATCAGACTGCTGTATTTTCCGCGACGTGCCAATGACGGTTGCGCCCGCATCGAGAAATGCCTGCGTCACATAGGTCCCAAGGCCACCGTTGGCCCCGGTGACAAGTACGACTTTGCCCTTCATGGAGTGCTCCGATCTCACAGATCATCAGATTCTCACACTTCTGAAAGGTTGCGCTTTCCGGTTGAAGACTATGAACCCCGAAGCACACAAAGGTTCACGAAGGAAACCTGGAAAACAAAGCCTTCGTGAACCTTCGTGTCCTTCGTGGTTTATGCACTGGCAGTGTCATACTACAAAACTGACCCACGACGCCGTTCGTCCGGCGGGTGCGCGCTTCACTCGTGCTTCCCCGCGGGCAAAGCGACGGCGAAAACCAGCGATGCCAGATAAACCAGGATCCCCAGCCCTATCAGGAGGGAGCTGACGAAGGCAAACAGCACAAACGACAGGGGATGAAACCAGAGCAGCGTTACGATTTCCACCAGCAGGCCCAGAATAATCAGACCACTCGAAACCTTCAAAAAGCGCTGGATTCCAACCGTACGATCTTTCATTGGCCTGGCCTCCATATTTTTACGTTGTCCAACTTCGTCACGTTGTGGACCGTATCGTGACAACCGCTCGATAAGCACGACATCTCGTTGGTTTTGAGGGAATCCATCATGGCACTGTGCACCGGGTTCTCCTCAAAGTTGCGGGCGCCGGCGTGGCAGTGCAGGCACTGCAGGTTGCTGTAGCCGCCGGGGATCTCGATGGTCTTAGAGGGCGTGCTTACGTACTGCATGTAAAGTCGCTTTATGCCCTGGAACTTGTCCTTCAGTGGGCCATAAATAGTGTAGTCGGCGTGGCAGCTGTAACAGGCTTTGTCTGCCGGCACGCGGTGGTTTTGAAAGTGCTGGGCAGGAATATAACTGGGATCGTCTACATACAAACTTTTACCGTAGTTTTCCATGCTGTGGCATGAAATACAGAATTTCGTTTGTTCGGAGCGTTGCATCTGAGTGGACATTCCCCCACCGATACACAGCGCGGGAGGACGCATAAGGCCACAAAGGCCAGTATCTTGCCCGTTGCTCCCGTGGTAATCGAGGGATACACGATAAACACAGCGGTCAGCACAATCGTGAGTACGATCAACGCGACAAGAATTCCAGTCGGTCCGATCACAAATCCTCCCTGCCACGAATTCGCATGAACGGTGGCAACGGAACGGCGGCGGATGATCCGCCACGTGGTTACTTCTTCTTGGCCAACTCGCGGATGAATGCGGTAAGGTCTTTGATCTGCTCCGGTTTCAAGCTTTTCTTGTAGCCCGGCATCTTTTCTTTGCCGTCGGCAATGATCGTCGTCAGTTCGTCATCACTCATCTTCTGTACCTCTGGCGAGGTGAAGTCCCGCACTCCGAACTTCTTTCCCACGGGCGTGTCGCCCTTTCCATCGGCGCCGTGGCAGGCTGCACACTTTGTTTTGAATAAGCTTGCCGCGTCCTGCGCAACCAGCGTCATACTCCACAGGGTGCATACGGCTACGGCAACCGCAAGGAAAGCGCGCTGCAGACCACTTTTCATCCTTAACATGACTCCTCCTAGAACTCGTGTCTAATTATTGTATTGTAGTTCGCCAGGGATGCCTGGGGCCCGGCCCCAAGGCCTCCGGGCACTCTTCAACCCGACCTGTCCATATTTCGAAAACCGCACCATCCTACATCCGTTTCGCCGGTTCACGAGGCGATTCTCAGCAAAAAACACAAGTGAACACTGGGTGTTGCCATCCTAGCTTTCAATCTGCTTGAGATATAGCCGGAGTCCCACCAATACTAATGCGATTGCTACCAGAGAAATCCCCAGCCCGACGCGCCGGTACTCGCGTTCCGCCATGGCCTTTTTTCCAGCTTCGTAGCCCTTGGCGGCAGTTTCCATCCCAGGTTTGATATCGGACTCTATACGGGCGACGTTGAAACTGTGAACCGTGACCCGCGCTTTGGTTAGGACGTCTTTAGCTTGTACGAGATCCAGGCTAGATTGGCTCACCTCCATGCCCGACTGCTCGGCGCGACTCAGAATTTGTTCTGCCTTATCGATCGATGCCCCAAGCTGGACTAACTGTTGCTTCATTTTTCCCGCAGCAATAAAACCTGCATCCCCTTCCGTGTGGCACTGCGTGCAAATGGCTTTGTCGTCTGTTCCAATGAGCTCGTCCGTCGGATGGAAGATGCCGTGATTGCTGTGGCAGGTCACACAACCCGGAAGACCCGCCGACTTGAAGGCCTCACTATGAGGGCTCGAGTCAAATAACTGCGCCTGAAAGACGTGACAATTCGAGCAAACGTTGGCTACCGACGCAAAACCCGGAGGAGTGGCGCCATGATTGCCGTGGCACGTAGTGCAAGTCGGCGCACTCAGGTCTCCATGGACAAGCGCGTCGTGATGGACGCTCTTCCCGTATTCCGCGAACTGGTTGGTTGGAATCTTGTATTCAGCCATGTAGCTGGCATCTGCGTGGCAGCGGGCGCATGTGTCTGCCACGTTAACTGGATTAACCGTTGAGCGCGCGTCACCGGGCGCCCGCAAGTCATGCACGCTGTGGCAGTCGGTACAGACGGCAACTTTGGTATCGCCCGCGGCCAGACGCTTGCCGTGCACGCTGGTGCGGTACTGGCTCAACTGATCAGTGCGCAGGCTGGGGTTGAACTGCCGGATATAGGCAGGATCCGAGTGGCAAGATCCGCATAATTGGGGGATTTGCTTGCGATCAATCCTGCCTTTCCACCCAGCCTTGCGACTCATGGCCTTATCGGGATCGTCGCTGGTGGGATCGCCTCCATGGCAACTGGCGCAGGTCAAACCTTTCTGCGCGTGGATGTCCTGGCTGAACTTCTCCTGGGTCACACCGAGCGGCTCGGGCAGGTTGGAATGGCAGTCCAGGCAGGAGTTCTTGGTCTGCCCGCTGGCCGCGGCGGCCCAGAGCATCAGGCAGCCTAGAAAGCCTCCGAGGAACAGCCTGCCGTTACTGTGCGAAATGGCCATAAACGGTCATACCTGCCATATAAGCGAGGGCAAAGATTCCGATTCCTGTGATCCACCGTTGGACACGGGAAGGATGATTCCTGCCGAAAAATGGCAAGAGCAGCCAGAGCAAAGCGATCAACCCGAAAACCACAACTCCAATGACTTCCCCATCAATGAACCACACCTTCGGCGGAATCAGCTTCAGTGTTTGAAACATAAAGAGGAAGTACCATTCGGGCTTGATCCCGGCAGGAGCCGATACAAAGGGATCGGCTTTCACGCCCAGATTCCACGGAAAAATTGCCGCGAGAGCGCCGAGCACTCCCAACGCGACGTACCAGGCCATCAGTTCACGCAACATGAAATTCGGAAAGAACTTCATTTCACGTCTTTGGGTCGGATTAGCCTTCCATTCCGCTTCCAGTTTCGGGGGAACGCTGATGCCAAGGCGCTGGACCAGAAGCAGGTGCACAAGAATCATCAACGTTGCCAAACCGGGCAAAACGGCAACGTGAAATCCAAAGAATCGCGTGAGCGTCGCCCCAGTGACCTCTTCGCCACCGCGAAGAAAAATCATCAGGGGCCTCCCGACGATGGGGATCTGTCCAGTGATCTCGGTACCGACTTTGGTGGCGAAAAACGCCAGCGTGTTCCAGGGCAGCAGGTAACCGCTGAATCCGAATCCCATCACCAGAAAGAGCAGGATGACACCACTGACCCACGTGAGTTCGCGCGGTTTGCGGTATGCCTTGAAGAACAGCACGCTGAACATGTGCGCGAAGGCAGTAAAGATCATCAGGTTGGCCGACCAGGAATGGATGGAACGGATCAGCCAGCCAAACTGCACCCGGGTCATGATGTACTGCACGCTCTCAAACGCCTCACTTGCACCCGGGCGGTAATAGAGAAGCAGCAGGATCCCGGTAATCACCTGAATGATGAACAGGAAAAGGGTGATGCCTCCAAGAAAATACCAGTAGGAAAACCGGTGCAGTGGAACCGTCTTTTTTCGCAGCGGTGCGATTAGCGCGTCCCATCCGAAACGCTCGTCCAGCCAACTGCGCAGGCTACGCAGAAGACTCATGGCTTAAGCCTCCCGGCGCCGCCTCACGAAGATTTCCTCGCCGCTAACCTGCACTTCGTACAACTCCAGGGGGCGTGGGGGTGGCCCGGCGATGTTTCGGCCATTCAGGTCGTAACGGCCGTTGTGGCACGCGCACCACACTTGTCGCATGTCATCGCGATACTGAACCGTGCAGGAGAGATGAGTACAGGTCGCTGACATCGCACGGTAGTCGCCGGCGGCGGTACGGATCAGGAGTCCCGGACGGTTGCCGAAGCGGAAGATCTTTCCACTGTTCGGCTTGAGTTCCCCGACCCGCCCAGCTACAACAGCATCGCTTCCCAGATCTAATTCCTTGGGCGGCACCAGATAGCGAAGTACCGGATACAGAAAAGCCACCACCGTGGCCAGAACTCCGCTGCCTAATACCACTTCGACGAACTGCCTGCGCGGCACCGGGGGAAGCCGATCAGCCGGGCTGATCATTCCCTCATCACCTGTGGACATAGGTCTCTCGATGGACTACTTCTTGCCGAGTTCACGGATGCGACTCACCAGCACCTTGATCTGGTCTTCGCTCAGAGACTTGCCGAAAGCCGGCATTTTTGCCTTGCCCTGCCCGATGACGTGCATGAGATCGGTATCCGACTGTTTCTGCACCTCGGCCGAACGTAAATCGCGGACGTTCAGCTTCTTGCCCATGGGGGTGTTGCCCGCCCCGTCCGGACCATGGCACATCGCGCACTTCGCTTTGAAAAGCGCAGCTCCATCCGCCGGATTGCTCTGGGCTTGGACTGGGAACACAGCGAAGACCACGGCAGCTACTGCAATAATCAGGAGAGGCAACGGTTTGCGTCGCCACATAGATATCATGAGCATTCCCTTTCCGGCGTGTTGCAGAAGATGCCCCGGACAATGGCTTGACCGCTGCAACACTCAAGTTGACCTAGAACGCGTACCGCATCGAAAGCGTGACCAGGTTGCCCCGGAAGTTCCGCGGGGCAAACAAGTCCTGCGCAACTGCACTCGGATCCTCGTGATAGCCGTAGTAGCCCCAATAGGCCTTGCCCGTCCAACCCTTGGCGAAAGCGTAGTCGAACCCGCCATAGGGCCGGTGGTAGTTCGAGTTGAGCGGTCCGGATGGTGCGTTCGGGTTGAGAAAGAGAGCGCTGCCAGTGGTGCTGGTTACGTTGTAGCCCAGGTGGGTGGTGAGCCGCCGCACGGGCTTCCACATGACATCGAAATAACCGTAATGCGACTTGTTGGTGTAGATCGAAAGGTCTTCGCTCAGGACCGTCGAGCCCGGACACTTCGCGATCCCCGCCGGCGCCGTGCTGCTCACGAAGCAGACCAGAATCTGCGAATAATCGTCGCTGTAGTCGTATCCCAGCTCGAAGGAAATGCGTTCGTTGGGATCGAAGATCGCGCTCCATCCATACATGCGATTGTGCTGCAGATTGTTGATCTCGGACACATCGTTGCGCTTCTCGAGAACGTTGACGGAGCCGGTCAGGCTTACCCAGCTGGCCACTCTGTAGTTCGTGCGCAATCGATATTCCTGCCATTGCCGGGGACTGATGCGGGTGTAGGAATTGTCCGCGCTGGCCAGTTCCATATCGAAATTGACTCGCCAGCCGTCCAGCGGCCGCGCCCAGAAGCCGAACAGGCCGGAATGTTCATTGATCAGAACTTCGCCGGTATCGGTCTCGATCGGGGTGGGCGTCCGGAAGGTAAAAGAGCCATCCCCATTGTCGGTGCATCCCTCCGGCAGAAGGCCCGCTACCAGCGCGCAGTCCCCGCGGTTGGCATTGGAAGGATAGAAAATCTCGCTGACCTGTTCAAAATCCGAGTCGGCAATAGCGCGGTGGCGGAAGCGGTAACCGAGCCGCGCCCCGAATCTGCGGGTGAAGTCATATTCCAGCTGGAACAGGTTCGTCTTCTCATCCTGTTTCAGAAGCAGGCCCGAGATTTCCCGCGAAATGTCCGCCCCGGAAGAGGAGCTGTGAGCCGGCGTACCAGGAACAGCGTCCCCCGGAACCGGACAAGTAACCGGCGGAGTGAAGCCCGGAGTGAAGACGTTGGCCGGGGTGGCTAGATCGGGGCTGAAAAACTGGCAGTTTGAGGAGTCGAACTGGCCCGGATTGCGAAAGCTGGAGAAAGTAAACGTATCCAGTACGCGGAACCTATCGGTCACGTGCCAGGTGGCCCCGAAGTCCACGGTCGCGGCTACGTGACGCCCGAAAGCGGGACCGAACACATTGTTATTTCTCAGACCGGTGCGGCTCTCTCGTCCCGCGAACAGCTCCTGATACCCGCCAACGTTCATGTCCCCGCCGGTGTAGCTGACCCGGCCGGAGAGATCCACGGTCTTGAAGTAGTTCGACTGTACGCTGAGCTGCTCGGTCGGCATGTTGGTCCGCACCCGCCCGTTCCGCGAGTAGCTTAGATAGGCATTACATGTCGGATTAACGCCTCCGGTCACCAGAAATGTCCCCGCACAGGGCTGGTTGGCGGCATTATTGAGGGAAACTCCAATATCCACCGGAGTGCCATTGTCCAGCTGAAAATTCTGGTTTTGGTCCAAAACCCCGGTGTCGCCTTTGTAGTAGCTCAAGATCTGGTCATAACTGATGTTGGTCTTGGGCAGAAACCTGAAATCCACACCCAGCCGGTAGGCATTAACCGTGTTTCTCCAATCCTGGAGCAGGAGGGCCTCGGTCCCCTGGTGCAGGCTGCTGAAGCTGGGGCCGTCATTCACGTTTCGGGAGTAGCCCAGGCGGAAACGGATTCTCGACTGGGGCAGCAGCGTCAGGTTGTAATCGCCCAGGCGGCGCCGGGTGTTGAACAGGTGCGGCGACGAGCTGATGATGGGATTGAAGCCCGCCGGCGCGTTGGTAAATGTGCTTACGGGGTTGAGCGGGTTGGCCTGCAACGAATAATCCCAGACATTCTGGTCGCGCCGGAACATGGCGTCGAAGTCGTACCATTTGTTCTTGCCGATGCGCAGGCGAGAGACGTTGTTGGGATCGCCTCCATATCCGAAATTGCTCAGGTAGAGGCGGTCGAAGAGCAGGCCGTGATGGTCAAGCGATCTCATCTCCAGGGTCATGTCCAGTAGGCGGGGGCCCTGCTGCAGATTTACGAAGGTATCGTAGGTGGCCGGATTGCCGGTGAAGTCGGTGAAGCGGTAGCCAAATTCCACTGACTGCTTGATGTTGTAGTTTCCGGAGTCGATGCCTTGCTCTTCCCCTCCTTGCTGGGACCAGGCCGCGGTCAGGGTAACCAAAAGCAGCAGGATGATGTGGCCGGGGAAGGCCCATCTTGCTCGAGGCCCCCGCGTTGATCGTCTCGGCATATCTTCTGTACCCATGCTCCCACCTATTTGAAGAAGAAGGGATCGAAGTTCGACCCATGAATCTGAGTGTGGCAAAGCGTACAGGCCTGATATTTCTGGGCCTGGTTATGGAAAGTCGGAGTGGCCGGGGCGCCGGTATCGACCGTGAGCGAGTGGCATTCCAGGCACATCAGGTTCACCTGGCTCCGCTTCAGCAAGCGCGGATTGGAAGAGCCGTGCGGCGTATGGCAAAACACGCAACCCTCGGTCTTTACCGGAGGATGTTCATGCACGAACGGCCCGGCCTTTTCCGAATGGCACTTGATGCACGCCACATCCTGCGCCGCCGTCGCTCGCAGTTGCCGGGTCTGGAAGCCGCCGTGCGGATTGTGACAGTCGTTGCACTGCACCATGCCCTCATTTACGCGATGATGAAAGGGCCGGTTAAACTGTTGTTTGATTTCCAGGTGGCAGCCGTAGCAGAGCTGTGGCTGCTTCTCCTTCAGCAGTGCCTCGCTTTCCTTCGCGTGGTGGGGAGAGTGGCAGTCAATGCAGCCCACATTGTTTTGCAGGTGCGCGGCCCGCGCAAAATTACTGTGTTCTTCTCCGTAGGTATGGCAGGCCAGGCAGCGCTGGCTGGACGCCTCGGCGGTCACACCCTTGAAGGTGAAGATCTTGGTCTTGTCGCCACCACCCGCCACATGCTCGGCCCCCGGCCCGTGGCAGCCTTCGCAACCCTGGTGAGACGGCCCGCCCTCCTTGTTCAACATGGTCTTCCAGTGCGGGCTTTTCTCCCAATCGTTATAAATGTCCTCGTGACAGGTTTTGCAGGTCTCGGCACCCACATACCCGGACTCGCCTGGGTCCGTCGAAGCTGGGTCCGTCGAAGCCGGGGCCGCCGCTTCTGAGGCTTTCGCGCTGCTCGCCGTTGCTTGTCCTGCTCGTGCGCGGGTGGAAGTCAGCGGCAGGCAAACCAGGCCCAGGGCCGCAATGGCCAACCAGCCGATAGTCTTCGAGCGTCCCATTGGACTCCCTCTCAACTCAATTCGACAGCCTGCCGGCGAGTGCGCAGAATTCGCCGAGTTTTATCTTTATATACGGCCTGAATCGGCCTTGGCTGTGACCTGCGTCACAAGAGTTAAATTAATTTCGTCTGGCGTTATCTATTCCGGTTCGGCAAGAGTGCCGCAGGTTTGCCAGAGTGAAATCCGGCGCTCCCCAAAAGGCCCCGCTGCGGAACACCGGACATCAAGGGCCGTCTCAGATGTCCGACGCCAGGACCATGGCTTCAAGGGCCGGCTTGTTTCTGATCAGCACGCTGGGGCCTTTGGTGGAAATCAGCATCCGGCTGCGCAATTCCGTCAGGGCCCGGGTAACCGTTTCGCGGGTCACTCCCACCACCTGAGCGATCTCCTCATGGGTCAGGCTCAGGTTGAAGCGGATCCCTTTGGGCGTTTCCTGGCCCCGGACAGCTGATTCCAGGAGAAAGCCGGCCATTTTTTCAGTCGCCGAAGGAGTCAGGCCCAGGTAGCGGATCTGGTGGCAGGCCCCGCGGTAGTAGTTGCTGAATTGGTGCATCGCATTGATCGAGGCGTCGCCGTGTTCATGAAGTAAGGTCTTGAAGTCATCACGCCGGATAAAATCGACCTGGCAGGGCTGCAGAGTCTCGGCCGTCACTTCGTGCGCGTCTCCGGAAATGGCGGAGTGCAGGCCGAGCAGTTCGCCCGCCTCCACCACCCGTACGATCACCGTCTTTCCCGACGGCGAGGCCATGGTCAGTTTCACCCGCCCTTTGCACAGCATGTAAACTCCCCGCGGCACCTGGCCTTCCGCAAACAGGACAGAGCCTGATGGATACAGGCTGGTGAACTTCATTTTCTGGAAGTGCGCCAGAGTGTCCGGGCTCATCTGGCAGAAGAATCCGTCTTTTCGGATCGGGCAGGTTGCGCAATCGTCCGCGATTTCCATTCCATACGGTGTGGGCGTTTTCATTTTGGTGTCCTGTCTTTCTTGAACTCGCTGGCCTTCCCATTTCGCTCTCCCAGCATCTGCCGCAGGAAGCCCGAGGCCCCTTTCAAAGCAAGCCCTTCTCTCTGCATTTGCAAAAGCAGGTCAAGCCCCCTCGCATCGACAAAATTCACCGCGCTCAGGTCAACACTCACAGGCTCCCCGGCCGCCATGTTTGCCGATGTGAGCCAGGACCTTCGCAACTCTTCCACCCAGGGCCCCTTGACCCTGCCTTCGAGCTTTAGGAGGAGGCCATCGGCCGTGTTCTGAACTGTGATCCGTAGCACGCAGATATATAAAGCAAGGCGGTGGCCGAAGCATGACCGCGCATGACGCCGCATTTAACTTGTTTTTGTGGAATGAGATAGAGAGAAGTCGGCGAAGATCAGGCCTGCACCGGCAGGCATCTGACGAGATGACATTTCGCCAGTGACGACATATCGTCGGTCGTTGAATCGCCACCTCAGCCACTCTGGAACAACTTGAACCGGACGGGCAAGAACCGGTGGCTTGAGTCTGCCCGCCCGTTATCTGACTTTACCGATTCATGCTGCCCGGGACTTGATTTGAATCGTCCTCGCCTTGGCCGCTTTCGGCATCGTCAACTGCAACACACCATCCTTCAAGGTTGCCATTGCCTTCTCGGCATCGACACTTGCGGGAAGCTCGACTATTCGCAGAATCTGGTCCGAGCAGGATTCTGTGTAAATCGTCTTTCCCGGCTTTTCTTTTCTGGTGTCCGTTTCCCGCTGGCCGACAATGGTCAAACGGCCGGGTTCGACGCTGACTTCGATTTCGTTGTGGTTAAATCCTGGCACCTCGGCCCGAACCTCGACGTTGTCACCGACCTCAGCGACCTGGACGGGGACGGGATGGAGCAAATCCATCTCCGCCTTGAACCAGTCATCGATGTCGTGCCCGAATTGGTGTCCGTTCCGTTCGAAAATCTCGAATGCTCTTTGTGTAATTTCCTGGAACGTCCTGTCGATCCGGGCGGTCAGACTCGCGATTGGGGTAATGGCGACTGGCGTTTCCTTAGCGCCTTGTAAAGCAACGGATGTATCGGACATGGTATTTTCCTTTCTTTCCCTGGACTATGCAGCGCCGCTTCCGGTGCTTCGGCAACCTTAGCTCTTGCCTCGGGCTGGGGCAGGCAACGAAGGGGAAGTCCAAGGCTGCAGATAGAGATTCGCACAAAGAAACAAGGAGAGCAGTGATGGAGGTCACGGCGGGAGGTGATACGCGACACCCGAAAGCACCCGGGACGATCAGGGACCTTTTCTGGTAATTTTCAGCTTCTGCATGCGCGAGTTCAGGGTCGTGCGATTCATGCCCAGGACCTCGGCCGCGCCGCCCGGTCCGCCAATCTTTCCTTTGGTCTCGCGCAGCACCCGGAGGATGTGTTCACGCTCGACGTCTTCCAGCACCGATGTTGTCGCCGGCGAGGAAGCCCGGCCGGCCTCGTCGGGAACAGCCTCGAATGCCGGGACCTTCAGCACCGGACCGGAAGACAGAATGACCGCGCGCTCGATGACGTGTTCCAGTTCACGTATATTGCCCGGCCAGGAGTACCTGCACAAGGCCTGCATCGCCTCGGGTGGCACGCTGTCAATATTCTTCTTCATGCGCTGGGAAAACTTGGCCAGGAAATACTGGACCAGAAGCGTAATATCCTCGGGCCGGTCGCGCAGCGGCGGCACCACGATCGGGAAAACATTCAGACGGTAAAACAGGTCGCTGCGGAATTGTCCTGACGCCACAAGTTTCGTCAAATCGCGATTGGTGGCGGCGACAATACGGACATCGGTCTTGATGGTGCGGGTACTGCCTAGGCGTTCGAATTCTTTTTCCTGCAACGCCCGCAATAGCTTCGGTTGCAGTTCGAGCGGAATGTCACCCACTTCGTCGAGAAAAATCGTCCCCCGATGCGCCAGTTCCAGCCGCCCCACGCGCTGCGCGATGGCGCCCGTGAATGCGCCTTTTTCGTGGCCGAAAAGCTCGCTTTCAAGAAGGCCCGCGGGGATGGAAGCGCAGTTGACGCGAACGAACGTATGGTCCCGGCGCGGGCTCAGATCGTGGACCGCCCGGGCCAGCAATTCCTTTCCCGTCCCTGTCTCCCCCAGAATCAGCACCGTAGAGTCAGTCCCCGCTACCGTTTCGACCTGTTTCAGGACCCGCCGGATGGATTTGCTGTGGCCGATGATTTCATCGAAATTAAATTCGGTTTTCAGCTCGTCTTCCAGGTACTGCTTCTGTTCAGTCAGCTGGTCCCTGAGTTCGGAAAGATGCCGGAACGCCAGCGCATTCCCCAGCGCGATGGCCACCTGGCCCGCGATCTGGGTGAGCAGGTTCACATCCTCCGCGGTAAAGTTGCCGAGGCGGCGGCTGAACACATTGAGAGTTCCCACTGCGCCTTCCCGGCCGACCAGGGGAATCCAGCAGCCGGACTTCAACCCTTGCTGAGCAAACTGGGGCGGGGTTTCGAAGGCCCACTTTTCGTCGGCCTGTCCCTTGAGCAGCAGGGCCTTCCGGGTTGTGTAGGCCCAGCCTGCCGGTGATTTGCCCAGCGCCACTAACGGTTCTTCTCCAACCGTCGAACTTACCTCCGCGCCCGCGGCAGGTCCGAGCACGTGCATGCGCAGGCGCTTGCTGTGCGCGTCATAGAGAGCGAGGGTAGCGTAGTCAAACGCCTTTACCTGTCGGACACAGGCGGCAATCGCCGAGAGCAGCTGGTGGATGTCAAGGTTCGACACCAGGGCATTTGTCACCTCCAGCAGGAAGGCTTCCCGGGCACGCTTCCCTTCCGTGATGTCGCGTGTAACCTTCGTAAATCCGAGCAGGTTGCCGTCTTTGTCATGGAGCGCTGTGACCACCACGTCGGCCCAGAAGCGCGAGCCGTCTTTGCGCAGCCGCCAGCCTTCCTCTTCCCAGCGGCCTTCCGCGGCGGCCAGGGTCAACCCCTCGTTTGGCTTACCACTCTCCAGATCTTCGGAAGTGTAGAAACAGGAAAAGTGCTGCCCGATGATTTCCTGGGGAGCGTAACCCTTGATTTTTTGCGCACCTTCGTTCCAGCTCACAATCCTTCCGCTGGGATCGAGCATGAAGATGGCATAATCCTTGACTTCCTCCACCAGCAGACGAAAACGCTCCTGACTCTGCCGCAGCGCCTCTTCCGCCCGCTTGCGCTCGGTCACATCCCGAATCGCGGCCGTGACCAGAACGCCCCCCTCCTCTTCCAGAGGACTGAGGCTGATTTCTACGGGGAAGGTGCTGCCATCTTTACGTCGTCCGAGCAGTCCGAGACCGATACCCATGGGACGCGGATGAGGAGCGCTGTGGTAGGCATCCCTGTCCTGCTGATGTTTTTGGCGGAAATGTTCCGGAATCAGGATTTCGACTGGCTGATCGAGCAGCTCTTCCCTGCCATAGCCAAACATGCTTTCCGTCTGGGCGTTGACCAGCAGCATCCGCCCGGCGCGATCCACAATGACCATCGCGTCCGGCGCGGCGTCCAGCAGACGGCGAAACTTTTCCTCCCCGTGGCTCAAACTGTCATTGTAGTTGGCTTTAGTCTGCCTCATCAGAGGGGAACTTAGCACTCTGCCCGCTCGAGGGCAAGGCCGCCCCGGCTGATCACTCCGCCAGACACGGGCTTACCCTCGACGTCGGGCAACAGCAGACTGGACGGGGCGGTTCTGTCCCCAGCCGCGACCTGATCGCCACGCCCACACCGAGGTGATATTCCAGCACGTAGCTTCGGGAGCAGCCCTCACAGAGCCAGAAATGCCTGACGCAGCGGCACGGCTCGACCGGTGATTGACTCTCCGACAGCCGGTTGTGGAAACGAAACAACCGGCCCCGGCGATAGTCAAAGGCCTTCCGGCAATCAGGATTGGAACAATCGGAGAACATTGTCTCCTCACTCCGTAACTTCTTCTATGCGCTTCCGACCCTTCCATTTGCCAGGCCGTCCGCGTCGGGCTGGCTCGCCCCTCGTTCCAGCTCCAGCTTCTGAATTGTGTTCATGAGCCATTCACCCACCGCGCCTTCCAGCTCTTCCGGCGTCCCCCATTGATAGAGCGACTGAATGGTTTCGCTTTTTTCATTGAGTGGAATGTATCGGCAAGGAACTTTTCCGTCGCGAAATTCCGGCGGCACCAGCTGCATCAGGACACATTCGGAACAAGGATGCCTGTGTTTCGGATTCCCATAGTTCAAACACGTTGGAGAATCCTCAAACATGAACTGCGGGCGCCAGGTGGACATCTTCCGGTAGCCACCGCTCTTGAGAAACTCAAGTTCAAGCTTTAGGACCTCCAGGAGATCGCGCTTCTTGTTCGCCATATCCAGCCTCCAGCACGTTTGTACCCATTCTCTCCCACACTGCTTCCGAAGAATGTGACCGGCATCACCGGGTGAGGTAATCAGGCTCACGCGCAAACTCCCGACCCTAAGATTCTCTGGAAGAAACGTATGGGGGGCCGAGCCGCTTCGCTGCGGGTTTATGGGACGATGACCGCCGCGCCATCGACTGCGTCGTTCTTCACGGCGGCCAGAGCTTCGTTGGCCTGATCGAGAGAAAAGGTTGTGACCTTGGGTCGAAGCTTGATTTCTGCTGCGATTTGCAGAAAGTCCCGCGCATCGGAGCGCGTCATATTGGCCACACTGCGCAGCTGGCGCTCTCCCCACAGCAGGCGGTCGTAGTCAAACTCGGGAATCCGGTCCAGGTGTATGGCATTGATTGCGACCACGCCTCCTTTGCGCAGACTGCTCAGAGCGGCTACCACCACATCCCCGCTGGGAGCAAAAGTCACGGCGCGGTCCAACTCGACCGGTGGCTTCTCTTTCTCGCTTCCCACCCAGGCTGCGCCCAGCGATGCCGCCAGCGCGCGATGCGAAGCGCCGCGGGTGGAGACATATACTTCGCACTCCCACGCGCGCAGGACAGCGATGGCCAGATGAGCCGAGGCTCCGAAGCCAAACAGTCCCACCCGCTCTCCGGGCTGCACCCCAGCTACGCGGAGACTGCGAAAACCGATGATGCCGGCGCACAAAAGAGGGGCAGCGTGCAAATCGTCCAGCCCGCCGGGCAGAGGAAAAACAAAATCAGCCCGGGCCAGCGCATACTCCGCATACCCGCCGTCCACCGTGTAGCCGGTGAAAGTGGCCGCATCGCAAAGGTTCTCCAGGCCGTGCCGGCAATACCAACACGTCCCATCGATGCCGCCGATCCAGGAAACCCCAACCCTGGTCCCTGACGGAAGTTCCGTCGTCGCGCCTTCGACAATCTCCCCTACGATCTGATGCCCCGGAATCAGATCCTTCCGAAGCGGCGGGAGTTCGCCTTCCGCGATATGCAGATCGGTCCGGCAGACCCCACAGGCGTGCACCCGCAGCAGCACCTGCCCCGGCCTGGCTGCGGGTCGTGGAACCTGGTCAACATGAAGAAGAGGATGTCCGGGAATGCCTTCTACCGGGTTCAGGATGGCGGCCTTCATTTCGGGTACAGCCATTCGAGCAGGATCACGACTATTCTAGATCGCCCTGGGGCCACACCCGCAAGCGTCCTCGGCCGTCTTTATCGTGCCGGAAGCTTTCTCTCTTCGATCATGCGGCTCAGCGTCTGCAGCGTCGAGGCAGAGTCGTGGTCTTCCTGCATGAGAATCGTGCAGGGCCGGGTGGACAGGTGGTTCAACCGCTCAAAAAAATCTCCCACATAGAGGTCAGGAAGGTAACTGCTCACCAGGAGTATGTCATACGTTTTTGATTTCAACAGCTCAAGGGCTTCGAGCCCGCTCCATGTGGTGCTCGAAGCGTAGCCTGCCTGCTGCAGCATTGCCTCCAGCGTGCGCGCTTCTTCCTCGTCGTTGTCAACGATTAGGATTTGTTTGTTTTCTGAGTCTCTCATGGCAGACTTCCTCCCATACTAATCGAGGATGACACGCCGGCAGCGTCGCAGGCGGTGATGCCAGTCACCCTTCGCTGTGATCCCTCAACGCACCTTTTTGCAGCGTGTAGGAACTGAGGACGCGCATATAGTTTCCCCGTTCGAACGCCGCCGGATCCTCTACCGAGCGCTGGCTCATGCTCCCGCGCATCTGGTTGATCGATTCATATTCGTGCTTTTCCATCCAGCGAACCAGGTGCGCGAGCACGGAGGCCACGTGGTCAATTCCATGCTGTAAAAGCGCGGAAGTCATCATGGCCACATGAGCGCCCGCCATCATGGATTTGAGAACGTCCTCTGCGCTGTGCACCCCGCCCGTAACCGCGAGGTTGGCGCGGACCCACCCATAGAGAATGGCCACCCAGTGCAGCCGTAACAGCAATTCCTGCGGACGGCTCAGAGTCAGGCTGGGCACGATTTCGAGCGTCTCGATATCAAAATCCGGCTGGTAGAAGCGATTGAAAAGAACCAGCCCGTTTGCCCCTGCCGCGTCCAGCTGTTTGCCCATGTTTCCCACTGCGGTGAAAAAGTGCGACAACTTTACCGCCACCGGAATACTGACGTTCGCCTTGACCTGCCGCACCAGGTCGCAATAGTTCCGCTCCACGTCGGCGCTCACGATGTTGGGATCGGTAATAATCGCGTAGATGTTCAACTCGATCGCGTCCGCACCCGCCTGCTCCATCATGCCGGCATAGCGGGCCCAGCCGCCGGGGGAGACTCCGTTCAGGCTGGCGATGACGGGAATGGAGACCCGTTCCCGGGCCTTCCGAATCAGTTCGAGGTAGCCATCAGCGCCCAGGTTATAGGTATGGAGATCGGGCAGGTAGTCGAGCGACTCGGCAAAGCTTTCACTGCCCCGCGAGAGATCGGAATCAACCGCCTGGCTCTCCAGGTCGAGTTGTTCTTCAAACAGGGAGGGCAGCACCACAGCCCCGGCGCCGGCGTCTTCCAGATGCCGTATGTTTTCCAGAGACTCACACAGCGGAGAAGCCGAGGCAACGATTGGGGACTTCATCGGCAAGCCCAGATAGGTGGTTGTGATATCGATCATTTCTTTTCTTCTCCTGCGGCAACCGCTTGCAGCGTGACCAGGGCTGCCTTCGGGGAACCGCTGCCGAAACCTTCTGCGGCTTCTGTCGTACCGGCACGACTCGAGTAAACGCTCCATTGCCGGTCAACATCTTCCTGGGCGAGTTGGAGCAGTTCACGCGCCGCTTCAGGATTGCTCCGTGCCAGCATGGTGTACCGGGCTTCCTGATACGCGTATTGCTTGAACGGAATACTAGGCGCCCTGGAATCGAGCTGAAACGGGTTCTTTCCGGCCGTTCGCAAATCCGGGTCGTAGCGCATCAGGGGCCAGTACCCGGAGAGCACAGCGGCCTTTTGTTGTGCCATCCCCTGGCTCATGTCGTAACCGTGCGCAATGCAGTGGCTATAAGCGATGATCAGTGATGGACCGTTGTAGGCCTCAGCTTCGAGGAATGTCTTCACCGTGTGGGTATCGCTGCCTCCCATGGCGACCCGGGCCACGTACACCGATCCGTAGCTGATGGCCTCCATCGCGAGGTCCTTCTTGCCGGCATGTTTGCCGCCCGTGGCAAATTTCGCCACCGCGCCGCGCGGCGTCGCTTTGGACATCTGCCCGCCGGTATTCGAATAGACTTCTGTGTCGAGCACCAGCACATTGACGTTCATCCCGGAGCCCAGCACGTGATCGAGTCCACCGGCTCCGATGTCATAGGCCCATCCGTCGCCGCCCACCAGCCACACGCTTTTGCGTACCAGCGCGTCAGCGATCGCCAGCAGATCACGCGCTTCCGGCGAATCCAGCGCTACGATCTTCTTCTTCAGCTCGGCGACGCGCTCCCTCTGACCTTCGATTCCCGCCTCGCTCGATTGCTCCGCATTCAGGAGCCCGCTTGCCAGTGAATCGCCGAGTTGCGCGGCCAGCCGGGTGACCAGATCGCGGGCATAGGCTGCCTGCTGGTCCACCGCCAGGCGCATACCCAGACCAAACTCGGCATTGTCTTCGAACAGTGAATTGGACCACGCCGGGCCCCGCCCCAGAGAGTTGAGAGTGTAGGGAGTTGTAGGCAGATTGCCGCCGTAGATCGACGAGCACCCGGTGGCATTCGCGATCAGCAGACGATCGCCAAAGAGCTGAGTCAGCAATTTGATATACGGCGTTTCACCACATCCTGCGCACGCCCCGGAAAATTCGAAGAGTGGCTCCAGGAGCTGGACGTCCTTCACCTGGCCGTGCGCGAGCCGGTTCCGGTCGGCATCTGGAAGCTTGGTGAAGAAATCCCAGTTCGTACTCTCCACCTCACGCAGGGGAGCCTGGAGTTGCATGTTGATGGCTTTGTGCTTGGCCTCGCTCTTGCTCTTTACCGGGCAGACTTCGACGCAGAGCTCGCAACCCGTGCAGTCTTCCGGAGAAACCTGAAGCGTATAACGCAGGCTCTCAAATTCCCGCCATCGCGGCTTTTCCGATTTGAAACCTGCCGGCGCATCACCCAGCAGCAAAGCATCGTAAACCTTGGCCCGGATGACCGCATGCGGACAAACCAGCACGCACTTGCCGCACTGGATACAGATCTGCTCGTCCCAGACCGGAATCTGCTGCGCGATATTTCTTTTTTCCCACATTGCGGTCCCGGTGGGGAAGGTGCCGTCCAACGGCATTGCGCTTACGGGAAGGTCGTCTCCGCGACCGGCGATCATGGGACCAATCACATCGCGCACGAACGCCGGCGCCCGCTCGGGGACAGGCGGCAGAACTCTTAACCTGCTGCTCGCCGCGGCGGGGACCGTGACCTGCTGGAGATGACTGAGGGTATGGTCCACGGCGACGAAGTTCTTGGCGATCACGGCCTCACCCCGTTTCCCGTAGGTCTCGCGAATCGCGCCTTTGATGGCCTCGATTGCCTGTTCGCGCGGCAGGACCCCGCTGATGGCAAAGAAGCAGGTCTGCATGATGGTGTTGATGCGGTTGCCCATCCCGGTCTCGCGCGCGACTTTGTAGCCATCGATCAGATAGAACTTGAGTTTCTTCCGGACAATGACTTCCTGTGCCGACAGCGGCAAGTGTTCCCATACCTCGTCCGCTCCGAAGGGAGCATTCAGCAGAAACGTGGCGCCAGGCTCAGCGCATTCCAAAACATCCATGCGCTCCAGAAACTGGAACTGGTGGCAGGCCACAAAACTGGCCCGGGTAATCAGATAGGAAGACCGGATCGGACGGGGACCGAAACGCAGGTGTGAAACCGTGACCGACCCCGCCTTCTTCGAGTCGTACACGAAGTATCCCTGGGCATGGTTGTCGGTATTCTTTCCAATAATCTTGATCGAATTCTTGTTCGCGCCCACCGTCCCATCGGAGCCGAGTCCGTAGAACAGAGCCCGCACCGTCGCCGGATCCTCGGTGGAGAATTCGCGATCATAGTCCAGGCTGGTGTGCGTGACGTCGTCGTGAATCCCGATCGTAAAGTGGTTCTTCGGCGTCGACTTCTTGAGTTCATCGAAAATGGCCTTCACCATGGCCGGGGTGAACTCTTTCGACGCCAGTCCGTAGCGGCCGCCAATCACCCGCGGAGCCATCCGTGACTTCGTGCCACTCCATAGCCGCGACTCGCTTAACGCGGTCACCACATCGAGATAGAGCGGTTCGCCCAGGCTGCCCGGTTCCTTGGTGCGATCCAGGACGGCGATGGTCCGAACCGTCTTCGGAAGCGCCGCGATAAATGCCTCGGCCGCAAAAGGCCGGTAGAGCCGGACCTTCAGAAGCCCAACTTTTTCACCCTGTAGCGCCAGTTGTTCTACGCTCTCCTCCACCGCGCCGGCTCCGGATCCCATCATCACAATCACCCGCTCGGCATCGAGGGTGCCGACATAATCAAACAAACCGTAGCGCCTGCCGGTGCGCGCCGCAAAGCGATCCATGACGTCCTGCACAATGGTCGGACACGCCCGGTAGAAGGGATTGACCGCCTCGCGCGCCTGAAAAAATACGTCGGGATTTTGCGCCGTTCCGCGCAGCTGAGGACGATCGGGCGACAAGGCCCGTTGCCGGTGCTGGCGGACCAGCGTGTCGTCAACCAGCGCCCGCAGGTCTTCATCCTCAGGCAGCTGGATCTTGTTCACTTCGTGGGAGGTGCGGAAGCCATCAAAGAAATGCAAAAAGGGGATACGGGACTCGAGCGCGCTCACTTGCGCGATCAGCGCGAAATCGCCCGCCTCCTGTACAGAATTCGAGCACAGCAGCGCAAAACCCGTTGCCCGCGCCGCCATGACGTCGCTGTGATCGCCAAAGATGGAGAGGGCGTGGGTGGCCACTGAGCGCGCAGCCACATGGATCACCGTCGGTGTCAGCTCTCCTGCGATCTTGTACATGTTGGGGATCATCAGGAGCAGACCCTGGGACGCGGTGAACGTAGTCCCGAGAGCGCCCGCCTGCAGCGCGCCATGCAGGGTCCCGGCCGCGCCGCCCTCGCTCTGCATTTCGATCACGGTCGGCACCGCGCCCCAGATGTTCTGGCGCCCTTCCTCTTTCCATTGGTCCGCCCACTCCCCCATGGGAGAAGCCGGCGTAATGGGGTAGATGGCAATCACTTCGTTGAGCCGGTAGGCTACCGACGCCGCAGCTTCGTTCCCGTCCAGAATGGCTGTGTTCCCCGTCATTTCTCTTGTGCCCCCATCGATAATCCCTTTTTACCTGCTGGGGCCGGGAAGCACAGTAGTTGGCCTCACCGTGGAAAGTGATCGGCGTCACAGTCGGATTTTTCAGATTCCTGTAGATGTGAAAGTGAAGAAGCAAGCTTAGAGGAGGTGAGTCCATGCAAGCCCTTCACACCAACACGCGCATCTCGCTGCACAATGTCCTGGTAACGACGGATTTTTCAAAGATTTCGAAAACTGCCCTGCCCTACGCCGCCGCTCTGGCCGGCCAGTATGGGGCAAAAATTCTGGTGGCCCACGCCCTCAGCCCGGAACCGCCACTGGGCGTGCCCGTCGAGAGGTTACCGGTCGAAGCCGATCTGGCCTGGCTTGACGCTGAAAGCAAACTGGCGGAATTCGCCCTGGACAACTCCGTCGGAGCGAGACCCGCGCAGATGCTGCTGGAGCGCGGAGAGGTCTGGGACGTGATTTCAGGCATCATCCACAAGAACAAAATTGACCTCTTGGTTACGGCGACCCACGGCCGCCAGGGACTGAAGAAACTGGTGATGGGCTCGGCGGCGGAAAAGATCTTTCGCCGGGCTACTTGTCCCGTGCTGACCATTGGCCCGCACGTTCCGGTCTTGAACGACCCGAATTGGAGGGTCAAGACCATCCTGTTTCCTACCGACGGCTCCGAAACTTCATTGATGGCTCTGCCTTATGCATTGTCCCTGGCCGAAGAGAACCAGGCCAATCTCATCTTCTTACGGATCATGCCCCCGGCCTATTACGATGGTCAGGAATCGGAAGAAGCCAGCGTTCGGGAGACTCTGCGGGCGTTAGTGCCTGCAGAAGCAGAAGACTGGTGCAAACCTGAGTTCGTAGGGCGCTTCGACTTTCCGGTTCCGGGCATCCTGCGCCTCGCCCGGGAACGCAGCGTCGATCTGATCGTCATGGGTGTGAAAAAAGCGGGTACCAGGGCCATGCAGGAGCATTCACCCTGGCCCACCGCTTCCCAGGTGGTGGCGCAGGCGAACTGCCCGGTCCTGACGGTGCGCGGCTAGAGCCGGTCGCGAATCTGGCAATTCGTTGGGCGGGTTCCTCTGGGTTGAAAGGACGGCGATTATGAACGCGGAAGCACAACATGGCCGGCCGGCGCTCCGCTGGCTGGCGGCCGGCGTGGGGTTCGCCACTGCTCTATACGCCACCCACGCCGGCTTTACCTGGCTGCGGTACGGGCGCCCGGCGCGCCCGGCCAGCGACCAGATCGACCCGTTACTCGACCAATTTATTCCTGCCTATGAAGTAGTGGAGCGTCACTCTCTGCGCGTCGCCGCCCCGGCTGAGATCACACTGGCTTCCGCCTGTGACATGGATCTCACGCAATCGGCAATCATCCGCAGCATCTTCAGATGTCGGGAGCTCATTCTGGGCAGCCATCCCGACACCGTGCGCCATCCCCAGACCTTGCTGGCCTGGGCGACGGAGTTGGGATGGGCCGTCCTCGCCGAGGTGCCTGGCCGCGAGATCATCTTTGGGGCAGTCACCAGGCCCTGGGTCGCCAACCCTGTCTTCCGCCCGCTGCCCTCTTCGGAGTTTGCCGAATTTCACGAGCCCGGCTACGCCCGGATCGCATGGACGCTGCGGGCCGATCCCATCGATGCCACCCATTCCGTGATTCGCACCGAAACCCGCGTCGCGACCACCGACCGGGCTTCCCGCACCGCATTCCGGCGCTACTGGGCGCTGGTTTCACCAGGCGTGGTGCTGATTCGCGGCATATCGCTTTGGCTGGTAAAAAGCGAGGCCGAGCGCCGCATGCGTATCGCGACGATCGAGCCCCATAGCCCCGAATTGCAGCCTTTGCGCTAAGCCATCAATACCGCAAGCCTGTGATCTAGCTCACCCAGGTCTGTGACAACCGCTACCGCGCCTCACATCTGGCGTATGCGAGGCTGGTATTAACAGTGAGGTGGCGTATGACACAAGGACGGAACGAACTGTTGGATCTGCTCAAGTTCGAGCTGAAATTTCTTGAGGATGGAGGCTACGGCCGCTCTCCTCACACTCCATGGCGTCGCCAGCTTATCTTCGAGGATTCGCTTACCTGTCCCAACTTCGGCGACCCCGCCCGTCCGCATCCCTGCAGCGAGTGCTTGTTGATGAGGTTTGTCCCCAGCGAACTTAAGGACCAGGCTTCACCGTGCCGGCTCATTCCGCTCACCGAAAAGGGAGAAACGATTGATTATTTCTATCGCTGCGGGACCCAGTTGGAACTGGAAGAGGCCCTCTCCTCCTGGTTGCGCAAACAAATCAGCTCCATCGAGGCTGAGCAAGAGGCCGAGCATTCCACCACTCTCTCGGAGGAAATGGACGGCCTTCGCCTGCAACGCTGGTTGTCCTTCGCCAAAGACCTGCGCGTCCTCGCCAACCTCCATCGCGACTATGAGCACTTCTCCGTCGCCCATGCCCTGCTCGGCCATGCCCGTACAGCGGCGGAGAGGGTGGCCGGATATTGCGAGGCGGGCGGCGCTTTGGTCCAGCAAATCGGCAAAGACCAGCAGGAAATATTCGAACTGATGAACGGCGCCAGGCTGGATGGGGAAGAAGCTTCGCCGGAAAAGCCGGAAGTGTTGGGTCAATAGCTCGCTGGCACATCGAACGCAGGAGGGATGCCGTGTCGAAAGCCCTGGCAATTGTGTTCCTGTTATTTTTTCTCACGTGCGCCGCAAAGGCGCAACAAAGCGAAACCCCGCCTAAGGCAGCGGCGCCCGCTCCTCCTTACACCATTCCGGTCGAGGCCGCCCGCCAGGCCAACCCAGTCAAGCCGACTTCAGAGTCGATTACTCAAGGCAAGAAATGGTACGGTTACGACTGCGCCATGTGCCATGGCGCAAACGGTGATGGAAAGGGTGAGGTCGGAGCGGACATGAAGCTGAAAGTAAGCGACTTTTCCGACCCCGCCACCCTGAAAGACAGGACCGACGGCGAGCTCTTCTACATCATCAGGAAGGGCAAAGGCGATATGCCGCCGGAAGGCACCCGTCTGAAGTCAGACGAGCTCTGGAACCTGGTTAACTACGTTCGGTCCCTGGCCAAAAAGAGCGCTCCTCCGGAAGACAAGAATCACCAATGAGCGGCTGGCACGCGATTGTGCGCAATTCAGTGCTGCAGACTCTGAAGGGCGGCTCTCTCTATTTCATTCTCGTATTTGCCACTGGCTTTGCCCTGGGGACCGTTCGTACGCTTTGGATAGTCCCCCTTTTCGGTACCCGGAAAGCTGAACTGATGGAGGCGCCTGTCATGTTGGTGGCGATCGTCTTTTCGGCGCGATGGGTGGACCGCCGGCTGACCCTACCGCATACCTGGGCCCCGCTGCTTGGCGTCGGCCTTATCGCCCTTGGCCTGCTGTTGCTTGCGGAATTTACCGTCGTGCTTTGGATCCGGGATATCACCATCGCCCAGTATCTTGCAGGTCGGGACCCGGTTGCGGGAACCGTCTACCTTGCCCTGCTGGCTTTTCTTGCCCTCATGCCGATTACGCTGGTGAGAAGGTCAGACTAGTGTGCAACAAGAGGTTAGAGTTCGAGTGTTAGTTAGAGTTAGAGATCAGGAGTTCCCCGTGAGTATCGTAACCGCCAGTCCCGGGAATAGAGTATCCAGTATGAAGGAAGAAACCATACCAGGCTCCAGGACTGGCCTCGATGCATTGTTTCTGCCCACTTCCGTGGCTGTGATTGGGGCCACCGAACGCCCCGGCACGGTCGGACGAACCGTGCTCGAGAACTTGCGGCATCCCTCCTTTCAGGGCAAGGTGTATGCCGTCAATTCGCGGCACGCCGAAGTTTGCGGGCTCAAGGCATACCCGGGGATTGCCGCCGTTCCCGACAAAATAGATTTGGCGGTCGTGGCCACGCCCGCCATCACCGTTCCCCAGATCATCGGCGAATGCGTTGACGCCGGGGTGAAATCCGCGGTTGTCATCTCCGCCGGATTTCGCGAACGCGGGGCCGAAGGCGTCAAACTCGAACGCCAGATCAAGGAGCAATTGCTCCGGGGCTCCCTGCGACTGATTGGTCCCAATTGCTTGGGGATCATGAATCCCACCATCGGCCTGAACGCCACCTTCGCCAAGGACGCGCCCCGCTCCGGCAACGTTGCCTTTCTCAGCCAGAGCGGCGCCTTGCTAACCGCGATTCTCGATTGGGGGCAACTGGAGCAGGTGGGCTTCAGCGCAATCGTCTCTACCGGTTCCATGCTCGACGTGGGTTGGGGCGACCTGATCTACCACTTCGGCGACGACCCCAACACGCAAAGCATTCTCATCTATATGGAGTCGGTCGGCGACGCCCGTTCATTTCTCTCGGCGGCCCGCGAGGTAGCCTTGCGGAAGCCCGTGATCGTGATCAAGGCCGGCCGCTCGGAAGCCGCCTCCCGGGCCGCGGCCTCGCACACCGGTGCTCTTACCGGAAGCGATGACGTGCTCGATGCCGCCTTCCGGCGCTGCGGCGTATTACGGGTCAGCGCGATCGCCGACTTGTTCTACATGGCGGAGGTCCTCAGCAAACAGCCCCGCCCCAAGGGGCCGCGGCTCACCATTGTCACCAATGCAGGTGGACCCGCCGTTCTGGCCACTGACGCGCTGGTGGCGAATGGCGGAGAGCTGGCCGTTCTCTCCGAAAAAGCGTTGCAGGCGCTCGACGGCTTTTTGCCCCCGCACTGGAGCCACAATAATCCCATCGACATTCTCGGCGACGCCGATTCCGAGCGCTACGCCCGTGCCCTCGAAATCGCCGCCAACGATCCCGATAGCGATGGTCTTCTCGTCATCCTTGCTCCACAGGGCATGACCGATCCGGCAGCCATTGCGGAAGGCCTGAAGCCCTACGCTAAGTCGTCGGGAAAACCTGTGCTCACCAGCTGGATGGGAGGGGCCAGCATCGCTTCAGCCGTGACCGCACTCAATGCCGCCGGCATCCCCACATTTCCTTACCCCGACACCGCTGCCCGGGCATTTACCTACATGTGGCGCTACAGCTATAACCTGCGCGGACTCTACGAAACGCCCACCCTGCCGGGAGACCTGGAACTCGATCCGGATTCACGGCGCCAGGCGGAAAGCATCGTCCAGACCGCCCGCGGCCAGGGCCGCGTGTTGCTGAATGAGTTCGAATCCAAACAGGTCTTGTCGCACTACGGTATTCCAACCGTCGAGACTCAGATCGCCCGCAGCGAAGACGCGGCGGTCGCCTGCGCGCACCATTTCGGTTATCCCGTCGTCCTCAAGATCTTTTCTGAGACCATCACGCACAAGACCGACGTGGGCGGGGTAAAGCTGAATCTGGAAGACGAATCATCCGTCCGATCGGCCTTCCAGGCCATCCAATCTTCTGTCTCCAAAACAGTCGGGCCCGATCATTTCTCTGGCGTTACGGTACAGCCCATGGTGCGTCTCGAAGGCTACGAACTAATCCTCGGCAGCAGCGTGGACTCGCAGTTTGGACCGGTAATCCTGTTCGGCTCGGGCGGCCCTCTGGTCGAGGTCTATCGCGACCGTGCCCTCGCCCTGCCCCCGCTGAACTCCACCCTGGCCCAGCGCATGATGGAGCAAACCCGGATCTTTGCCGCCTTCAAAGGCGTACGCGGACGTCGGCCCATCGACGTGCCGGCGTTGGCCACTCTGCTGGTCCGCTTCAGTCAACTGGTGGTCGAGCAGCCGTGGATCTCTGAAATCGATATCAATCCCCTGCTGGCTTCCCCGGAGCGCCTGCTGGCGCTTGACGCCCGCATCGTATTGCACCCGCCCGAAACTGATCCCGCTAACCTTCCCAGACCGGCTATCCGGCCTTATCCCTCACAGTATGTCTGCCCATGGGTCATGAAGGACGGCACCGAGATCACCCTGCGGCCCATCCGGCCGGAAGACGAACCTCTGATGGTGAAATTTCACCAGAGCCTTTCCGACCGTACCGTGTACCTGCGCTATTTTTACTCACTCAGCCTGAGTTCGCGGGTGGCGCACGATCGCCTGGTGCGCATCTGTTTCGTGGATTACGACCGGGAGATGGCAATCGTCGCGGTTCACCGCGACGCCAAAACCGGCCAGCACAACATCCTCGGGGTCGGCCGCCTGGTCAAGTCCCACTCCCGCAACCAGGGCGAAGTCGCCGTATTGGTGACGGATTCCTGCCAGAACCAGGGCCTTGGAATGGAACTGTTCCGGCGCGTCATCCAGGTGGCGCGAGACGAGAAGCTCAATCAGGTTGATGCCGAGATCCTGGCGGACAACTTCGCCATGAAAAAGATCGCCAGGAAACTCGGCTTCCGGTCCCGGATGGGAAATGATCCCGCCTCGACCCGAGCGGTCCTCGAGCTCTGAATCATAAAATGCGTGAACCACGAAGTCAGGGTCTCAACGCTCTCCTTCGTGTACCTTCGTGTCCTTCGTGGTTAAAGCTTTTTCTGAAAATGACCACCCCGGAAAACTTTAAACTCACCGAAACCTGGCTCTGACATCTGCTACGCTTCTCTACTGGTGGTACCGGACTGGTGGTACCGGCCGGCACGGGAAACCAGGATGAGAGGCGTAGCATGCATGTAAACGTTTTTGACTTCTCAAAACTTCTTGCAAAAACCACCGAACGATACCTTGAATTTGTGCGAGTCTCCGGGTTTACGGTCGGGATTTATGTGCTGGATGGCGGAGCGAAGGACTATCAGAAGCCTCATACCGAGGACGAAGTTTATTACGTCGCCAGCGGACGCGCAAAAATGACCATCGATTCAGATGGAGACCTCAGCACTTTCGATGTCTCTCCCGGCACCATCATCTACGTTCCAGCCCTGGTGCATCATTCCTTCTTCGACATCATCGAGCGGCTCGAACTTCTCGTGTTCTTCGGCCCGCCTGAGGGGTCGGGAGGTCGTCCTGCCCCGAAATAGTTTTTTGTCTCCCCAGGACTGGCGGGTTCTGCCGGAAATGCTTTCGGAAGGGCGGATCACACACCAGGCCTTCGGCGTGCAGTTGCAGCAGGGACTCACATACCGGAATACGGCTGGCACGACAGTGGCTGCCGCCCGACACATCTTCGCCGAATCGCTGCTGCGATTGCGGAACCTTGCGAATTACACACGGGTGCCCGGCGCACCGAGCCACACCGGGACCGGAAACTTTCCGCCTCCGAAGCTGTCGAAAGGAAATCCAGAAAACGATGACTTTCGGCGAGCTCTTCCATACGCCGCCACTGTCCGTGCCGCTTTTGTGCAGAGGGAACGTTTCCAGCTTGGTTTCAGCCTCCCGGCCTGTGCAGCTCCTGTTGAATCGACGGAGGCAGGTTGTCGATGTGATCCAGGAACATCACCACCTGTTCGATTTCACTGTCGGCCATGATGTTTCCCCAGGCTGGCATGGCTGTCCAACGAACTCCGTGTTTGATGATGAAAAACTTCTCGTGATCGGTCATTCGGGGAGGCGCCTTCACGAACTGGGGAGTACGTGGATAGAACGAGCGGCCGTAATCGCTGTCCGGGTTGTCAGGCCTGCCATGACAATCGGCGCACTTGTCCCGGTAGAGCCTCGCGCCATCCACGAGGTTCGCTTCAGTAGGCTGAATTGAAAGGTTCGGTTTGGGCGCGTGGCGTGACGCAGATGCTTCCAGAGCTGTGACCGCAAGTGTCGATTCGAACTCGGAGGGTCCAGCATCGGCGCGGAGGTTGGCATAGCCCAGTCTAAGATAGAGCCAGCCAGCGAGAGGCATCACGATAAGAGTAGCGGCTATCCCCAGCAAGAAGCCTCGCATCATCGTCTCCTTCCACGGCAAGTAAGCACCTTGCAATGCTCATGATTCGGCGCTCCGTTTGGCGGCGTTGGTAAACAGGTATTCCATTCTTACGCGCAATCCGCGCTTCCTGACGCTACTGGCCATGTCGGCCCGCTGTACGTATTGGGCAAATTCCTCAGGGGTCGTCACACCCTTGTCCTTCAAGAGCTGGACCACAGCGCCGATCTGAGCATCCAGCGTTTCAAGATACGGAAGCAGTTCCTCGAAGACCTGTTCCGCGGGATCGATTTTCATCATGGCTCTCCTTGCCCATCAGTCTCTCCAATCTGGACCTGGACCTCGCCTCTACCGGACCGAGAGTGCGACGCTTGTTGCCGTCCGGGCGGGCCACGGCTCGCCGCCAAGCCAGGCCATCTCCGTCAGGGCAAAACCCGCTCTCGCTCACCGGCCGTGCAATTCGGCGTGGTTCTGCAGGAAGCCCAGAATATGCCTGCGGGAAAAGAGTCCCTCCAGCCGCCCATTCGAGAGGACGGGTAATTGGTTCACGTCCTCCCGGCTCATGATCTCCAGCGCCTTGATCGCGGCAGTGTCGGGCGCGATAGTCCGCAGCTGACTGAGGGGGCGCATCACGGCTTGCACACTCGTTTGCGACCAGTTTTCACGAGCCACATGCTTGACTTCATGCGGCGTGATGAGCCCGGTGAGCTGGCCATTGTGGACCACGGCAAAGCAGCGCCGCCCGCTCCGCAGCAGGTATTCATGGACAAAATCCTGCAGGCTCAAATGGCCTTCCACAGTCGGGCAATCGCGGTCCATGATATCCGCCACCACCCGGCCCCGCAGCCCCGACATAAGTTCCACCTGAACGTAGCTGCGTCGGGATGCATCGAGCAAGAACCACCCAATGAACGCCAACCAGAGGCCGCCAAAGCTTGCGCCGCCGAAAAACTGGTAAAGCCCCAGCATGATGAACAGAAAGGCAACCGTCTGCCCCACCCGGGCCGCAATTCGAGTCGCGCGGTCGGCGTCGTGAGTGATTCCCCATGTGATCGCTCTCAAGACGCGGCCGCCATCCAGCGGATATCCCGGGATCATATTGAAACCGGCGAGCATGATGTTGATGTAGCCGAGCCAGAGCAGCACCGCCAGGACGGGAGTGCCCGGTTCCTTGCCCGGCAACCAGCCTGACAGCCGGGCGATCAATAGAAAAGCAAAGCCGATGACGAGACTGGCCAGGGGGCCGACGATCGCAATGCCGAACTCAGACTTGGCGTCGGACGCTTCCGTTTCAATCTGCGATATTCCGCCCAGCGCGAACAGAGTAATCGAGCTTACCTTCAGGCCATACGCCTTCGCCACCAGCGAGTGCGCCATTTCATGGGCCAGCAGTGCTGCGAAAAATAGAAGCCCTGTGATGATCGCAGCCGACCACACCACTGCGTCGCTCCACTGCGGTGTGACGCTGTGAAAATGTCCGGCCAGTGAGAGCGTGATCAGCGCGGCAATGATGAACCAGCTGTAGTGGAGCCCGATCGAAATGCCGGCGATCCGGCCAAGCTTGATTTGTGCTTGCATCTTCAGTTCGCCGGCAGACCGGACAGAATTGTCGTTTCAATCCCGCCGCGACCGCCGGCCCATTTCAGTCGCATCCGTTTTTCATTCGCAAAACAGTGCTACCAGACGAAAAGGCGAGCGCCGGACCCGGGCGAGCGCGATCTCCCAGTCTGGGCAGGGATATTGTGGACGGGGGTCGCCTCGCCCGCATCCACGTTCGGGAGGTTCGGCCGCGCGGCGCTGATCTCTTCTATTTCCACGGCGCCATGGCGGTTCATAATCTCGGTCGCCGCGTCCGCTTTTTCGCCCGCGCTCGTCGCGAAAACCATCACCCCTCCGCGCCGGACCCCTTGCATATAAGCTTCCGCGTCCGCTTCGATGACGCCGAACGCCGTGAGATCGCGGATCAGACCCACTTCAAAGTCCGTATGTGGGGTGCTCAGGACTCCGCTACCCGCCATCTCCCGCGGCTCGCCCAGCACGCGGACATCGTTCCGCGGGAAACCACTGGCCTCGAGATCGCGAACCACCTCATCGACCGAGCCCGGATTCTCAAACAAACCAATTGCCGTTCTTGACATACTCTCCTCCATTTTGATGCGCAGCCCAGGCTCGCTCGTTGCCACAGAGAAACCTGCCAGCTGCACGACACCTCTTGAACTATCTCCAGACTCACTCTTTCGCTCTAGAAATACTGAGCAGAATGGCTCATGTCCGGACGCAGCGTCGGCGCACCAGCAGATCGCGAGGGAGACCGGGGCGCGGTCATGAGCAAACAATCCGGCGACAGCCAGGTTTAAAAGCCTGGCCACCCGCCCTGGTGTTCTTTTAGGCAGTAATGGGAGCGCGTGAGCGTAAGCACCAGCGGATCGTCACCCTGTAGCTCGCTGAGCTTGCGCAGTTTCACCGTGTGATCGGGCACTTCGTAGTCAGGGAAAACGCCCCAGGAGCAATGTCAGAACGCCCGAGAAATTCCTCGGATGAACATTCGCAAGTATCGCAATTTAGATGCGTTGAATGCGAATGTCCACTTCTTAATCATTGTCACCAACCGGTAGGCTGGGCTCCATTCGACGACGTCAACCGGCGCGCCGAGCCTTCAACTCTGAGTGCGAAGACACCATGAAGCCTGTCACTAGCGCAGCGATCTCATTGGCAGCCGTGTCCAGGGCGAAATGGCCGCCGTCAACGATGTGGACCTCGGCGTTCGAAACATCCTTGCGGTAGCTTTCCGGCTCGCTCGGGTCAAATGATGTTTCGTATTTGCCCCAGATCACGAGCAGCCGCGGTTGCCTTTCGCGCATCCACTCCTGCCATTTCGGATAGGAGGCAACGTTAGTTCGGTAGTCGTAGAAAAGATCGCTTTGTATCTCGGCCTGCCCGGGCCGATTCAGAAAATAAAACTCGTCGGTCCAGAGATCGGGATCGTGGCGCTCCGAGTCGGGATCGTTTCCGACGTGTCGCGCCCGTGCGGCCTCGAGCGACAAGAGATTAGTGCGCAACGCGCTCTCATTGGCGGTGCGATCAGCCCAGAAGGCCCGACGCGTTTTCCAATTTGCTCCCAGGCCTTCGTTGTGCGCGACGGCGTCCTGCACGATCAGCGCCTCGGTGCGCTCCGGGTGCTCCAGCGCCATGCGGAAGCCGACGGGGCCACCGTAGTCCTGCATGTAGAGCGTATAGCGCGAGAGTCCGAGCGCCTCGGTGAAATGGTTCATGGTCTCGGCCAAATGGTCGAAGGTATACGCGAATTTCCTCGGGTCCAGGCCAGTCACTGTGTCCGAAACCGGGGTAATCCGGCGCTATCAGGTGGTAGCGATCGGAAAGCCTTGCGAAAAGCGGTTCGAACATCCGCGACGACGATGGAAGTCCGTGGAGCAGGAGAATCGTTCCTGCATTTTTCGGCCCAGCCTCTCGATAGAAGATGGACAGGCCGTCGACCCGTATTGTGCGGTAAAAGGTGGGATTCATCGGTGGTTCCTTTTTTTCACTTGGGCTGCCATGAGATCGAGGACTCCTCGGTATCAGGCGAGGCGGAGCGTTAGCGAAAGTGAGGTTCAGGTCCGTGCCTCCCACCCTCGAAAAGCACGATGGGTGGGGCAGCTTCACTCGTTAGTAGCGAAGACTCCATCCAATGGAGGATGGGCCAGCCCCCGAACGCACTTACGTCAGCGCCCGCCGTGCGCAAGGCGAGGTCAGGGTAGAAGAGAAACTTACCACCCGTCTCAAGCGGCTGCTCTTCTCCTGTTAAGTGCCGGTAGAAGAAGTTTCAGAAGCGCTTCGTCCGAGAACGGGTTCTGACCTGAGATCAACTCGCGATCTTGAAGGACGTAACTCTTCCATGGAGCGACCACGCTTACGTCACCGCCCGCGGTAAGCAAGGCGAAATCTGGATAGAACAGAACCTTACCGCCGATCTCAAGCGGCTCCCGCTGCTGCTCTTCTGCTGTCGAAAAGATGGTCATCTTATATCCAGAATAGATCCAACCTTGGGCCTTTGCCCGCGCTCCAGCGGCATCGCCCGCCGCCAGCGCCGCGACCACCTCCTTCGAATTCGGAGAAGCCGAGAGAAGTGAAATCGGACCGTGGCAGAGCACTGCCGTAGGTTTGGATGTTTTATGAAAGTGTCTCAGCACGGTGCCAGCGTCGGGATCATCGAGAAGATCCATCATCGGGCCATGGCCGCCGGGGACGAAAACACCGTCATATTGATCCAGGCCCGATGCGATGACATCCGAGATGCGTGTTGGATTGCTGAGCCCAGTCAGGGTGTCGCGGAATTTTAGATAGTCCTGAAGCTTAGCCTCATCTCCACCGAAGAAGTCGGCCACAGCTGAATGGACATCCATTTGCGGCGTGTTGCCTTTGGGGTTGGCGAAAGTGATTTCGTAGCCTTCCTTCATCAAGGCCCGAACCGGAACCGTCAGCTCGTTGAGGTAGTACCCTGCGCCCTTATAAACCTTGCCATCTTTCAAGGGCAAGCCATGACCGCTCGAGACTAGTACCAGGATTTTTCCTGCCGTTGTCATTTTGTTCTCCTCTTTGAAATCGAGTCTGCCTTCGCATCCACGGTTAAATAGAGGCTATCACCGCGAGAATCCGAACATCAACCACGACTGATCGGCTACCCAATCTGAGTATAGCTCCGTCATCTTGTCGAACAGCTCCTGGTTGGACTTCGCGCGCTGGAGGGTGGCCCATCCTTTGAGGATGTCGGTGTGCACCATCGCTGTTGAGGGTGCCCCGCCCTTGCGTTTTTTGCAAGGGCCGGTAACGATGCTGCCGACACAACTTTTTTGTGGCTCTGCAACCCGGTCGCGCATGCGTTCCGGGCTCCCGCCCTTTGCAAAGTGCGCAAAGGACGAGGCCACCCACGTCCTTGCACCAGCGAGGTTAAAAGCCTGGGCCACGCAATATAAAAGGTCGCTCCTTTCGGAGTAGGCGCAGCAGCTGTGAGCAACAGTAACTACGTCCAAGCGAAAGGACACCAAGCGAGAGTGCGAAGTACGATGGCCTGGACGTCCAGCAGGGCGCGATAGGCTTTACTCCGGCCGAAGCAGGTCGGCTGCGGCTAATGTAGATGAAGTTCCGGCGCCATCCGTGGCTCAGCCGTTTCTTGCAGAAATTCGCAAAGCAAAGGCCCAAGCGATTGCCGAAGACAAGAACTGAAGGCGCAGAGAGAAGTTTGTCATCCTGGAAAACCTGAAAAACCGGGGATATGGAAAACCGGGGACTCCCTAAATTTCCTGTCCCTAAATTTCCCTAAATTTCCTCCAACACGCTCAGGGCTGCTCAACATGAAATGCACCGTCACTCCATTCCTCGGGAGCGACATCGGTGATGGTTTCGGTGAAGTCCCAGCGGTGGCCGTAAAAGTCCTGAGCGTTGTATTGGCGCTCGCCATAAGAGTGATCTCGAGGTTCAGTCAGGACGATCGCTCCGTTCTGCCGCGCGCGTTCGCAGTGTCCGTTGGCATCTTCGATACGCACCTGAATGATGTGCGAATGGTTGGACGGCACAGTTCCTTCGGCGATAGTGAAGCAGCCCTCGCCGGCTTTCATCTGGATGCGGTGATTGGCGATGCGGAGACGGATGGTGAAGCCAAAGGCCTTTCCCAGCCATTCGGCGGCAGCGCTGGGGTCAGGGTAAATGAGCACAGGTATCACGGCGCAAGGCGGCACAGATCGGTTGACTCGCATCATGAAACTCTACCACTCAATCCGCGGTTCAGCAGGCATGCCGTTGTCGCTCACATCCGCAGTCTTCCGACCCAGGTCAATTTCGCAATGACGATGTTGGCTCGAAAGACAATTTCTTCATGGCTTCCTGTCCCTAAGTTTCGCGTCCGTCCCTAAGTTTCTAAGTTTCCCCCAAGTTTCCCGTCCCCAAGACGTAGTTATATATCGTGGATGCTCGCAGGGGGCTGGCCCCCCTTTTCTTTTTTCATAGCCACACTATTTTTAACCTGGGGCAGTACTGACGATGGCATCCAGGGATGTGCGGGAAGGAGTGTGCATGGAGTCGAAGTCCGTGACGCCCACCCTGCGAACCCCGCAGGATGGGGCAGGCGCCGTTGTGATCGTGCCAACTCAAAGCTTAAGATGGGCCAGCCCTCCACCCTAACCCTGAGTTGATATGCAAACGGAGACAGCATCCGGATTCAGGTCGATCCTGCTCAGCAGAGGTTGCTTCACAAAATCAAAATGAAGATCGTGACAAATCGTGTAACGACCCTGACAATTTCTGTAGCGATGACGGTTGCGGTTCTGACGTTGACGACTGCTGCCTTCGCCGTTCGACGCCGCCCTCAGGGACCGTGTGACATCTATGCGAAAGCGGGCGACCCCTGCGTGGCCGCACACAGTACGACGCGGGCGCTTCTCGCCTCCTACAACAACGGGCCTCTTTACCAGGTGAAGCGGGAATCCGACGGCAGGACGCTTGACATCGGAGTGGTGCAGTCCTCGCGATCAGATGCCGGGGGCTACGCCGACGCGGCGGCGCAAGACGCCTTCTGCGCAGATACGATCTGCGTGATCCAGCGCATCTTCGATCAGTCGGGAAGAGGCAACGACCTGATGCAGGCGGGCCCGGGCACATTCAAAGGCCCCGCGAAGGGCGGGTTTGACACGCAACCCATCGCCAATATGGCGCCGATCACGATCAGCGGCCATAAGGCTTACGGTGTTTACATCATGCCCGGCATGGGCTTCCGAGACAACAATGCGAGCGGCATCGCCATCGGCGACGAACCAGAAGGCATCTACTACGTAGTCGATGGGACGCATTACGACAGTGGTTGCTGCTTCGACTACGGCAACATCGTTGGGCTGATGGGGCGCCTTGCCTCTCGGAGTAAGCCGGGAGTCCGAACAACGGGACCGGGGACAGTCCCCGGTTTTCCCCATCACGGTACCTTTATGGACTAGGAACCTCATCGACCATTCACGTCGCGTGTTATGGTTAGCCTCATGCGGCAGCAGATCGAACAGGCCATCGAGTTGCTGAAGTCGGACCGGCCGGATTCAATGGAACAGGCGCTGGCGTTATTGCAGGACTCCGTCTTCTCCTTCAGCATGCGCGTGTGCCAGCAGCGCGAAGATGCGGAAGACACCATGCAGGAGGTCCTGGTCAAGTCTCTTCCCTATCTACGGAAGTTCGACAGCCCGAAAGCGCTCGTGGTGTGGCTATATAAGGTGGCGAAGAACCGCTGCCTGCTGAGCCGCCGGAAGAGCAAATTCGCGCCTAAGCAAAGTCTCTCGCTTGAGGAGTTAATGCCAGATCGCCAGGATCTGGAGCACGTCGCGGGCACCGGGCCGATCAATCCTGAGTCGCTGGCTCTGCGCGGCGAAGAAGCCCAGCGTTTACGGGATGCAGTGCAGAAACTACCGCCGGACTACCGCATCATTCTGGTGCTGCGTGACATGGAGGGCCTGACCGACGAAGAAGTGGCCGAAATCTCCGGCTTACGCCGGGGCACGGTGAGAGTGCGGCTGCATCGCGCGCGCTTGTTTGTGCGGAAGAAGTTCTCTGGCAGCGGCCAGAAGCAGACCACGCGAGGAGCGGCATCCCAATCAGCCTCGCAGCGGGTCCGTCCGCGCCACTGCAAAGAGATGTTCGCCGAACTCTCTGACTATCTTGACGGCCAACTGGACGACTCTCTCTGCGCGGAACTGGAATCACACCTCGGAGGCTGTGAACCCTGCCAGGCATTCTTGTACAGTTTGGAAACAATCATCAAGCAACTCCGGAAATCGCCCCGCGAATCCTTAGAGCGGGAAAAGGCAGCCGCACTACGAACCCGTCTGCTGGCGCTGCAAGGCGAACTCGCCGCGCGGCGCTAACCCACTCTGCTATAACCACTTACATCCTCCCAATTTTCTCCTGTAACAAATCCTGCGGTTCTGCATTTATTCCGGTGATTCGTAAGTCCGTATCCACGGGAGGCGACATGATCAGCGCAAAAGTTAAGCTCACTCAGCCCTTAGCACTACAGCGGCAGTTCGTGGCTGAAACTGGTAGCGGGCACCACCTGGTGCTGGATGACACCGCCGGTGCAACTGGTTCCAAGCCTATCGAACTGGTTGCCGTTGCCTTGGCAGGATGCACGGCCTTCGATGTCATCACGGTTCTTCGACAGAAATATCACCAGAAGATCACAGGATACGAGGTGCGAGTTGAGACAGACCAGGCAGAGCGTCCGCCGCAGGTATTCACCGCGGTGCGCGTTCGTCATGTGCTCACGGGTTTCGCCATTGACCCTGCGGCAGTCGAGGAAGCCATCCGCCTCTCGGAAGATAAGTACTGCTCTGTGGAGGCAATGGTCAAGCAGACTGCAGCGTTCAAGACCACCTACGAAATTGTCGAAGAAACAACGGAGTGGATGAAGTCTCAGCTGGCGGAGCATCGCGCGTGAATCTTCGGACCAAATTCGCACTGGCACTGACCGCCGCAGCGTGGCTCACGGGAACTGCTTTTGCGCAACAGACCGTGCAAGCACCGCCGCTCACCGTGCAGCAAGCGGTCAGTATCGCGCTGGAGAAAAATCCTCTGCGCAAAGCCGCCCTGGCCGATACCACGGTTGCGTTGGCGGGAGTGCGCACGGCACGCGCCGGCCTTCTTCCCAATGTCACCTTTTCGGAGATCGCGACGCGGGGAAATGATCCCGTGTACGTTTTTGGCAGCCGTCTGCGGCAACAACGCTTTACCACAGCCGACTTCGCGCTGAACCAGCTCAACACGCCTTTGCCGTTCGGCAATTTCAGTTCCCGGCTCGGCGGAAGCTGGAACCTGTTTGATTCCATGGCCAGTTGGCGGCGCGTCGAACAGGCGAAGTCCGCGCAAGAGGCCGCTGCTCATCAATTGGACCGCAGTGATCAGGAAATCATATTTCGGGTAGTGGATTCTTATTACAACGTGTTGTTGGCGAGAAAGCGCCTTGAAGTAGCGGAGCAAGCGGTAAAGACAGCACAGTCGATTCTGGAAGGTAGCAAGGCCAGGTTCGAGACGGGCCTGAGTGTCGAATCCGATTTGCTGAATGCGCAGGTGCGGATGTCTACGCGGCAGCAGGAGCTGGTCCGCTCGCAAAATGATTTCGCGTTCTCGCAAGCCCAGTTGGATGTTGCCATGGGTTTGGCGCCCGGAACCTCCTACGCACCGTCTGAGACGTTGTCGGAACGCGACTGGCCTCTGGCTTCAGTGGTCGAACTGGAGAAGACAGCCATTGACCATCGTCCGGATCTGAAACGAATTCAGTCAGAGGAATCAGTACAGAAGTTGAGTGTCGCGATTGCCAGGTCGTCTTTCGGGCCGCGGGTGAATGCTTTCGCCTCCTGGCAAACCGACAACCCGACATTCCTGGCGGGCGGCGGCGGAAACAACTGGGCAGGCGGGATTGAGTTGCAGTTTGATCTTTTTACCGGCGGAAGCAAGCAAGCCGAGCTGGCTAGGCAAAAGGCGCTGCAAGAAAAGGTTACTGCCATGAAGCAGGCAGCGACCGATGGCGTGCGCCTGGAAGTCCGCCGGGCTTACTACGATGCGGATGCTGCCCGGCAGCAAGTTGGAATCGCCCGCGCCGCGGTTGCTCAGGCGCAAGAAAGCATGCGCATCAGCCGGAACCGTTACGATGCCGGTCTCCTCGCTATCACTGACCTGCTGAGCACGGAAGAGGCGACTCTCAGAATCCAACTCGACTACTGGCAAGCCGTATCCCGGTTCCAGACCAGCTACGCGAATCTCGAACTGGCCAGCGGGACCCTGAGTCCCAATTCTCCGGTGGTGCAGCCATGAATAAAAGACAATTCACCTCAATTGCTGTAGTCGCATCTTCCTTGGTTCTTATTTTCATTCTCGCCGGTTGCTCCGGCGAGCGGAAAGACACCAGCACTCCACCGGAAGTCGTGCGCAACGTCACTGTAATTTCCGCACGGCGGGCCACAGTTCCCGATCACTTGGAAGTAGTGGGTACGGTCCGCGCCTCGCAAAGCAGCCAGATCGCCAGCCAGATGATGGGCAACATCCTGGAAGTTCGAGTTCACGAAGGTGACCGCGTTGGCCGAGGCCAGGTATTGGCTGTCATTGATGACTCACAACCGCGAGCCAGCCTGGACCAGGCTACTGGCGCGCAGAGTGCGGCACGACAGGAAGTCTCAGGGGCAGAGACGGAGTTCCATTTGGCCGAGGCCACCTTCAAGCGATACCAGGACCTTTACGAAAAGAAGTCAGTCAGCCCACAGGAATTTGACGAAGTGAAGGCGCGTTTTCAGGGCACGCAGGCGCACCTCGACATGAGCCGCGCCCACCAGGCCCAGGCGCAGGCTGCCTTGGCACGGGCCCGTACATCGCTTGAATACAGCCAAGTACGCGCATCTTTTGACGGAGTTGTCACCGCGAGACAAGTGGACGCTGGGACGCTCGCCAGCCCGGGAATGCCGCTTTTCACACTGGAAGATACGCGGCACTATCGCCTGGACGCGACGGTGGACGAAGGCGACATTTCCCTGGTACGGATCGGACAGACAATTCCGGCTCGCATCGATGCGCTGGATGCTGAACTGGCAGGGAAAGTCGCGCAGATCGTGCCCGCGGCCGATTCCGCCACCCGCAGCTTTCTAATCAAGATCGATTTGCCCACCGACAAGCGCCTGCGTTCAGGATTGTTCGGGCGGGCGCGAATCCCCCGCGGCGAGAAGACCTCCATCCTGCTTCCCCGTTCGGCGATTGTGATCCGTGGACAGCTCCAGGCGGTCTATGTCCTCAATCAGACGCAGATCGCGGCGTTCCGCTACGTCACCATGGGGAACGCTGTGGGCGATCAGGTGGAAATACTTTCCGGTCTTGATGGAGACGAGAAAGTGGTCGCAGATCCCGGGAGCCAGGACTTGGGCGGCAAGAAAATCGAGGCCAAACCGTGACCACTCCTGCCACAGGGCCGACCCGCAAGCTTCGCGCCGCCGGACTTATTGCGCGCACTTTCATCGAGTCGAAGCTCACGCCGCTTACCATCGTCGCCGCGCTGTTGCTCGGCCTGTTTGCCATCCTGCAAACCCCGCGGGAAGAAGAACCGCAAATCGTCGTGCCTATGCTCGACGTGTTTGTACAGATGCCCGGTGCATCCGCTCAGGAAGTGGCCGACCGGGTCACGGTGCCTATGGAGAAGCTGCTGCGGGAAATCCCGGGTGTGGAATATCTCTACTCCATCAGCCATCCGGGCATGAGCATGCTGGTGGTGCGGTTCTATGTTGGAACCAGGGAAGAAGATGCGATTGTCAAGACTTACAACAAGCTCTATTCCAATTTCGACCGCATCCCGCCCGGCGTCTCGCAACCCCTCATCAAAGTGCGGTCGATAGACAACGTGCCCATTCTGGCATTGACCTTATGGGGCAAGAACTACGATGCCTACCGCTTGCGGATGATTGCCGGTGAACTCGAAGGTTCCCTCAAGCAACTCGACGATGTGTCGGAGACCACAATCATCGGCGGCCAGTCGCGCGAAGTACGGGTGGTTCTGGATACGGCACGGCTCACGGCGTACGGACTCAGCCCCAACACCGTCATCAACCTGTTGCAGGCCGCCAACTCACGCGGCCAGGCAGGCAGCTTCGCTCGCGACAACCGCGAGATTCAGGTAGAGGCGGGAAGGTTCTTCACCCGTACGGAAGAGTTGCAGAAGGTAGTCGTCGGCACGCACGCCGGACGGCCGGTATATCTGCGAGATGTAGCAGACAAATTGGAAGACGGGCCGGCAGAGCCGGACAGCTATGTTCTGTTTGCCAACGCCAAGGGTTCGGGTGAGCCGACGGGCGCCGAGTATCCGGCCGTGACCATCACTCTCGCCAAACGTAAGGGCACAAACGCGACCATCATCGCCGAGCGTGTTCTGGACAGAATCCAGTCGCTGCACGGCTACATGCTTCCCTCCGATCTGAACGTCACCGTCACCCGCAACTACGGTGAGACCGCCAAAGACAAATCGGATGAACTGCTGAAGCACCTGCTCCTCGCCACGCTCTCGGTAACATTGCTCATCGCAATCGCGCTCGGCTGGCGCGAGTCTGGCGTAGTATTGCTCGCCATTCCGGTAACCCTGGCTCTCACCCTGGCCATCTTCTATTTATATGGCTACACGCTCAACCGGGTGACATTGTTTGCCTTGATCTTCTCCATCGGCATCCTGGTGGACGATGCCATCGTTGTGGTTGAGAACATCGTTCGACACTTTCGGCTGCCGGAGAACTGTGGCCGCCCCTTAGCGCAGGTTGCTGTCGAAGCTGTCGATGAAGTTGGCAATCCAACCATTCTGGCAACCTTCGCGGTGATCGCCGCGATCCTGCCCATGGCGTTCGTGCGCGGGCTCATGGGGCCGTATATGCGACCGATTCCGGTAGGCGCATCCGCGGCGATGATCTTCTCTTTGATCGTCGCGTTTGTCGTTTCTCCGTGGTCCGCCCTTCGTTTGCTGCGGCACTACGCGGGTGACAGCGCCTCCACCCACGAAGCTGAAGGCTGGACCACCAAACTCTATCGCCGGTTGATGAATCCGCTGATCCTGGACGCGCGCCGCCGGTGGATGTTCTTTGGCGGGGTTGTAGTTCTCTTGCTGATCGCGATTGCATTTGTGCCTCTGAAGTGGGTACGCGTCAAGATGCTGCCCTTCGACAACAAGAGCGAGTTCCAGGTGATCGTGGACATGCCCGATGGCACCACCCTCGAACAGACCACCCGCGTGACCCAGGCGCTTGGCCGCTATCTGGGTGAGCAACCGGAAGTGACGAATTACCAGATCTACTCCGGCACTTCCGGACCGTATAACTTCAACGGACTGGTGCGACATTACTTCCTGCGGCGGCAGCCTAACCAGGCCGACATTCAAGTCAACCTGCTCAACCGTCACCAGCGGAGCGCTCAAAGCCACCAAATTGCGCGACGGCTCCGACCCGAACTGGACCAGATCGCTGCACCCTTCGGAGCGCGGATTAAGGTGTCCGAAGTTCCGCCTGGGCCGCCCGTGCTCCAGACCTTGGTCGCTGAGGTCTATGGCGCGGATCCAAAGCGCCAGATCGAGTTCGCTGGGCAAGTCAAGAAAATCTTCCAGCAGACTCCCGGTGTTGTAGACGTGGACTGGTACGTCGAAGACCCGCAAACGAAATACGACTTGCAGGTTGATCTCGATAAGGCCGCGCTGAACGGCGTCACCGCCGCAGACGTCACCAGAACAGTGCAAGTCGCACTCGGGGGCGCAACCGCCGGGCTCCTGCACGATCCGAACTCACGAGAAGATGTACCGATCGAAGTCCGCCTGTCCCGGCCTGACCGTTCGGGGATTGAGGGATTGCGCAGCCTTAAGGTGTCCACGCCGGCAGGTTCGCAGGTCTCGCTCGGAGAACTGACCAATCTGCGGCAAACCACGATTGACACCACCCTGTACCGCAAGAACCTGCGACCGGTGGTTTACGTCACCGGCGACGTGGCCGGCGAGGAAGAGAGTCCGGCTTACGCCATCTTCAAAATGAAGGATGCCATTGAGAAGCTACAACTTCCTGAGGGCTACCACGTCCAGCAATACATGGGCACGGAGTTACCCGAGCATTCTGAACGCCTCTCCCTGAAGTGGGACGGCGAGTGGCATATCACAGTCGAGGTCTTCCGCGATCTCGGGCTCGCCTTCGCCGCCGTGCTGGTGCTGATCTACGTGCTGGTGGTGGGCTGGTTCAAATCGTTCAGGACGCCGCTCGTCATCATGGCGCCGATCCCGCTGACACTGGTGGGTATTCTGCCCGCGCATGCCATGATGGGCGCATTTTTCACGGCCACTTCGATGATCGGTTTCATCGCCGGCGCAGGAATCATCGTGCGCAATTCCATCATTCTGGTGGATTTTATTGAGCTGCGCCGGGCGCAAGGCATGTCTCTGGAGGAGGCAGTAGTCGATGCGGGAGCGGTTCGCTTCCGTCCGATGCTGCTGACAGCGGCCGCCGTCGTCGTCGGTGCCAGCGTGATCTTATTCGATCCCATCTTTCAGGGTCTGGCAATCTCGCTGATGGCCGGGGAAGTCGCATCCACGGTCCTCTCGCGCATGGCCGTGCCCGTTCTCTATTACCTGAGCAAGCGCGGCGAGGCGGTAAAACTCGCGAGGCTGGAATGCACTGTTCCCCTCGCAAAGTGAGCAAGACTTCAAATAATGGAGGGAGCCATGACTGTTGAACGCTACTTAAGAATGATCGCCGGTTTCTTTGTCCTGTTGTCGCTTGGCCTCGGCTACTGGGTGCACCCATACTGGTACCTGTTCACAGCATTCGTAGGTGTGAACTTGCTCCAGTCCGCTTTTACCAACTGGTGCCCGATGATGACCTTTCTCCGCAAACTTCGGGTGGGTTCTCAGTAGTGGTTGTTCAGCGACACGCCGCACACGAGGTCATTATGTCCTGTTAACGAACAGCTGAAGTATGATTTCGATCACGCATCTACGTGTGCGGCAGAACCACTCACGGCCGCTGGTGTTAAGGAAAGCAGGAAGAAAAATATGACCCGCCCCCTTCCCCTCGCGAGGTCCCGGAACACAAGGGTGGGCGGTCCCGAAATCGAATAGATCAAAGGAGGACAATTGTGACAATAAAACGTTTCGCACTATTGACAGTGTTGCTCGCCTTAGTGGTCCCGACGGCTCTTGCTCAAGGCGGCGGGGGCATGCGTCATTACGACCCCAAGACCGAAACCACCGTGAAAGGAACCATTACCGAGGTCCAACATCCTGCCGGCATGAAAGGAGGATCGACAGGCACGCATTTAATCCTGAAGACCGATGCAGGAGACGTGACTGTGCATGCCGGACCGTCGTCCTACATTTCCCACAAGGGGTTCTCGTTTGCTAAGGGAGACGCAATCGAGGTTGTAGGGTCCAAAGTTACGATCGCCAACAAGGAAACAATACTGGCGCGTGAGATCACAAAAGACGGCAAGACTCTGATCTTGCGCAATGCGCAAGGCGTTCCCGAGTGGTCGGGCCGGCACAGCAACAACTGACACGCACTAGCAGACACGGGAGCACCTTCGGGTGCTCCTGGTTCGTTTTTCTTGTTGGGGAGAGGGCCCTCAAGGCGAGCCCATCGCAACCGCAGAAGTGGGTGAGACTATGAATGAGTTCGAACGAATGAGTCGCAAGGATCTGCTCCAGGCCTGGAGATGTTCGCCAAGAACTGGTCAGCTCACGATGGCCGCTGGTTTCTCGCAGCCGAGCGGTCTTCCCGCCGGCGGAAGTCTGGAGGCACTGAAGAAAGCGCTCGAACTGCGCATCTACAGCCTCGTCAACCGCCAGCATTGAGTCAAGCCGTTGTGGTGCAGTGAGTGCGTTTGGTTGCGGGGGGTGGATTTGAACCACCGACCTTTGGGTTATGAGCCGTCAACACTTTCGTTGATCTGGCGCAACTTAACCCCGTTTTGGCCCGAAAAAGCACTTCCAATTGGACCCAACTTTGGACCCAAGAAAACCAGCGTCGATCCAGAGAGGGCACATAACGGAACGCTCGGTCCGCTTTCTGACCCTGGTTCACCGGGTACCCACCAGAATAGCTTGGTAAACAAAAATCTTCGGGAAGAAGCCGCTGCGAGATACAAGAATCATATCCCGGACAGAATCCTCCGTTGGCCAGTCCTTGAACTGATCAATGAGGTCAGGCGGAGGGAACAAGCAAAAGATGACGAGCAGCCGCCTCCGGCGGAACCGGATTATAGAAAAATCCGGAGGCCCACTCGAACCCGGTGATATGAGAAATTTGGGGCAAGATTTCTATATGCCAATGAAAGTCCTCCTCGATTGTCTTCCAATAGCCCCCTCTTTGACGGGGAAAGGGACGGTCGTGGAGGGATAGATTGTAGGGCGGCCCGTCCATGCGCTGCTCCAATTTCTGCAGTACATCGCGCATGATCCGAGCCAGGTTTTCAATTTGGGCGGCACCGATCCGGCTGAAAGTGCTGCTATGAAATTTCGGGAACACGCACATCTCGAAGGGAAAGCGCGACGCAAAAGGAGCAAATGCAAGGAAATCTTCATTTTCGGCAATCAGCCGCTTCCCTCCTTTTAACTCCTGCTGGAGCACGTCGCAGTATATGCAGCGCTCCTTCCGAGCAAAGTAGTCACGAGCGATCATGAGTTTCGTCTTGATTGCGCGCGGCGTTACCGGGAGGGCCATCAGCTGCGAGATGGAATGACTAATGCTGTGCGCGCCTGCTCCTACACCGTAATTTTTAAAGATCAACACATAGCGCACACGCGTGTCCCCTTCAAGGTCGACGATGCGAGCTATGTAAGCTCTGATGACGTCAGAAATTTCTTCGATTTCCAGTTCATGCAGGCTCCGGTCATGCCGCACAGTCTCCGCAATGATCTCGTGCGCACCCACGCCGTTCATCAGGTCGTGTAACGCTTCGGCACGCCGTCCCAGTTCACCTTCTATCTTCAGCCGCGGTTGGGAATTGGGCACCACTCGAACCGACCATCCCGGCCCGTTAGGAGAAGACCCTCGATTTCGGATTGCGAAGACTTCCGGCGGTGTCGCGGCCTCATTGCCCTCACAGAATGGGCAGAAGGCCGTGTCACGTCTGAATTTCTCGAAATGAAAGTCGCCAGGCTGGATCCCGTCGTTCTGCCCCACGATGACCCAGCGGTCGGTGAAAATGTCTCTCCGCATTTGGGACATAAGGACTCATCCTATGAGGAGCGGAATCGTGGAGTGCCCATGATTACTGGGTCTTGACACGCCGCGCATTTTTCAAAGAAGACGTCTATGCGGTGACATGGCTGACATGGAAACTGCGATCGCAGCCGGCACCTGACCCCCTTTGCACTGTGGCGTGCATCGCCACAACTAATAGTTCGGGAGCTGGATTTGAATCTCATGGTTATCCGGCTTGGCTTTAGCGCATAACCTAGTCCCCCCCCCGCAAGCGGGGTTCCAGGCTGCGACACAGTATATATCACTGATTGCTGGAACCGCGGGAGTGTCGAATTCTGCTCGCCGAGAGCAGAAAAGCCCTGAAGGGCAAAGAAACCATCAATGTCACGAACCGGCCAGGTGGGTATACAATCGTTGCCGTTTTCGAAGTAAAAAAGAAATTGCGATTCACTCCACGTCATGTGGTGCAAGGAGAAACCTATGCTCGTGCGAAGAGTCATCCAGGTGCTGATGGTAGTGTCGACGTTCGCGCTCACATCGGGAGCGCAGGAACAGCCCAAGAAGACCATCCAGCACGTGCCTATTCAGCCGACGTCACCGGCTTCGGGCAAAGAGATGTACACCAACTATTGCGCCGTGTGCCATGGCACGGAAGGTAAAGGCAACGGCCCCGCGGCCGAGGCCCTGAAGACCCCGCCCGCCGACCTCACAGTATTGAGCAAGAAGAACGGAGGAACCTATCCCGCAATCAAGGTCGGCTCTGCCATTCGTGGCGATGCCCATGTAGCGGCGCACGGCAGCAAAGAAATGCCGGTCTGGGGGAACCTGTTCTGGACAATCAGTGCGGGCCACGCAAGTGAAGTGGACCAGCGGATTGTGAACCTGGTCAGCTATATCAAGACTCTACAGTCCAAATAACCGCGCGCGCCGGATGTGGGCTGCCTCAATCCGCCCTCGAGGTATGGTGGGCCGGGGGTCACACTTTTAGTGTCTCCGGGCTTTGCGAGTAGAGTTGCGGGATTTACCCAGCCTCAGGATGGATGCCTGGCTGCGGCCTTTCTTTGGTGGCGGGAGACATCTGCCATGCAAAGTTCAAAGGCGGGCGCGCGCTCTATTTCGCCCTCGTCTTCTGTAGCCCCGATGCCCCCAGCCGAGGGAGGACACCTACTCTCCCCGCGGCTTTCGCCGTCCCACTCGGCTCAGGATACGCCGGACTTTCTTCGGTGATACGGAAAGGCGCGCCGCCACACGTGAAATCTTCCGACCTTCGCGTTCCCAGACTTTGGGAATGATCAGTTCGGCGAATTCTTCGCTAATCTGCTGGAAAGTCTTGTCACCAACGGAGCCTTGCGACCAGGCGCGCAAGGTGGGATTCACGCGGCCGCCGCGCAAGACTTTGGTCTTCAGTATTTGCAAGTCTTCCCATGCGCTGTCGGCGTGGCCGCCCTTGCTAAGCGTGACGGCATGCTCGTAGCAGCGCCGGGCCGCATCCGGATCGTCAAAGAAGCGGTTGCAGTAGGTCAGGCCCTGCCAAACGTGGGTATGGGCCAGTAGACGCCGGTTCTGGGTGTGTTTTGCCAGCTCGATAGCTTCGTGAGCGAAATCCTGGGCCAGGCGGGCGTGATTGCCGGGTTCCGTGCTTTCGCCGATCCCTTCCTCCACCAGAGCGTTTTCGATCATGCAGAGCAGCAGGCGCGCCCGCGCCATCAGGATGTGATCACGCTTTTCTTCGCCCAAGCGAAAGGCGGTCTTCGCCGCCGACTCGGCATGTTCGAGATCGCCGTTGTCCAAATGGAGATAGGCGTAGTTCAGGTGCACGCTGCCCAGGCCGTGGTGGTTTTCATACTGCTCGTAGATGGCCGCAGCTTCGGCGAGTTCGGCCAGAGCCTCCTGGCGGAGTTGCTCAAAGCGGCCGCGATACTGGGGCTTACCCTGGCCATTGCCAGCACGGCCGCGCGTGGCGGCCTTGCGGTGGCGGGCCGCGTCGGCATCAATCTTACGTCGCAATTGCAGGGCGATGAGGCGCTTGACGTACGCCATGTTGTTCAGTGAGCGCGCCACGTTGCGATGCAGCGGATCCCGTTTCTTGTACTGCGCGATGGCCCGGACAAAACTGTCAATGGCGTGCTGGTAGCGGCCCTGGCGGCGCGCAATCCGGCCATAGGAGGAATGAATGTTGCCGAGGGTGAGGTAATCATCGCTCTTAGTGAGGATGACCTCGGCCTCTTGCAGGATGTCGATGGCCAGCTTCGCGTCTCCCTTCTGAAAGAAGAGCCAACTCTCCAGCACGCGCATGACGGCGGCCATGGGCTGGTGGCCTAGTTCGGAAGCGAGTTCTCTGCCCTTAACCGCAAACGCCAGCGCCTGATCGTACTCTCCGTTCATGCGCAGGCAGCGACCCTTCCAGAAATCGGCAATGGCCAGGAGTTCCTGGTCAGCCGTTTCCGCTTCGAGACTCAGGACAAAATCAAAGTGCCGAAGAGCCTCTTCTTTGGACTCTGCCACCATCGCCACCATGCCTTCGGCCATGCGCAAATGCAGGTAATCATGCAGAGGCAGGCGGGCGCGCACAGCTTTGGAGAAACGGGCGACAATATCCTTGACCAACCCTGAACGCTCAAATCCAACATCCACCCACTGGGCGAGATAGCCGGCAAAGAGCGCGGCATTCTTTCTCTCTGGATCGAAGGAGGTCAGTAGATGGCGGTGCTCTTCCAAGCGCGCCATGCCGCGTCCCACGCGGCGGCACACGAGGTCGTCCTTGAGCTGGGCTAGAAACTCATCCGAGATCTCGGTGGAGTTGGGGTTCATCTTCCACCCGGGCGTCCTGCGTATTCCTAGTCGATGTAATCATAAGCCACCAGGGTCAGGAATTCCGCGAAATCCGGGCTGGTCATCATGCGGTCGTAGATCTCAGCCGCTTCTACCATCCGGCTGCCCTTCAGTTTGTCTTTCTGCTCCGCAATCGCTTGACGGACCATCTCTCGCGTCACCGGACGACCGTCGCTGAGCGTGGCGCTGTGGCGCAGCCATTGCCATACCTGGGCGCGGCAGATTTCGGCGGTGGCAGCGTCTTCCATCAGGTTGTAGATGGGAACGCAGCCGGAGCCGCGCAGCCACGACTCCAGATACTGCAAGCCCACATCAATGTTCCAGCGCAGGCCGTCCTCGGTGATCTTGCCTTCAGGGACGGCGAGCAGGTCTTTGGGGATGACACGCACGTCCTCGCGGCGGCAGCCGATCTGATTGGCGTCCTTCATGTGCGCATCAAAGATTTCTTTCGCCACCTGCACCAGGCCGGGATGGGCTACCCAGGTACCGTCATGTCCGGCATGGACCTCACGGAGTTTGTCCTGGCAAACTTTCTCGACCGCTTTCTCGTTGGCAATGGGATCGTTCTTAATAGGAATCTGCGCCGCCATTCCGCCCATAGCGTGAATGCCCCGGCGGTGGCAGGTCTGGATCAGCAGGTCCACATAAGACTTCAGGAAGTGCTTTTCCATCGTCACCGTCGAGCGGTCGGGCAGCACGAAGTCGGGACGGCTCCGGAATTTCTTGATGAAACTGAAAATGTAGTCCCAGCGGCCACAGTTCAGTCCGGAGGAGTGTGGCCGCAGCTCGTAGAGGATTTCATCCATCTCGAAGGCTGCGAGAATCGTTTCGATCAGGACGGTTGCGCGGATGGTGCCGCGGGGTATGCCGAGTTCATCCTGGGCGAAGCCGAAGACATCGTTCCACAGGCGGGCTTCGAGATGACTCTCCAGCTTGGGGAGATAGAAATAGGGGCCGGTTCCCTTGCGAATGAGACGCTGTGCGTTATGAAAGAAGTAAAGCCCGAAATCAAACAGCGAACCGGAGATGGGTTTGCCATCCACCTGAAAATGCCTTTCCACCAGATGCCAGCCGCGCGGCCGCACCAGCAACGTCGCCACCTTGGAATTAAGGTCGTAGCGCTTGCCCTCGGGACTGACGTAGCTGATGGTGCCCTCGACCGCGTCTCGCAGATTGAACTGGCCTTCGAGATTGTTCTGCCAGGTGGGCGAATTGGAATCTTCAAAATCCGCCATGAAAACGTTGGCCCCCGAGTTCAGCGCATTGATGATCATCTTGCGGTCCACGGGGCCCGTGATCTCGACACGGCGGTCGAGCAGGTCGTGCGGGATGGGCGCGACGGTCCATTCGGCTTCGCGGACGCGGGCAGTTTCGGGGAGGAAGTCGGGGAGCTGGCCGGCGTCGATCTGTTGCTGGCGGGCGCGGCGGCGGGCCAGAAGCTCGTGGCGGCGTCCTTCAAATTCGCGGGCCAGTCTCGTGAGGAAATGGCTCGCTTCTGGAGTAAGAATTTGCGTTTCAACGCCATTGCGGAGGGCTGTAGTGGAAGTCATGTCCTACATCTTAATGGGTCACGCCGCCCACATCCCGGCCACTAGTCCGGATCGGACGACAGGGTCAATGCGGACCACCGGGTTTGTACATTTGACGCGAATGCGTTTTACTCGTCATTGAGCCGGCACGCCGGACAGGACACCGCATCCATGCACAATCTGAACGCCGCAGAAATGACAAAATACTGGCACACCGACAGCCGCTGGAAAGGCACAAAGCGTCACTACTCCAGCCAGCAGGTGGAGAAGTTAAGGGGCTCCTTCCAGGTCGAGCACACGCTGGCGCGCCTGGGCGCGGAGAGGCTATGGTGGCTACTGCAGCATGAACACTATGTGCCTGCACTCGGCTCTCTCACCGGCAATCAAGCGGTGCAGCAAGTGCAGGCCGGGCTGAAGGCGATCTATCTCAGCGGCTGGCAGGTCGCGGCGGACGCGAATAACTCTGGCCACATGTATCCCGACCAGAGTCTGTATCCGGCGGACAGCGTGCCCAGCGTGATCCGGCGCATCAACAACGCCCTGCTGCGCGCCGACCAGATCCATCACATGGACGGCAAGAACGGTATGCACTGGATGGCCCCCATCGTGGCCGATGCCGAGGCCGGATTTGGTGGCACCCTGAATGCCTTCGAACTAATGAAAGCGATGATCGAGGCCGGCGCAGCCTGTGTGCATTTTGAAGATCAGCTCTCTTCCGCGAAGAAGTGCGGCCACCTGGGCGGGAAGGTCCTGGTGCCGACCTCGGAAGCCATCCAAAAGCTAGTCGCGGCTCGCCTGGCCGCAGATGTGTTGGGCGTGCCGACTCTCATCATGGCGCGTACCGATGCCAACAGCGCCCATCTCCTCACCAGCGATATCGACCCGCGGGACCGGGAGTTCGTCACCGGAGAGAGGACGCCGGAAGGCTTCTTCCACATTCGCGGAGGTTTGGACTCGGCCATTGCACGCGGTCTCGCCTACGCTCCCTATGCGGACTTGATCTGGTGTGAGACTTCGGAACCGAACCTGGAAGAAGCGCGCCGGTTCGCGGAAGCGATTCATGCCAAATATCCCGGCAAACTGCTGGCTTACAACTGTTCGCCCTCGTTCAACTGGAAGAAGAAGCTCGACGATGCAACCATCGCCAGCTTCCAGCCGGAGTTGGCCAAGATGGGATACAAGTTCCAGTTTGTCACCCTGGCCGGATTCCATGCCCTGAACCTGAGCATGTTCGAGCTGGCGCGTGGCTACAAGGATAGCGGTATGACTGCGTACTCTCGCCTGCAGGAAAAAGAATTCAGCCGGGAAGCGGAGTACGGATACCAGGCCGTGAAGCACCAGCGCTTCGTAGGCACCGGATACTTCGACGCGCTCACTCAGGTAATTGCCGGTGGCCTGGCCTCAACCACGGCACTGAACGGCTCCACCGAGCAGGAACAGTTCGCAGAGATGACGCCTAAGTCCCTCGTGCACCCGAAACATGGTCCGGACGCAGCCTGCCAGCCGATTCTGGGCGAGTGCCCGTCCACGAACTTTGTGCATGAGATCATTCCGATCCACGAGCAGTCGCTGCTGCCCTCGGGAGACTAGGTAGCTTCGCGGGTTAGGATTCCCGTAACATGCGGGACGAGGTTCCCGTCCCGTATGTTTACGCCCCGGCCGATTGGATTTGTAAACAGTCCCTGCAAAGGGCGGGCTCGTCCACCTTTTAACCCGCCGATTCTACGCTGAGGCTGCCCCACCCTTGCGTCTTTTGCAAGGGTGGGTGCGTGGGACTTCACCCTCTTGTTCTTCGGAACCCTATCCACATACAGCAACGTTCGCTTTGGTGCCACCAGGAGCACGTGCGTCGACAGTGCAGACCCGTACGGTGCAAACGTCCGCGATCCCCACCCTTCGCAAAAGGCACGAAAGGATGGAGTAGCCTCAATTCATTCGAATCGCAAAAGAGTGGGCCAGCCGCCCGGACGACATCATGCTCATCGTCATCGATGCCGTTAATTGCTGCAAGACTCCAATCCGCGCCTGCAGACACCAGGGCGTGATGAGATCACAGCGTGGTGTGACCGAACGCACTTGCGGGCTGCAATGCCTGGTTTAGGAGTAAGGTTGTTGCTATGAAACGAGGAGGTGGAACGTGGCGAACGTGAATGTGCGAAAAGGGGTGATCGGAATCCTGACCGGTGGCGGCGACGTGCCCGGCCTGAATCCAGCTATCCGCGCCCTAACCATTCGAGCGCTTCGGGAAGGTTATGACGTGGTTGGATTGCGTCGCGGGTGGGCCGGTCTGGTCGAAATCGTGCGCGAGAAGGACTATGACAACAGTGACAACTTTCAACCCCTGTCAGAGGAGTTAGTCAATCGGGCGGGACGTACGGGCGGGACGTTCCTGCATACAGCGCGCACCAATCCCAGCAAAGTGAAAAAGTCCAGCGTTCCACCGCATTTGCAAGACGCTTACAAAGGCGAGCTGAACGATCTGACCCCCGAAGTCCTGAAGAACCTCGACTGGCTGGGCATCGACTACCTGATTCCGATTGGCGGCGACGACACCCTGAGCTATGCCGTGCGCTTATACCAGGAAGGGGTGAAGGTGGTCGCGATTCCCAAGACCATGGACAATGACGTGCCAGGAACGGATTACTGCATCGGTTTTAGCACCTGCGTGACCCGTACCATTGCCATGGCCAATAGCTTGCGCACCTCCGCCGGCTCGCATGAGCGGTTTCTCGTGCTCGAAGTTTTTGGCAGGTATGCCGGCTTTACCGCCATGCTGCCTACCATGGCCGGTGCGGCAAATCGCTGTGTAATTCCGGAACACAAGTTCGACATTGAACGCCTGGCCGAGTTGATGGCTTCCGACCGGCGCAAGAATCCGAGCCGCTATTCGGTGGTGCTCGTCTCCGAAGGAGCGATGTTTGAAGGCGGGGAGATGGTATTCGCGCGCGAAACCACCGATGCCTTCGGTCACAAGAAGCTGGGTGGTATTGGCGACCTGGTCTCCGAGAAACTGAAAGAACTCTCTCCTAAGTACAATGGTGGCAAGGTGATTGACATCGTGAATCAGAAGCTGGGTTATCTCGTCCGTTGTGGCGACCCCGATGCCATTGACTCGATTGTGCCCATGGCTTACGGAAATCTTGCGCTCGACTTGCTGATCGGTAAGATCCACGGACGGCTTGTTGTTCTGAAGAATGGCCGCTATGACAACATGCCAATCGACGCTGTGATCGCGTCGAAAAAAGTGGTGAACGTAAAAGAGCACTACAACATCGAACGACTCCGCCCGCACTACAAGAGCTTTGAGATGAAACCTCTTTTCATCATGACCAGTGAACTGGGCTAGGAAACGAGGCCTGCAGGCCGACGAAATGCCTCAATCCAGAGGTCGCCGGTTATCAGCTCTTTCCTGCCTCAGATCACTGAGGTTTCGTTCGCCGCGAGCGCCACGCCAAATCCTGAGCCTGATACTTCCACTTCTTGAGCGTCCACAACCGCAATCGCGGCGGCGCTCACGATCTCCTCGACCTCAGCCCCGCGTGGCACTACGTGAACGGGCTTACTCATACCCATGAGGATAGGGCCGAGGGTTTCGGCTCCACCGATTTTCGACAGCAGCTTGCAAGCAATGTTGGCCGAGTTGAGATCGGGAAAGATCAGCACGTTGGCCCCACCCTTCAGCAAACTGAAGGGGTACATCTGCTCCAGTATCCCGGGAGACACAGCGGCATCTGCCATGATTTCGCCGTCCACTAGCAGAGTGGGATCGGCCTGGTGCAGCAACTCTACCGCTTTGCGTACCTTGTCACACAGGGGATGCTTGGTGCTGCCAAAGCTGGAAAACGAAAGCATGGCCACACGTGGCACCACGTCAAAACGCCGCGCAGTTTCCGCGGTGCACAAGGCGATTTCCGCCAGATCCTCGGCTGTGGGCTCGATGTTAACGCTGGTGTCTGCCAAGAAGTACAGGCTGCCCGTTCGGGTCACGATAGGGTAACAGCCTGAAACCCGGTGCAGACCCTCGCGAATGCGCACAATTTGCAGCGCAGGACGGATGGTATCTGCGAAGTGCTGAGTAACTCCCGCGACCAGGGCGTCGGCGTCCCCCATGTGGACCATCATGGAGGCCAGGACATTCCGGTCCTTGAGCAGGGCGTGCGCTTCGACAACGGTGACACCTCGGCGTTGCCGCAGGCGGAAGAGTTCCTGGACATAGTCTTCGCGCACCAACGAGACCGCGGGATCTATGATCCTAATCTCTCCCAGGGTCAGTCCCAACACGGCTGCTCGAGTGTGGATGATTGCAGGGTCGCCGAGCAGCATCGGAATTGCGATCCCCTCTTCCAACAGGCAGTGCGCGGCGCGCAGAATCCTGTCATTGTCTCCCTCGGGAAAGACTACCTGCTTGGGTTTGGCCTGAGCCTTGTGGATCATGATGCGAGAGATTTCGTGGGCTTTGCCGAGCCGGCTCGCCAGCTGTTCGCGGTAGGCTTCAATATTCACCGGTTCTTGTGCGACGCCACTGCGCATGGCGGCTTCCGCAACAGCAGACGCCTCCCACACCAGCACGCGCGGATCGAACGGCTTGGGAATCAGGTAGTCAGGACCAAACTTCAAGCGCTCCACTCCGTAAGCCCGACAGACCGAATCGGGTACATCCTCTTTGGCAAGAGCCGCCAGGGCTCGCGTGGCGGCAAGCTTCATCTCTTCATTGATCGCCGTGGCTCGCACGTCCAAGGCGCCACGGAAAATGAATGGGAAACCGAGCACATTGTTTACCTGATTGGGATAGTCGGAACGCCCAGTTGCGACGATGACATCATTCCTGCTGGCCCTTACTTCTTCGTAGGAAATTTCCGGGTCGGGGTTCGCCATGGCGAAAACAATAGGTCGGGCCGCCATGGATCGCACCATATCTCGCGTGACTGCACCTCTTACGGAGCAGCCAACGAACACGTCGGCAGCCTTCATGGCCTCGGCCAGTGTGCGTAGTCTGGTGTCATGCGCGAAGCGCTCCTTGTGGCGGTTCATGCCTCCCTCGCGGCCTTTGTAAATGACCCCTTTGGTGTCGCACAGAATGATATTGTCCCGCTTTACCCCCAGACGAACATAGTGCTCGGCACATGCGATGCCAGCCGCGCCCGCGCCGTTGAATGCAATGCGCACCGCGCCGATGTCTTTACCAACAATCTCGAGCGCGTTTAGCAGCGCCGCTCCGGAGATGATTGCTGTGCCGTGCTGATCATCGTGAAACACTGGAATCTTCATGGTCTTCCGCAGCATTTCTTCGATGTAGAAGCACTCCGGTGCCTTAATGTCCTCAAGGTTAATGCCACCGAAGGTGGGCTCCAGGAGCTGGCAGACCTTGATGATCTCGTCGGGGTCGCGGGTATCCAGTTCGATGTCAAAGACGTCCACATCGGCAAAGCGCTTGAACAGGACGGCCTTGCCTTCCATCACTGGCTTACCGGCGAGGGCCCCAATGTCCCCCAGGCCAAGGACTGCGGTCCCATTGCTTACTACTCCAACCAGGTTACCGCGGGCGGTGTATTTGAAAGCATCGTGCGGATTCTGCTGGATCTCCAGACAAGGATCAGCAACCCCGGGAGTGTAGGCGAGGCTGAGATCACGTTGGGTACGACATGGCTTGGTCGGCGTGACTTCGATCTTTCCGGGGCGCGCGCCAAAATGATAATCTAAAGCTTGCTGCTTGGTGACTGGCATAAATTCCTCCCTCGCACTGCATCTGCCGCCAGGTTGCCCGGAAACAGATAAACTCCCGAAGTCTCCGACCGGTTTCTCGGAAGCCTCACGTTTGACCTTGCCACAATAGCTCCTCCACACTCTCAATCTGTCCGAACCACTGAGCTCGCCGTGGCCTCAATAGGCGAAGCCGTCGGCCTGCGCAACTGCGGCGGCATAGCCTAGATGGATGAAGAACTCCCAACCGGCGGCCAGCGCTTTGCGGTCGATTTCAAGCAAAGCGCTGTCTTTGACCTTTGCTTCGAGGACTCCCAGAGCAGATTCGCGGGTCAAGCAGTTGGTCTCGGCCAACATCGCGCCGAGCATCACAATGTTTGTGGCCTTGGCGGAGCCTAGGTTGTCTGCGATTTGTGCAGCGGGAACGCAGATCACGTCCGCTGCGGGAATGGCAAAGTCCTCCGACAGCTTGTCACTGGAGTAAAGAATGAGTCCTCCGGGAGCCACCTGCGGCGCGAATTTGCGAAGGGCGATTTCGCTCATTGCAATTAGAACTTGGGGACCCGTGACGAGAGGCGAACCAATACGCTGCTTCGACAGGCATACATGACAATTCGCGCTGCCGGAGCGCATCTCCGGCCCGTAGGAAGGAAGCCAGCTTACTTCCAGTCCTTCGCGCATGCCCATCTCGGCCAGTAGCTGTCCGAGCAAGAGCACACCCTGTCCGCCAAAGCCGGCGAGCTTGATGGTGAACTCCTGGAATGCATGTGCGTATGTCGGCGAGGGGCCAGATGCTTCTTGTTTTCGGATGTCGAGCACCTCTGAGACAGGGCGCTGCGGGGCCGCCGGGACCGGAGGGATTTCCAGCTTCCGGTCACGGAAGACGTTCAACGGAAAAGCGGGAACCATCTGTTCCGCTACCCAACGGCGTGCATCTACGGGATCCTTGCCCCAAATCGTCGGGCAAGGCGAGAGTATCTCGACGAACGAAAAGCCCAGGTTGTCGCGCTGATTTTCGAGGGCTTTGCGAATCGCCCGCCGCGCCCGCATGATGTTTTTGTTATCCGATAGAGCCACACGCTCGATATAAACGGGAGCTTCAAGCGTGGAAAGCAGTTCCGACATGTGCAATGGAAAGCCCTCGTTTGCGGGCCGGCGTCCCCAGGGCGAGGTCGTGCTTTTCTGTCCCACCAGTGTGGTGGGAGCCATTTGGCCGCCGGTCATGCCATAAATTGCATTGTTCACGAAGAAGACTGTGATTTTCTCGCCCCGGTTCGCGGCATGAATAATCTCGGCGGTCCCGATAGCGGCCAGGTCACCGTCCCCCTGGTATGCGATCACCAGTTTTTCGGGGCAAGCCCGCTTCAATCCTGTAGCCGCGGCGGGGGCGCGTCCGTGAGCCACCTGCACATTTCCCACATCAAAATAGTAGTAGGCAAACACCGAGCAGCCCACCGGACTGACAAAGATAGTCTGGTCTTGCAGGCCCAACTCTTGGATTGCCTCGGCAATCAACTTATGCGCAACGCCATGCCCACATCCCGGACAGTAGTGTGTCTGGTGCTTTAATTCTGACTTGCGCTCGTAGGTGTCGTAGAACACCGGCGACTTGGAGTGGACTACTTCGTAAGCGTTGCTGCCGGCATGTGGTTCACTCGGACCGCTGTTGCTTTCGACCGCCATCCTTAGCGCTTCGCTTTCTATGACTGTATCCATATAAGGTGCCTGCCAATCACATAACTACCGAGATCTGTTTTTCAATTTGTTCAAGTACCTCTTCGACCGATGGCACGTTGCCGCCGACCCGGCCATAAAAAGCTACCGGCTTATTGCTTCCCACCGCCAGTTGTACGTCCTCTAGCATCTGGCCGTTGCTCAGTTCAACGACCAGAACGCTTGCCGCCTCGGAGGCGATGCCTGCCAGTTCTTTCGAGGGGTACGGCCACAGCGTAATAGGACGGAAGAGTCCCACCTTCCAACCTTGCTTTCGTGCCTGTTCCACGGCCGAGCGCAGGACCCGCGACACGATGCCGTACCCAACAAGCAGCAGTTCTGCGTCATCGGTCTCGTACTGTTCAAACATGGTCTCGGTTTGCTGCGCCCGGATATATTTTCCCTCCATGCGGCGCTGGTGTTCCTCCAGGTCGTCAGGTTCCAGGTAGATCGAAGAGACCAAATTCTGGCGTGTCTCTGGAGTACCCTTCACCGCCCACGGCTTCTCTGGAACCATCGCCTCCCGAAACTCAAGGTCCAGCGATTCCATCATTTGTCCGACGAAGCCATCGGCCAGCACGATAGCAGGATTGCGATACTTGTCCGCCAGATCAAAGGCCAACATGGTGAGCTCAGCCATTTCCTGCACCGAAGCGGGCGCCAGAACGAAATTGCGATAGTTGCCGTGCCCTCCTCCTTTCACGGTGGCGAAATAGTCGCTTTGCTCGGGGGCGATATTTCCCAGGCCAGGACCGCCGCGCATTACGTTCACGATCACGCAGGGAAGTTCAGCCCCTGCCAGATAGGAAATACCCTCCTGCATCAGGCTGAGGCCGGGGCCAGAGGAGGCGCTCATAACGCGGACCCCGGCCGCAGCGGCGCCATAGACCATATTGATCGCGGCGACTTCACTCTCCGCCTGGAGGAAGGTTCCTCCAACCTGCGGCAGATACAAGGCTGCCGCTTCGGTGATCTCGCTGGCGGGAGTAATAGGATAACCATAGAAGGCGCGGCAACCGGCGAGGATTGCGCCCTTGATCACGGCCACATTGCCCTTACAGAGCCGGCGCATGTTGCCCTCCTCGCGATCCCGCGGCTGGCTTCGGCGGCGCTGCCATGCGGAAGACGGTGATCGCTCCCGGCTCCGGGCAGCAGTAGAAGCAAATGCCGCAACCCGTGCAGCCGTCGCCCGCATACAACGCCGGATGCACGCCATAGGCGCTCAGCTCATCGGCCAGTGCCAGACACTTTGGCGGACACGACTCGACACAGAGCCCGCATCCTTTGCACTCCTCAATGTTGATTTCGATGTTGCCCCGTGCGAGCCTCGACATGGATCACCTCAAGACTGCCTGCGTCACCTCAGGGTGCTGCAACCATTTCGTTCTTTCGCAGTATTCGTACAGTTCTGCGCGAAACTTTGGATCCGCGATCTGGATCAGGGCTCTGGCCCGCTCGCGGATTGACTTTCCGTGCAGATAAGCGACTCCATGCTCAGTCACGACATAGCGAACCAGTCCGCGCGATGTAACCACGCCGGCCCCGGGGCTGAGCATGGGCACTATGCGCGAGATGGTTCCATTCTTTGCCGTCGATGAGATCGCGATGATGGGCTTTCCACCTTTGGAGCGGGAGGCGCCGCGGAGAAAGTCCACCTGTCCGCCAATGCCGCTGTAAAACTGGTTGCCAATCGAATCCGAGCAGACCTGGCCGGTGAGATCAACTTGCAGAGCTGAATTGATCGCGACCATGTTGTCATTGCGGGCAATCAGCGCCGGATCGTTCGTGTAGGCCGTCGGATGAAATTCGAAGATCGGGTTGTTGTCTATGAATTCAAAAAAACGCCTCGTGCCCAGGGCGAACCCAACGATGATCTTGCGCGGCTTGTAGTTCTTGCGCGCCCCAGTGATCACGCCATTCTCGATCAGGGGAATCACGCCCTCGGAAACTAATTCGCTGTGTACCCCCAGGTCTTTGCGGTCACCGAGAAAGGGCAGAACCGCGTCCGGGATGCCTCCAACACCCGTTTGCAGAACTGCCCCGTCGTCAATCAGGCCCGCTACGTTGCGCGCGATGGCGACGTGCATATCAGTGACCTCTGGCTTCTTGAGTTCGCATAGCGGCCGTGACGATTCCACCACCGCATCTAGGTCACTGACATGAATGAAGCTGTCGCCATAGGTTCGAGGCATATAGTCGTTGACCTGGGCGACAACGTAGCGGGCACACTTGGCGGCGGTCAGCGTGGTGTCCACGCCGACGCCAAAACTGCAAAAACCGTGGGAATCCGGAGGCGAGACTTCAATCAATGCCACATCAATCGGCATGGCGCCGCTTTCGAAGAGCGCTTCAATCTCGCTCAGATAAATCGGAGTGTAGTCGGCCCGGCCGTCGTTGATGGCTTCCCGCACGTTGCCGCCGATAAACATCGCGTTGTGCCGGAAATGTCCCGCCATCTCCGGGGCTACATAAGGCGCACAGCCCATAGTCATCATGTGTACGATCTCCACGTCGTACAGTTCAGGCGCGCGACGCATCAGGGCTTCCACCAGCGCCTCCGGCTCAGCACAACCCGGCTGAATATAGACTCGCGTGCCGGAGCGAACGCAGCGCAAAGCTTCATCCGCGGTTTGGAGTTTCTTCTTGTATTCGAGGTCCCAGGACATGTGCTCTCTCCTCAATGTGCCGTCCCAGCGACGACAACTTCATGCTGGGCGTGCCGTTTGGGCATCCGTTCATAACCCAGGACGGCATAGTAAATTGCGGAATCGAAAAACTGATCCAACAGTTCCAACAGTTCCTGTTGGCCAAATAGCTCGATGGGGTTATCGACTACCGACTCTCGCTTCAGGAACTCCCAGAGGTTTTGCTTGGTGAGTACAATGGCCCGGATCAACTGGCTGAGCGGTACTCCCTGAGCGGCGCGACGACTCCCAATCGCCGTGTAACGATGCTCGATGTCTTGCTCTTTTCGTTCCAGCAGCCAATTGCCCAATTGATGGTAGATCTCGTACACCCGGGCGTTCAGTTCGTAAATGGGAACCCTATGGTACTCCCTGAGTTGCCCGGAAGCTTGGACTTTTTCGGAAAGACTCAACGCCAATGCGTTAGCGTGGGTCTCGATGAGCCGTACAAGTCTATTTGAGAGCATCGGGATTGTCCCCCCGCTTTGTTCAGTCATTAGTGTCGATCCAGCAGGGGTTTCTCGCCATGATCAGGAGCACAGCCAAATGTGACCTGGATCACGTTATTGGTGTCGTTGCCGGACAGGGCTTTCGGGGGAGGGGTTTACAGATGGCCGGCTTGAGCGCTGATGCCACGACGACGCACAGGCATTGAGACTTCGCCAGGGGAGCTATTTCAGACCACCTCGCATGCTGACGGTGAAAGCTGCCTCTTTACCGCCACTGAGAGGCGGCGTATGCCCTCACGTATTTGTTCTGGGTTGGGATGCGAAAAGTTCAGTCGCAAATGACGACAGCTCTCCGGGCCATTGCCGGCGTAAAACGAATCCCCGGGCACAAAGGCTACGTTCTCCGCCAGCGCGGATCGGAACAGCGACTGGGAATCCATCCCTTCCGGCAAGGTTACCCACAGAAACAGGCCGCCCTGGGGGTGAGTCCAGGTGACTTCCGGCGGGAAAAACTCTCTCAGAGCCTGGAGCATAACATCGCGCCGCTGCCGATAGACTCCACGAATCAGCTTCACATGCTGATCAAGAAATCCCCCGCGTGCGACCTCAAATGCTACACATTGGATGAAGGTCGAAGTGTGCAGGTCGGCGCCCTGCTTCAATTGAACCAGCTTGCTGATGATCTTGGGCGGGGCCACGATCCAGCCCAGACGAAGGCCGGGAGCCAGAGTCTTGGAGAATGTGCTGAGATAGATGACGTTGCCGATGGAAAATCCGTTGTCGCGGCGCAGGTTCTCCCGGTCCAGCACAACCAGTGGCGCGATGTGTTCGCCTTCATAACGCAATTGGCCATAGGGATCATCTTCGACGATTGGGATTCCGTACTTGTCGGCCAGCAGAATCAACTGATGGCGGCGCCCCTGCGACAGGGTGACGCCCGCTGGGTTCTGAAAGTTCGGCAGGATGTACATGAATTTTGGGCCCAGACGCAGCGAAGGCTCCAGCAACTCAGTGCGTAGTCCGTCGTCATCAATGGGAACAGAGAGGTATTGGGCGCCGTAGCCGTTGAACGCCTGCAGTGCCCCGAGGTAAGTTGGCGCCTCGACCAGCACCCGATCGCCGGAGTTGATCAGCAATTTCCCGATTAAGTCGAGCGCCTGCTGCGAGCCAGAAGTGATGAGCACATTTTCGACCTTGGCCAGGATGGCGTAGCGTGCCATATGGCGGGCGATCATGTCGCGCAGCGGCTCGTACCCTTCCGTCGCGCCATACTGCAGGGCCGGTCCGGCATGCGTGGCTAAGACTTTCTGGCAGGCTTCCTGGAACCGTTGAACCGGAAAAACCTCGCCGGCGGGCAGCCCGCCGGCGAAAGAGATCATTCCCGGTTGTTCGCTGATCTTCAGCAGTTCCCGAATCGTGGAACTCTTGCACTCCCGCGCACGGAGCGAATAGCGAGACTCCCAAAGAGTGGACATTGATCTGTGCTCCCTTCTAATACGCCGAGCTCAACGGCTGGGCTAAATTCCGGCACCCGCCGCGAAGGCCGCTGCAGCATCGACTACTATCTAATGAATCGAGACCGCAAGTTCGGGTTCCGGGGAATCGAGGATGTCGAACTCATCCACTTTCAGATCGGCCTCTTCCTGCGCCCGCCTCTGAGCACCGGCTCGCTCGAGCTTGTGCAAGAGTTCCGCAGCACACCAACGGCAGCAGAATCCTTTCTGCTCCTCTGGTTCTCCGCCTTCTCCAGTGGTCCCGAATTCATAGCTAAGCGCCGGAGGATCCAAATGGCAGACATCGCATACCTCTGGTACTTCATGCAGCGGCTCAAACGCAGAGAAAAATACACTTGGTTTCATGACGCACCTCGTAAGAATTCAAGCTTCGAATTTGCATCCAGGGCAAACTTTCCCTTCAGCCAGCGGTCGCAAACATCTTCTGCCGTCGTGGGCTATTCCGTAATCTGCGCACTGCCTGATCTCCCGCAGCGAACGACGTGAATTCCGCCATGTTCTTTTTCAGTTTCTCACGGAGGTTGGCCCCGGCCAGCAATGCGATCAGATCAGATCGTCTCACCTTGGCAAGCCCGTCGGAGAGAGGGCACCTGACGAACTCGTCGTTTTCCATGACTGCCACCTTATGCGCGGATTTCATCCTTCTTCGGCCGGTCGCGCAACCCTGACTTGATTGCACTCTCTCCAGTACTTGTAGGCCGTGATGACGGTCTCTGTGGGTTGTGATCGCAATCACACCTGCTCTGTGAGTTGAGTACCTGCACGAGTAGCAACCGCGAGAAGAGAGGAGTGGATCTGCCTGGATCTAACCTCGGATATCCGTGGCTTAAGCCTGCGTTGCGGGCAAAGCCGCCAAAGCAGGACTACATCGTCTCAACTTCATGCTGCAGTTTTGCTGCCAAGTCGTTTACAGCACCTAGAACAGCAGAGGAGAGTCCGATCCCCGTGTCAAAGTTCTGGCCTTCGATGCCGTAAATAATGAAATTGGGGGGAAGTTGCTTCAACGCCCGGCTCAGCTCAACAGCCTCGTTGAGCCCGAATGCATGCGTCGAGTCGCGAAAAATCGGTGCTGGCAACGAACTCAGATTAACGTTGAAGCGATGAACTGTTCCCGCAATCGCACCGGATTGAACTGCGTCGACCACGACGACGCGCTCGGCACATTTCCACAACTCCATCAAGGCCGTTCCCTCTCCGACCTGTTCATGCACTTCGCAGGAGCTGTGGGTCTGACCTTTCAAGTACCGAGCAACCACTAGGCCGGCGGCATCGTCATGGCGATACGCGTTACCAATACCGATCACAAGAACTCTTGACGCTTGAATCACGCCGATCACTTCAGTAGGACCCTCTTCGAGTGCTGCCGCCACGAAGTCCAAAACCTAAATAGACAGCTATCGATGCGCTCATCCGCGATCGACTTCGAGCTTAAGAAAATGTGTGGCACAAGAGATGCAGGGATCATAGTTTCGCACGGCTTGCTCACAACGCCACCCGAGCTCGTCTTCGGGAAGCGTGAGGAACTTGGGGACGAATTGTGACAGATCTTGCTCGATGACCTTCTGATTCTGGGATGTTGGCGGAACAATCTTCGCATCGAGAATGGCGCCTTGTTCGTCCACGCGATAACGGTGATACAGAATGCCGCGCGGCGCTTCCGTACAACTGCAGCCGCTGGCCGCAAGCACTGGGATATCAATCGCCGGCCGCTCCGGCGGCTCGTACTGCGCGATGATGCGCAGAGCTTCATCGCAGGCGTACAGGATTTCCACACTGCGGACAACGATGCTCTTGAAGGGGTTTTGGCAAATAGGCGTGAGGCCAGCGTCGCGGGCGGCTTCCTGCGCCAGCGGTGAGAGCCGGTCAAAGTTCAAACTGTAACGAGCCATGGGGCCTACAAAATACGGCCCATGCCGCTTCAGTACCGAGTGCAGTGCGTTCGAGTGCTGGACCTGTTCCTCAATGAAGTTGTTTTCGTATTCCTGAACCACGATGTCCAGTCCACTATTCGATACCAGCCTTCCTTCATTAAACGGATATTCGTTGGGATGCCTCAGGGCAACAAACAGGTAATCCCGTTCGAAGTCTGGAAAGGGCATGCTCGCGGTCCAGCGCACGGTTTCGAGAGCTGCATCTCGCGCCCACTTCAACCGTTCTGCCAGGGCCGCCAGCTCGCTGCGCGTCGGCACTTTATAGAAACCCCCGACGCGAACATTAATCGGATGAATTTCTCTTCCGCCCAGCAACGTAACGATTTCGTTGCCCGCCTTCTTCAGTTGCAGGCCCCGCCGTACCACGCTGGCGTGGTCCTTCGCCATCTGGATGGCATCCTGATAGCCGAGGAAGTCAGGCGCGTGCAGCATGTAGACATGCAGCGTGTGGCTTTCGATCCACTCGCCGCAGTAGATGAGCCGCCGCAGCGCCCGCAATTGACCGTCGACCTTCGCACCGAAGGCGTTCTCGATGGCGTGGACGGAACTCATCTGGTACGCGATGGGGCAGATGCCGCAAATCCGCGCGGTGATATCGGGAACTTCAGCAAAATTGCGACCGCGCAGGAAGGCCTCAAAAAAACGCGGCGGCTCAAAGATTTTCAGCTTGACGTCGACCACTTTGTTGTCGCGGACCTTGATGTAGAGACCACCCTCGCCTTCGACTCGAGCCAGGTAGTCAACCTTGATGGTCTTAGTCCTCATGCTGCTCGCTTTCCCGGCGGAACGGTTCAGCGTACGCATTGAAGCTGCGAAACACTTGTAGCAAGCCCTGTTCCTTTACCCCCAGCCCAGTCCACGAGGCGCTCAGTGATTTGGTGTTCGGGGTTTCCATGGGACCAAAGCAGCCATAGCAACCGCGGTTGTACGAGGGGCAAATCGCGCCACAACCGGCGTGTGTCACCGGGCCCAGGCAAGGCGTCCCGTGTGCCACCATCACGCACACAGTTCCTCGTTGCTTGCACTCAACGCAGACGCTATGGGCTGGCGTATTCGGCTTGCGTCCGTGCAAGAACGCGCTAATCACTTCCACCAGCTGATGCTTGTTGATGGGGCAGCCGCGCAACTCAAAATCAACCCGCACGTGATCGGCGATCGGCGTGGACTTGTTGAGAGTGTCGATGTAGGCCGGCGTAGCGTAGACAATGGAGATGAATTCCTTAACGTCTTTGAAATTCCGCAGCGCCTGGATTCCGCCCGCGGTAGCACAAGCGCCGATGGTCACGAGGAACTTTGAACCCCGCCGCACCTGATGAATGCGCTCGGCATCATGCGGCGTCGTAATCGAGCCCTCGACCAGCGATAGATCGTAGGGGCCTTTGACTACCGCGCGAGAGGCCTCGGGAAAGTTCGCAATTTCCACCTCGCCCGCAAGTGCCAGCAGCTCGTCTTCGCAATCGAGCAGGCTCAACTGGCATCCATCACAGGAGGAGAACTTCCAGACCGCAAGTTTGGGTTTGGGAGGCGTTTTCATGTCAGAGCTCTCTTATCGCAAGAAGTTCTTGTATGCCATGGTAGGGAAAAACTGGGCCCTCCTTGCAGATAAAGGTAGGGCCAAACTGACAGTGTCCGCAAAAACCGACAGCACACTTCATGTTGCGCTCCATTGAAATGTAAATGTTTTCCAGTGCGATTCCGCGTCTCTGGAGTTCCCGCACGGTGAAGCGCATCATTACCTCGGGTCCGCAGATCATCGCCACTGTATTGCGGGAGTTGAACTGTGCCTTGGAGATCAAGGTGGTGACGACGCCAACGTTACCAGACCATGTCCCGGACGCACGATCGACGGTGATATGGGCTTGAACGCCATTGCGTTTGCCCCACCCCTCCAGCTCTTTTCGGTAGAGTATGTCAGCAGGGGTGCGCGTCCCATAGAGAAGGGCAATCTGTCCGTAGTTCTTGCGCTTGGCTAATATTTCGTATACTACTGGCCGCAATGGAGCCAGGCCGATGCCTCCCGCCACGATCAGAAGATCTCTGCCGGCACCTTCCTGTACGGGCCAGCAGCTTCCAAAGGGACCGCGGACCCCGAGCGCGTCTCCAACTTTAGCCGCACGCATGGCCTTCGTCACCGCACCCACGGCGCGAATCGTGTGCACGAGCTTTTGGGGCTCATTGGGGTCTCCACTAATGGAGATGGGCACCTCGCCCACACCAAACAGGTAGACCATGTTGAATTGTCCCGCCTGAAAATGAAATCCATCCCGGGCCTCCGCCGATTCGAGTTCCAGCGTGAACGTATCGTGGGTCTCCCGTTGCATGCGCCGAATCCGCCAAGGCTCTGGCACCATCGGGTGCACCGGGACGCGATGGGTCTGGTCCTCAAGAATGGACATCATAAACATTCAATAGCTGCAGCCTGGTCGCTTGCAGGCGTTCTTCCATGACCTGGGCAACCCGCTTCAGCAGTTCGTAACCAAGGTCGTGATCCTGTTCGGCTTTTGTCCGGAGGCACTTTCCATCCAATGCAATTGCGCGGGTAGGTTCCAGGGCGCGCGCGTCAAAGTTCCAGCGATAAGGCGGAACGAGCCAAGACCATCCCAGCACCTCCCCGGCTCCTACGGTCAGAACCGTGATCGCACCGCGTTCGGCCGCATGCAGTTCCACCGCCAGATTCCCTTCGCGAACCAGATAAAATTGATTGGCCTCTTCTCCCTCACGCAAGATCACTCGCCCAGCCTCGAAACGAACATTGGAGGCACAGCCCGTGAGAAGCGCCAGGTAGCGCTCTTCCAAGCCCTGGGCGAAGGGATGCTCAGCCAGCAGGTTCTGTAGTGTTTCCATCGTCGTCCTTCTTCGTTCCTCGGATCGCGGCTACTTCTTCGGTGATGTCAATGCCAACCGGACACCAGGTGATACAGCGGCCGCATCCGACACAGCCCGAGCTGCCAAACTGATCTATCCAGGTCGCAAGCTTATGGGTCATCCACTGGCGGTAGCGAGACTTGGGTGTGGAACGAATGCTGCCGCCATGAATATAGGAAAAGTCCATCGTGAAACAGGAATCCCACTTCTGCCAACGTTCAGCATGTTCACCCTTCAGATCGGTGACATCTTCCACGGTCGTACAGAAACAGGTAGGACAGACCATCGTGCAGTTGCCGCAAGTCAGGCAGCGCGCCGCCACATCGTTCCATCGAGCGTGCTCATAGTTTCGGTAGAGTAGTTGCTTGATATCCACCGTATCCATTTTGCGGCCCATTTGTTGTGCGGTTCTTGCGTAAATGCGTTCGGCCGCTTCCTCTTCGGCTTTCGCTGGGGGTCTGTGAGGAAGCTCCTGTAGAACCTGGGCGCCACATTCGGTGCCGGCCTCTATCAAGAAATAATGGCGGCCGTCCTCAAGAACTTCAGTGAGGGCAAGGTCAAAACCAGAAGTCGCCTTCGGGCCGGCGTTCATAGACGCGCAAAAACATGTCCCACCCGCCTGGCCACAGTTCACTGCCACGATAAAAACTTGTTCTCGTCGGGATTTATACCCCGTTTCAACATGCTGCCCGTGAATGAATACCCGGTCCTGGATGGCGATCGCGTGCAGTTCGCAGGAACGCACTCCGATGAACGCCATTTTAGGGTTTTCGTGGAGCTCTTCCCGAATTTCAAGACGATTTCCCTCGCGCGTGGCTTGCCACAACCGTAAGACTGGCGGATGCAAAAACCTCTTCCAGGAGTGCGGGCCAACTGCGTAGCCAAACAGGGCTTGATCGTTCCGCCTGCGCAAGCGATATGTCCCGCCGTTCTGTTCGTCCGTCCATCCCGACGGCAAGTCAGCCGTGGAACTTAGCGTGTCATAGACAATCGCTCCGTCCCGGATCGTGGGTCCGACGACTCGATAGCCTCGTTTGGCCAAGGTGTCGAGGAGTTGCTGAAAATCGTCGCGTTCCAGGACGAACTTGTTGTGGTCGTCTGACATAACCCTCCTGACAGAGTAGCTTTCGCCACTCTGGCACCCTGCACGATAGACCAAGGGTGGCGGCGCCCTGCGTCTCGAACCCCCGGTTTTCGTCATCAGTTCTATAGTTCTGTGCTGATGACAAAAAACGCACAAGCAGAATACATGAAGGGGTCTTGCGGCGCACCTGGGCCACTGCCAACCTCGCCTTTGGCACGCGATATGCCGGACCAGAGGTAGTCTATGTTGTGCTCCTCGATGGCACCTGTTACCGCCCGCTTATCGCCCTGCCACCTCCAGCCGCGTTGCGGCGCGCATGAGTGCACGGAGGGCGCGGGCACAATCGACGTTTGGGTCATCGCTCTTCAGCCGATGCTCGGCGCGTTTTTTTGCTTCATGTGCCCGTCTCACGCTAATTTCCTCAGCGTGCTCCGCCGTCTCCGCCAGGATGTTGACTCGGTCCGGTAGCACTTCGGCGAAACCCCACGCAACCGCTAGATAGTGCGACTGTCCATTCTTCCGGTAGCTGATCTCGCCGATCCCCAGTTCGGTAATCAGGGGTGCGTGACCGGGCAGTATGCCTAGATATCCGTTCCTTCCAGGAATCTGCATTGCTTCCACGCTGTCCCGAACCACCAACCTTTCCGGAGTGACGATTTCGAGTTCAAAAGTGTGTGACACTAATGGTTTGTTACCAGAAAAAGCCTATAAGAAGCGCGATTAGGCAGCAATGTCAAGCTGGGCATCGAATATGACTTCCCGCCTCAGTGTATCCACTATCGACAACGAAATGCGAATGTATCTCGATTTCCCGGACCTGCGAGCGATTCCTTCAAGAGCAAACCCATCGCCGTCCGGAATAGGATCCGAAATCAGATGGAACTCCTCGCCATTACAGCCTTCGCGCTCCATACGTCGTGGTGCGTGAGGTCACCTCCTTTCGTGATGGGAATCACGAGCCCGGCGCAGTTACCTTGTCGTAACTTGAACTGGCATTCTGGTACTACAGAGACGGACTGTTTCGATAGAATGGGGCGGCAACTTCCTCAAAGGACCGATGTGACGGACCCCAGACACGGAGCCCGCTCTGCGCTCATTATCTTGTTCGCCATTAATCTGCTGAATTTTTTCGACCGAAATATGTTTGGCGCCGTTGCCGAGCCAATTCGCAAAGAATGGGCTCTAAACGATTCGCAGATCGGGTGGCTGGCGACCGCATTTATTATTCTCTACGCCTTTGTGGGAGTTCCCCTGGGGCGCCTATCAGATCGTTGGAACCGGCCGAGAATCCTCGGTATCGGCGTCGCGGTGTGGAGCTTGCTAACGGCAGCTTCCGGAATGGCCTGGAGCTACGCGACACTATTCGCGGCCAGAGTGGGCGTGGGCATCGGAGAGGCAAGCTGCGCCCCCGCATCGAGTTCATTGATCGGTGACCTCTATCCTGCCGAAAAGAGGGCCTTCGCCCTTTCGTTTTTCATGCTGGGACTTCCACTCGGCACCTTTTTTGGGACCCTTGTGAGCGGACGTATTGCCGCAGCCTATGGTTGGCGCGTTGCTTTCTACGTTGCCTGTGTGCCAGGTCTCGTTCTCGCGCTTCTTGCGCTGCAGATCCCTGAACCACTCCGGGGTGCGACAGAAGCAGTGCCACGGGCAGGGCGGACAGACGAAGGCTCACCCTATTGGCGTGTTCTGAGAATCCCCACCATCCGTTGGTTGATCATTTCCGGGGCCCTCTTTAACTTCAACATGTACACCATCAGCACCTTCTTGCCTGCTCTACTGAGTCGTTACCACGGGCTCAATCTGAAGCAGGCGAATGCTGTCGCTGCGCTCGTGCTTGGGGCGGTTGGAATTCCCGGTTTGCTACTGGGAGGGTGGGGAGCAGATTACGTTCTCCGGGACAGGTCTAATGGCCGTTTGCTGCTGGCTTCAGCTTCCCTGCTGCTGGCAGCGCTTTGCATTTACTTGGCGCTGACCCGCCCAGGGGAAAACCTCGTCAGCTTCAGCTTGCTGATGGGAACCGGCTGCATGTTTTGTTATGTGTACTATTCAGGTGTTTACGCGGCAATTCAAGACGTCGTTCAGCCAAGCCTGCGTGCCACGGCAATGGCGATCTATTTCTTTGCGATGTACCTGCTGGGCGGAAGCATCGGTCCTGTATTGACAGGTAAACTGAGCGACCACTTCGCTCGGCTTGCTATGACCACCGCTGGAGCAAGTTCCATTACCGATCCATTTCGAGCCGTTGGTCTGCATAGTGCCATGTATGTAATACCTCTGTGCAGCTTCATCCTGTCCCTGGTCCTTTTCGCCGCAGCGTGCAGGGTGTCAAAAGATATGAACGAACTGCAAACGTGGATGGCGCAGCCCGAAGAGAAGTCGCCGTCAGCCGCCAAAGCGGCGGGGTGAAGGCTCATGTGCAAGAGCCGGCACGCGCTCTTCAACGGGCACAAGCGTCCGTAGTTCGTGCCCCGTATAGACCTGGCGCGGACGGGCGATCTTCTGTTCTGGATCGGTGATCATCTCTTGCCATTGGGCGAGCCACCCCGCCGTGCGTGGGATGGCAAACAGCACGGTAAACATCTCCGGCTTGAAGCCCATGGCCTGGTAAATGATCCCCGAGTAGAAGTCCACGTTGGGATACAGCTTGCGTGTAACAAAGTATTCATCCTCGACGGCAATTCGCTCCAGTTCCAGGGCGATGTCGAGTTTGGGATTGCGACCGGTAACCTCGAATACGTTTTCCGCAGTCCACTTGATGATCTTGGCGCGGGGATCGTAGTTCTTGTACACGCGATGGCCAAAGCCCATCAGCTTGCCGTGCCCTTCTTTAATCTTCTTGATGTAGGCGTAGACATTTTCCTTGGAGCCGATTTCGTCGAGCATTTCAAGAACCGCTTCATTGGCCCCGCCGTGGAGCGGTCCGGCCAAGGCAGCGGCCGCAGCCGCGGTCGCGAGATAAGGATCCGTGTGCGCGCTGCCCACTGACCGCATAGCATTGGTGCTGCAGTTCTGTTCGTGGTCGGCATGCAGGATGAACAGAATGTCCAAGGCTCGGGCTATGACAGGATTGGCTGCGTACTTGGGCTCCACCATCTTCCACAGCATGTTCATGAAATTCTCAGGGTAACTGAGATCGTTGTCCGGATAAACGTACGGAAACCCGAGACTGTGCCGATATGACATGGCCGCGATCGATGGCATCTTGCCAATCAGTCGCTTAATCTGCAGCCGCCGGTTGGCAGGATCGTGAATTTCTCTCGCCTTGGGGTAAACGGTGGACAAGGCTGCTACTGTGCTCACCAGCATGGCCATGGGGTGGGCATCGTAGTGAAAGCCTTCCATGAACTTCTTCGTGGTTTCCGGCAGCATGGTGTGATAGGTGATATCACTGACCCAGCTTTTCAGATCGTCTGCAGTGGGCAATTCGCCGAACAGAAGCAAATACGCCACCTCGAGGAAGGTGCAATGTTCCGCCAGCACTTCGATCGGATAGCCCCGGTAGCGCAGGATGCCGCGTTCGCCGTCAATAAAGGTAATGCTGCTGCGGCAGGACGCAGTATTCGTGAACGCGGGGTCATAAGTCATGAGCCCAAAGTCATCAGGGTCGGTCTTGATCGTCCGCAAGTCCATGGCCCGGATCGTCCCGTTCTCAATTGGCACGTGATAACTCGTGGCAGTGCGATTATCAATAAGTGTGAGAGTATTCGATGTTGCCATGGCGAACCTCCTTGGCCGATGCCTTCAGGTCACCGGCGTGCAGCCGTATAGGGCACAAGGCCGAACTGCCCCACGGGCATGGATGTTACTCTGCTGCAATCTCCCAGCGCTTCCCAACCTTCGCCAAAGCCAATGTTGTCCTGACCGGATTAGCGTGATAAAAATTGGCGCCGTACTTTTGGATCAGGGCCCCACGCTCCCAGGTGTTGAAGCTCTTGACCAGCGGGCCGGACGCATCAAAGACCTCACCTAACTGATTCGGTTCCCATTTCCAGGTGAAGTCCACAATCGCACGGTTCGGATTGATCATGGTGATATTGGAGATCTCAACCAGCTTGCGCTCGGCAATTGGCACTTCGTAGCCTTCGGCGTCGTCCCCTTCTTTCGTCGTCCTTACGCCAGCGATCTCCTGAAATTGGCTTACCCCCAGGGTAGTCAGCATTACCGGAGTAAAGCGGCCCTGGTCCTTGCCCAATTTCAACAAGCCGGCCTTCTCCAGCAGGCGGTAATTTGGATCGTGCGGCTTCACCGCCACACTAGCGGTCACTTTCCCTACGTGAACTTGAATCAGGGCCGGATTTTGCGCTTCCACCGCGCTAATCACGGTGGCAGCCTGTTGTGGTGTGAGGACTTGCTGGCTTTGCCACAGATAGTACCCCGCCACCCCAACTATCGCCAGGATGAGGACCACGATCAACAGCAACGGGATGGCAGATGCTTCCCGTTCTTCCATTTCAAGTTCCTGTTCAAACATCGGAGTTACCTCCTTCTTCTAAATCTCGGGCTCCCATCACTCATCACCGATTGCGATATACCACCAGCTCCGGATACTCCCGCCGGAGCGTCTGAGTAACATGGCAGCTCCAGCAGACGGGCTTATGGGTCGAAAACAACTCTGGAAGCTGCTCAGGTTGGACGTGGTCCCACTCAAGCGTCTTGTGATCAGGTCCCAAGAGTGCCGGAGCGTGATCGAGATGTTGAAGCGGTCCAAAGCGCTTGTGGCAATACACACACTTTTTCCCTTCATACCAGTTGGACACAATGTTCCAGACCAGGCAGTTCTCCGGATCGGCCTCAATCTGCCGCAGGCACTCCTGACCACAGTCCTGGCGCTCCGGCCAGCGCGAGCATTGATCCAAGCGAAGAGTCGATTCACCGACAAAGGCCCATGTGGCGGCCTTTCTCGCTGCCACATCCACAGCTTCGTTGGTCAGCGTCTCCGGGCAGGTGATGAGCCGCTTGCCGCGGTACATGAAATAGGCCTGCACTGCTGGGATGACGCGGGAAAGAAAAAGCCCGACTGCGACAGCCACCACGGCAATCGCCAGAAGAGTTAGTGTTGTCATAAATACCTCCCCCGGGAGCTCACGTTCTAGGAAGGTCCCGGACGTCCTGCAACAATGATATTGTGCTGTTCCTGGGCAAAAACTGCGGTGCTCTTCGTCACCGAGAGATGTGATTGGACTCACTTTGGCCCGGCTGGACAGCCTATCCGAGCTGCCAATTAGAACGTGCAGTGTGACTGGAGTCGCAGCTGAAGGTGAAGCTTGCGACGACAAACAGGAGGAATCTATCGACTGTGGTGCTTCCACACCGGTTACGGGCACTGCTGAAGATTAGCGAACAGCCGGAAATGATCGCCGAGGTTTTCGCACTTCAACGAATCGCGGAGCTCCTGGTCTCCCGCGCACTGAGCAGAAGTGCCTGCACCAGCTCACACTAGGCACCGGAGAAGACGGGCTTCTTACCCCTGACCTGTTTGTGAGGTACTGGTGAATGGACGTCGCCGCGCGACCTCCAGCGGCCATGGCCAGAATTACAGTGGCAGTCCCGGTGACGATGTCGCCGCCCGCAAAAACGCATTTGCGGAAGCCCAGCTTGACATTTGAGAATCAAGTCGCTATTTGCAAGTAGCTACCCGTCGTGAAAATGAGCGGATCTGCGTGAGATTCGGGGGCTACACATCATGCGAGTGATTGCGGTCACAGCGAAGCGAGTTCGTAGAAGTTAGGCTGCTTCAAGGTAACCCCCAATGGATGCTGCCGTGATCGAAGCTGGCCTCAGCCAGATCGCGCCGGAGCAACTGCGTACTGCCCTGGCAAACTTTTTGCCCCAGAATGCCACCCCTGCCGAGCGGATCAGTGCCATTGAAGCCGGACTGCGCAGCCGGGTGGCCAATCGGTGCGTGACGCGATGGCGAAATGGATCATCGATGTAATTGTTCCGGTTGAGAGGTTAGTTCCCGAAGGGCGTGAGCCGGTGCGGGACGCGATGATGTTTGTGGTGGCGCGCCTTTACCCAGCGGCGTGGATGCCACGCTGCTCCTGGAACGCATTGCGATGAAGGGCGTGAAGTTCCCTGCGCCACTAATCATGTTGTCCAGGTGATGTTCACGCTGGATGGGATCCTGGCCGATATTGGAGGCTCGGATGCCGGCATGGGCTTCAACATCTCACGCCACGTTGCCGAGCATTGGCTCCGTCATCGCAATGCGTTCCGTTCACCTTTGATGACAAGAGACTTAATCACGCTCCAGTGTAGTGTGTTGCTCTACACAACCCCGCTTATGGTTGAAGTGCGAACAGGCGTTACTGAATCGCTTGCTGCCCGCCGGGGGCGACCTCATCACCCGTACCAGCCTGATCACGAACCCAGGCTGGCATCGTTCCAAGCCGTTTCCGCCACTGGTGGGATGAAACTCATGGCTCGCTCGGCAAGCGCGGTAATGGTCAGGCTGGGATTGACCCCGAGGTTGGCCGCTACCACCGATCCGTCGCAGATGTACATATTCTTATAGTTGAAAACCCGATGGCGTGAATCAACCACGCCGTGGCTGCTGGAGTCAGCAATGACGCAACCTCCAATGCAGTGAGCCGTGCTCGGAACATTGAAGAGGATCTCCGGAATCATGCTCATGGGAACCCCTCCGGTCAGGTGCGCGAGCTTCTGGGCAAATTCATTTGCCCGCGGGATGTAGGTTGGCACCTTCTCTCCTCGGCTGAGAAGAAACTTCCTGAACGGCCAGAACCAGGGGCGTTGCCAGCGCATCTCGATTTCGCCATCGAGCGCCTGCATACAGAGCAGAATCAGAAATTCTTTCGCCCAGCCCAACGGTTGCAGCACGCGCACAGTCCTGATCGGGTGGCGTAGCAGGGAGCTGACGAGATTCTTCAACCAGAGTGTGATCCGCCGCGGCCCAGGGCGGCCATTGGTCAGGATCGTGGTGAGGAGGCCCATGGCATCGGAGCCACGGGGATAGCGGACGGCTTCAATATGGGTGTGCTCGTCAATGTAGATGCCGGAACCGATGGCTATGCCCAGCGACAAATCTTCAGGGCAGCCAGGCATGCGCACACCGATCAGCGATTCGGAATTGGTGCGCACGTGTTTGCCCAGCTGCGGACTGATGGCCGGCAAGGAGCCATTCTCTTTGAGCCGAAAGAGCAGTTCCATTGTGCCCAGCGAGGACGCGGAGAAGACCACCCCACGGCAAGTGAAGCGCCGCGGCTGCCGGCAAATCCGCGCCGTTGAATTTACGGTGCGCACCTCGTATCCGGCGCCGCCATCACTCTGGTCTGCCAGCGGTTTAACACTCACGACCTGGGTTTCAGGAAAGATTCGCGCGCCGTGCTTTTCCGCCAGATACAGGTAGGTGAGGTCCAGGGTGTTTTTCGCGCCGAAGCGGCAGCCCATCATGCAACCGCCGCAGGCGATGCAGGTAGTTCGCTCGGGACCTTCTCCCCCGAAGAATGGGTCAGGAAAAACCTGATTGCCCGGTTCTCCCGGCTTGGGCTGGAAGATGCCTACTTTCGTGCGATAAAAAGTATGCCCGCAACCTGCGGCTTCAGCAGCGTTCTTCAAGAGATGGTCGGCAGGTCCAAGAATCGTGTTCTCGGTGACTCCCAACATCCGCGAGGCGGTTTCATAGTGACGAGGCATCTCCGCTCTCCAATCGGCCAATCCCGTCCAAGAGCCGGTTTCCCATACTTTTTCAGGAGAAGAAAGCAGAGTACAAGCGTAGGTGACGGATCCGCCACCCACAGCACACCCATGGAGAATAGTCACATGCTTAAAGAAACGCATGTTGAAGAAGCCACGCAAGCCGAGTTTGGGACGCCAGAACCAGCGACGGATGGACCAACTGGTATGCGGCAGGTTGTCAGGCGTCCAACGCCGGCCCATTTCCATCACTGCTACTTGGTACCCTTTCTCCACTAAACGATGGGCCGAAACACTGCCGCCAAAGCCCGATCCGATGACGATAAAGTCGAAATCAAATCGTTGGTCGCGGGCCTCCATACGAGTCTCCTAGGCCAACCGGTAAAGTCTCCAGCCAACCGCGATCGGCCAAATTAGGACAACACCATAGATGCTGAAGGCGGCGCCTATCATGGGGCGCAGGCTCTCACAAATAATGCCTGCTCCGCCGTTTACTATGCCCAACCAGGCAACCCACTTCGAGAAAACGCCCTTAAGCACGACGATGGAGATCACCAGAATGCTGAGCGCAAACAAGACGCCGCCGACGCTCACCGAATTGTTCTGAGCGAGAAGACCCTCAGCCGCGGAGGTAAAGGTAGCGTGTTGAGCGTCGGTGGCAGCTGCATATTGATAGCTCAGGTAGACCAGGCCGTTCACGCACGAAAACGGAACCAGGCAGAGGACCACGGACGCGACACCGATTACGCTGCCGATAGCGGCGTAGCTGCGATTCAGGTGCCTCAGCGCGATATAGAGCGCCGGAAAAGTAATTAAGGTCAACCCTACGAGCCCCCCAAGCAGTGCTTGAAAGATTATGTAGCCTGGCCTGTTTGCAATTATGTATTCGAGCGTGGCAATGCCGCCCGAACTGGGCAGAAACGGCAGAATGAAGGCAACGACCGCGTCTGCGATGCTAAGAAGAGCAAAGAGAATGGCTGCAATGCCACCAGCTCGAAAGAGGCCACTCCATGACGGATCTATACCATCAGCCGCCTCGATCGAAGGCTTTTCTATGCTCAAGGTTGCCAAGTTCACCTCCCCACTCTCCGGTGATTCAAGACGAAATAGCTTCTGCTTCTTTTTGTCCTCGAACCCTGCTATCGATTACCTGCTCAATTTTCCGCAGTGCTTCAGCACTTTGCGGCACATCCGGTCCAAACATCTGGAAGACATGATTCATGCCCTTCCAGGTCTCCAGGACGATCTCGGCCCCCTGGCTCCGGGCGCGGTCGGTGAAGGCTTGAATGCTGTCGTACAGAATCTCGCAGTCTCCGGCCTGAATGTAGATGGGAGGAAGACCGCGCAAGTCGGCCCACAGCGGCGAGACCAGAGGATCGCGGCTTTGAATGGAGTCACAGAACCAATCCGCCCACCGCTTGAACATCTGCCTGTCAATCCAGTCGGACTCTTGATGGTGAACGATGCCGGCACACGGATCCTCGAAGTCCGTTGCCGGAGAGAGCGCAATGGCCAGTCCCGGCAAGGGGAGTTTCGAATCTCGCGCGGCCAACAGAAGAGTCAATGCCAGGTGGCCACCCGCCGAGTCACCGGCAACGATCATTTTGTCGGGCTCAATG
>CAVVYF010000034.1:0-128567 GCA_963752375.1 Terriglobia bacterium
GCCTGGATCGGCGTCCTCGGCGTGCTGCTGGCCGGGATCGTCGCCCTCAACGTGATCACCCTCAGCTTCGCCGCCTCTTCGGGCAGGATCGACGAGCAGGCCACCGCGCTCGAACAGGACATCTCGGTGACGAGCGGTCGCGCCGCCAGGCTCGACGGGATCGGCAACGTCCGCCGCGCGGCGGCTCCGCTCGGCCGGCGATGCCCTCCAGCGAGGAAATCCACTTCGTTGACGCCGGTCGCGGCGACGTCGCCACGGCGGCGCGGCGCCTCGCCGCCGCCGGCCCGGGATAGGGGCGGGAGCGATGCGTTGATCGAGCGCCGGGTTGGGCTCCTCTTCGCCGCCTTCCTGCTCTGCTTTCTGGTCATCGTCGGTCGCGCCTTCTGGCTGCAGGGGGTGCAGGGCGCCCAGCTCGCCTCCGAGGCCGTATCCCAGCAGACGGAGACGGTGACGGTGCCGGGGCTGCGCGGCAGCCTGCTCGACCGCCGTGGCGACGAGCTCGCCGCCTCCGAGGACGCGGCGACGATCTTCGCCACGCCATACCAGGTCAAGGATCCGCCACGGGCGGCCGCCGAGCTGGCGCCGATCCTCGAACTGAGCAAGGGCGAAGTGCTGGAAAGCCTGACCGCCAACTCCGGCTTCTCCTACGTCGCCCAGAAAGTCAGCCTCGAAGCCGCCGCCAGGGTGGAACGACTGAAGCTGACAGGGATCGGCGAGCTGCCCGATACCCGCCGCACCTATCCCCAGGGGGAAATCGCGTGACAGGTGGTGGGCGCCGTCGGCTCCGAAAACCAGGGGCTGACCGGGCTCGAGGCGTGCGAGGAAGCGGTGCTGCGCGGCAGCGACGGCAAACGCCGCATAGTCAAGGATGCGCTCGGCGACCCGATCCGACTGGACAACGTCGGCGATTCGAGCGACGGCAAGCCGGTCGAACTGACGCTCGACCCGCGATCCAGGCGAAAGCGGAAGAGGTCCTGGCCGAGGTCGGCGACACCTACTCGCCGAAGAACGCCTCGGCGGTCGTGATGGACACGAGGACCTCACAGGTGCTGGCAATGGCCAACTGGCCGCCGGTCGACCTCGACGACCTCGAAGACGCCAGCAGCGAATACCTGCTGAACTCGGGACCTCGTACACCTACGAGCCGGGTTCGACCTTCAAGGCGATCACGGTCGCCGCGGCGCTCGAAGAACAGCCGGTCACCCCGGAGAGCAGCTTCACGCTGCCCCTTCCATCCAGGTTTACGACCGCACGATCGAAGACGCAGCCGCGCGGGACCGAAACCCTCAGCGTCGGCGACATCCTCGCCCAGTCCTCGAACGTCGGCGCGGTGACGATCGGCTCGAGATGGGCGGCCGGAAATTCAGCCAGCTGGATCGACAGATTCGGGTTCGGCCACCAGACCGGGATCGAATTCCCGGTGAGGAAAGGGCATCGTCCCCGTATCGAGGACTAGTCGGGATCGACGATCGGCAACGTGCCGATCGGCCAGGGCCTGGCGGTCACGCCGATCCAGATGGTCGCCGGCTACGGGGCGATCGCCAACGGCGGAATCCTCAAGCGCCGAAGCTGGTCAAGTCGATCGGCGACGAAAGGGTCCACGAGCCGAAGGGAAGCAGGATGATCAAGCCGGAAGTGGCCACCGAGGTGCGGGACATGCTCAAGGGCGTCCTGGCTCCGGGCGGCACCGCCTCCGAGGTGTCGGTGCCCGGCTACACGCTGGCCGGCAAGACCGGTACGGCCCAGATCGCCAAAGACGGCGGCTATTCGGAAACGAAGTACGTCGCGTCGTTCATCGGCATCGCGCCGGCCGACGATCCGGCAGCTCCTGGTGTCGGTGATGGTCAACGAGCCGCAGGGCGCACACTCGGCGGCTAGGTGGCGGCGCCCGGCGTTCGGGGAGCTCGCCTCCTTCGCGCTGCCCTACCTCGGCGTACCGCAGGAATAGCGCGAGGGGGGCCGGTCGCTACCTAGAATCATGGCCATGCGGTTGGATCAACTTGCCGCGGGCCTGAGGGGCCTGGATTGACGGCGAGGGCCCGGTTGAAATCACCTCGCTGGCTTTCGACAACCGGAAAGTCGGGCCCGGGGCGCTTTTCTTCTGCGTGCCGGGGCTGACGGCCGACGGCCACGATTTCGCGCGCGCGGCGGTCGAAGCCGGGGCGGTGGCGCTGGTCTGCGAGCGGGAGCTGGACCTGGGCGTGCCGAAGGTCGTGGTCCCGACGCCCGGGCGGCGATGGCGCCGGTCGCGGCCGCGTTCTTCGGCGACCCGACCGCCGAGCTGCGATGGCCGGGGTCACCGGCACCAACGGCAAGACGACCACCGCCTTCCTGGTCCGCGAGATCCTCGAGGCGGCGGGGATCCAGTCCGGCCTGATGGGGACCGTCAAGCAGCTGGTCGGCGGGGAGGAGGAGGCGGTCGAGCGCACCACGCCGGAGGCGATCGACCTGCAGGCGGCTTTCCGCCGCATGGTCGACGGCGGGGACGGGGCCTGCGTGATGGAGGTCTCCTCCCACGCGATGGTCTGCACCGCGCCGACGCGATCGACTTCGAGGTCGGCCGTCTTCACGAACCTGACCCAGGACCACCTCGACTTCCACGAGGACATGGAGGACTACTTCGCCGCCAAGCGCCTGCTGTTCGCCGGCCGGGCCCGGCACGCGCGGTGGTCAACCTCGACGACGCATACGGCCAGCGGCTGGCCGCCGAATTCGAGGCGATCACCTACTCCGCCGAGGGCGCCGAGGCCGACTACACCGCTCGCGAAGTGGACTTCGACGCTTGCGGGCGCCGAGTTCATGGTCGAGTCGCGAACGGCGGCGACCTGATCGGTGCGGACGCGGGCTGCCGGGCCGCTTCAACGTGGCCAACGCGCTCGGGGCGTTCGCCGCCGCGATGGCCTGGGGGTCGACGCCGAGGACGCGGCGGCGCGGCGCTGGCCGGGCGGCCCGGGTGCCCGGGCCGCTTCGAGCCGATCGACGAGGGCCAGGACTTCGCGGTGCTGGTCGACTACGCGCACACGCCGGACTCGGTCGAGAACGTGCTGCGGGCCGCGCGCGACGCTGACCGAGGGCGGCTGTCTGCCGTCTTCGGCGCCGGCGGCGACCGCGACCGCGCCAAGCGCCCGATGATGGGCCGGGCCGGGGCCGAGATCGCCGACCTCGCGATCATCACCTCCGACAACCCGCGCTCGGAGGACCCGGCGGCGATCGTCGCCGAGGTGCTCGACGGGCGCCGAGGGACCGGGACGAGGTGCGGGTCGAGCTCGACCGGCGCGCGGCGATCGCGCTGGCGCTCGGCAGGGCCGAGCCCGGCGACACGGTCGTCATCGCCGGCAAGGGCCACGAGCAGGGCCAGGAGTTCGAGGACGGCCGGAAGATCCCCTTCGACGACCGCGAGGTCGCCCGCGAGGAGCTGCGCGAAGCTGGGAGCCCGGCGTGAGGCTGAGCGGCCGCGGAGATGGCGGCGGCGATGGGGGCCGAGATCGTCGCCGAGGGCGGCGCCGGGCTCTCCCGCAGCGGGCGACGATCGACTCCGCGCGCGACCGGGCCCGGCGACCTCTTCTTCGGCCTGCGCGGCGCCAACCGCGACGGCGGCGAGTTCGCCGCCGGCGGCGCTCGAGGCCGGTGCCTGGGGCGTCGTCGTCGGTCCGGCGCGCGAAGGACGCAACCGGCCGGACGACGCGACCGGAGGCCTGGGTCTTCGCCGTCGCGGACCCGCTGCCGCGCTGCAGGGGCTGGCCCGGGCCTGGCGGCGTGAGCTCGGCGCGCGGGTGATCGGCATCACCGGCTCGGTCGGCAAGACCTCGGTCAAGGACATCGCCCGGTCGCTGCTGCCCGGGCAGGGTCCACGCCAACCGCGAGAACCTCAACACCGAGATCGGCCTGCCGCTGACCGATCCTCTCGGCGCCCCGCGGGCACCGAGACGCTGGTGCTGGAGATGGCGATGCGGGGCGCCGGGCAGATCGCCGAGCTGGCCGCGATCGCGGAGCCGGACGTCGGCGGTGATCACCAACGTCGGCCCGGTCCACGTCGAGCTGCTCGGCTCGGTCGAGGCGGTGGCCGCGGCCAAGGCGGAGGTGCTCGAGGCGCTGCCCGCCGGCGGCGTCGCGGTGGTCCCGGTCGACGCCGGGGAGCTCGAGCCGCACCTGGCGAGGCGCCCCGAGCCTGGTCCGCTTCGGCCCCGGCGGCGACGTCGAGGCCATCGAGCAGAGGGTGGCCGAGGGGGTCACCGAGGCCTGATCGCGACCCCGGCGGGCGCGCAGCGCTTCGAGTTCCCCTTCACCGAGGCCCACAACCTGACCAACGCCCTGGCCGCGATCGCGGCCGGCGTCGCGCTCGGGGCCGCCCTCGGCGGAGATGGCCGACCGCGCTGCGAGCATAGGCTTCTCCCGCTTCCGGGGCGAGCGCATCGAGCTCGGCGACGGGATCGTCCTCGTGAATGACTGTTACAACGCCAACCCGCTGTCGATGCGGGCGGCGATCGACCACCTCGCGACCCTCGGCGCGCCGCGGAAGATCGCCGTGCTCGGCGAGATGGGCGAGCTCGGGCCCGGCGCGGCCGGGTTCCACCGCGAGATCGGCGAGCACGCCCGCGCCGCAGGGCGTCGACATCGTGATCGGGGTCGGCGAGCCCGCCCGCGACTACGACCCCGACGAGCTGGTCGCGACCCGGCCGAGGCGGCCGAGCTGCTCGCCGCCCGGCTGCAGCCGGGCGACGTCGTCCTGGTCAAGGGCTCGCGCTCGGCCGGCCTCGAGGCCGTCGCCGAAGACTGCTGGCGAAGCAGGTCGGGTACGGTGCCTGATGGGAGAAGTCGCTGATCGCGCGGGATGGCGTCGATGCTGATCTGCATCTTCCTCGGCCCCAAGTTCATCGAATTCCTGCGGGTGCCGCGAGTTCGGGCAGCACATCCGCGAGGACGGCCCGCAGGAGCACCACACCAAGGCGGGCACGCCGACCATGGGCGGGCTGATCGTCTTCGCCTCGATCTGCGTGCCCTTCCTCGTCCTCTCCGACCGCGACGCCGCAGAGCCTGGCCGTCTTCGGCGTCGCCATCGGCTGCGCCGCCCTCGGCTTCGCCGACGACTACATCAAGATCGTCAAACGCCGCTCGCTGGGGCTTTCGGCGCGCTGCAAGCTGCTCGGCCAGCTGGTCCTGGCGCTCGGCCTCTGGTGGGTCGCCCGCCACGAGGTCGGCCTCGAGCCGGTCGCTCTACTTCCGCATCGGCGAGGGCAGCGTCGACCTCGGCCCGGTCCTCTACTTCGTCCTCGTCTTCCTCGTCATCGCCGGCGCCACCAACGGCGTCAACCTGACCGACGGCCTCGACGGCCTCGCCGCCGGCTCGTGCGCGATCGTCCTGCTCGCCTACACGGCGATCGCCTTCGTCGCCAACGAGCAGCAGGACCTGGCGCTGCTCTCGGCCTGCCTGGTCGGTGCCTGCATCGGCTTCCTCTGGTTCAACGCCTTCCCGGCCTCGATCTTCATGGGGGACACCGGATCGCTGGGCCTCGGCGGGGCGATCGGGGCGCTCGCGGTGATGACCCAGACCGAGATCCTGCTGATCATCATCGGCGGCATCTTCGTGATCGAGGCCCTCTCGGTCCTGATCCAGGTCTTCAGCTTCAAGACCTTCCGCCGCCGCGTCCTGCTGATGGCGCCGCTGCACCACCACTTCGAGATGATGGCCTGGTCGGAGACCAAGATCATGCTGCGCTTCTGGATCATCGCCGCCGTCTGCTCGGGCATCGGCTTCACGCTGTACCAGCAGTCGCATCGGCCGCTGAGAAGCCGGGAGCGGTACCGGCTCCTTCCCGCTGCAGGTGTCCGAGTTGGCTCCGAAGCGAAGCGAACCTGTCACACTGAGTGGAGTGCGCCTCCACCCAGCGAAGCTTCGGCCTGAGATGCCTGAGGGGCCGTTTCTGGTCGTCGGGCTGGCCCGATCGGGGCAGGCCGCGGCTCGGTTGCTGGCCTCTCGGGGAGAGGTGGTTCGGGGGTCGATTCGGGGCGGCCGGATGCGGCGGCAGGGCTGGAGGGGGTCGGCGTCGAAGTGTTCCGGATACGGATGGACTTGGCTTTGCTCGAGGGGACGCGGACGGTCGTCAAGAGCCCGGGCGTTCCCCGGGAGGCGCCGGTGATCGCGGCGGCCCGTGAGCGCGGGATGAGGTCGTGGGAGAGCTCGAGCTCGGCTGGCGGCGCTGCCGAACCGGTTCGTCGCCATCACCGGGACCAACGGCAAGACGACCACGGTCGAGCTGGCCGCCCACCTCTATCGCTCCGCCGGCGTGCCGGTGGCGGTGGCGGCAACGTCGGCGCCCCGCTCTCGGCGCTGGCCGGCCGAGGTCGAGCCCGACGCCACCGTGTCTGCGAATGCTCGAGCTTCCAGCTCGAGGACACCTCCGCTTCTCGCCCGAGGTCGCGGTCTTCCTCAACCTCGCGCCCGAGCAGCAGCTGAATGGTGCGCAGATCGGTTCCGCTGTCGAGCAGGTGAGAGGCAAAGGAATGGCGCATCACATGGGCGGAAAGCCGCTTGCCCATGCCCAGCTTCTTGCGCAACTGATGGCAGAAAGCGTTGACGGCGCTGGCGTACATCGGCCGGTCGGACCTCATTCCGGGAAAGAGCCAGTCCTTGGGCTTGCACTGGTTCCAGTAGGCACGAAGCCACTCCAGCAGCTTGGGCGAAAGCATCACCTGACGAGGATGCCCGCCCTTGCCTTCGCGAATGTTGATGATCATCCGCTTGCTGTCGATGTCGGTGACTTTCAGATCCAGGGCTTCCTGAATGCGCAGGCCAGCTCCGTAGAGCAGGCCCAGCAGGGCGCGATGCTTGAGGTTTCTGGTGATGTCGAGCAGTGCGGCGACTTCTTCACGGCTCCAGACCACGGGTAGTTTGCGGCGTATCTTGGGCTTGGTAACTTCGGTGTCGAACCAGCGTTGCTTGAGCGTACGGACGTACAGAAAGCGCAGTGCAGAGACGCGAACCTGGATGCTATGCCAGGCCAGCTTGCGCTCGTTCAGCAGGTAGAGCTGATAGATACGAACATGCTCGGGCCCAAGCTTGTCAGGGGACTGGTGAAAGTAGCGTGCGAAGTCGGCTACGCTTGCCGTATAGGTACGGATGGTTCGAGGAGTGAAATTACGCAGCCGTAGTTCTTCCAGCATGCGTTCGCGAAGTGCAGTCATGGATACCTCCTTCAAGGTATCCATCACTGTACTTACGCACCGTCCCTACAACACCTGCCGCGTCAGCGGCTTAGTCCAAATCGCCATATCGCTCATTGAGTTCGGAAAAGGCGAATGGAAGGCGCAAGCTTGCGACATCGCCTGTTAGCCTGGATGACGTCAGGAATGGTTGCGAAGAGAGAGCACAGACGATAAACCGTAGCAGGCGGAGCTGCACCTTTTCGGATGTGGCTCCGCGTTATTTTTTCGCCTGCTGAAATTCTCATGGTGGCGGACGCCGGATATGAACTGGCCAGGACTTTGGGCTACGCGCCGAATGCCGGATGGCTTCGTGCCAGGTCAGGAAGTGGCCTCCGCTCTGGTGACTGCTGCAAAGTTGACTGACGTCGACGGGGTAGAACACGTAGAACCACAGATGCTTGCCAAAGTCACCCGGACTGGCTGAGTTGCTTCGGAGTAGCAGGTAACTTGACTTCGTAGAGACGGGCAGCCGCAATAACCTGCGGAACAGGCGTGTTCGCGTGCAGTCCCTTGAGTTCATCGCGGTGCGCCGCCAGCGGATCGGTGGATACCTTCTTGTCGAAGCGTTGGGCGAGATTGAGATACCTCTGCATTCCCGGTCACCCCATACAAGTTGGCGAGTACCTCGCCCATGCCGCCGAATTCTTCCTGGAGCACTCGCTGCATTTGAGTGTGATCGCCTGTTAGCGGAAAGCATCGTGGCAGCTCCTGCAATTTCAGCGTAGAGTGATGGCCATGAAACAGTCGCAACCGGAATTTTTCGACTCCCTTCCCGAAGTGGAAGAGTTTTGTCGAGACGCGGTAATCAAAGTACCACGCCTTAACTGTGAGGTCTTTGACAGTCGCAGGCGACAACTGGATTTCACAGGCGCGGTATACTTTCGGGCGCAAGTTCTCTCGCCTTCGAGTTGGCTTCCGGAGGAGTGATGTTTCGCAAAATCAAAGCAGCAGGTCCTGCGGCGTGCGCCATTGTTCTCGGCTCAGCGGTTCTTCTAGGTCAAGTTCCCAAGGCTCAAAGGGTACCGGGGGCTGGAGCCTCTTCACTTGTAGATACGGGGACGAGCGCTGCCGATGGTTGTGTTGAATGCGAACTGCCGATCGTCCTGCGGCAGACTGTAGAAGCGGGAAAGACCGCCGTGGGAACAAAGGTGGAAGCGCGGCTGGTGATGGCCACGATGACTAAGGGCGGAGTGCTTCCGCGGGGTGCTGTGATTTCGGGCGAGGTAACCGAGTCGGTAGCGAAATCGGGAAATTCGCTGTCGCGGCTTGCGATTCGCATGGATTCGGCGCAATGGAAAAATGGCGAGACGAAATTCAAGTTGTATTTGACGGCGTGGTATTATCCGCCGGCGCCGATGGTGCCTCCGGACCTCTCCTATGGACCGCCGGGCGACAACAGGAATTGGGGCGGAGTCAATCCCACCGTCGATACCACCGATCCACCGAATCCGTCTCAGCGGTTGTCGACTCAGCAGGACAATGGTGTGAACGCGGGTGCGCCAGGATCGATCATCTCTGGCAAACGGGTTCTAATGAAGAATGTGAAATCAGCGAGCGGCGCAGACGGCTCGGTCGTTCTTGTTTCGTCGCGTTCAAACATCAAACTCAACAAGGTGACGACTTATGTCCTCGCAATTAATGAATTGCTTCCTGGTAAATAGTTGGCCGACAAACTGACTCCATAGGGACTGGTTCCGCTCGACCATGGAGGCCTCTACGGGCTTGGCGAAACGCTGACTTATGCGTCGCAGCGGCTGCTGACGAGGCACTCAGTGGCGCGAGAATTCCCTCGGAACCGAATTTCGCCGCGCCCATTTCCAAACGAACCTGCCCCTTTCCCGCTCCTCGATCCCGGCTTATTTGGACAGTGGCTACAACTCAAACATTTGGGCTATCCGAATCTGACGGTCCGGGGATATACTTCTCTGCCGCGATAATGCAAGGAAACAAAACCGATGTTGAGTCGAAGGTTAGTCGTACAAGGAGCGATACTTGCGTTTTGCTCTGCGGTTTCGATTGGCCAGCAGAGTCACCGTCCTTCTCCTCACCCCGTCCTGCGTGAGTTTCCTGTGATTCTGCAGCAGAACCTTGAAGCCGGAAAAAGCCCAGCGGGAACCCAAGTTCAAGGAAAACTTGCGACCGCCACCCTGTTTAATGGCGAGCTGATCCCCAGGAATGCGGTCGCATCCGGGGTGGTTATCGAATCCGAATCCAAGAAAGGCAAGGACCGAGCGCGGCTCTCGATCCGCATGAACACAGTAAGCTGGAATGGCGGATGGGCCCCCCTCAACGCCTATTTGATGCCCTTGTATTACCCCGCGACCGGGCAGGCAGTGCCCAATCTGCCCTACGAAGCTCCGGATCCGGACTCCAGGACCTTGAATGGACCCAACCAGTCGGGCTCCCCGATGTCCCGACCATTTCCTAGCGGCGGCTCAGAAGCCGATCAAGGGGCCATTCCGGACGTTGCCACCGCCTCGAGTCAGCCTGTCCGAATGAAAAATGTGGTACTTGAACCCACCAGTAACGGGGGGATCGCGCTTGTGTCCGAGCATGCGAACATCAAGTTGTTTAAGATGACGACCTACGTTTTTGCTGCCGTCGAGTCCTCAGTAAAGTAAGCTCAGATTTGCACTGTTCGGCTTCACCGCGTACCGACCATTCCCGGGCGGCGAAGCCCGGCCTGTCCCGATGAAAGTGTGGCCCTTGAGCCCACAGACGATGGCGGCATCGGGCCTGTATCCGAGAATGCGGGGATATTAAGCTGTAAAAACTGACGACCTGCGTTTTGGCTGCGGTCGAACCACCAGCAAGGTAAGCCCGGATTCATACTGTCAGCTTCAGGGCTGCCCACCTGGGAGCCTGCCGAGCTCTGCTCGGACTCCATTCTTCGATTCTAATAACAAAGGCTCGCACCTTGTTCGATGCGAGCCCTTGGAACAACTGAAGTTGTGGTAAGCCGTCGTCCCGCTCGCAGCCTGCTGCAAGCGGGACGGGTTAGAGGTTAGAAGTAAACCTTCCCGGCGAGCTGGACAATTCTCGCAGGGTAGGCTGACGTGAACTCGCCGAAGCGACTGTTGCCGAGACCGTTATCAACGTTATGGAACTGAGTGTGGTTGAAGGTGTTGAAGGTTTCCAACCGAAGCTGCAACCCGCTAGTCTCTCCGAACGCGAAGGTCTTGAAGAGAGAAAGGTTCCAGTTGTCGCGGCCCGGCCCGCGGATAGCGTTGTGGCTCAGGTTACCCCAGGTGCCGGCTGCGGGAGTCGAAAACACCGAAGTATCTACATACTGGATGTGCTGGAAGGGGTCCGTGGACGCCACCGGCGTATGCACATACTTGATGCTGCCGTTCAAGTCAGGCCGGTTGCCGGGGCTGTTGGCGCCGCCAACGATATTGCTGCCCCCGGTGAAGTTAACTGGCAGGCCCGACTCGATCGTAATGATCCCCGACACCGCCCAGCCACCGACCAGGGACTTCACCAGGCCGTTCGAGCTGTTGCGCAGAAGCGGGATGTTGTAGATGAAGTTGCCGGAGAAGTTGTGGGTCCGGTCGAAAAGGCTCGGCCCAAGATCGTACCGCCACCCTAGATATGGGTTCGTGACCCCATTCAAGTCCTGACCGCTGCCACCGGTGGTTGGATCGATGGAGCGGGAAAGGGTGTAAAAGGCGCGAAGCTGCAAGTCCCTGCTGGCTTGCGAGTTCAAGTCAATCTGCAGGGAGTTGTAATGGCCGTTCGCCTCGTTCCTGGACTGACTAATCGCTCTGAACCCCTTGTACGGAAGGCTAGGTGCCTCCTGGTAGTTGAGAGTGCCTCCCGTCATGAGCGCGAGATCGCTCAGGGAAGGCAGGTTAGTGTTTACATAGTCGTTCAAGTGCCGGTTCTGATTGCCTACGTAAGAGACAGACAGAACCGTCTTGGGACCGAACGAATGCTGAACGCCGGCACTGTATTGCATGCTGGTCGACGGCTTGTAACCGTTGATGTCCAGACCAATGATATCCGCCGCCTTGATGGTCTGGAAGGTCGGCGCAGCGTCGGTCTCAAGCAGGATGTTGGGGTTTTGTAACTTTACGTTGTTCAGGTTCACGTTCAGACTGAACGGGATGTTCGGCCCGGCATTGTACATATCGTTGCCTTGAATGCGCTCGTACATGATGCCGAACCCGCCGCGAACGACCGTCTTGCCGTTACCGGTCAGGTCATAGGCAAAGCCGATCCGCGGACCGAACTGGGCCCAATGATTGTTCACCAGACCCTTGGGTACGCCGTTCTTCTCGGGCGTTCCGATTCCGTTGAGGTACAAGGGGACGCCCGCCAGGATCTGGTTCGGGCTGGCGCCGAGTCCAGGGCTTGCGGCGCGTGCAGCCGGGGTCCGCTGGACCGCTGCAGATATTCCCTTGCGTATCGAAGGTAGCGGCCTGGGACGGATCGTAAAGGTTGGGATAGAAATTCCCCATGCGATTGTTGGATTCGTACGTGTGAGGCGCCCCATCCCAGCGTAGGCCGAGGTTCAGGGTCAGCCGGTGAGTTGCGCGCCAGTTGTCTTGAATGTACGCGGCCCAGGAAACGTTAGGCCAGTCGCCGTGGTCCTGGACGGCAAGCTCGTTATAACTGGCGGCGGTGCCAAGCAGGAAGTCAGCGAAGCTGTTTCCGGTGAAACTCTGGGCATCCGCACCCTCGAACGTGAATGCTCCCTGGGTCGTTCCGAAAAGGTCCTGGACTTTCTTGTAGCGCGCCCAGCTTCCGCCGATCTTCAACTGGTGCGCACCTTTGGTCCAGGAGACGTCGTCGCGGACCTGGTAACCGTCAGCGCGGTTGACCCACGGCCAGCTGGAGATCTGGAAGTTCGCATTGCTTTGATGATTGAGGGTGATGTTGGGAATGCGATTCAGGTTATTCGGCCCCGTGAACAAGCGGGCGTTGCTAGTCGCAGGGCGTAGCAACTCGGAAGAGCGAGACTCGTCATCCCGCTGGCGGCAAAGGGAATGATGTTGATGCGGTTGCCGTTGTAGTTGAAGGCGATTTCGTTGAGAAGCGTCGGGCTAATGCTGTGGGTGGCGTGAATCACGTAGCTGTAAGCTGGATTGTTGAACGTGTCTCCAACCGTAGGCAGGTTGTCACCGCTCCACTGAGCCGTGTTGTAACCTTGTGAGATTTGCTCGGCAATAAAGTGACCGAACACGGAGAATTTGCTGTTGAAGGTGTGATCGATGCGGACGATCTCCTCCTTCAGGTTCGTCGGAGTGTTGGAGCCGCCCACGAAGCTCCCGACACCGTTGCCGATGCCTGAGTTTGGCGCCGGCAAAAAGCCCGTACCGAGCAACGCAGTCGCGTTTGGCTGGATCATGCAGCTCGGTATCACGTTACCCGGGAATTGCGCGCCTTGCACGACGCCGGCTGGCGCGACTCCGCCCGGACAGTTGGCAAACAAAGCGGAAGGGGCCACTCTGGCTGCAGTGGGAACCAGGATTGGATCGGTAACCGAACTGAAGTCGCCGCCGTAAGTTGCGGGATCGGGAACCGTCTGGTTGGTTGACCCGCCGTCGATGTATCGGCGCCACTCCATGTTGTAAAAGAAGAAGGTCTTGTTTTTGTCCGGGTTGTAGAGGTGGCCGAAGGTGACGGGGCCGCCGATATTGAAGCCGAAGATGTTCATGCGCAATTCTTGTTTCTTGTTCGGGGCCGGAAAGAAGTAGTTGCGAGCATCAAAGGCGTCATTGCGGTTGTTTTCCCATGCCGAGCCATGCAGCCTGCTGGTCCCGGACTTAAGCACCATGGTGACGGTTCCGGCAGAAGAGAGGCCAAAGTCGGCGCCGTAGTTCGAAGTCAATTGGCGGAACTCAGCCATCGACTCGCTGGAAGGGGCCGTAGTGACGCAGCCTCCGCAACCGCGGTCATAGTTCTCACCGCCATCTACCATGAAGACATTGTGGGCGGTGCGCTGGCCATTGAAGCTGACGCTCGTATCACCACCTACGGGGACAGCCTTGTAATTGGTGATATCGTTCGATGCTCCGGGAGCCAATGCCGCAAGTTGGAACAGGCTCGTGCCGTTGATGGCGAGGTCCGATATCTGCTTGCCGGTGATCAGGTTGCTGACTTCCCCGGTATCTGTCTGTACGGCAACCGCATTGGCTTCTACGGTGACCAGTTCGGTCGCCTGGCCGACCTGCATCTGGAAGTCCAAGCGGTCGCGGTCGCCCACATTCAACACCACGCCCGTCCGCTCCGCAGGCCTGAACCCTGACACGGTGACGCCTACGGTGTAACGGCCGATGTGAAGGTTAGGCACCACATACTGGCCGTCTGCACTCGTGGTGGCCTTCGTGGTGAGACCTGTCTCTACGTTAGTGAGAGTTACGGAAACATTCGGTAGAGCGGCGCCAGTTGGATCGGTCACCGTTCCGACAACAGTTGCTTCCTGGGCAAAGACCTGCAGGGACATAGCCAAGACCAGCCCGGAAAGAACCAATAGCCACCGCATACGACGGTTCCACGACGAAGTACACTCGGCGAACGAGGACGAGAATTTCACAGCGCGCCTCCTTTGAAGGCTTCCTCCCTGCGGGAGGACTAAATCGAAAAGATCACTCAAAATCAGTCAGCCAACTGCGGCTGGGATTCGTTTCGTGGGAAGCTAGAGTCATATCGATCCCTCCGGCCAAATGACCTCCCACAAGTGGCCAGGAGTCTGAGCACCGTCTACGTAGCTTGGGTGCACTAACAAGACAACCGGCGCTTGTAGACGAAAGATAATGCGTAGTCTCAAACTCCTTTGCGGTTGCGCCACGATTCCCGAGCTTGTTAACGGAGTTCACGTTAACGTTAACGACGCAGGACAGCTTGTACCTGTATTCGCAGGAGACTGTCAAGAAATTTTTTGAGTCTTCAGATTAGCTCCCTGAATCGCATCAGGCCCGGGGACCAGCCAGTGGGCGTTCCCTCCAGTTTACCGGGGTTTGGATTGCTGGTTCCCCTCCATCCAGAAATAACCAAATCAATGGAGTTAGCTTGCGGTCAGCTCGCGTGGGACGGACACTCTTGTCCGCCGCTTTTGACGTTGGTTTTGGCAGGTCTAGGGAAAGTAAAACCTTAATTCAAAGGCGGCGGACAAGCAAACAATCGAGGACCTACAGGGCGACGCGCTCCGGTAGCTCCGACTCGTCCAAGCGAAATCCGGAGTTCTCATCTCCCGAAACAGGTTCAGATTGGATGACATTACGACCCCTGGGCTCAGGTAGACGGTAGGAGGGAAAAGGAATCTTGGTGGTCAGGTGATCCACCATATGCCGCACTGCCAGCTGCCCTGACGGTAGGGCTGCTGGTAGATCGAAGCGGTAATAATACCTCTGCGAAAGTAGGAGGCCATTTCCGCAAACAAATCAGTGGTGATCAGTTTCACCTTTCCCGCCAAGCCGTGGGCTCCCAGCGCACGGCAGACCGGAAGACAGTTGACCGTGTTCACATAAAGTCCAGCCAGTGCCGGAACCCGGGCGAGAAGGTCAAACGTCTTTTGAAAGCTCTCGTCCTCGTCTTCGTGCCCTTCAATGACCGTTACTATCGTTCCTCCCGGACAATGCTGTGGAAAGGCCTCGGAGAAGCCATCCGTCTTCGTGCGATGATCTTCCGCACTCAGCATGCCAGCAATGACGGCCACTTTCGAGCCCGGGGGAACAAACTTTCCCATTAACTCGCCAGCCAGACATCCATTCAGCCTGGGCTCTACACAGATTACAGTTGACCTTTGGCTTCCGGGAGAATCGGTGGATACGCAAACTACTCGGATACCTTTTTCTTCCGCACGGTCGATAAGAGGCTTCAGACCCCCCGGATCTCCCGCCGTAAGGACTATCCCCTGAACGCCACTCTCCATCAGCTCTTCGAAAGCCTCGGTGTCGCCTACGCCAAGGCTGGGCACCGGGCGATTGAGCAATTCGACACCCAGCTGTCGACATGCCACGAGCTTCATCCAGCACACCGCTCCACAGCTCGATCGTAGAAGAAGCGAATCTCGCGGGGTATGCAAACACCGATGCGAACACCGCTCTTCGAAGCCGACAGAGCCCGCGCTGCCAGGTTCGGCGTGTAACCGATTTGGCTCGCGATCTGCAGAATTCGATGCCGGGTTGATTCCTTGATTCCGTTGCGTCCGTGCAGGGCGCGATCAACCGTCCCGATCGAACATTGGCCAGCTCGGCAATCCGGCGAATCCCACGTCTCTCGCTTTTCATCTCCTGGGCTCCCCCCAACAACACCAACCGCCCCATCAATACGCCCTGCCGTCTCAAGCTGAGCAGCGGGCAGATTTCCGTGTACGTTCACGATGCTATACTCAGGTGCTTTTGAATTACACCTGAAAGGCCGTCAACGCGCAAACTTTGAGGTTCCACAACCTTCGCGTTCTCCGGTTAGACGTTCTCGCGGTGCCATTTTTTTTTGTGCTTTTCGTTGGCGCAGAGCGGCAAAGTCCGCTATTTCCCGCTACCTGAATCCTTCACAACCATGTTTGCGGCGGACGAGTTGCTTCCAACAAAATAGATTTTCGTTCGCCCTCTACGGCGTGCAAGACACATCTTCACAACTCCCGTTCTGGAGAATTTATTGACCGCAGGATTTGCGCTGTGCTAAAAGCACCCGTCAGACCGTAAGCGTTTTACGGACACCTTTGAAATGCGCGCTCGCCCGAGCTTCTTAATCGCGCGGGTTGCGAGGAGATATTGCAATGGACGCGGCGCGTGCTCTTGCGATCCCTGGAGTGGTGGTTTTTCTTCTGCTTCTCATTCCGGTTCCTTCCACAGCGCAGACCACGGGTGCGGCGGTTTATCTGGATCCTTCGCAGCCCATCGATGTGCGCGTCAATGATCTGGTTGGAAGAATGACACTCGAAGAGAAAGCTTCGCAATTGGTGAACCAGGCGCGAGCCATCCCGCGGCTACAGGTCCCCGCCTACAACTGGTGGAGTGAGGCCCTGCATGGGGTCGCCAGAGCTGGAACTGCCACGGTTTTTCCGGAGCCCGTTGGTCTCGCGGCCACGTTTGACGTTCCGTTGATCCACGACATGGCGATCGTCATCGGGACCGAAGCACGAGCCAAACATAACCAGGCCGTCAGAGCTGGACGACGGGCCATCATGGAAGGTTTGGACTTCTGGTCTCCGAACATCAACATCTTCCGTGATCCGCGTTGGGGCCGTGGCCAGGAGACCTACGGCGAGGATCCGTTTCTCACGGGACGCATGGGGGTGGCATTCGTCACGGGATTACAGGGCGATGATCCGAAGTATTTTCGCGTCATCTCTACCCCCAAACATTTTGCCGTGCACAGCGGTCCGGAGTCCACGCGGCACACCGCTGATGTGCAGGTATCCCGGCACGACATGGTCGACACGTACTGAATTAAATACGGACACGCTCATTCCGAGTAGCCGTCGTCGTCTTGGTCGTCATCGTCATCATCTTCATCTTCTTTGCCGTCGTTTTCGTCTTCGTCTTCCTCGTCAGCCTCTTGTCGAACGACGACATCGGCGGCTATCGACAGGTCACAAGGGTCTGAGTCGGGGCATTCTGGATGTATTCTGCGCATATCCAATGGTACGCCTCAAATTCTTTTTGCAACCGGAACAACGGGCGCGGCCCACTGCCGAGCGCAGGGCGGTACGGCGCAGACCAGCGATACAATCCAGAGTGAGAAATCAATCGACGGCCGTCCCACCTGCGAGTACAGCCCATCGAAATCCTTGGACATCTCCGCCAAGACCGCATCCACCAGCGCCCTCACTCCCCGCAGCGGATGATCCGCTGGTATCCGATCTTCCAACGCGACATAACTGAACATCCCCGTTTGCAGTTGCTGATCGTCTCCTCGCATTCCTGTTTCTTATCACCCATCCGCTGTGGATTTTCAGTGGTTTTTCAACAACCTCCTAGTACTACTGTGTTATAAACTGGATACCTTGAGCTGAAAAACCACCCGGTCTGCCATTCTTTAATGTTAAGTTGCCGGTCATGAGCGCCCATTCTGTTGCGCCAGGCGCCCAGCAAAACGCTTCGCGGCCTTTCTGAATCGCCTGGCGCGGGGCACCTGGATCGCGTGGTCCCTCTGAAGTCCTATTGCACCGGCTTGCTGCTTCCCGGGGAACGCAAGAGTGTGGAACCGATGGCGGCCCGCCTCTGTCCCGACAAGGTGCGTCAGACCCATCAGTCCTTACACCATGTCGTGGCTCACGCGCCCTGGAGAGATGAGAACATCTTGGAGGCGGTGCGCCAGTACGCCTTACCCGCCATGCAGAAGCCAGGACCGATCGAAGCCTGGATCGTCGATGACACCGGGTTGGTGAAGAAGGGGACGCATTCGGTAGGAGTGACCCGACAGTATTGTGGGCAGGTGGGCAAGCAAGAGAACTGCCGGGTGGCGGTGAGTTTGTCGGTCAGCACCCGAGAGGTGAGTTTGCCGATTGCCTGGCGTCTCTACTTACCCGAAGTGTGGGTTCACGATAAGAAGCGGAGGAAGGCCACGGGCATACCGCGGGAAATCAGTTTTCAAACCAAGCCGGAAATTGCTTTGCAACAAATTCGCACTGCCCTGGACCGAGAGATCCCCACCGCTCCGGTACTGACGGACGCCGCCTATGGCAACGACACCGGATTTCGCGATGGCATCACCGAATTAGGTTTGCTGTACGTAGTGGGTATCCAGTCGTCGGTGAGCGTATGGAAACCAGGCCAGGCACCGCTAGCCAAACGGAAGTGGAAAGGAATCGGACGCCCCACCAAGCTGCTACGCCGCGATGGCCAGCACAACCCGCTTGCGGTGCGCGAGTTGGCGATGAGCCTGCCTTCCTCCGCCTGGAAGATGGTGCGCTGGCGGCAAGGAACTCGTAAGCCCCTGCGTTCCCGGTTTGCGGCCCTGCGCCTTCGTCCCGCACACCGCGACTACGAGAGCAGCGAGCCCCGTCCGCAAGAGTGGCTGCTGATCGAGTGGCCGAAAGCGGAAGCCGAACCGACCAAGTACTGGTTATCGACTTTGCCCGTCGACACCCCGCTTGCCGATCTGGTGCGCTTGGCCAAGCAGCGCTGGATCATCGAGCGTGATTACGAAGAACTGAAGCAAGAACTCGGCCTGGGCCATTATGAAGGACGAGGCTGGCGCGGCTTTCACCATCACGCGACTCTCTGTATTGCGGCGTATGGGTTCCTGGTGGCCGAACGGAGCCGTTTTTCCCCCTCCGCTCGCGCCGGTCAAGTGGACTTACCCGTCGCCGAAATGCCGCTCAAGTTCCGCCCTCGGGGTTCGCCCAGTGCGCGTGGAGCGGCATAACCCCTGGTCCATTGCTACGCTTCGACAAACCATCGCACGAGTTCTGCTCCGGCAACTCTCGGGTTGTCCTTTTTGTGGAGCTCCTTTTTTATAACACAGTAGTACTAGGTTCTCACCACTAGAGGAATGCATCACTGACGACAGTTCTTCAAGGGCGGGAGCGACCCCCGAAGTGACGTTAGGAACGAAGCGCGTTTGTGGCGGCTCAAGGGCCGCACAAACCGGGGTCGCTCCCGCCCTTGAATTGTTTTGCAGTCCGTGTTTCTCGAAGCATCGCTCTTCTCCAACCCGCTCTATCGTTATGCGCTAAGCTGGCCACAAGGGCGTTCAGACCCGGATCTTTGTGCGGACCCTGCTGTCTACGGAAATAATCCGTCCGCTTCATGCCGGCATCCCCTGGGAAGTGGGCCGAAGAACCCGTAATCGTGGTCGAGCCGATACGTGGCAAGAGTGCCAGATCCGATGCTTAGACCTTGCATTCCACAAAGCACAGCCCCGTCTCCGTGCTCCCGCCATATCTTATGAAGTTCCTCGTGTTCTGGACCTCGGAACTCCCGCAAGCTCATCCCGCAATCAGTTAAGCTGCTGTTTGTCGAAACACGCGGTGTCCAGTCTTTCGAGGAGAACGCGAGCGCGGAAGTGCCCTAGTAAGCGACCCAGATCTGGATCCGACGGCACCCTCGCAGACTTTGCTGCCAGCGTAGCGCAGAGACGCCGATAGACGCGTTCCGCCTTCGCGAACGTCCTTCAGTCTGTCGACACATGCACCAACTGAACGGACTCCAATCGCCCGAAAAACTCTCTGTATTCGAGCAGGTGGGTGTCGAAACCGGCAGGCTTACCGAGGTGCCCTCTACGTAGCAAAACGTGACCACAGGCGCTGACGCACTGGGCGCGCCAGAGAGAAACAGCGGGAACTTGTCCACGAAGTACCGGGTTGCGGAAACTTCCCTTTCGCCACTTTCAAGCGGTTCTCGGTGTCCTGTGTACTCTGAGTACCGAGATGCACGAAGGTAGTGGGTGAGCGTGTTCGTTGTAGTTTTGTGCGGCACACGTGCGCTTTCGGCCTGGCGCCTGGCGTCCTCGAGAGGTGGCAACTCCCGCGCTTTAGCGAGGGGCGCGTAGACGGTATCTTGAGCTCGTAGTCGAGGACGACGCGACGGACGGCGCCGCCTCGCTTCTCGATTTGGGCCGCCTGAGCCTGATACATCAGATAGAGGGTGGCATCGTGTGCGACCTCTTGCGATTTCACGAAACCGGCGCAGAACTGCTGCTGGCTTGAGTGATCGCCCTGCCGTTCGGCTAAGAATTTTCCCTCTTTGGTAAGGACCAGCACAGAGAAATTCCCCTCGCCCTTGCCGAACGTTACTGGACGCTGGCGTACTAGTTTCTGGGCTTTGAGATTCACGAAGTTCTGACAACTTAGCCGGGCCGTCGCCTACCGATGTCGGAGCGAATCGGACACGGCGACGGTGTGGAACTTACCAACATCAGTGAGGAGTGCACGCTCTGCGGGGCTGACGTTATAAGCATGATTGCGAACGAGGGCTTCGTCTCGCAAACGACTGGCCCGATCTTTCGCACCCAGGTTTACGAGGTGTTCCCGCCGCGGCTGAGGGGTGCTTCTTTTAGCGTCACTATTGAGGTGTCCGTCGCCTGTTCGGTATCGTCGGAGTTGCTGGAGGTGGCGTTGCCAGAAAGGCTCTGCGAGAGCACCATCCTGCCCAATGACCTTGTTCGCGAGACTCGTCTCGTTCGTCTCACCTACATCCAGGCCAGCGGCCCGCAGGAGACGCTGGCACTTTATGAGATCAAAGACAGGAACGGGATCCAGGCACCATGCGAGTCGCTCCTGGTCATTTTGTCAGAGGCGTTCGCAATATTTTTCGTCCCTGTTAGGTAGTGTGCCGCCACCCTGCGGAGGTCAAACGATTCAGCAGGCCTGGCCGGCGCGGACTGAGTGTGGCGAGTATGGAGTCGGGGTGGTCGAAGTTGCCGTCGGCGGAGCCCTCACGAATATTCTAGGAGCTTAGTTAGCGGTTGCTCCCGGTGGTTCGGGGTGTCGTTTCGGCGCGTACTGTTTGAGGACTGTACGATAACTGTACGATGGGAGTCCGAATTGGGGACTTTTTGGGCTTCTCGGCTCTTGTAGAATCTGCAAGTTACAGACATCGCAAGACTCGAGAAGGTTCAACTCCCGCCGCCTCCACCACTATCTTCTACTTCAGACCTCAGCCACGCACCACGTTGAGCGGATGGCCAATTAAGCCCGATACGAAAACCCGTCAGCCCCCGAAGGGCGAGGTAATCTCTTAGCCACCCAAGTCTGCCAGGCAAACATCCCCACTCAGGCCAAAGCTCCGGATTGTAGCCAGATCCCACTCATTCGCAAAAAACGCGAATGAATAGGACCCGGCTTATCACCCGGCTTATAATGAGGCACATTCAGGCCCGAAGATCAGTGGAGGAATCCGCGCTCCGCCGGGCTGATCCCTAAGGTGGCCTCTCCCGGTCCAACTCGCAGCAACGAAACCAGCCGCAAGAAAGCTATCATCTTGCTGGCGATCGGGATCGCCCTGTCGTTTGGCATCCTTCTTTCCCAGTCGTCTTTCGATCTGGACGTTTTCAACGCCGACATTCAGCAGCGCTTTCCACTTTTGTTTTTTGCCGCTCTTACCATCCTGATTTTTCTTCTGTTCGTGGCTTTGACTTTCGTTCTGGCCCGCAACCTGCTGAAGCTCTTTGCGGAGCGGCGGCTGGGGGTGCTGGGTTCGAAGTTCCGCACTCGCCTGGTGGTGGGAGGGCTGCTGCTTTCCTTCCTGCCGGTCATCATGATGTTCTGGTTCGCTTACGGGCTGATGAATAATTCGATCGAACGGTGGTTTTCACGACCCGTCGAAGAGGTGCGGGAGGACACGGCGGCCGTCGCCTCGCTGGTGAAGAAGTACGCGGCACAGAACGCTCGCGCCGAGGCCGAGGCCATCGCGGCATCGCCGGAAACGCAACGCGCCTTCGCCGGTCATAGTTTTTCCGGCGTGATGAACGAGTTCCGGCGGCACCAAACCACCCTGCAGGGGGGCTTCGCCCTGGCGCTCGAAGGGGGCAACGCCGAAGCCAGCATCGATGCTCCCGCTTCGTGGCCGCTGATGAAAGGAAAGATCCCGCTGGAGCGGCTGACCTCCGATGCCATTGTCCCTTTCAAATGGGAGAATACCGACTACATTCTGAGCGGCGCCGTGGTGGGAGATCGCGGCCTGATTGTGGTGGCCATGCCTTTGCCGCAGAAGTTTTCGGAGACGGTGAAGCAACTCGATGCCAGCCAGCAGCGTTATTTCGAACTCACCCGCCAGCGCAAATTGCTGCGCCGCACCTACATGGAGCTGCTGCTCCTGCTTACTGTTCTGGTGCTGTTCTCCACCACCTGGCTGGCACTGTATCTGGCCAAACTGGTGACCCGCCCGGTAGTGGCGCTGGCCGAAGCCACCCAGGAGATTTCGCGCGGACGTCTGGACTATCGCGTAGAGGTGAGCGCGGCCGACGAAATCGGCGACCTGGTGCGGTCTTTTAACCGGATGGCGGAGGAACTCGAAACCAGCCGCCGCCAGATCGATGCTTCCAGCCACGACCTGGGCGCCGCGAATATCGCTCTGGAACAGCGCCGACAACACATCGAAACCATTCTGGAAAGCATTCCCACCGGAGTGCTTTCGCTCGATGCCAACCGCCGCATTACTCACGTCAACCAGGCGTTGATTCGCATGTTCAACCCTTCGCGAGGCGAGACCCCCGACCTGATCGTGATTGGCGCCGCACTACCGGAAGTATTCCCCCCGGAGATTCTGGAAGATCTGGAGCATCTGTTGCGGCGTGCTGACCGCATGGGAACAACCACTACGCAACTGGATGTGGCCTTGCATCGCTCCCGCTTCAATGCCGCGGTCACCGTGGCGACGCTGCAACATGCGGGCCAGGGACTGGGCTATGTTCTGGTCTTCGAAGATATGTCCGATCTGCTCAAGGCCCAGAAACAGACTGCCTGGCGGGAAGTGGCACGCCGGGTTGCGCATGAAATCAAGAACCCGCTGACTCCCATCGCGCTTTCGGCGGAACGGATTCGCCGCCATCTGGAGCGCGGCTCTCCGCCCGATGAGGCGTCACTCGAGGTCCTGCACAGCTGCGCCGAAACCATCGGCGGAGCGGTGGAAACCCTGCGCACCCTGGTGGACGAATTCTCCACCCTGGCCCGTTTTCCCACGGCGCGGCCCGCACCGGCGAACGTCAACTCCATCGTGGAAAATACGCTGGCGATGTTCAACGGCCGACTGGACGGAATCCATGTACAAACCTTCCTGGCCCCCGACCTTCCCAAAGTGATGGCGGATGCGGAAGCGATCAAGCGCGCCCTGGCCAACCTGGTGGACAACGCCGCCGAAGCCATGCAGGGCGCACTGGTGCGGGAAATTCAGATCTCCACGGCGCTGGTGGGCAGCCGCGACGCCGTCGAAATCACGGTCGCTGACACCGGCCACGGGGTCACTCAGGAGTTGAAAGAGAGACTCTTTCTGCCCTACTTCTCCACCAAGAAACGGGGCACCGGACTGGGCCTCGCCATCGTGAGTCGCATCATCGAAGACCACCGCGGCTCGATCCGGGTCGAGGAAAACCAGCCGGTCGGCAGCCGGTTTGTGGTGGAGTTACCGCTGGCCGGAGAAGCTGTCCTCGCGCTCGCGCCCGCGCCCGCTCGCCAGCATGCATAACATCCTGATCGTTGACGACGAATCCGGCATCCGGCAATCGCTCAAGGGCGTGCTCGAGGACGAAGGCTACAAGGCCTCCGCCGCCGACAGTGGCGAGGCCTGTCTGGAGACTTTGCGCAAACGCTCCTTCGATGTCGTGCTGCTCGACGTCTGGCTGCCCGGCATGGACGGCCTTGAAGTTCTGCAGAAAATTCGCGACCTCGACAACGCCCCCGAGGTCATCATGATCTCCGGTCACGGCACCATCGAAACCGCGGTGCGTGCCACCAAGCTGGGCGCCTACGACTTTCTCGAAAAGCCGCTCTCCATCGACAAGACCCTCACCCTGATCAAGCATGCCGTCGATGCCAAGCACATGAAGCAGGAAAACCGTGAGCTCAAGAAACAGCTCACTCCGCGCAGCGTGATCGAAGGGGAAAGCGTCCCCATGAAAGCGCTGCGGCAGCAGATCCTGCTCATGGCGCCGACCAACGGCCGGGTGCTGATCTACGGCGAATCGGGCACGGGAAAAGAACTGGTGGCCCACGCCATCCATGCGCAGAGCCTGCGCAAGAACGAGATGTTTGTCGAGCTCAACTGCGCCGCGATTCCGGAAGACCTGATCGAGAGCGAACTATTCGGCCATCGCAAAGGTTCGTTTCCCGCGGCCACCACCGACAAGGAAGGAAAGTTTCATCGCGCCCACGGCGGCACCCTCTTCCTGGACGAGATCGGCGACATGAGTCTGAAGACGCAGTCGAAGGTCCTGCGCACGCTGGACGAGCAACGCTTTACGCCCGTGGGCAGTGACGAACCCGTCACCGTGGACGCGCGCCTCATCGCTTCCACCAACAAGGACCTTGACGAAGAGATTTCTCGCGGCAATTTTCGCGAAGACTTGTTCTACCGCCTCAACGTCATTCCCTTCTCCGTCCCGCCGTTGCGGGAACGCCAGGAGGACATTCCGCTGCTGGCACGCCACTTCCTCAAGGAATTTTCCGCCACCTACGGGCGCAGGCCGCGCGAGATCACCGACGACGCCATTGAGACCCTGATGCGTTATTCCTGGCCGGGCAACGTGCGCGAACTGCGCAACGTCATCGAGCGCATCGTCATTATGAATCCCACCACCACCCGCTTCGATCGCAAGCATCTGCCGCCGCTGGTCCACCGCGACGGCACCCGGCGCTCCATCGGGGCTGAATTCTCCACCTTGCACCAGGCCCGCGCCGCCTATGAGCGCGATTACATTCTCAAGAAGCTTGACGACAATCACGGCAATATCAGCCGCACCGCCGAGGTGCTCGGCCTGGAACGAAGCCACCTTTACCGCAAAATGAAGACCCTGGGAATTGCCGTGAAGGAATGAAGTGCTTTCCGTAGCGCCGGCATCCTTCGGCTTTCCTGGGAGGCGTCATGCTGAGCTTGCGAAGCATCTGGCGTGAAGCACTGGCGCGGTTTGGGCAAGCGCGGGCGCTGTGCACGCCAGATCCCTTCGACTTCGCTCAGGGCAGGCTCTTCGGGACTGAAGTCCCTCAGGATGACGCCTGGGAAAGAACGGCGGCGCTAACCATTCTCGTAGCGCCGGCATCCTGCCGGCTGTCGTGAGGGCATCTTGCCCTCACTTTCGCGCGGGCGGGACGCCCCGGCGCTACAAACTACTTTTTGATCATGTGGATTTCAGTGCCGTTCTTGAGGAACTTCACTTCATCCATGAGCTGATTGATCAGGAAGATTCCGCGGCCATGGTCGGAATAAACGCTTTCGCCGCGCAGAGGATTGGGAATCCCGCCCGGGTCGAAGCCGGTGCCGGGATCGCGCACCACGATCAGTATGCTCTCGTCTTCGTTACACACCACATCACACTCAACAATCTTCGACGGGTCGGCCTTGGCCCCATGCACGACCGCATTGGCCAGCGCCTCGGTCAGGGCCAGTTCAATGGCATCGTATTTTTCGGGGTCGCAATGTACCTCTCGCACCAGGTCCATGACACTCTGGACCACTGGATCCACCGCGTTCCGGTCGGCTGCCAGCGTGATCTTCAACTTCAGCTTACCGGGCTCGAACTTGTGGGTCTCCGGGTTCTCGGTCATGGTCCCGCTTTCGTTTTGAGTGGCTGGCTAGCTATTCGTTGGATGCGCGCCCGCGCTGGGGGATTCTACAGGGATCGCTGCATTTCAGCCAAGTAACGTCCGCTCATGGCGTTCCGCTGCCTGCCAGGCGCTCCACCTGGCGTCGCCAATCGAGCTCCTCCACGAACTCGTGCGACTCCCGCCAGTTTTCGCGGACCTTGATAAAGAGCTCGAGAAAAACCCGCTTGCCCAGCATCTTTTCGATCTGCAGGCGGGCCGCGGTGCCAATCTTCTTGAGCATCTGGCCGCCTTTACCCACCAGGATCCCCTTCTGTCCGCTGCGCTCGCAGTAGATCATGGCCGCGATGCGAGTTAATTTCCTGCCTTCTTCGAATTGCTCGATCACAACCGTGGTCGCGTATGGGACCTCTTCTTCAGTCTCCACCAGGACTTGCTCGCGGATGATTTCCGCCACCATGAAGCGCACGGGCTGGTCGGTGATCTGGTCATCCGGAAAATAGCGTGGACCTTCGGGCAGAAACCGTAGCACCTTATCCAGCAGGGTTTCAAGGCCTTCGCGCTTTCTGGCGGAGAGAGGAATCATTTCCCGGAAGTCGTGGAGCTTGCGATATTCATCCATGATGGGAAGCAGTTTTTCCTTTGTCCCGCGCAGAAGGTCGATCTTGTTCAGCAGCAGGAACACCGGCGTTCCTGACTTCTTCGCCATCTCGAGCACGAAGTGATCTTCGCGCGTGAAGCGGCGCGTGACATCGACGATGAGCAGGACCAGTTCGCAGCCCACCATCGCTTCCCGCACCTCGGCCATCATCTTGCGGCCCAGGGAAGTGTCGGGCCGGTGAACTCCCGGAGTATCGATGAGGACGACCTGGCCGCCGAGCCTGCCCTTCTGTTTGGGCACGTGGATGATTCCCAGAATGCGGTTGCGCGTGGTCTGGGGCTTGGGACTGATGATGGCCAGCTTTTCACCCACCAGGGCATTGAGCAGGGTGGATTTGCCGGCGTTGGGACGCCCCAGAATGCAGACGAATCCGGAGTGAAAGGCCATAAGAATTTTGTAGCGCCGGAGGCGAGATGCCGTTCGGAACAGCCGCCGGGACGGCGGCGCTACAGGCAACCTGACTATATCAGTTTCATCTGCGTCGGTTTGGCGACGGAGATTCTTACCCGCTCAACCCGCCGCTCGGTCGATTCCAGCACTTCGAAGCGCAGACCGTCCTCTTCGATCACTTCCCCCCGGTGAGGGATGCGGCCGGCCAGTTCGCTTACCAGGCCTGCCACGGTGGCCGACTCTTTGCCTTCGGGGCGTATTCCGAACATCTCCGTGAGCCGGTCCACATCCATGTTGCCGGGCACGATGTAGGAAGTTTCATTCTCGCGAACCACTTCCAGCTTTTCGTGCTCGTCGCGGATCTCTCCCACGATTTCTTCCACCAGGTCCTCGATCGTGACCAGGCCCGCCACGCCTCCGTATTCATCCACGACGATGGCCATGCGAATATTGTTCTGCTGCATCTCGCGCAGCAGATCGCTGACCAGTTTGCTCTCGGGCACAAAATAGACATCGCGCCGCATGATGGTGTCCACCCTGCGCATGTGGGCCTCGGTGTCCGCCACCTGCAATACGTCCTGGGCGAAGACAATCCCGACGATGTTATGGATGGTACCTTCGAAAACCGGCACCCGGGAAAAGGGCTTGGTGCGCAGCAGTTCGATGAACTGCTCGACGGTGGTGTGGATGGGGACGGCCACAATTTCCGGCCGCGGTTTCATCGCTTCGCGGACCGTTTTCTCGCTGAACTCCACCACCGACTGGATCAGGTCGCGATTGCTTTCATCCAGGATGCCTTCCTCCTGGCCGGCCTCGATGAGCGCATCCACAGCTTCCGCCTGGGTCTCGGGCGTTTCGTCGGAGTGCTCCTTGGTCAATGACGTCACGGATTTCAGGAAGCCCAGCACCAGCGTGACCGGGAGCATCAGGTAGATCAGGAAGCGCAGCACGATGGTGCAGCGGGCCAGCCATTCGCCGCGGGTCCTCGAAAAGAAGACAAAGGGCAGAAAGCGGTTAAAAAGAATGATGATGAGCACCAGGCTGAGCGTGGCCTGAAGAATCTCATAAATGCCCCAGCCTCGTTCACGGAAGACCGCGAAACCCACCAGCAGGGCAATGGCCGCGGTAATGAGTTGCGTCAGCACCGCCATGGAGAGCGCGGCGCGCGACCGGCTCACGCCCAGCCGGGGCTCGACTCTCTGCTCGAAGGTGGCGATGTTGTCCTGAAACTCGCGCGAGAGAAATTTCCCGATTTCGGTGTACACCCGGTCCGCGTAAGAGACCAGAGTCAGCAGGCAAAGCAACAAGAGCAGCGCGGCTGCGATGGCATAGTTCATCGAGTTCGTCTGGCCTGCGTGGCGCGGGCGCCCCCGCCCGCGGCCTTTGCCTGTGGTTTCTTGGCAAGCATCTCTGTGGTTGCACTTCTTTCGATCAAACCAAAGGGCAGTCCCAACGACCGTCGCAGCTGCCGTTCCTTGCCGGCCATCGCGCCCTGGTCGCGATCATGGTCGTAGCCCGCCAGATGAAGTACTCCGTGGAGGGCCAGTATCTTGACCTCCTGGGCTGCGGAATGACCCAGGCGGCGGGCATTTTCCTTCGCAATGTCCGCTGAAATCGCGATATCGCCGGCCAGTCCGTTCACGAAGCAGGGGCCAGGCGGAAAGGAGAGCACGTCCGTGGGCTGGTCTTTGGCGCGGAAACGCCGGTTCAGCGAACGCAGTTCGGAACTGCCGGTCACCAGCACGTTGACCGTCCCCTCAAGCTTGATCGCGCGGCTGGCCCGCGCCACAAACTTCGCCAGAGCGGTATCACTCAAGCCAGCCACGGGTTTGCGCAGAATCACCAAGATTTTCTTCTTTGCGTCCTTTGCGGGTGCTTAGCGTCCTTTGCGGTAAAGGCTCTTTCTTCCCTTCCCAAAAGCAAAACAGGAGGGCCTCATCCGGGCGCCCTCCTGTGCAATCTTACCTGCTCTACTCGCTGCTTTCTACTTCCGAGGAGGAGACGCTGCTGTTCGGTCCGGCCGCCGCGCTACCGTTGCCACTGCCGTTCGTTTTGGAGTCCAGCAGCGGCAGCTGTTCCGCGACTTTGGCCTTATGTTCATCGTATGCGCGAATGATCCGCTGCACCAATTGATGGCGCACCACATCGCTGTCATCGAAATAGGCGAAAGTCAGGCCTTCCACGTTCTTCAAAACCTCGGCCGCCTCCAGCAGGCCGCTGCGCCGCGCGTTGGGCAAGATCGATCTGGGTGACATCGCCGGTAATCACCGCCTTGGAGTTGAAGCCCAGGCGGGTGACGAACATCTTCATCTGTTCCGAAGTCGTGTTCTGCGCCTCGTCCAGGATCACGAACGAATCGTTCAGGGTGCGCCCGCGCATGAAGGCAATGGGCGCGATCTCGATCACGTTCTTCTCCAGGTAGCGATCGACCTTTTCCGGCTCCAGCAAATCGTAGAGCGCGTCGTACAAGGGACGCAGGTAAGGATCGATCTTGTCCTGCAGGGTCCCGGGAAGGAATCCCAGGCGTTCACCCGCTTCCACTGCGGGACGCGCCAGAATGATGCGGTTTACGCGTTTTGCCAGCAGCGCGGAAATCGCCATCGCCACAGCCAGGTAGGTCTTGCCCGTTCCCGCCGGCCCGATGCCGAAGACCATGTCGTGGCCCTCGATGGCCTCGAGGTAGCGGCGCTGGTTCACGCTCTTAGGCTGCACCGTGCGGCGTCCGAAGGAGCGCTGGCGTCCCGCTTCGGCCAGGCCGCGCAGGGTCGTCTTGGGGTCGGCCAGCACCACCCGCAACAGGCTGCCCAGGTCGCCATTGTTGAAGGCAAATCCGGAGCGCTGCAGGTGATCGTAATCGGCAAAAACCTGCTCGGCCCTAGCCACATCACGGGCCGACCCTTCCAGGTCGATGGAATCGGATCGCAGGTCGATATTGATATTCAGGCCATCTTCCAGCAGGCGTACATTCTCGTCGCGCGTGCCGAACAGGGTCTCGATGTTGGGGCTGATCTCAATGCTCTTCTTCATTCAGTATTTGGCGCTTCCTCCGGCGCGTTTAGATGCTGGGTTGCCTGTGCACGAAGGGCAGAAACACTGCCCCCGAGGCGCGGACAAACGATTCTTATGTCTGCAGGTGGAACAGCCGAGGATGCTCGCCCCGAAGTGCAAGCAACTGCCATTGAGGTAAAGGGTACCCCTGCCCGCCGAGAGGAGTCAATGGCGACAAAATGGACGTTGTTACTGTTGGGGAACCAGGCAGAATCCGGGAGAGGAGTGTCCGACTCACACCAATTGCGGCTTCTCCCTCACTCCGGATATCATGCGGGCCACGATGAAACTGACATATCTTCTTTCACTGGTAATGTTGACCGCCGTTGCCTGGGCCCAAGGTGCTTCGCCTGACGCCGAGGTGCAAGCCGTCTATCCTGAGGCCCACGCCCTGTATCTTGATCTGCATGAGAATCCCGAGCTCTCTTCGCATGAAACCCAAACCGCGGAAAAGCTGGCGAGCCACTTGCGAAATCTCGGCTATACCGTCACCGAACACGTGGGCGGCACCGGAGTCGTGGCTATCCTGAAGAATGGCGCCGGGCCCACGGTGATGCTGCGCACCGAACTGGATGCGCTTCCGGTCGAGGAAAAGACCGGCCTGCCTTACGCCAGCAAAGTTCACACCAAGGATGATTCGGGGCGAGAAGTCGGGGTCATGCACGCCTGCGGTCATGACGTCCACATGGCTTCGCTGGTCGGGACGGCTGCCGTCATGGCGCACAGCAAGAACAGCTGGCACGGCACTCTGATCCTCATCGGCCAGCCCGCCGAGGAAACCATCTCCGGCGCCAAACGCATGATCGAAGACGGCCTCATGACCCGCTTTCCCAAGCCCGACGTTGCCGTGGCGCTACACGTCGGCAACGAGCTTCCCGCCGGGCAAGTCGGGGTCGGACCCGGCTACCGATTCTCCAATGCCGATTCCCTGCGCATTACGATCTACGGCAAAGGCGGACACGGCTCCATGCCCAACAGCACGATCGATCCAATCGTGATTGCCGCCCGCGTCGTGGTCACTTTGCAGACCATCGTGGCGCGGGAAGTGAAGCCGGGCGAGGTGGCCGTCGTCACCGTGGGATACATTCAGGCCGGCACCAAGAACAACATCATCCCCGATCACGCCGAGCTTGGAGTCACGGTCCGCAGCTACAAACCTGAAGTTCGCAAACAGGTACTGGCCGCCATCGATCGCATTACCAAGGCCGAGGCCGAGGCCGCCGGCGCAACCCAGGTGCCCAAGATCGAGCACTATGAGGCCACCGACGCCGTCTATAACGATCCCGCCCTGGCACAGCGTTTGCAGGGCGTTCTGGAATCAGCGCTGGGCAAAGCCAACGTGGTGGTCGAAGATCCCGGAATGGCTTCGGAAGATTTCTCTTATTTCACGGCCCAGGGTGTGCCGTCGTTCTACTTCAGTCTGGGTGGAGCGGACCCGGCAAAGTATGCCGAAGCGAAAGCGGCGGGGACGCACTTGCCGTCCAATCATTCGCCGCTGTTTGCTCCTGACGTAGATCCCGCGCTGCACACGGGAATGGAAGCCGAGGTGGCAGTGCTGCGGAATTTGCTGAAGTAATCCCTATGCTTGTCATCCTGAGCAAGGATGCCCCTTCGCTCGCGAAGGGGCAGACGCGCCGAAGGACCCCTACTCTCACGGGATTTTCTGGGCTCTGCTAGTTCTCGGAACAGATCGGGGCAGGGTTCGTGCCGGTTAAAGGGGTCCTTCGACTTCGTAGCTGCTTCGCGGAGCGAAGCAGCTACTTCGCTCAGGATGACATGTTCTCGCGGCTAGGCCCCTTCTGCTTTTGCATCCTCTAGCGATGCCGGCACCGCCCGCTGGCTGGCCCAGGCTCTCAGTTCCTGAATTTCCTCGGACCGGGTGACGGATAGTGGGACGGTTGCCTTGAGCGCATCCAGCAAGCCTTGCGTGCTTACCGCCTGTTTGGTGGAAAATGCCGAATAGAGAGCCGTCTGCACTGCGGCCTCGATCTCTGCTCCTGAATATCCGCGGGCCGCAGCCGCAGCCTGGTCGAGATCAAACTCCGCAGGGTTCCGCTTCCGCCGCTTCAGGTGAATGCCGAATATCTGCTTGCGCTCGGCCTGATTGGGCAGATCGACGAAGAAGAGCTCGTCGAAACGTCCCTTGCGGATCAGCTCCGGAGGCAGCGCGGTCACGTTGTTGCATGTGGCCGCCACGAATACGGGAGCCTTGCGGTCCTGCATCCAGGAAAGGAAGGCGGCCAGAATGCGCGAAGAGACTCCGGCATCGACGGACGCCGAATCCGGCCCGCTCCCGGCGAAGACCTTTTCCAGCTCGTCGATCCAGAAGACGCAGGGCGCCAGGCCTTCGGCGACACGAAAAACTTTCTGGATCCGTTTCTCGGTTTCTCCGATGTACTTGTCGTAAATCGCCGCGGTATCGAATTTGACCAGCGGGAGCCTCCACTCTCCGGCAATGGCACGGGCGCACATGCTCTTGCCGCAGCCCTGCACTCCAAGAATGATGGCGCCGCGCGGCGGCTCCAGGCCAAAATCGCGGGCCGCATCTTCCCAGGTGCCACGGCGCTGGGCCAGCCAGCGTTTAAGATTGTCCAGGCCGCCAACGTTGGCCAGGTCTTCCGAGGCGTCAATAAACTCGAGCATTCCGGAATGGCGCAGTTGTTCTTTTTTCGCCTGGAGCACATCGGTGACCGTTTCTGCCGTGATTCCGTACCGGGTCACAATCGCCTGGGAAGCGGCGCGCTCAGCCTCTTCCTCGGTCAGGCCGCGCAGGTTGTTGGCCATGGCGTCCAGGCCGGAAGCATCCAGGGTGCGTTTCAGGGTGCGTGTCTTCCCTACCCTCACGGTCATTTCGTCGATGATCTGGCGCAGGCGCTCTTTGTCGGGCAGGGGCAGCTCGAGGAATTCAACCAGGCTGCGCAACTCCGCCGGAATCGTGATCGAAGGCGCGGTGATGATGACGGTGCGGCGATTGATGGAAAACTTCTGTCCCACATCGCGCAGGCGGCGTACCACCACCGGGTCATCCATGTGGCGATGAAAATCCTTGAGCACGAAGGCCGCTTCCAGGGACATCGCCTCCAGGTTGCTGAGCGCCTGGGCGGGCTCCTTGCTGTTGTAGAGCGCCTGGGCCCCGGACAAGTCGTGACCCGGGCCGGCGGCAAAGCCGGTTTCCGGGACCACTTCTCCCACCTCGCTGCCGCAACGAACCAGTCCGCTGGCAATGCTCCACTCGAAGGTGGCCAGGCTGAGCGCCGAGCAGGCGACCCGCACCAGGCGCACCGCGCGCATCTCTTCCGCCGTTTCCATCACGACAATGGGAGTGGAAGAGCTGAGCAGGATCTTCAGCCGTTCGAGGGGATCTGCCATAAGGTTTGACCAGCTGCGACTTACTCCCGTAAAATAGCCTATTCCAGAGCAATTGGAATACCTCTCCATAGAAACGAAGGTAACAAGCAGACATGGCAAATCATTTTTCGGCGCTGAAGCGCGCCCGTCAGACCGAGACTCGAACCGTGCGCAACCGCGCCAATACCTCCCGCCTGCGTGGAGCTTTGCGCGATCTGCGTGAAGCCCTGGCCAAAGGCGACAAGGCCGGCGCCGAAGTAGTTTTCAGACAGACGGTTTCAGCCCTGGATAAGGCCATCCAGAAGGGCGTGATCCACGAGAACACCGCGTCGCGCTATAAGTCCCGCCTGAACGCGCGGGTGAATGCGCTGAAGTAGAAAAGCGCTTCTGGCTGCCGGCTGCTAGCTTCTGGTTTCAGCCTAAGACTATTCCCAGATATTCTTGCAGGGCGCACTGCCACTCATCCTCTGAGTTGAGCTGGCGCTCTTTTTTTTCACCGTTCGTGGTGATGATCAGCCTTCGATCGGAGATCGTGATCCGCCCATCGGGAGTTGCCATGCTGCAAACCTTTTTGCGGGTGAAGGGCGATTCCGGCGAGGTTTGATGGTAGTGGCACATGGGCGCGAACTCATCCAGACCCCGGGGGACGAGCGTGAACGAGTATTGGCGTCTCCATCTACCGTCGGGCCCGGTACGGTCAAGTTGAAGGCGCCCGTCCTGCTCCACGATTCGAAATCTGCGCCCATCCTGTTCCTGCTCCTGGCCGGTTTCAAGTCGTACGGGACCGTTGAACAGGTCTCCAAAGCCGACGTCTGCGAGCCATGGCCCCTCCAGGTCGACTCGCAGTGCCAGATGATCGAACTCGGGCGAGGAACTTCCATCCTCGCGCGGCACGCGAGCCGAAAGCAGTGTGACCTCGAATCCCAACTCCCGCAGCAGGGCCGCGAACGCGCCATTCAGTTCGTAACAAAACCCGCCACGCCGCTGCTCGACGATCTTGCGGAGGAAGCCTTCTTCCTCGCAGACAATCTTCCGGCCGAGTGAAATATCGAGATTCTCGAACGGGACCGAGAGCATGTGGGCGCGATGCAGATGGCGTAGGGTTTCCGCAGTGGGATCACGCGAGCCGGTGTACGCAATGCGATGCAGATAATCAGAAATTACAGTTGGCGCAATCACAGGATTTACCGGAAGCGGGGCAGCAGGAAGCCGGCGTGCTTCTGGTGCTCTCGGAAGGCGTCGCCGAATTGCTGCGTCAGCATCTCCTCTTCCTTGCGGGCTTTGATGCAATACCCAACCAGCGCCAGGAGAAAGCCCAGCACGCATCGCCACTTGCCGATCACCAGGGCCGTCCCAATCGTGGCCAGAACCAAACCGGAGTAGATGGGGTGCCGGAGATGAGCATAAGGACCAGTGCGGATGAGTTGATGGTCCTCCTTAATCGTTACCCTTGCGCTCCAGTATTCCGCCAGATGATAGCGGGCCCAGATAGCCAGCCCGATTCCCAGCCAGGTCGGCAGCACCCCCAAAAGCGCTCCCGTCAGAGTGCGCGGAATGAATCGCTCGCCCAGAAATCCGATTTCTGTTGTATGGCTGAATACCAGCAGGTACGCGATGACCTCCACCAATACCACCAGGTATCGTGAGGCCAGAGACTCTTCTTCATGAGTCGGGCGAGTCTTGAACGCACCGATGATCCAATAAATCAGGAGTAGGACCCACGGGAGCAGTAACAGAAGGCGGAATAGGTCTCTGATAGTCATCGAACCATTCCTACACTGGCAGTTCTTCCTGCGACCACCCAGGAATTTCAGGCTTGGCTTCAGCGGTAAGATCGAGGATCAGCTTTTCCAGCACGAAGCGCTTGGTGGGCGGATTGGAGCGCAAGGCCAGGTCAGTCTTCGCGACCAGGCGAATAGCACGGGTAAGTTCGCGCTTGGATTTGTAACGGCGGGCCTGCCGGATGATATCGTCGGCGGCGAAGGGCGGGACGCGAAAGCCTTGCCACAGCGCAGCCCACAGCATGCGCTGGTCGCGCACATTCCGTTCGAGGATCACCAGCATCTGGCGAAAAGTTTTGGCCAGCATATAGAGGTGCCCGATGGCGGCTTCGTCACCATCGCCGGTGCTCAGGATGGCATTCAGCATCTGCAGGGCGCGCACCCGGTCTTTGGAAGAGATCGCGTCGGTCAGTTCGTAGAGCGACCGCTGCTTGGCGGCCAGCACCATGGTTTCCACGTCGCCCAGGGTGATGCGCTTTTTCTCGCCGACGTAGAGAATCAGCTTCTCCAGTTCGTTGGAGACCATCATCATGTCGCCGCCGAGAGCGTCCACCAGTTCGCGGGCGGCATCGGCGTCAATTTTCACCCCGCGGGTGTTGCCGTATTCGCCGATCCAGCGGACGGCTTCGCTTTCCTCCACCCGCGCCAGTTCGACGATGGCGCAATACTGTCCCAGGGTCTCCCGGATGCGCTCGTAGCGCTCCTTGTCGGTCATGTCCATGCGGCGGGCATCGGCGGGAATGCTGATGTGGTCGGCCACAAAAATGAGCACCGCATCGGGATTGGGGTCTTTGCTGTAGGCCTCGATGGCGGCCAGTTTCTCTTCGTTCGATCCGCGCCCGAACAGGGTCTTGACGCCGCGGATAAAGAAAACCTGGAAGGGCGCCATCAATGAAGGCGTGCGGGCGCGATCGAGGACCTCGGCCAGGTCGGTCTCGGCGAGATCGAAGTCAAACAGGCTGAAATCGCGCAGGTCGGCCGGTACCAGATGTTTGAGCAGGGCCTCGCGGCAACGTTTGCGGAAGAAAGTTTCGTCGCCTACGAAGACATATACGGGACGCAGCTTCCGGGCTTCGACCTCGGAGACGAAGCGATCGGCTTGGGCGAAGGCCCGCATCAGAAACCCTCCATACTTAAAACCCCTCCATATTCAGAAACCCTCCAGTACATTGCTCACCAGGGTACGCGCGAACTCGCGCGACAGGCGTTCCAGGGCGGGCGAATCTTCCTCAAAGAAACTGGAGAGTTCGCGCGAGACCTGGTACTCCTCGCGAAACAGGTATGCGGGATTCTCGTACAGCACCTTGCCCTGCCGGTCGGTCAGCGTCACCTTCGCGGTTACGACCACCAGCGCGCTTGAGGCCCGCCCGGTCTGCGAATCGTAGGTCAAAGGCGAGGTCGAGGTGCTGATCACGACGCCGCGCAGCGTGGCATCGGCGGAATCGCTGGCTTCGTTCAGAATATGGTAATGGGTGCGCGTCACCATTTCGCGTACGACCGCGGAGGTCAGCCTCTGCTCGATCTTGTACGTCTGTGTCCGGTTGACGAAGGCCGGGATCGCGATGGTCTGGACGTTGGTGGGAAGCGTGATGGAGTGGCCGGCAGTGTGGTAGCCGCAGGCGGTGGTGAAGAGCAGAATCAGCGGGATGAGGAAGAGCCCCGGAGTTGACCATTGAACTGAGGCTTGCCGGCATTTCGCGGGCGAGTCGCCCGCGACCACATGGAGCTCTGGCCCCACGCGGCTCATTGGATTTTTCCTATGGGACGGGTGGCGGCCATGTTCTCCGCGCATTCGACCGCGGTGGCGGCGGCGATTCGCAGGTTGTCCGAGGCCGCCCATAGCCATAAGCCATTGGCGAGGCCGGTGTCGGGCTGGATCGAAACCAGGACATCGCCTTGTCCGGCAGCATTCACGTTGCTGGGGGACTCTTCCGCCATACCCGTGATGCTCACGTGCTCCCCGGCCAGCGCCTTGGATACGCCGTCGATCTCGACCGGTTCTTCCATTTCGACATGCAGGGTCAGGGCGTGGCCGTGAAAGATGGGCGCCTGCAGCAGCAGGAGCGAGAGCGGGGGCGCGTCTTTGCCGGCGATGCGCTCATAGTGCCTGAGCACGCGGCGTTCTACCGTGTCCAGGGGCGGGACAGAATGCTCGCCATAGCGCGCCACCATATTGAAGGCCACCTGGGCATCGAAAACTTTTTTCGGCAGAGGCTGGAAGGAGAGCAGGTTCACCGTCTGCTCATGCAGCTCGTCCATGCCCTTCTGTCCATGCTCCGATGCCGGCTCGAAGACCGTGGCCACGACACGCTTCACTGCCCCGGCTTTCTTTAATCGCAACAACAGAAGCGCCAGCACCACGGCAGCGGGATGGGCCACGACGGCCGGCCCGGGTTGTAGATCCGGAGCGAGCGACTGGCCCAGCTGACGCTGGATCCACGGCGATTTCACTTCGGCCCCTGCTTCGTCCTCCAAAGCGTAGGAGAGATCGACGATGGCGCTGCCGGCGGCCTGGGCCTTTTTCCAGTTCTGGCGGGTGCACTCCTGATCGGAGGCAAAAAAAGTGAAATCGACTTTTTCGAATTGTTCCGTGCGCACGCTCTGAATGAACGACACCTCGTCGCCCACCGACTCCAGCTGGCCCAGAGAATCGTTATCATCCAGGAGCTTGATATCGAGTGAGGGAAAATTGCGGTCGCCCAGGACCTCGGCCACCTCTTTCCCTTTGAGCGTGCCCGCGCCCACGATGGCCAGGCGGTAAAGACCGGCCGCGCGCGCCGGCTCGGGATGCGCCACCGGAACGGGTTTGAAATTCGAGCTCATGAAGCCTGCGGCGCCTCGGTGTAGGCCGGGGGAGGCGGTGGACTTCCCTTCCGCCGGAAGATCCATTTCAAACGCCAGAACACGCCGGAAAACACGTAAAGCAGTGCGATCAGGAACAACACCCACTGCGAGTAGAAGCGGATCGCGGCAAACAGCAATCCAAACAGGAGCACCAGGCGAAAGGGCTGCCGGGAACGGAAATCAATGTCCTTGAAACTGTAAAAGCGCCAGGTGCTGACCATCAGATAACCCACCGCCACTACCATCAACATCCAGGTAAGGGCGGTCCACCAGGAGGCGATGGGATCGCCGCTGGAAAAATGTACGACCGCGGCGATCACACCCGCTCCCGCCGGAATGGGCATCCCAACAAAGTACTTTTTGCCGGGACGGCCGGGGTTCGAGGGCTGCGGGTTGCTGGAAATATTGAAGCGGGCCAGGCGGCTGGCGCCGGCCATCAGAAACAGGAAACTGGCAATCGCGCCGAACTGCATCAGCTTGGCGTACAGATCGCCCAGATTCGTGGGCAACTGTCGAAATCCCCACGTCCAGGCAAGGAGGGCGGGGGCCACGCCGAAGGTGACGACATCGGCCAGCGAGTCCAGTTCGCGGCCAAAATCGCTGCTGGTCCCGGTCATGCGCGCGATGCGACCATCCAGACCATCAAACATCACCGCGAAGCCAATCGCTTTGGCGGCATTGTCGAAGTGCCAGGCATCGGCAGCGGTGGCATGCGTGATCTGCAGAATGGCATAGTAGCCGAAGGCGATATTGGCCGTGGTGAAGAGCGAAGGCAGAATGTACATGCCCTTGCTTAACCGTCGCGGAGGCTGTCGCTTGCGCGGCGCGGAGATTTGCGGGACCTCGGGATCCATCACCGCGCTCCTTGGCGAGTCGGCTCGGCCTCGATCGTGGTCAACGGCTCCGGCGCCCGGTCCAGGTAAGCCAGCACGCTGGATCCGCCTTTTACCCGGTCTCCTACCTTGATTTGCGCAGTCGCGGAGGCCGCGAGCAGCACATCGACTCGCGAACCAAACTTGATCAGGCCCACCCGCTCTCCCCGTCCCACTCGATCGCCGACTTTCTTGTTGAATACGATCCGGCGCGCCAGCAGTCCCGCGATCTGCTTGAAGATCACAGTCTGGCCGTCCCCTTCAACCGTGACCGCATTCTGCTCATTGTGTTCGGCCGACGCCGGATTCATGGCGTTGAGAAATTTCCCCTTCTGATAGCGGACTTCCCGGATCACCCCCGCCAGGGGTGAGCGGTTCACATGCACATCGAAGACGCTGAGGAAAATGCTGATCCGGGTGTGCGGTACACCATTCATCAGAATGGATGACACCTCGGTCACCTTGCCGTCAGCCGGCGAAACCACGGCTCCGGCTGAGTCCGGTATCAATCTCTCCGGATCGCGGAAAAACCATAAGAAAAAAAACGCCAGCAGGCACGCCGGCAACGCCCATAAGGGGCCAGCCAGCCAGCCCAGAAGGGCAGCAGCTGCAGCCAGCGCAAGCCCGTAATAGTAGCCGTCGCGAACCATGGGGAACCCAAATTATAGTGCAGGCGGGGCGAATCGGTCGCTGCAGAAGCCAACTGATAATAAAAAAGGCGCTGGTCAGCGCCGGGTAGAGCACATTAAACCTGTAGGCGGCCGCAGCCGCGACCCGTTCGAGGAAACGAGTTAAGCGACCTGGCCCTGCTGTACGACCACCCGAAATTGCCGCTCAATCGATTCCATCTGGTCCTTGAGCCGCAGTTTCAGCTTCTTGAGCCGGACTTCTTCCAGCTTTTCGTCTTCCGTTAGGTAGCGCTTCTGGGTGAGTGATTCGAGACGTTCGGCGTACTGCGTGTGCTCCTGGGCCAGCTTGCGGAATACATCGTTGCTGACCAGGAGCTGGTCCTTTGGAGTCATCCAGTAGACCCTCCTGAGCGTTTGTACGGCCTTAACCTACCACACCACCCCAGCCGCTTCAATCCCATTTTCCACAGATGAATGGCTTTTCATAGTGAACAATTCTGCACCACCTCCGGTGCAGGATCAAAGCTAAATGAAGCCAAGGCGATACTGGATCGCGTCTTCCTCAGGGTCCTTGTAATAGCCGCGACGGCGCCCGCTTTCGAGGAAGGCCCACTTCTCATAGAGCGCCCGGGCAGCGCGATTGGATTCGCGGACTTCGAGAAATACCGCGTCCGCGCTTCGCCCTCGGGCCAGATCGAGCAACTCTCCCAGCAGATGCGTGCCCAGCCCGCGGCGGCGGGCCGGTCCGGCGACCGCAATATTTTCGATCTCCCATTCCCGATCCACCGCCCTGGCAATTACGAATCCCTGGAACCCGGACTCGTCCTCGATGATCAGCGCCGTTCGTTCCGGCCCGGCGTCACGAAACAACGCCTCATACTGCGGCGCAGACCAGTGCGCCGCCGTGGCGGCGTGCTTCTCCAGGGCCATCATCGCAGGCAAATCGGCGGAAGTGGCAGCACGGACAGAGAGTTTCATACTACATTCCTCAACCGAGAACTGGAAACTGCAAACTAAGAACCGCTTTTGGAAAAAATCTCGTGGGAACTACGGAGATAGTTCGCGTCCAGCGCTTCCGGTGAAACTATTTTTCCGGCATGGATTTTTTGCCATCCCAGCCGGGCAATCACATCGGAGAGCGGAAGCGCAATCTCGTCCACCGGCAACCCTGCCGTTCGGGCCGCCTCGGCCAGGTTCTGGTCTGCCACCACGATGGTTGATCCGACCGCGGCCTGCAGATAATTCTGTGCGAGTCAGCAACCGTTCCTGCAGCAGACGGGATTCGTCGCCGTGAACTTCATACTCGCCGGCGTAAACTTCGCCCCGCCCCGCATCCAGCGCGGCTGTGACTCTGCCTTGCGAGCTGCCCGAGACAGCCATCGCCTCCAGCAGTGATACGGAAGCGATCGGTTGCTGCAAAACTTCCGCCAGCGCTTTGATGGCGGCCAGCCCGACGCGCACCCCGGTAAATGAGCCCGGTCCTGCGACTACGGCGAAACCGCCAATATCGTGCTGGTTGAAGCCGTGCTTCGCCAGGAGAGCGGCGATTTGCGGTATCAATTGCGCCGAGAAAGTTCCACCCTCAAGCGCCGCCACCTGGATCACGCCGCAGGAGTCCGCTGGCCCGCACTGCGCCAGCGCGATGGTGCCGTGTTTGCCCGAAGTGTCGGCGGCAAGAAGCAGCATAGTTCGTGCCCGTGTGGCGCGGGCGCCCTCGCCCGCGAGGTTCGAAAACGTAAAGTCAAAGGCCGCGGGCGAGGGCGCCCGCGCCCATGGGCAAAATCAGGGTGCCGCTTCCACCAGCTCCAGCAGCACTCCGCCCGCGCTCGAGGGATGCACAAAGATATATTTATGCCCGCCGGCGCCTACCTTGATTTCGTTCGAAACCAGCCGCACGCCATCTTGCTTCAGCCGCTCGACCGCAGCCGCCAGGTCGGGCACGCGCAACGAGACGTGATGCAATCCTTCGCCCCGCTTGGCAATAAATTTTGCAATCACCGAGTTCTCCGAAGTCGGTTCGAGCAACTCCATGCGGCTCTCGCCCAGCGGCACCATGACCACACGCACCTGCTCGGACTCGACAACTTCTTCGGGCGAAAGCTTTAGTCCCAGCTTCTCATAGATGCCTTTGGCCGCCGCCAGCGACTTCACCGCCACGCCGATATGGTCAATGCTGAACATCTGGGAATCTCCGTCTCAAATGTGGGCGCGAGCGTCCCGCTCGTGCGGGACGGGCGGGACGCCCGTCCTCCATTAACTTTTACTTCCCAAGCCGGGCCACGATTTCTTCCACCAGCGAATAGGGATCGCGTTTATGCTCGGCGACCTCTGCGGCGTAGCGGGCAACGGTTCCGTTACCCAATTGTTCCTGGGCCCGCTCCAGCAACGCGTCACGCAACATCTCCAGCAGGCGATTCTGCCAGTTCTCGACATTACGCCTTACCGCCAGATTTTCCTTCTGCAGATACGCCTCGTAGTCGCGAATCGCCGCCGCCAGGTCAACGATACCCGCACCCTCGCTGGCCACGGTCTTCACAATGGGCGGCGTCCAGTTGTCGCTGCGCACTGCCAGCGACTGCAACGCCCGAATCTCCCGTTCGACGCGTTCGGCACCATCGCGATCGCACTTGTTGATGACGAAAATATCGGCGATCTCCATGATGCCGGCTTTGATGGTCTGCACATCGTCGCCCATGCCCGGCACCAGAATGACAATTGTGATATCGGCCAGGCGCACGATGTCCACTTCATCCTGCCCGACACCGACCGTCTCGATCATCACCAGGTCGCGCCCCGAGGCATCGAGCACGGTTGCCACATCCGCGGTAGTGCGCGCCAGCCCGCCCAGCGAGCCGCGCGTGGCCATGCTGCGAATGTAGATTCCAGGATCGGAGAAATGCGCCTGCATGCGGATACGGTCGCCCAGAATCGCCCCGCCCGTGTAGGGACTGGTGGGATCGACCGCGATGATGCCGACCTTGCGTTTCTCCTTGCGGTAGTGTCGGGCCAGCTGGTCCACCAGCGTGCTCTTGCCCGCGCCCGGCGGACCGGTGAGCCCAAGTATCCGCGCGTGTCCGCTGTGCGGGAAGAGGACTTTCAGCAGTTCTGACCAGCCGGGCGTAGCGGTTTTCGACCGTGCTGATGGCGCGGGCCAGAGCGCGAGGATCGCCGGCGCGAAGCTGGTCAACCCATTGCTCGATTTCTGTTTTCAAGACGTTCAGTGTAAAGCAGCAGGAGACAACTGGGAACCGGGGCCGAAGTTTCCCCTATGGCAACGCCTTCGCCGCTTGAATCATCTGCTCCGGGCGCGCCCGCACGCGATAGTCTTCCGTCAGGTTCACCCAGCGGACCACGCCTGACGCATCCAGCAGGAACTCCGCCGGCCGCGCAATGTCCTGTCCGTCGATGCCCGCGCCGGCATGCAGAAGATCATAGCGGCGAATGACCTCGGCTTTGGGATCGGAGAGGAAGGTGTAGGTGTAGCCCGCTTTCCGGCACAGGTCACGCGAAACTTCCGGAGCGTCCACGCTGATGGCCACCGGGCGCACGCCCAGTTGTTGAATCTCGGTCAGGTGCTTTTCAATACCCCGTAACTCGGAGTTGCAGAAGGGTCACCAATAGCCCCGATAAAAGACGAGGAGCACGCCTCTGGGCGGGGTGTTTGTCTGCGGCATCGGGCTGGAAAGCAAGCCGGAAAGCGAAACAGAATGGTTCTCGGTGTCCGCGAGTGCAAATTCCGGGGCCTTCTGACCAATCCGCGGCGCGCCGTTAGAAGCTGGAAGTTGCCGGGTCTGATGAAACACGATGAAGCAGAAAGCGCCCACAATCATGAGACCGAGCGTACCGAGGATCGGGCCCGCGATCTTTCCCCGGTATTGCTGCGGCTGACCGAAGGCGCGCCTCAAACCGACCACGAGGAAAGCAAGGCCGGCGCCGAGAAGCAGGAAGTTCACCCAGGGCACGTCGCGGGTGATGGGAAACCTGGCAAACAGGGGAAAAGTGGCAAAGCCGGCGAGGCAAAGCACAAATCCCGCCCACAGAAGCCAGTTCCATCGCCGCTGGTTCATGGAGGTCACTCCCTGGCGTCGCCGAGAAAAATGTGTGACATCACTGGCGCAAAGTCTAACATCACCTGCGTGGCAAGCGAAGACCTACAGTGACGCAGCTCAAGACTTGAGATTGAGGATCTTCAAGGCCAGCCGTCCTAAGACCGGATACTCCGCCCATTCGCCGCGCCCGGCCTTGACGCCGTATATGATTCCGGCCAGAAGCACGATCACGCCCATTCCCATCCAGGAAAGCCAGAGGACCGGCATCAAAAAATAGAACTCGGGCGGGAGCCCGTCTCTTCCGCCGGGAGCGATGGCAGCGGCTAGAACGAAAACTCCGAAAGCCAACACCAGGCCGGCCATGATGGTGAGTACATAGACGGCTTGCAGCAGAAGCGCCTGCAGAGCGTGAAACGAAACAAACTTGGAGTCTCTTTTGATCAAGAAGATCGCCAGAGGTGCGATCCACCAAAGCATGATCTGCAACATGTGGGCCAGGAGCGCGATGGTGCGCTCGTCCTGGGTCAACAGGGTGGCCGGCTGGGTGGCCGGGATGACCTGGTTCGGCAGTGATTCTTCTTTCAGGCTAATCCTTCAGCAACTGCCGCGCGATCACCAGCCGCTGGATCTCGCTGGTGCCCTCGCCGATGGTGCACAGCTTCACGTCGCGATAAAATTTCTCCGCCGGATAGTCTTTGATAAAACCGTAGCCGCCGTGAATCTGCACCCCTTCGTTGGCGCAACGGACAGCGACTTCGCTGGCGTAGAGCTTGGCCATGGACGATTCCAGCGTGGTCTTCATGCCCGCATCTTTCATGGCTGCGGCGCGCAACGTCAGCAGCTTCGCGGCTTCGATTTCAGTGGCCATGTCGGCCAGCTTCCACTGGATGGCCTGGAAATCACTGATGGCCTTGCCGAACTGTTTGCGTTGTTTCGAGTACTTTAGAGCGGCCTCGTAGGCCCCTTCCGCCATGCCCAGCGACAAAGCAGCAATGGAGATGCGCCCGCCATCGAGCACGCGCATGGCGTCGATGAAGCCGCCGCCTTCCTTGCCGCAAAGATTTTCAGCGGGAATGACGCAGTCTTCAAAGATCAGTTCGGCGGTGTCGCTGGCCCGCAAGCCCAACTTGTTCTCTTTTTTGCCGGGACGAAATCCCCTGGTTCCCTTCTCCACGATGAAAGCCGACAGCCCGTGAGTATGGGCGGCGCGATCGGTCACCGCTATGACCACCAGAAAATCCGCGTAGTGTCCGTTGGTGCAGAAAGTCTTGGTGCCGTTCAGCACCCAGTTGTTGCCCTTGCGCACCGCGGTCATGCGCGCGCTGCCCGCGTCTGATCCGGATGAAGGCTCGGTCAGTCCCCAGGCCCCGATGGCTTCGCCCGAGGCCAGCGGCGTGACGTACTTCTTCTTCTGGGCTTCGTTGCCGGCAAGAAAAATGTGATTCGAGCATAGCGAGGTGTGGGCCGCGACGATGATTCCGACCGAACCGTCCACGCGCGAGAGCTCTTCGATGGCGGTGACGTACTCCACATAGCCCATCCCGGCGCCGCCATACTCGGGCGGAAACACGATGCCCAGCAGGCCAAGTTTGCCCAGTTCTTTGACCGTCGCCAGCGGAAAGTCGCCGGCTTCGTCCCACGTCCATGACATGCGGCGCGATCTCGCGCTCGGCAAATTCGCGCACACTCTTCTTCAGTTGCAGCTGTTCGTCGTTGAGCTGGAAATCCAAGGTACTTTCTCCGGTGCCACATGGGGATTAGAACACAGGAATTTCAGCCCACAAAGTTACCGGCGGGACATGGATTGTGTGGGTCGGGCACTCGCTTCGACTCGTCAGGGAGGCTTTGTCCGACGACTTTGACATTGATCTTCCTCAACTGAAAATCCGGCTTCCATCACGCCGGTTTACAAATCAAAAACAAAACCAACATCAACGGCGTCGGACAGGAGTGTCCGACCCACACAGGATGAAGCGCTCGAATACTTCGTTGGACAGGAGCCTGCCGCGCCGGGTTAGCCGAATCACGTCACCCTCGCATTCCAGCAGCCCCAAATCCACGCATTCGGAAATCGCTTCCGTGAATCCTGCGCCGCGCCGGCTCGCCAAAATCCGCCGCGACTTTTTTCAGGTCTACGCCCTGGGTCAAGCGGAGACCTAGAAAGAAAGTTTTCCTCGAGGGCGGCGTTTGTCGAAACCGGAACTCTTTTGGCCGGCGCGCCGGCCACGTAACTCTCCGAGCGAGTCTGGCCAGGAAAACCGCACCGCTTCACCCGCCTTCCCCGGGCAAAGCAGCATGGAATGCGCATCCACGCCAAAACCCAGATAAGGCTGGCGCGTCCAGTATTTCAGGTTGTGCCGCGATTCTTTTCCCGCGCGGGCGAAGTTGGAAATTTCGTACTGGCACACTCCCGCCGCGTTCAGCCACTGGCAAGCGGCCTCGTAGAAGTCCGCAGTCAGCTCATCGTCGGGAACGAAGTGCGCATGATATTTTGTGCCGCCGGCCATCAACTCGCGACCCAGGCGGGAATCGTCGTCCACTTCCAGCATGTAAACGCTGACGTGAGGCGCGCCGGTGGCAATCGCCTCGGCCACGGAAAATTCCCAGCTTTCGGCGGTCTGGTGGGGCAGGCCGGCGATCAGATCAATATTTATGTTTTCAATTCCGGAAGCGCGAAGGCGCGCGATGTCGTCGAGCACGGTGGCACGCTTGTGCTGGCGTCCCACCGACGCGGCTTCCTTGTCCACGAATGACTGCACTCCCAGGCTCACGCGATTCACTCCGCAGCGCTGGAAGGCCTCGAGCACGGCGGGAGTCAGCGTGCCGGGGGCGCATTCGACTGTGATCTCGGCATCCCGATCTACCGCAAAAGTTTGCGAAATCGTGACAAACAGCCGTTCCAGTTGCGCTATATCGAGTATGGTAGGTGTGCCGCCGCCGAGGAAGATGGAATCCACCGCGGTTTCGTACACGCCGCCCAGCTGTCCGGCGAGTTCTTCGGCGCGATGAATGTCACTCACCACGCGTTCCACGTAGCTCTCGAACACGGCGCGGGAGAAGACGTCCGAGGCGAAGTTGCAGTAGCTGCATTTGGTGCGGCAGAATGGCACCGAGATGTAGAGGCCCAGGGACACGTGACTAATTATCCCACTTCGCGTAAGGTGGACTGCGCCGAATATATGACTTGTCATCCTGAGCGGAGCGGCGGCTTTCACTTGTGAAAGCGGCCACGAAGTCGAAGGACCCCTGCTCCAGGATAGTCGCCGGGGCCCAGGATTTTAGCGGCGTAGAAATGCGTACTTTGCAACTACAGGCTGGTGCCGCTTATAGGGGTCCTTCGACTGCGCTGCGGTTTCGCTTCGCGAAGCCGTAGCTTCGCTCAGGATGACACTGCAAAAACTTATGGCTCCTCGGGTCGTCATCACTGGACTGGGCGTGGTCAGCCCCAATGGCATAGGCAAAGAAGCATTTTGCCTGGCTCTTCTCGCCGGAAAGTCGGGCGTGAAACGCATTTCGCGTTTTGATCCTTCATCCCTGCCGGTACAAATCGCGGGCGAGATTCCGGAGTTTGACGAACTGGCGTGGGTGGACGCGCGCGAACGCAAACACGTTTCCCGCGTGGTGCCGCTGGCCGTGGCCGCATCCACGGAAGCGATCAAGGACGCCGGTCTCGACCCGTCGGCCATGTCGATGGAGGATAAGCGCGAGATCGGCGTGATACTCGGGACCGGCGGCGGGGCCCAGGAATTTTCCGAAGAGCAATACCGGCTCTGGCATAGCGGACACGTCAAGCAGGTCAGCCTCTTCTGCATTCCGAGCGGCACCATGGGCACGTTGCCCAGCGAAATCAGCATGCGCTTCGGATTTCGCGGCTACAGCCATGTGGTGACTGCCGGCTGCACTTCTTCGACCGACGCCATCGGCTACGCCTACCAGCATATTCAGGCCGGCGTGTTGCCAATGTTTCTAGTGGGCGGCGTGGATTCGCCCATCACTCCCGGCATCATCAAGGGTTACTCGTTGCTGCGCGCGCTCACTCAGTCCTGGAACCACGCTCCCGAAAGCGCATCGCGCCCCTTTTCCGCCGACCGTGATGGCTTCGTGATCGCCGAAGGCTCGTGGATGTTCGTCCTCGAAGACTACGATCACGCGCGCGCCCGCGGCGCCCACATCTACGCGGAAATCGCCGGCTACGGTTCGACCTGCGAAGCCTTCCACCGGGTGCGCATGAGCGACTCGCCGGATGAACCCGCTCGCGCCATCACGCTCGCACTCGAAGAAGCCGGCCTGGCGCCGGAAGATATCCAGTACGTCAACCTGCACGGCACTTCCACGGAGATGAATGACCGGGTGGAAACGCGGGCGCTGAAACTGGCGCTGGGAGAGCACGCCAGAAAGATTCCCGATGTCCGGGCTGAAATCGCAGATCGGACACGCCCAGGGGGCCTGCGGCTCGGCCAGCATGGCGGCCACGCTGATCGCCATGGAGCACGGCAAGATTCCGCCCACCATCAATCTGGACGCGCCCGATCCGGAGTGCGATCTGGACTATGTTCCCGACATCGGCCGCAAGGCCAGCATCGAGCACGCCATCTGCAACTGCGTAGGATTCGGATCGAAGAACTCAGCCCTGGTGCTGAAAAAAATCGCGTAGGGGCGGGTGTCTCACCTGCCCGGCGGAGCAGGCTCCGCTGGTTTCTTTACCTGGCCGAACCCGAAACCCCGGCGAGCTGCGCTCGCCCGCCCAGATGGGGACATCTGGGCCTACGCAGGTCGCGTGCGGCACCAAACCTTTTCCATCCTGCCCGCTTCTTTCCTAATCTATTTAGGGTATCTTTGTCCTATAGCCGATGGCCCAAGAAGAAGAGGTATTAGGGAAAGCGTATGACAGCCGCCTGATGAAGCGCCTGCTGCGGTATTTGCGACCGTATAAGTGGCCGGTCGGCATTTCCCTGGTTTCCATTCTTATCAAAGCCGCCGCCGATGTTCTCGGGCCCTACCTGGTCGCCATCGAGATTGACCGCTACCTGGTGCCGGTGCCCAGGACCACGCCGTTCGATTCTTTTCTGAGCGCGAATCCCTACGTTGGGATTGCTCAAATCGCGGCCATGTACGTGGGTTTGATCGCGCTGGGTTTCCTGCTCGACTATCTTCAGACCTATTTCATGCAATGGGCGGGCCAGATGGTGATGTTCGATCTGCGGAAGCAGATCTTCCGCCACCTGCAACACATGCACATCGGCTTCTATGACAAGAACCCGGTGGGGCGGCTGGTCACGCGCGTTACCTCCGACGTCGATGCCTTGAACGAAATGTTCACTTCCGGCGTGGTTTCCATTTTCGAAGACGTGTTTGTGCTGGCCGGCATTACGTCGATCATGCTGGGGATGAACTGGAAGCTGGCGCTGATCACGCTGGCGGTGCTGCCGCTGATCGCCTACGCCACCAAGATTTTTCGCGACAAGGTGCGGGATTCCTACCGCCGCATTCGCACCGCCATTGCGCGCATCAACGCCTACATGCAGGAGCACGTCAGCGGCATGGTGGTCTTGCAGCTTTTTAACCGCGAGCAGCGTTCTTTCGACAAATTTTCGGAAGTGAACGCCGTCCACATGGACGCGTACAAGGACGCGATCATGGCGCACGCAGTCTATTACCCGGTGGTCGAAATTCTTTCTTCGACGGCCATCGCCTGCGTGATCTGGTTTGGCGGGAACGACATCATCCGCAAACTGACCGTCAGCAGCGTCGCGGTCGATTTCTCCAGCCGGCAACTGCTCTCATTCCACCTGGTTCACACCGTGGTGAGCATCGGAGTTCTTACCGCATTCATCCAGTACGCGCAGCGCTTCTTCCGGCCGATTCAGGATTTCAGCGAAAAGTACAACATCCTGCAATCGGCGATGGCGGCCAGCGAGCGGGTGTTCAAGCTTCTGGATACTCCCGCGGAGATTACTTCGCCTGCTGTTACCCGGACTCCGACCGGGCCGGGGCGGATCGAGTTTGACCATGTGTGGTTTGCCTACCGCAACGTGGCCTCGGGCAAAGACGCGGGCGAGTCGCCCGCGGCCACACAAACCGGCGGCAATGGCCGTGTGGGGACGGGTCTTCGACCCGTCCAGGCCGAGCAAAGCTCGGCTATTGTTTCGACCGAGCCTGACTGGATTTTGCGGGATGTTTCTTTCACCATCGAACCCGGCGAAACCGTCGCCATCGTCGGCCACACCGGGGCCGGCAAGACCACCATCATCTCGCTGCTCATGCGTTTCTACGATGTGCAAAAGGGCGCGATCAGGATCGACGGCGTGGATGTAAAAGAAATGGACCTGGCCGAACTCCGCCGCCGCTACGGCGTGGTGCTGCAGGATCCGTTCCTGTTTACGGGAACGGTCGAGGGCAACATTCGCCTGGGCACGAAGGACATTTCGGACGAGGACGTGGAAAAAGCCGCCGAAGATGTGAACCTGGCTGACTTCATCCGCGCCCTGCCTCAAGGGTTTAAAGAAGAAGTGCGCGAGCGCGGCTCAACTCTTTCCACCGGCCAGAAGCAACTGATCTCATTTGCCCGGGCGCTGGCGCACGACCCCAGGATCCTGATTCTCGACGAAGCCACATCGAGTGTGGACACCGAGACCGAGATGCGGGTGCGCGATGCGCTCAGCCGCATGGTCGAGGGGCGAACGTCGGTGGTTATCGCGCACCGGCTTTCGACCATCCAGCGCGCCGACAAGATTATCGTGATGCACAAGGGCCAGGTGCGCGAAGTCGGCACTCACCAGCAACTGCTTGCCCAGCACGGGATTTACTACAAACTCTATCAGCTTCAATATAAAGACCAGGAGATTCCGGTTGGCGCCGGCGGGCAGGTCACGGCCGGAGCTGATGACTGAGCCTGCGTGGGGACAGCCGCCCTCGGCTGTCCGGGCCGAGCCAAGCTCGGCCGAGGGGTTCTGCAGGCCAAGCCGGCCATAAAGGATCTCTCCCGCACAAACTGGTTGACTCTTCGAGTCAACTGGACAGCCGAGGGCGGCTGTTCCCACGTGTCCTCCGTAGCGCCGGCATCTTGCCGGCTGTCGAAGCGGCGTCTCGCGGGCGAGTCGCCCGCGACCACATCTTCTCCCATTACAATGGGCTCCGTGAGAATTCTGATCTCCGCTGGGGAGGCCTCCGGCGAAATGTACGGTGCGCTGCTGATGGATGCTTTGCAGCGTCTCGCGGGCGAGTCGACCGCGACCACACAGACCACACCAGGGCAAAAGCTGGAGTTTTTTGGCGTGGGCGGGGACCGCATGCGGGCGGCGGGTTGCGACACTGTGGTCGATGCCAAAGATCTTTCCGTAGTCGGGATCTCTGAAATTCTCAGCCATCTGCCTAAAATCTGGCGCCTGTTTCACAAGTTGATCGCGGAAGCTGACCGGCGCAAGCCCGATCTGGCCATCGTCATTGATTCTCCTGCCTTCAACTGGCGCGTGGCGCGCCAGATGCACAAGCGCGGCATTCCCGTCATCTATTACGTTTGTCCGCAATTCTGGGCCTGGCGCCAGGGACGAGTACGTCTGCTGCGGAAATATGTCGATAAGGCTTTGGTGATTTTTCCCTTTGAAGAAAAGTTTTATCGCGACCGTGGAGTGGATGCGTCTTTTGTCGGTCACCCGCTTGCCGACCTTCCCCGCCCTGAAATTGATCGCGCGGCCTACGCCACCCAGCACCACCTTGATCCTGCCAAGCCATGGATCACGCTGATGCCCGGCAGCCGGGTGAAAGAAGTGCGCATGAATCTGCCGGTGATTTTGGAGTCTGCAGCCAAATTGGGTCCAGCATACGAATTCCTGCTCCCGGTCGCTCCCACCCTGGAGCGCGGCTTTCTGCAATCACTCATCGCGGACAACCCGAAAATTCGCCTGGTTCCCGAAACCTTGCCCGCTCTAGCTCAGTCGCGCGCCGGGATCGTGGCCAGCGGCACGGCCACCGTCGAGGCAGCCATGATGGGAACGCCGTTCGTGATGGTTTACCGGGTCTCGTCCTTGACCTACGCGGTGGGACGCCCGCGGGTCAAAGTGCCGCACTTTGCCATGGTGAACCTGATTGCCGGAGAAGAAGTCGTGCCCGAACTGGTGCAGCAGGATTTCACCGCTGAAAATGTTGTGACCAGGCTCAACGATATTCTGGTGGACGGTCCCGCCCGGAAGAAAATGATCACTGGGCTGGAAGGCGTGAAAGCCCGGCTCAGCGGCCCAGCCGAGGAGGTGCGCCACCCCGTCGATCGTGCCGCCCAGGCGGTGATGTCGGTCCGGGAAGGGGCCGGGGTGTCAAAATCACGCTAAACCTTGTCCTGCCAGCATCTTTTGCGCCACAATCTTCATCTTACGGATTATCGTACTAGTGTCAGGAGCTGCTTTTGATCTCTTCTCAACCTTGGCGCCGGCGTCGGGTCCTGTGGCTGGGTCTCGCTTTCTCGTTCCTTTTGATGTCGTTACCGGCGTGGGCAGCCGAGACCATGCGGCTGCGGGTGGACGATTACCAGATCGACGCCGAGCTCATTCCGCACACCCACAAAATTACCGCACAGGCCAAGGTGAGGTTTACCGCGCTCGAAGACCTTAATATCGCCACCTTCGAGCTGCACAATGCCCTGCGCGTCACCAAGGTGGTCGATGCGTCCGGGAAGCTGCTGAGCGCTGAGCGCGTGACTCAGGACTCGACGGTGCGGGTGCAGCTTGCCACTCCGCTGGCCAAAGACGCTTCGACCACGCTTACCTTCGACTACGAAGGCGTGCTCGATTCCGCCGACGAAAGTCCGGTGCAGGGCCTCAAGCTGGCCTACATCGGCGATGACACCAGTTACCTGCTTTATGCCGGGCGCTGGTTCCCGGTGAACGCGTACGGGATCAACCGCTTCACCGCCACCATCAACATCACGGTGCCGGCGCACATGATCGTGATCGGCAGCGGAAAAGAGACTCCGGGCAGCGCCCCCGCGGCCAAGCGTCCGGTCGGCTCCCTGCCGACCAAAACTTTCTCTTTCACCTGGGACAAACCCAGTTTTCCCGGGACCATCGTGGCCGGCATCTTTCAGGAATTCAAAAGCGATGAAGCCGGGCTCGACCTTCACGTCTTTTTCAAGCCAGCCCATCAGGCCATGGGAGCCACATACGCCACCACTGCCGTCAAGGAGTTCACCTATTACGTGACTCTCTACGGCCCTGCGCCTTCGACCACACTGAAAGTGGTTGAGATCCCCGATGACACGGTGCCGGCAGCCTGGGCGCCGGAAATCGCCGCCATCGCGAGCCGCGCCGTGACCGACAAGGTGAACTATCGCCTGCTGGCCAACACCATCGCCCACCAGTGGTGGGGAGCTTCGGTCAGCCCCGCCTCCCGGGATGACTGGTGGCTGAGCGACGGCTTCGCGCGTTACTCCGAGGCCCGCTACGTCGAACAGGCAGCGGGAGAGGCCGGTCTGGAGGAAGTGGTCAAGGACATGTCAGTCGGGGCCCTGGCTTACGACACCGTCCCACTTTCGAGTTCCGGGAAACTCGATATCTTCTCGCCCGAATTCCAGTCTTTGGTGACCGACAAAGGCGCCATGATCCTGCACATGCTGCGCTGGGTGCTGGGCGATCAGAAGTATGACCAGACCATGCGCACCTTCGCCGCGAAGTATGCGGGGAAGTCGGCGTCGCTGGACGATTTCCGCGCCCTGGCTGAACAGAACTATGGCCAGCAGCTCACCTGGTTCTTTTCCCAGTGGCTCGACTCCACCGGGGCTCCGGAATTCAAAACCAAATACACCATCTACCGGCTGGGAAATAACAAGGGCTTCCGGGTGGTGGGGCAGATTTCGCAGGACCTGGATCTTTTCCGCATGCCCGTGGACCTCAAGATCGATACCGACGGAAAGACCGAGAACAAGCGCGTCGAAGTGGTGGGCACCAATTCGGCGTTCAACATTGAAACCTACGGCAAGCCCCGGCGGATCGTGGTCGATCCCGATGACCGGGTGCTGAAGAATTCATCCGAGATCAGGCTGAGAGCTTCCATCCAGCGGGGCCAGGGACTGACCCAGCAGGGAGACCTGGCGGGAGCGCTGCTCGAGTTCAACAAGGCACTCGACGTCAACAAGAACAGCTCGCTGGCCCACTATCGTATTGCCGAGGTGTTCTTCCTGCAGCGCAACTACCAGGCCGCCGCCAATGCCTATCGCGAATGCCTGAACGGCGATGGCGAGCCGCGCTGGACCGAGGTCTGGAGCCACATCCAACTGGGCAAGATCTTCGACGTCACTGGGCAGCGCGAGCGCGCCACCAATGAATACCGGCAGGCCCTGCAGACCAACGACAACACCCAGGGCGCCCTGGACGAAGCCCGCCGGTATCTGCAGAAAGCATTCGAACGCCAGAAAAACGGATAAGCCTAACCGCTGTCATCCTGAGCGCAGCAGATGGTTCACGGAGTGAACCATCTGCGGAGTCGGAGGACCCCTATAAGAGGATCCCTGCCCGGTTCAGGCGCGAGCGTCCTCGCGTAGCGCCGGCGCTACTCACGCCCATATCGGCAAACCCGCTGCTCTGGAACGGTAGGGGTCCTTCGACTGCGCAAGATCATTCGCCAGCGAATGATCTTGCTCCGCTCAGGATGACAGCGGATTAGAGATGAACTAAAAAGCCGGCTTCACGGCCAGCGTGACCATGGCTTTCGAAACCAGCTTTTCTTCTGCATCTTTTTCTGCGAAGACTTCAGCCTCGCAGATGACCAGCATCTTGCCGGCGCGCAACACCTTCCCGCGGCAGCGCAGGCGGTCGGCCACGGCCGGGCGCAGAAAATTTATCTTGAACTCGACGCTCACCACGTCGTGGTTGAGCCCGACGGCACCGCGGGCGGCGCAGCCGGAAGTATGGTCCGCCATCGTGGCCAGCACGCCGGCATGAATCAGGCCGTGCTGCTGGCGGTGACGCTCGGCGGGGACCAGGGTGCTCTCGCAAAATTCGTCTTCGATCCGGGTCAACTGCAGGCCCAGGTCGCGAACGAAGTTGGCGCTGTCGAATATGTGGCGGACCTGGATTTTCAGGAGTTCGTCCATGGGATTTATTGGCGGCCGGCCGACTGAGCTTCGCCGCCACAAAAGAATTCTGCTAGAGGGCCCACCGCAACAGCGTCGCACCCACGGTGAAACCGGCGCCCACTGACGCCAGCAGGACCAGGTTGCCCTTTTTCAGCTTGCCTTCCTGGCGGGCGGTATCCATGGCCAGGGGAATGGTGCCGGCGGTGGTATTGCCGTAGCGATCGATGTTCACCACCACGCTCTCGGCTTTCATGCCCAGGCGCTCCGCCGTGGCCCTGATGATCCGCAGGTTGGCCTGGTGCGGAATGAAGGTGTCGATATCGCTGCCCTTGAGGTGGTTGCGGGTCAGGATCTTTTCGCAAATTTCGGCCTGCTTGCGCACCGCGAACTTGAAGACCGCCTGGCCGTCCTGATGAACGTAGTGCATCCGCTTCTCCACGGTTTCCTGGGTGGCGGGATGGAGGCTCCCACCACCCGGCATGTAGAGCGAGCAGCCACCGGAACCATCCACTTCGTGAATGAAATCGATTAAACCCTCCGCCCCGTCCTCGGCCGGCTCGAGTATGACGGCGCCGGCGCCATCGCCGAAGATCACGCAGGTGGCGCGATCGTTGTAGTCGATGATCGAGGACATCACGTCCGCTCCGATCACCATGACTTTCTTGTGGGCGCCGGTGGCAATAAATTGCGCCCCGGTCTGGAGGGCGTACACGAAGGCGGAGCAGGCCGCGGAAAGATCGAATCCCCAGGCTCCCTTGGCTCCCAGCTTGTGCTGCACCAGGCATGCGGTGGAGGGAAAGAACATATCCGGGGTGACCGTGGCCACGATGATCGCGTCCAGTTCCGAGGCCTCCAGGCCGCGCTCGGCCAGGGCGCGGCGGGCGGCTTCGGCGGCCAGGTCGCTGGTGGCCACGCCCTTGTCCGCAATGTGGCGCTCGCGGATCCCGGTGCGCTCCACAATCCAGTCGTTGGAGGTTTCCACCAGCTTTTCCAGATCGTCATTGGTCAGCAGCCGCGGCGGGACGTAAGTTCCCAGGGCCGTAATCTTGGCACGCACCAGTTGGCTCACTCGATCAGTTCTCCCGGTTCCAAAATCGATTCGAAGACGAACCGCCTATTTTGACCCAGCCACGCGGCAATGTCCAACAACTGCAGATATGACACGGCAAGTGCATGAACCACGAAGGACACGAAGTATCACGAAGGCTTGGTTTTCCAGGGTTTCCTTCGCGCCCTTCGTGGTTCATCGTTCCCCAAAGTGACCCGCTACCCAGGTTCCGCAGTTTGAAATTTCTCCTTACTCACAGGCGTCATCCTGAACCGCCTTCAGGCCGTGAAGGATCTGGCGTGAAGCAGAAACGGTTGCGGAGCACCGGGCACAAGACTCCAGCGGCTCCATCCGTGTCCCCGCCGTTACCCAAGTACATGTCCGTGCGGAAGCCGGAGCCGTGACCAAGCCGAATCAGTAGTGCTTCCGAAAGGCGGGCCCGGTGCCGAATCGGCACAGTCCCGCAATGGAACCACGGTGACCTTCGCTTAAGAGCGACGTTTTACTACTCTTCACCAGCCACTCAAAGACTTTCGACGCGCCCTGCGACGCGGCCGTGGACCCTGAATTCAGTGCTCGGATCTTCAGGAAAGGGGATCAGAGATGATCGGAACATCAAAATCTTCAGGCGCAAAGTTAGCGGGCGCCATGGTGCTTGGGCTTGCCCTTCTAGTGTGGTCGGGTTGCGGCGGCGGCCTGGGGGCCGCAGGCTCGGATGTGAAATCGGAAGGCATGACGGTTACGCCCTCCAGCATTACGCTGCGCTCCGGGGAAACCACCCAGTTCACCGCCCAGCTCAGCAGCGGCACCAGCATGAACCAGACTTTCACCTGGTACGTCAACGGGGTAGCGCACGGCGATACCAGTGTTGGCAGCATCGACCAGACCGGAAAATACCGGGCACCCGCCAACCTGCCCACGCCCCATTCCGTCACCATCAAAGCGATCAGCAATTCCGACAAAAGCCATTTTGCCACCAGTTCCGTAAGTTTGCAGAACCCCATACCCGTGCTGCAAACCTTGAGCCCTACCTTTCTCCCCGTGGGCAATTTCACCCTGAATGTGGGCGGAGCCGGCTTCGTAAGCGGATCCAAAGTGGTGTTTGGCGGGACCGCACTGACGACCACGTATGTAGGCCCCACCCAGCTTACCGCCACCGGAACCGCTACTGCGGCCCAGGTAGGAATGGTCAAGATTACGGTCAACAATCCGGACCCGGGTAAGAGCACCTCGGCCGCTTCCATGAATGTACAAGTGGGGGCCGCGGGCCAGGTTGCAGTGGTAGTGATTCCGGCCACGACCGAGATCACCGCAGGGTCCACGTTCCAGTACCGGGCCGCCCTGAGCGGTGCGGGCGCGAATACCGCGGTGAAGTGGGCAGTCAACGGAATCCCCAATGGCAACGCGACCGTGGGAACGATTTCACAGGGCGGAGTGTACCAGGCGCCGGCCACGGTCCCGGTCCCTAACAACATTCAGGTGCAGGCCACCAGCCTGGCGGACACGACGGCCACCTCTACCGGTACCGCGACCATTACCAATCCGGCGCCGGTGGTGATCGCAGTGCTGCCAACCACGATTGCCGTAGGCGACTTTACGCTGGTGGTCACCGGCCAGAAATTTGCCAGCGGCGCGGTGGTGTCATTCGGAGGCACATTCCTTCCGACCACGTTTGTATCTGCCACCGAGGTTACCGCGACGGGCACTGCCACCAGCACCCAGGCCGGTACGGTGCAGGTGGAGGTGATCAATCCCGATCCCGGCTCGAAGACCTCGAACGCGTTTGCCTTGCAGGTGGGAAGTTCGGCCAATACGGTGAGTGCGGCAGCTGCTGCCCGCTTGCTCGAACAGTCCAGCTGGGGTGTGAACCCGGCGTCGCTGTCGCACGTGCAAGCGGTGGGCATTCAGCCTTTCCTGAACGAGCAGTTCGCCGCGCCAATTTCCACCTTTCCCGCTCCCGCAAGCGATGACGACATGTCCGTCGTGCAAAAACGCTTTTTCACCAATGCGCTAACCGGACAGGACCAGTTGCGCCAGCGCGTGGCCTGGGGCCTGTCGCAGATCATCGTGACTTCGGCGGTCAAGATCAACAATCCCAGCGCCTTCGTCGCCTGGCAGAACATGTTTCAGAACGACGCCTTCGGCAACTTCTCCACTCTGCTGACCGACGTCACACTGAGTCCGGTGATGGGCAACTATCTGGACATGGTGAACAACGACAAGCCGGGAAACGGGACTGCCCCCAACGAGAACTATGCCCGGGAAATCATGCAGCTCTTTTCCATCGGACTGGATGAATTGAATCCGGACGGAACTCTGCAACTGGATGGCTCGGGCAATCCGATTCCCACCTACGACCAGGACACGATCATAGGTTTCGCCCACACCTTTACGGGGTGGACGTATCCGACCAAACCGGGCGCAACCCCGAAATGGCGCAACCCGGAGTACTACGGCGGGCCGATGGAGTCCTTCGACAGCCACCACGACACCGGAGCGAAGCTCCTGCTGAATGGCGTAACCCTGCCGGCCGGCGGAACTACCCAAAGTGATCTGACGGCGGCCCTGCAAAACATTTTCAATCATCCGAACGTGGGCCCCTTCATTTCCAAACAGCTCATCGAGCGGCTGGTGACAAGCAATCCCACTCCCGAGTACGTCGGCCGCGTGGCCGCTGTATTCAACGACAACGGGAGCGGCGTGCGCGGCGACCTGAAGGCGGTGGTTGCGGCCATACTGCTCGACCCCGAAGCGCGCCGCGGCGACGATCCGGCGCAGGCGCAGCCCAGCGACGGGAAACTCAAGGAACCGGTCCTGTTCATCACCAACCTGCTGCGCGCCATGAATGGCGTCTCTGACGGCGCTTCGCTCTCCGACCGCGCTTCGGACATGAAACAGGAACCCTTCTTCTCGCCGACCGTTTTCAACTTCTACCATCCCGACCACGAGATCGACGGCACTACGCTGGTGGGGCCCGAGTTCGAGATTTTCGATACCAGCACCGATATCTTCCGCATCAATTTTGTGAACACACTGGTTTACGGGTCGGTCAGCGGCACGACCACCGTGGACCTCTCGGGATACGTGCCCCTGGCGGCCAATCCCGATCAACTGGTCACGGCGGTCGGGGCCGTGATGCTGCATGGCCAGGTGTCGGACAACATGCGCAGCACTCTGGTCAGCACGCTCTCCGGAATTCCCGACAACACCCGGCGCACCAAAGCGGCCTTCTATCTGATGGGAAGCTCATCGCAGTTCCAGGTCGAACACTAAAGGGAGAACAGCCATGGCATTTTCACGACGAGATTTTCTGAAGAGAAGCTGCTGCACTGCGGCGGCAGGATTCGCCGCTGCCAGCTTCAACCGCTTCGGGCTGGTGAACGCGCTGGCCCAGAGCTCGCAGGACTACAAGGCCCTGGTCTGCGTCTTCCTGTTCGGCGGCAACGACAGTAACAACATGGTTGTCCCCATGAGCAGCTCGGCATACGCCTCCTACCAGCAGGTCCGCTCAGTGCTGGCGCTGCCGCAGGCGAGTCTGCTGCCCATTGCCGCGCCCAGCGCGGGTTCGTTTGGATTCCACCCCAGATTCACCGAGATGCAGGCCCTGTTCAACCAGAAGCATCTGGCGGTGCTGGCCAACGTGGGGACACTGGTCCGTCCCACCACCCGCGCCCAGTTTCAACAGGGCGGCGCCAATATCCCCCGCAACCTTTTCTCCCACGAAGACCAGCAGGCACAGATGCAGACGGCAACCCTCACCGCCGGCAATGGACAGACAGGATGGGCAGGGAGGACAGCGGACAGGATTCAATCCATCTACGGAGCCAACTTCCCCATTATTATTTCGCTGGCGGGGAGCAACATTTTCTGCGAGGGCTTGTCCGCCCGCGCCATCCAGTCCAGCGGCGATCCCACGCGATTGCTTTCGGGCTTCAGCAGTTCGGCTGAGTCCCAGAGCCGGATGGCGGCGTTGCAGAACCTGCTCACATTCGACACCGGGGTGTCATTGATTCAGGCGGCCAGCAGCACCACCACTAATGCCCTGCAGGACAGCAAGGCGCTGGCGGATGCCCTGGCGGCCAAGCCGGCCATGGCCACGGTCTTCCCCAATAGCGGCCTGGGCAACCAGCTCAAACAGGTGGCGCAGATAATCTCGGTTCGGGGAGCCCTGGGGCTGCAGCGCCAGATTTTCTTTGTGTCGATTGGAGGCTTCGATACCCACAGCGATCAGCTGGTTGGCCAAAACAGCCTTTTTATCCAGATGAGCCAGGCCATGAATGCCTTCTATCAGGCCACCGTCGAAATCGGTGCGGCCTCGCAGGTGACCAGCTTTACGCTCTCGGATTTCAGCCGCACCTACGCCCCAGACAGCACTTCCGGAACCGACCACGCCTGGGGTGGGCATCACCTGATCCTGGGCGGCGCGGTCAAGGGCGGCGATTTCTACGGTACCTTCCCCACTCTGGCGCTGTCGGGTCCCGACGATTCCGGCGGCGAAGGACGCTGGATTCCCACCACCTCGCTCGATCAGTACGCGGGAACTCTGGCAAACTGGTTTGGAGTGCCGACGGCAGATTTACCGACCATCTTCCCCAATCTGCCCAACTTCTCCAACCAGCTCTTGAACTTCGTGGTGTAGTGGGTGCGGCCGGTGAGAGACCAGGCAAAAAAAGCCAGGCACTGGACACCCACTGCACACGCAAGAGCTCGTTACCGTTGCTTCCTTCCGGACCTGGCGGGGTTGGCGAGAATGCATCGCGCGGGGCCTGTGCCTGACCGCTTTTGATTCTAACATCCAGTCGTCGGTCGTCAGTCTTCAGTCGTCAGCGCCCGGGAGCCGGGCTGAAGACTGACGACCGAAGACTGACGACTGCTCCCTGACCTCGGTACTCTTCCCTTCCGGGCCGCCATAGCGAACAATACCATCAGCCATGGCTTCAGCCAGCCCGCTGCGCCCCAACCCGATTCTGCCGGCTAGCGCTCTCCAGCGCTACTTTGAGCTTGCCCTCTATCTGCTGGTGTTTACGGGCTTTGGCACGCTGGTTTCGACCGGTGGACTGAGTATCGCGACCGCGCTGGTGGTCACCTCGGCGCTGCTGGTGCGGGGATACATGCTGCTGGCACGCCGGGACTGGATGATTCCAGAGAGTTGGACGGCCTGGCTCACGCTGGGCTATGTGGCCTTTTACCTGGCCGACTATTTTCTGATTTCCAGGGGATTTCTCGACGCCACGGTGCATCTGGTTCTGTTCGTGATGGTGGTGCGTCTGTTTTCGGCGCGTCGCGATCGCGATTTCTATTTTCTTTCCGTCATCGCGTTTCTGATGGTGCTCTCGGCGGCGCTGCTCACGGTGGACAGCATTTTCCTGCTGTCCTTCGCGGTCTTCATGCTGACCGCGGTGGTCAGTTTCATCCTGATGGAGATGCGCCATATCTCGGCCAAGGCCGGCGTCCGCTGGCGGCAGCCCGGCATGGATATGGCCTACCGCAGAATGGCGGCGTCGCTGGCCGTGGCCTCTCCCATCCTGGTGCTCTGCATTTTGCTGGGTGGGGCCGGAATTTTCTTTCTCCTGCCCCGGGCCTCCGCCGGCTATCTGGGGGCGTATGCGCCCGGCGGCGAGATTACCAGCGGTTTCAGCGACCGCGTGGACCTGGGACGCATCGGCGAGATCCAGCAGTCTGCATCGGTGGTTATGCACATTCGGGTTGACGGTGACGACCGGGGCAGCCTGGACCTGAAATGGCGCGGAGTCGCACTCAGCCACTTCGACGGCCACACCTGGTCAAACAACCGGGACGAGCGCCCGCTCGCTCCCCGGCTGGATGGTCTTTTCGTATTGCCGCAGCCCGCCGGTGGGCACGGTAGCTCGCCCCATCCCATTCACTACCGGGTGGTCATGGAGCCAGTGGGAATGAATGTCTTCTTTCTCGCCGGCGCGCCGGAAAGTCTGGAAGGAAACTACCAGCACGTGGCCATTGACGATGCCGGAGGGGTCTTCAATGTGGATCCTGAGCATCCGGTCAACCGCTACCAGGCGACTTCAGATATAGCCCAACCTCCTGCCAGCAGCCTGCGCAGCGCGAGCCAGGCCTACCCGCCGGATGTTCTCTCCCTCTACCTCGGCCTGCCCGTGCTGGACCGTCGCATTCCCGAACTGGCCAGACAAATCACCGCTTCAGCCGACAACAACTACGACCGCGCGGTAGCGCTCGAAACCTATCTGCGCACCCACTTCGGGTATACCCTCCAACTGCCGCGCACGGTGCCCCACGATCCCCTGGCCAATTTTCTTTTCGAGCGCAAGCAGGGACACTGCGAATACTTCGCCTCTTCGATGGCGGTGATGCTGCGGGCCCTGGGAATTCCGTCGCGAGTGGTGAACGGATTCCGCACTGGTGAGTTCAACGATCTGAACTCGCAATACGTGGTCCGCGCGAGCAATGCTCATTCCTGGGTGGAGGCCTACTTCCCGGGTGAGGGCTGGGTGGCCTTCGACCCCACACCGGGGGCAGCGATCACGACGAGTACGGGATGGAGCCGGATGGCAATGTACGTCGATGCCATGGCCTCGTTCTGGCGGGAATGGGTCGTCAACTACGACGTGGTCCACCAGCAGGCGCTGGCGATGAGCGCAGGCAGCCGCAGCCGCCATTGGCTCAGGGTACTGCGGCGCTGGTGGCACCGCCACTATGAGGTCCTGATAGCGGCGGCCCGCCGTGGCGGAAGCACCGTCGCCGGATCGCCGTTGCGCTGGGGCCTGGGAGGAATGCTGGTGGCAGCCCTGCTTCTGTTTGCCGTCAAGCTACCCCGTCTGCTGCTGGCTCTGGAGAAATTCAGACTGGCGGTACGGCCCGAGCGCTCTCCCCGGAAGGCAGCCACGATATGGTACGAGCGCATGACCGAGAATGTGGCCCGGCGGGGCTGGCGCAAATCGCCTGGCCAGACGCCCGACGAGTTCGTGGCCCGGATTGACGATGCCCAGGTCCGCCAGAGAGTCGCGGAGTTCACCCGGCACTACCAAAGCGCGCGCTTCGATGATTCCGTCGAAGATGTGCTGCGTCTGCCGGAGCTGTATGAGGAGATTTCAGCAAGTCACCGCCGCTGAAGGCTAATTCACGGGGAATGGATACTTGGCGGGCCTGCAGATTTCCAGGCCTGAGGCAGAATGAAAATCTGCAATCCAGAATCAGAAATCTGCAATGATCCCGCGGACTACTCCGTCCGCATCCGGTTCTGCCAGTGCGACCACACAAACCAGATGATGCCGGCGGCCAGCGCGATTCCGATGACCAGGTCAAGCTGGTGGAAGTACTTTCCCAGTTCGCGCCAGTGCTCGCCCAGCTTCATGCCCAGCCAGGCCAGACCGAAACACCACGGCCATGATCCCAAAAAAGTATAGATGTGGAAGCGCCCGCGCGGCATGCGGGCAATGCCCGCCGGCAAGGCAATGAAGGTGCGGATCACCGGCAGCAGGCGTGCGATCAGTACCGCCAGGTATCCCCAGCGCAGAAAGAAACGGTCGGCCCAATCCAGCTCGCGCCGGCCCATCAGGATCCAGTGGCCGTACTTCTCTACCAGCGGCCGCCCGCCGTAGTGACCAATCTCATAGGCCACGAGCGATCCCAGATTGCAGCCGATGGCTCCCGCGGTCGCCACCCAAAGCAGTTTCATCGAACCTTCGAACACCAGGTACCCCGCGAAGGGCATGATCAGTTCGGAAGGCAGCGGGATGCAGGCCGATTCGATTGCCATCAGCAAGGCGATCCCGGAATAGCCCGTGGCTGCCACCACCGACTTGATGAACACAAACAGAATGGCAAGAATTTTTTCGGTCATGCCGGGAACATGATAAATGGAAACGCTGTTTTGGAAATGGGCCGGAAGCTGTCTCTGTCCTAGGCGAGGTCGAAGGGACCCGGCCCGGCGACGGCAGGTCTCAGAAAGCGCCTTCCTGAGTAAAGGTGTATCCCGGAAGCGAAGCGCCGCTGGCGTTCTTGTTCACTTTTACCCGCACCGTGGCCACATCGGGCGCCGACAAACCCGCCGGCCGCAACACCGCGTACTGGGTAAACACTTCGCTGTACATCTTGGTGACAAGGTAGTCCTTGCCATCGCTGTCATTCCGCCACACCTGCCCGAGCTGGATGGATTTCACCGCCACGTCAAAACTCCTGCATCGCTGGAAATCTCTTTCAGGGTACCGGGACAGCCCCAACCCGTCAATTAGCCCGGTGGTTCGGCGGCATTACGAAAGGCTGGGCCAACAACGTGTAGGGATCGGGCAAGGAATGTGTGGGGAAGAGCAAAAGAATGTGTGGGGACGGGCGCTCCTGCCCGTCCATGCCGTCCGCAGGACGGCTGGATCTCGCCAGCACCACGCCAGTTCACTCTTTGCTAAGATTGTGCCTCGCTCTGGAGGAATTTTCATGCCCCGCGGCATCACCCCGCGCCAACCGGCAAGGACTGGACGCCATGAAGGTATCCGCAAGGCCGCTCCCCGGGAAAAGCCAGGCGTCCTTCGGACGCCCCGGACGAGCAAGAGTGTCCGTCCCCACACCGGCCCTGCCGCCCCGAAGAAGTCAGCCCGCAAGAATGCCTACAATCCGACGGCACCCCAGCGGGTCCAGGAAATTCTGCAGCGGCTCAACAACCTCTATGCAGACGCCACCTGCGCCCTGCACCACCATAGCGCATGGGAACTGCTGGTCGCGACCATTCTCTCCGCTCAGTCCACCGACGTTCGCGTGAACATGGTTACGCCGGAGCTCTTCAGAAAATATCCCACGGTCGAGTATTTTGCGGCACTCACTCCCGAACAGCTCCAGCCTGACGTCCGCTCCACCGGCTTTTTCCGGAACAAATCGAAGTCGGTGGTGGGAGCGGCGAAAAAAATCGTGAGTGATTTCGGCGGCCAGGTCCCCGATCAGATGGATCAGCTCCTCACCCTGCCCGGCGTGGCCCGCAAGACCGCCAACGTCGTCCTGGGTACATGGTTCAGGAAAAACGAGGGCGTGGTCGTGGATACACACGTCCACCGCATCAGCCGCCGCCTCGAACTCACCCGCAACGAAGATCCCAAGAAGATCGAGCAGGACCTGATGCAGATCATCCCACGCGAAAAGTGGACCCTGTTCTCACACCAGATCATCTGGCACGGCCGCAAGCTCTGCATGGCCCGCCGTCCCAAATGCGCCGACTGTCCTCTCGAAAACATATGCCATGCCGCGGACAAGACCTGGAGCACGGTCGAGATCCACAAAAACGCCAAGTAGTGTCATCGATTCCAGAAATGTCATCCTGAGCGGAAGCTGTCCATTCGCTTGCGAATGGACAGGTGGAGTCGAAGAACCCCTAGCGCAACGATGCGCCCCCTTCAACTTGAGCTGTGAGCCAAGCAGCCGGCCGTCGCGGTGCTATAGGGGTCCTTCGACTTCGCAGCTTCTTCGCTGCGCGAAGAAGCTACTCCGCTCAGGATGACAGCTGCTACACTTTTCCTATCAACGTATGCGCACGCTTATCCTGTTGGCCATCGTCATTTCTATGAGCACTCTCGCCTTGTCTCAAAAACTCCCGACGCCCCAGGCGATCACCGATCCCAAGCTGATCAGCAGCAAGCCCAACGCGAACGTGGAACAGAACCAGCAGAGCCTTTCCGTCGAACGCCTGTTCATGACGCGTTCGGTCGGAGCCAGCACCTGGTCGCCGGATGGCAAAAGCATCGCATTCGTCTCGAACATCAGCGGGCGCAATAATATCTGGCTGGTGCCCGCCACCGGCGGCTGGCCCACGCAACTTACCGTGAGCGACCAACGGCAGACTCAGCCCACCTGGTCGCCGGACGGCAAGTGGATTGCCTACATCTCCGACTACGACGGCGATGAGCAGTGGGACATTTTCTTTGTCTCGCCAACGAGCGGACAGGTCGTCAACATCACCAACACGCGCGAGATCGCGGAAGAGAGCCCGACCTGGTCGCCCAGCGGCCGCTATCTGGCCTACACGGTGAAGCCGAAGACTTCGTCGGTGTTCGAAATCGACATCTTCGACACCCTGATGCGCGACACCAAACACCTGACCAGCGGCACGCCCACGGACAAGATGAACGTCAATCCCATCTGGTCCGCCGACAACAAGTGGATCGCCTACACCCAGCAGCAGGCCAAGGGCACGGATTCCAATATCTTCATTGCCGAAGTCGCCACCGGCAAGAGCACTCTGCTGACTCCGCATCAGGGCGAACAGCTATTCACCGCCAACGAAATCTCTCCCGACGGAAAGCGCCTGCTGATTACATCGAATGCCGGCAACGGATATGACAACGTCGGACTGCTGGATATCGCCACCAAACAAATCGACTGGCTCACGCAGGACAAGTGGGAAATCGAAGGCGGCAATTTTTCTCCCGACGGCAAGTTCGTCACCTGGACCGCCAACGTGGACGGCAACACCGACATCTACCTGCACGATCTGGCTTCCGGAAGAACCACTTCCCTGCCGCTGCCCAAGGGGGTGAACCAGCCGGCGGGCGCGGAATCGGCCTTCACTCGCGATGGCTCGCGCCTGCTCTACTCTCATAACGGCCCAACCTCACCCAAAGATGTCTGGGTCTATTCCGTGGCCGACGGCAAGTCGCAACAGATTACGCATTCGCTAGTGGCGGGGGTGCGCGCGGAAGACATGGTCGAACCGTTTCTGGTGCACTATCCCAGCCGCGACGGCAAATGGACCATCTCGGCTTTCGTGTACGTGCCTTTCAACATGGCGCGCAGCGGACAGAACGCCGCCATTGTCTATGTCCACGGCGGTCCCACGTCGCAGACGGTAAATTCCTTCAGCCGCATCATTCAGCACATGGTCAACCAGGGCTACATGGTGATTGCGCCCAACTATCGCGGGTCCACCGGCTATGGCAAGGAATTTCAGCATGCCAACCTCTTCGACATGGGCGGAGGCGACCTGCAGGATGTTCTCGCCGCCGCCGACTGGATCAAGCAGACGGGCTATCTCGATCCCAAGAAACTGGTCCTGATGGGCGGCAGCTACGGCGGTTACATGACCATGATGGGCGTGACCAAGGCACCGGACATGTGGGCAGCAGGCATTCCTATCGTGCCTTTCGTCAACTGGTTCACCGAAATCGCCAACGAAGATCCGGTGCTGCAGCAATCCGATCTCGCCACCATGGGCGACCTGGTGACGAATAAAGAACTCTTCCACGACCGCTCCCCGATTTTCTTTGTGGACCAGATCAAGGCGCCGCTGCTGCTGCTGGCCGGCGGCAACGATCCGCGCTGTCCCAAGGAAGAAGCCCAGCAGGTGGTGGATGCAGTCAAGAAGCGCGGAGGCGTAGCCGAGTACAAAGTGTACGAGAATGAAGGCCACGGCTTCGCCCGGGTGGAAAACCAGATCGACGCCTACCAGCGCGTGTCCGAATTCCTCAAGGCGCACGTCCCGCCGGCCAACTGCGGCTGTTCGCTCACCGAATGACGGCAGCACCACAAACCAAGTGGGGACAGCCGTCCCCGGCTGTCCGGTCTAGCGCCGCTCGACTGATTTTTAGCAGCGACAAAAAAAGAAGTTATTTCTTTGTGAATTTCCCGAAGAAGTCTTCGGCATTCCAGTGCGGACGCTCGCTCTGTTGCGCGATCTCATAGCCCACCGCTAAATCCACGCGGGTGCACTTCACCGTCGCATTGAAGTCGAAGGGCTGGTTCATATCGTCGCTCGGCTGATGGTAGCGCTGGGTCTCCCAATCGAACTGCATCTTCCTGCCGTCAAGATCAGGATTCACGGTCTGCAATCCTTCTTCGATATACAAGGCGGGGACGCCCTGCAGGATGAAGGAATACTGATCGCTGCGGATGAAATAGACCTCTTCCGGCACCGGGTCCGGGCTCACGGTGAGGCCCATGTGTTTTGCCACATCATCCGCGACGGCGCCCAGGCTGGAGTGTTCGCCACCCAGCGGCACGATGTCCTTGAAGTCGTAGAGAAAAGAAACTTCGTCCATGTTGACGTCGGCCGCAATCTGCGGCATCGGCACCGTGGGATCGTGCGCGTAGTAATCGGAACCCAGCAGGCCCTCCTCTTCCCCGGTGACGGCCAGAAAAAGAAGCGAGCGCCGGGGGGCGGTCTTCATTGCGGAAAATGCCCGCGCCATTTCCAGCAGCGCCGCGGTGCCCGACGCGTTGTCAGCCGCGCCGTTGTAAATGCTGTCCCCCTTGACCGGATCTCCGATGCCGAGGTGGTCGAGATGCGCGGTGAAAACCACGTATTCATTTTTGAGCTGGGGATCGGAGCCGGGCAGAATGGCTGCTACGTTCGGACTCACCAGCTCCGAGTAGTGGCTGACCGCGTGCATGGAAACGCTTGTCGCCAGCGGAAAGGCCTGCGGCTGACTCTCCTCTGCTGCGTGAAGAGCGTTCTTCCAGGATTTCGGAGCGCCCTCGAACAGGGCAATCGCCGTGGTGGAATTTATCCTGGCATAACCCTTGATGTTCGGTTGGACATCGTTGGGGACACCGTGATCATCCAGCCAGCGCAGCGCTGGCCCCTTCGAAAAACGCACGTACTCTGAAAACGGAGTGCGCTGTTCCGCCTTGCCTGCCCAGATAGTAACAAAGCCGATCGCACCATGCTCGGCGGCCACGCGCAGCTTTTGTTCCGAGGAAGAAAAATGCGCGCCGGGAGCGGATGGGAGCTTCGACGGGGCACCATACAAGGCAGCCACAATTTTGCCCCGCACGTCGATTCCCGCGTAGTCGTCGTAGCCGAACTCCGGCGCGCTCACGCCGAAACCCACGAACACCACCGGGCCTTCGACTTTGGCGTCGCTCGAAAGCGGATCGCCTCCCATCACGTAATCCTTGTCGAAAACCAGCGTCCGGGTCGAACCGTTATGTGTCAGGGTCAGCGAACTCTTGTCCCGCAGAAGCTCAATCTTGCGGAAGTGAACGTCCTGAAAGTATGTCCGGTTGACTCCCGCCGGCTTCAGACCCATTTCCTCGAATTGCGCTCGCACATAGTCGGCCGCCAGCTGGTAGCCGCGCGTGCCCGTGCCTCGCCCTTCCAGCAGATCGTCGGCCAGAAACGCCATGTGCGCCCGCAGGCCACCGGCAGTGATGCGGTGCAACAATTCATCCGGCGGGAAATCAAAAGAAGTAGTCTGGCCAAATGCAGAGGAAACCACCAGCACCAGACCCATGAGTACGCAAACACGCCTTAACGACAAACCTGCCTCCCCTGAGAAACGGCCACCGGCATTCTAGAGTCCGCACCGAGCCATGGCTTTGATAAGACCCGGAATCGTGTATTCCGCAGCTTCCACGTCCACCGGCAAACCAAGCTCCCGCAGAGTTGACGAAGTGATCGGCCCAATGGAAGCCAAGCGCACCCGGTCCGGCTCCTTGCTCATCTTGCTTATGTGGACGCGGGCGACTCGCCCGCGGCTTTCCTCCAGCAGAGCCACAAAATTTCTCACCGTGGACGAACTGGTAAAAGTAATCCAATCGGGACGCTGCTTCTGGGATTTGAGCACCGCGCGCAGCCGTCGCCGCGAAGACTCCGGAATCACTGTCTCGTAGGCTTCGACCACGTCCACCCGCGCTCCGAGCTTCCGCAGCTCACGCGGGATCACATCACGAGCAACTTTCGCCCGCGCCAGCAGCACCCGCTTCCCTTTTACCTTCCGCCGCAAGCTTGCCACCACTGACTCCGCCACGTACTCGCGGGGTACAACGGTCACTTTCAGGCCGTGCCGCTCGATGGCCTGCCGGGTCGCGGGGCCGATCGCAGCGACCTTCAGATGACGCATCGCCGTCCCGCCCAGCCGCAGTTTTCTCAGCCTCTCCCACACCGCTTCCACTCCGTTCACGCTGGTCAGGATGAGCCAGTCATACTCGGATAGATTCTTCAGGCCCTTGTCCATTGCCTTATAAGACCGGGGCTTGCGGATTTCGATGAAGGGAATTTCGAGGACTTCCGCGCCCAGATCGCGCAGGCCCGCGGAAAGGGCGCTGGCCTGGTGGCGGGCGCGGCCCACCACAATGCGCATTCCGGTGAGTGGGGGCGTTCCTGATTTCTTGCCTGATCTCATGAGTTCAAAAAGAAAAAGCGCGGGCGAGTCGCCCGCGACCATACGCTTACGGTTGCTCCGGTGTCGTCACCGCTCTCCCGTACACTTCGCGCAGGATCGCGTCGCCGCCGCGACGCAGCAGCGTCTCGCCAACCGTCTCACCCAACTGAACGGGATCGTCGCCTTCGCCGGATTCCCGCAGCACCCTGGTTCCATCGGGACGCGCCACCACCGCTTCAAGATACAGCCGGCTATTGACGACTTCCGCCAGCGCCCCGATCGGCACCTGGCAGCCTCCGCCCATTTTGTTCAGCAGCGCGCGCTCGCACGTCGTCGTCATACGGGCTGCGTTGTCGTCCAGGAAGACCAGGTGGCGCTGCACGGCGGAGTCGTCCTTGCGAATCTCGACTGCCAGCGCGCCCTGGCCTGCGGCCGGACACATCAGCTTTGCCGGAAGCACCTGCCGTATGGATTCACGCTTGCCCAGGCGATTCAGCCCGGCGGCGGCCAGGATCACAGCGTCGTACTCGCCAGCCTCAAGTTTCCGCAGGCGTGTGTCCACATTTCCCCGCAAAGGATGAATGTCGAGATCGGGCCGCAGCGCCTTCAGTTGCGCCTGCCGCCGCAGGCTGCTGGTGCCGACTCTGGCCCGGTTGGGCAACTCTTTAATACTGTTGTATTGGCGCGAGCAGAAAACATCGCGCGCATCTTCCCTTGCAGTGATGGCAACAATTTCAAATCCCGCCGGGATTTCCGTGGGCAGGTCCTTCAGGCTGTGCACCGCCAGATCGACCCGCTTCTCCGCCAGCGCTTCCTCGATTTCCCTGGTGAACATGCCCTTGGTGCCGACCTGGGCGAGCGCGACATCGGTAATCCTGTCGCCGGTGGTTTTGATGATTTCGATTTCGACGTTATGCCCGTGTTGCTCGAGCAGCGCCTTGATGTGACTGGCCTGCCAGAGGGCAAGTTGCGATCCGCGGGAACCAATACGCAGCCGGGCCACTACCTCTCCGCCCCGGAGGCTCCGCCGCCCGACTTCGCGGCCTTCTTGTCATCTTTCCTCCGGGCTTGCAGTTCCTGCTGTTGCGGACCTTTGTCCCGGAGATCGAACAGCCGCCGCACCACATCGACCACCGTGGTGGCCTCGGCATCCCGTACGGCCGTCTTCAGCGTCGTGATCGGGGTATGCATGATTTTGCTGATGATGCCGCGGGTGAGCGCTTCGACCGCCAGTTCCTGCTCCGGCGAGAGCGACCCCAGGCGGCCGCGCACCCGGTCAATTTCCGCCTGGCGAATGGTTTCCAGGTGGTCCTGCAAGGAGACGATGGTGGGAACCACGTCGAGGGTCCGCAGCCGTACCTGAAAACGCTCTACCTCGCCGGTGATGATGGCCTCGGCACGCTCCGCTTCCCTGCCGCGGTCGGCAACGTGCGAAGTCACCGCCTGCTGCAGGTCATCAATGTCGTAAACAAAGATGCCGTCCAGCCGGTTCATCCCGGGATCGACATCCCGGGGTACGGCGATATCGATAAAAAACATGGGCCGGTTTTTGCGCCGCGCCAGAAACAGTTCGCCATGCTCCCGGCGAAAGATGGCGTGGGGCGCGCCGGTCGAGGTGATCACGATGTCGGCGCGGTCGCAGGTTTCGTAGAGCTGGTCAAACAGGATGGCCTGTCCTTCGAAGCGCGCGGCCAACTGCTGGGCGCGATCATAGGTGCGATTGGCCACAAAAATAGATTCCGCGCCGTGCGCCATCAGGTGGCGCGCCGCCAGCTCGCTCATCTTGCCCGCCCCAACGAGATAAACGTGCTTGCCCTGCAGCGATCCGAAAATCTTCTTCGCCAGTTCCACCGCCACCGAGGCCACCGAAACCGCCGACGAACCTACCGCGGTCTCCGTCCGCACCCGCTTGGCCACGGCGAAGGCCCGGGTAAGAAGCAGATCAAGGTGCGAGTGCACCGCTCCCACCGCGCGGGCCGAGGCGTAGGCTTCTTTCACCTGCCCCAGAATCTGCGGCTCACCCACCACCATCGAGTCCAGGCTCGAAGTCACGCGAAACAGGTGCCGGACCGCTTCCCTTTCGGTGTATTCATAAAGGTGAGGTTCGTAATCGGAAGGGTCCAGTTGAAAGTAGTCGCGCAGAAACGCGCGCAGGTCCACTGCGCCATTCCTGGTTTGCGCCAGCACTTCCACCCGGTTGCAGGTGGACAGAATGATGCCTTCATCCACTCCGGGATGCCCGGTGAGGCGTTTCAACGCGTCCGGCAGCCGCGACTCGGGGATGGCGAGGCGCTCCCGCACCTCCACCGGCGCCGTCTTGTGGTTCACCCCGATGAGCTGAAACTTCATGATTGGACGAACCCATGAATCGCGCTGTAGTAATTTGCCGACCACGCGATCACCGCTGCGACTACAGCGCCGGTCGCCAGGTACGCAGCCCGGCGTCCCCGCCAGCCTGCATTCCAGCGGGTAAAGACCATTACCATGTAAACCGCCCACATCAGCAGCGAAAGAAAAATCTTGGGATCCAGAAAGTCCAGATGCCCGTAGGTCGCCTGGGCGACGATGCTGCCCGCCACCAGTCCCAAAGTCATAAAAGGAAAGCCGAGCAGCAGCGAGCGGTAGCCGATCTGGTCAATCACTTCGAGAGCGGGCAGGCGCAGCAGGATCGCAGCCGGCTTCTTTGATTTCAGACTGCGTTCCTGCAGCAGGTAAAGCAGGCTGGCGGCAAAGCTCAGGAAGAGTGCCGCGTAGCCAACGAAGATCATGGCAATGTGGACAAAGAGCCATCCCCGGCGCATGCCCGGCGAAACTTCCAGAAATGGCTGCTGGGTAGTGGCCGCGACAAACGTCAAAACGAAAACCAGGGGAAATACCACAATCCCAGGCGAGGTTGTGCGATAGACGAGATACACAATCATAAACGCCGCCATCACCAGCAGCGCCAGCAGCGATTCCGAATTGTGCACGGAGGCCAGCGTCAGCTGTCCTGAAACCAGCACTGCCTCGGTCAGGGAGACGAATTGAAAGACCATGCCCAGGGTCATGGCGGGAAGCGCTACCCGGTTCAGGAGTGAACTGGTGCGAGTCAGCGCCAACAGCGCGTAGAGCAATCCCACCGCGTAGCAGCCCAGCGCCACTCGGAGCCACAGTATTGGCATAGTGATAGACAGCGAAGGTCGAACCCGGGTCCAACCCCTCCGTCCCGGTGATTATAGTCTGCACCGCCGCCGGGGCAGAAGAGCAGGAAGGGCACCAGGCAGCGCCGGCGTCCCGCCGGCTGTCCGGAGGGCGTCTCGCCCTCCGCTAGTGCTCAACCACGTACCGCAAAGGCCAGGCGGGCTCTGCCCGCCCTTCGGGCCGGCGGGACGCCGGCGCTACGGTAACCCGTTACTGTACACCCAGCGCCTCCAGTGCCTTTTCCAGGCTGGCCGAACTTACCACCAGCCGCCGCCCGTCAGCCAGCATGTCCTCAATTTCATCGAATGCCTGAAACAGCCTGAGCTTGACCGCCCCGTATTGCTCGGCATCGGTCAGTTCACGCCCGTGCGCCGTTGCCCAGGTTTGCAGAGATTGGTCCGGCAGGAAGACGCTCACCGCAAAGGTAGTCTTGCGGTCCGCGGTGACGTCAAAAATATATTCGCTGGCCGGGGCTTCATGAGCGTCCGCCAAAGCCGCGCGCTTTCCCACGAAATAGTATTGATAGACGTATCCCTGGCCACCGGTGTACGTCTTCATGCGACGGAGAGTCATAAGACGGTCGTCAGTCGTCGGTCGTCAGTCGTCAGTCAGCTCGGTTTTGGCCGACGACTGATGACTGACGACCGACGACTGGCTTCACTTCCCATTTCCCGGCGAGATTACACGCCCATATTCGCTCGCCCGGGCCAGCCGATCGAACATGCGATAGGCAGCAGCCGAGATTTTCGCGATGGCCTCTTCGCCATCCCGCTCCCGGTGCAGGTATGTCGTCATCACGCAAATCACATAAGGGCGATCCTCGACAAACACGACACCCGAGTCGTTCCGCACCCCTTCCAGTTCGCCCGGTTTGTTGGCGATCTTCAGGCCCTCGGGCAACTCCCGCGGGATGAAACTGCTCTTCGGAGTGCTGAGCATGACGAAGAAGTCGGCCGTCATTTCTTTATTCAGAACTTTGCCGCGATAAAGATCTTCGAGCAGGGTCATCATTTCCGCCGGAGTCGAAATGTTTTCCCTGCCCTCGCCGGCCGCCTTCAGGTCCATCATCTTGCGGCGCAGCCGGGTATGCGCGAGGCCGAGCGAATCCATCAGGGCATTTACATTCTCCATGCCTACGCGATCGATCAGAACATTGGTCGCGCTGTTGTCGCTGACGGCGACCATCATGGTGGCGAGATCACGCAGGGTAATCCGGGTCACGCCGGGCGTGAGCCCGCCCATGATGCTGCTGTCGGGAACCAGGTCGGCCGCCTGCACGGTGTACAAATCGGTGAGTTTCAGCTTGCCGGCTTGCGCCTGGCGATATAGCTCCGCCAGCACGGCGATCTTGATGGAGCTGGCCTGGGGGAAAACATCGTCGGCGTGGAGAACGAACTTTCTTCCGCTGCCCAGGTCGAGAATGGCAACTCCCAGCACGCCGTCGAGGCCGCGGTCCACCTCGTTGATATTCGCTTCGAGTTTCTGCCAGAGAACTTCCTGCTTGGCGGGAGCTGTTTGGGCCAGAGTAATGCCCACCAACAGAAACAGGACGAACAAACTTTTCAAGCGTCTCCCTCCGGAAACCAGTCATTATGTCATGCTGAGCGAATGAACTCTCTTCGCCCGGAAAAGGGGAAGGAGTCGAAGCGCTTCCACCTGAGTTCGGCACCGCGGGAATAGGGGTCCTTCGACTCCGCGCCTCCTTCGCTATGCGAAGGAGGTGCTGCGCTCAGGATGACAACTTAACTTGCACCTCACCCTTCGATCCTCGCTTCCCGCAGCCGCTTGACCGCCGTTTCCGAAGTCACGGGCGAGTAATAAACTTCCTTGAAAGTATAAGAGCGCGCCCGACCTCCGATCACCGGCAGGATTTCAATGTGCCAGTGATAGTCGTCGTCGATGGTCTTCCAGTAATCCAGACTCTTCGATCGAAACGAAGTGTTGGGCGAAGTGTGCAGCACCAGGTGAAATTCCCGGGTCACGGTGCGAATCCTCTGCAGGGTACGCCGCAGCAGGGCTGCCAGGTCGATCAAGTGGGCGGGGCGGGCAAGTCCGAAGCGGCCGAACGCGGCGTCGTGACTTCGCGGAATGATCCAGGTCTCATAGGGCACGCGAGGCGCATATGGACAAAATGCGACAAAATCGCCGCGCACTTCGACGACCCGCTGGTTCTGCTGCAGCTCCTGCGAAATGATGTCGCAGAAGACGCATCGTTCCTTGGCCTTGAAGTACTCCCGGCTGGCCCGCAGTTCATAGAGCACCCGGCGGGGAACGAAAGTGGTCGCCGTGAGCTGCGAAGTTGGATGCTCGAATTCCTGGCCGGCATTGACGCCGTGGTCCTTGAAGATGCTGACATACTTGAAGCGCGCATCGCGCTTTAAGTCCTGAATGCGGTGTGCCGCCAGCAGCAGGAACTGCTCGATCTCGGCATCACTCGCGTTCCACAATTGCCGGTCATGACGGACGTTCTCCACCAGCACTTCGTGCGCGCCAACCGAAGACATGCGATCGTAGATGCCGTCGCCGCGGCGCGTGGGCTCGCCTTCAATCCGGTAAAGGGGTGCGGGATGGACCACCGCGCGCGCCGACCAGGGACCACCCTCAACCCCCGGCATGTTCGAAACCAGCTGCGCCATCACCGGCGAGTCAGGACAAAAGCGGCAGAAAGCTTCCGCGCGGGGAGCGTTGTCGGGAACATCGTCCCCGGTGATGACCCACGACCGGGTAATCGGATCCTTGCGCAATTCCATGGCTGTAAGGAAAACATCGCCGTAGATGGCGCGTCAACTGCGATTGCCGACTGACAGCCCTCGCCTTTCTTTGCGACCTTTGCGATTGCCTTTGCGTCCTTTGCGGTTAAGGGGTTGATCTGTCGGCAAATCAAACCACTTCTTAAACCGCGAAGGACGCAAAGAAAAGCCGCAAAGGACGCAAAGGCGCCGAACTTTGGGATGTGATTGTCAGCACAGAAGAGCAACCCTGCGTTTGTTATAATCCGCGCACGAAGCCCGTTGCAATGACCGAGCCGTCCACCCCGTTGATGCGGCAGTATGCCGCCATCAAAAAGGAGCATCCCAGCGCCCTGCTGTTCTTCCGCCTGGGAGATTTCTACGAACTTTTCTTCGACGACGCTGTCCTGGCCGCCAAGGAACTACAGATTACCCTGACCTCGCGCAACAAGGAAAAAGGCGTCGCCATTCCCATGTGTGGCGTGCCGCACCACGCCGCCGAGGGTTATATCGCGAAGCTGATTCGCAAAGGCTTCAAAGTTGCGATCTGCGAGCAGGTGGAGGACCCGCGCCTGGCCAAGAAGCTGGTGCGGCGCGAAGTCACGAGAGTAGTCACGCCCGGCACTGCGGCGGATTCTTCCCTCAGTTCCGAGGAAAACAATTTTCTGGCCGCCATCGCACAGACCGGAGAGCGCGCCGGTTTCGCCGCCCTCGACCTTTCCACCGGCGAATTTCGCGCCACAGAATTCCAGGGAGAAGACGCCGGCAGGAGAATTCAGGAAGAAATCCAGCAATTGCGCCCTAAGGAAGTCCTGTACGCGTCGTCCGCCCCGCTCTTCGAGTTGCATCGCGAACCATGTGGGGACGGGTCTCAGACCCGTCCCGGCCGCCCAGCGGGCGGCTCGGGCTACGCCGAAACTCCGCTCGACGACTGGATCTTCGCCCCCGACCACTCCATCCCGCTGCTGGAAAACCATTTTGGAGTGCTCTCGCTCGAAGGTTTTGGGCTCTCCGGCAAACCCGCGGCCGCGGCTGCCGCCGGCGCCATCCTTTACTACGTCCGCTCCACCCAGCGCGGGACCTTGAGCCATGTCGACCGCATTGGATTCTACGAGCGGCAAACCTGCCTGGTGCTCGACGCGGTCACGGTGCGCAACCTGGAACTGATCGAACCGCTCTTCGCCAGTGCCGGCGCCGATGCCGGCATCACTCTGTTCCGCTCGATCGACGCCACCGTCACGCCCATGGGCAAGCGCCTGCTGCGCTCCTGGCTGCTGCGCCCGTCGATCGACATTGCGGAAATCAACGCCCGCTTGGATGCGGTCGAGGCGCAGGTAAAGGAAACCATCGCCCGCGAAGAGCTTCGCCGTGCGCTCGACGGCATCCTCGACCTGGAACGATTGCTGAGCCGGGTGACGCTCGAAACCGCCAACCCGCGTGACGTCCTCGCCCTGGCCGCTTCCCTGGCCAAGCTGCCTGCAGTCCGCAAGAGTTTGCAGCGTGTGGCAGGTGTGGCCGCGGCCGACTCGGCCGCGCACGCCACGCCGTCCCTTCACAGCGAGCGGTTGGCCGCACTTCATTCCGCGGTTGACGAACTCGCCGACCTCCGGCAGCGCATCGAGAGCACGATCACCCCGGAGCCCCCAATCTCTCTGAGCGATGGCGGCGTCATTCAGCCAGGTGTCGATCCGGAACTCGATCAGCTCCGCGATCTCAGCCGCAACAGCAAACAGTTCCTGGCTCAGATCGAGCAGCGCGAACGCCAGCGCACGGGAATTGCCAGCCTGAAAGTAAAGTTCAACTCCATCTTTGGCTACTATCTCGAAATCTCGAAGGCGAACTCGCACCTGGCCCCGCCCGATTACGAACGCAAGCAGACCCTGGTCAACGCCGAGCGCTTCACCACGCCGGAGTTGAAGGAATACGAATCGAAGATCCTCGATGCCCAGGAAAAGATCGTGGACATCGAACGCCGCCTCTTCGCCGAGTTGCGTTCGGCCATTGCAGGCGAAGCCCGTCGCATCCGCCAGACCGCACTGGCGCTGGCTGAAATCGATGTCCTCTCAGCCCTGGCGCAAGTCGCGGCCCTGCGAAATTATTGCCGCCCGAAGTTTGACGACTCCGCCGACCTGGAGATCGTTGCCGGACGCCACCCCGTCATCGAACAACTCGAATTGGGCAGCGGAGACCGTTTCGTGCCCAACGATCTTTTTCTGAACTCAACCACCAACGCCATCATGGTCCTGACCGGTCCTAACATGGGTGGCAAGTCCACCTATCTGCGGCAAGCCGCGCTCACCGTAATCATGGCGCAAGCCGGCTCGTTCGTGCCGGCGCGTTCAGCCCGGCTGGGGCTGGTGGACCGCGTGTTTACCCGCATTGGCGCCAGCGATAACCTGGCCCGCGGCCGCTCCACTTTCATGATCGAGATGACGGAAACCGCCGCCATCCTGCATACCGCAACTCCCCGGTCCTTAATTCTCCTTGACGAAGTCGGCCGCGGGACCGCCACCTACGATGGCCTGGCCATCGCCTGGGCCGCGGTCGAATACATTCACTCCCGCACCCGCGCCAAGACGCTTTTCGCGACTCACTACTTCGAATTGACCGAACTGGCCGAACAACTCTCCGGGGTGAAGAATTATCACGTGACCGTGAAAGAAACCGGCGGCGGGATCGTATTCCTCCGCAAAGTCGCTCCCGGCGCTGCCGACCGCAGCTACGGAATCGAAGTGGCCAAACTGGCGGGGCTTCCCAAACGAAGTCATCGTGCGCGCCCGCGAAGTGCTGGCCGAACATGAGAGCGCGGAACGTCAACTGATGGGACATCTCTCGCCCGGTTCAACTCCACCAGCGGCGCAGTTGACCATCTTTACGCCCCTCTCACAACCAGTGCTGGATAAGCTGCGCGAAGTCGATTTAAACTCACTGACTCCGCTGGAAGCCCTGAACCTGCTGGCACAACTGAAAAAGCAGGTGGAATAAAGGTTCATCCGATTTCGAGGTGAGTTTCTTCGCGACCTTGCGGGTTCCTTTGCGTCCTTTGCGGTAAAAAAAGCTCTTAACCGCGAAGGACGCAAAGGAACCCGCAAAGAACGCAAAGAAAATCTGAGTGACGTGTTGCTTGAATAACTACCGATAATGCCCAGACACAACGGCTCCTCCGACCTGCGCCGCAGCGTCGGACAACTTCTCATCCTCGGTTTCGACGGCACCGAAATGTCGTCCGCCCTGGCTGATCTGCTGACCCGCATTCAGCCTGCCGGCGTCATCCTGTTCGCCCGCAACATCACCGGCGGCGAGCAAACCTACAACCTGCTGAAAGACTGCCAGGCCTGCGTTTCCACACCCCTGTTCACGGCCGTGGACATGGAAGGAGGCCGGGTCGATCGCTTCCGCAACATCAACGGCTCCAGCCCTTCCGCCGCCGACGTCTTCGCCACCGGCAATCGCAAGCTCTTCCGCAAACACGGTAAAGTCATCGGCGAATCCTGCCGGACGCTGGGATTTAACACCGACTTCGCGCCCGTGGTGGACCTTGCCTTCGAGCCATCAAAAGCTGTCATGAGTTCGCGCGCCGTTTCCGCAGACCCGAAGCAGGCGGTCCTTTACGCCCGGGAATTTCTCCAGGGATTGCGCGCAGCGCGGGTGATCGGTTCGGCGAAACACTTTCCCGGCCTCGGCGAAGCCAACCTCGACACTCACCAGGGACTCCCCTCGATCAACAAGTCCTGGAAGAAGCTCTGGGCTGAAGATCTATATCCCTACCGGGCCTTGCGTCGTGAACTGCCTATGGTCCTGATCGGACACGCCAACTATCCCGCGATTACTCACGATCACAATCCCGCGTCGCTCTCCAAAAAGTGGATCACCGATGTCCTCCGCAAAAAGATCGGCTACCGCGGCCTGGTTGTCTCCGACGATCTGGAAATGGGAGGCGTGTTAAAAGCGGCGCCGATCGAGCAGGCCGCCGTAGAGCATGTCCGCGCCGGAGGCGACCTGTGCCTGATCTGTCATATCGAGGAATACGTCACCCGCTCCTACGAGACGCTTATCAAGGAGGCGGAGAGCAATCGCAAGTTTGCCGAGCGGGTGAGGGAGTCCGCTGCACGCGTGCTGGCCTTCAAGAAGAAATCCGCTGAGTTAAAACGCAGACCGCCGGCGCCCACTCAGGCGAAACTCGAAAAACTCTCCCGCCAGGTATGGGAACTCAGCGAGCAGGTCCGCCTGGCTAAACTGGGAGCGGCGACTTCATGATCGTCGCCGGCATCATGAGCGGCACATCTGCCGATGGCATCAACGTGGCCCTGGTCCAGCTCGTGTGGCGCGGGCGCCCTCGCCCGCGAGTTTTTGACCCTTCCAAACTGACTTTCAAATTCTTGGCCCAAGCCGAGTACCCATACCCGAAAGCAGTCCGCCAAGCGGTGTTGCAAGCTATGAACGCCCAACAAGCCAGCGTAGCCGACCTCGCCCGCCTGAATTTTCTGCTGGCCGAACTCTACGCCGGAGCCGTCCTTGCCACACAACGCCGCTTCCGCATGAAAGTAGATCTCATCGGCTGCCACGGGCAGACGCTCTATCACCAGGGCGAGCCGGCGAAATTCCTGGGCCGCAAACTGGCCGTCACATGGCAGACCGGAGAAGGCGCCGTCATTGCCGCACGCGTCGGCGTCCCTGTCGTGTCCGATTTCCGTCCAGCCGACATGGCCGCCGGCGGCAAGGGCGCGCCCCTGGTTCCCTTTCTCGATTACCTGCTCTACCGCGATCCGCAGATCGGCCGCATCGTGCAGAACATCGGCGGGATTGCGAACCTGACTGCAATCCCCGCCGGCGCATCCGCGAAGCAAGTGATTGCTTTCGACACCGGCCCCGGCAACATGGTGATCGATGCGGTCACGGAGCGCTTCTTCGGCCAGCCCTACGATCGCGACGGCCGCATTGCAGCTTCGGGCGCAGTACTCGAACCGGTCGTGTCCCGGACCCTGCGCGGACAATTTTTCCGCCGCCAGCCACCCAGGACCGCGGGCCGCGAAGAATTCGGACGCGAATTTGCACAGCGATTCATCAAGGGTTGCGGGCGGGCAACTAAGGCAGACGTGGTCGCCACCGCCACGGCTTTGACCGCGCGTTCGATCGCCGACGCCGTCCGCCGTTTCGTGCTGCCTCGTGGAAATTATCGAGAGTTCGTGGTCTCCGGCGGCGGCGCCAACAATCCCACGCTGCTGGCCCTGCTGGCCAACGAACTTCGGCCCATGCACCTGGCCGTTCGCGCCTCCGACGAATTCGGGTTGCCCTCCGCAGCCAAGGAAGCCGCTGCCTTCGCGCTCATGGCGTACGAAACCTGGAACCATCGCCCATCCAATATTCCTTCCGCAACGGGCGCCCACCGCCCCGCAATATTGGGAAAGATTTCGTATGCGTAAGGAAGAACATAGACAACTGTCATCCCGAGCGAAGGTGGAGGCGCGCTCGCGCGCCGAAACGAGTCGAGGGACCTGTTGTTTGTGTTTGCTGGCGCGCACGCTCAAAGTTCTTGCCGTTGTCGCCCTGCTCGGCTTCACTCTCTCCTGCTCCAGCAAACCCGATCCCAGCACGCTGGTGATGATCATCGAGAGCAGCCCCACCAATCTCGACCCTCGCATCGGTCTGGACGCGCAATCGGAGCGCATCGACGACCTCATCTTTGACGACCTGCTTACCCGCGGCAACAACCTCGACGTCGCCCCCGGCCTGGCCGAGCGCTGGGACATTCCCGATCCGCTGACCTACATCTTCCACCTGCACCACGGGGTCAAGTTTCACGACGGCCGCCCCCTCACCGCTCGCGACGTGAAATGGACTTTCGACTCTCTGCTGCAGGGAAAGGTGCGCAGCGCAAAGGCCGCGGTTTACCGCTTCGTGGACCATATCGATGCTGCCGATGACTACACCGTCATCTTCCACCTGAAGGAACCCTTCGCCACCTTGCTGTGGAATCTCTCCGACGGCGCCATGGGCATCGTTCCCTACGGCAGCGGCGACGAGGTCGGCCGCCAGCCCATCGGCTCGGGCCCCTTCCGTTTCGTCAGCGCGGAGCAGGACAAAGATGTTGTGCTCGCCCGCAATGACAACTATTGGGGCGAAAAAGCGCATCTTTCGAAAGTCCATTTTATTGTGGTGCCCGATACCACTACGCGCGCCCTGGAATTGCGCAAAGGCAGCGCGGACATCGCCATCAACGCCCTGACTTCCGACATGGTGCTAAGTTTGCAGCACGATCCTAATCTCGCCGTCATGCACGCACCCGGCACCGTGCTGGCCTACATTGCGTTCAACCTGCGCGATCCCATTCTCCAGCACGAGCGCGTTCGTCAGGCCCTCGCATATGCCATTGACCGCCGCCCCCTGCTCGAATATCTGCAACGCGGTTTTGCCCGGCCCGCCAACAGCCTTCTACCCCCGGAAAGCTGGGCTTACAACGGCGACGTGCCCGCCTACAACTACGATCCCGCGCGCTCGCGCCAGTTGCTCGAGCAGGCAGGTTACCCGGAGATAAATGGCGTTCGCTTTCATCTCGCCATGAAGTCGTCCACGGAAGAAAGCACGCGACTCATGGCAGCGGTGCTGCAGCAGCAATTGCGGCAGGTGGGAATCGTGCTCGATATTCGCACCTTCGAATTCGCGACTTTTTTCTCCGACGTGACTCACGGCCTTTTCCAGATCTATTCGCTGCGCTGGATCGGCGGCAATGAAGACCCGGACATCTTCGAGTACGTCTTCCACTCTTCCAAGTTCCCTCCCAATGGCGCCAATCGCGGATACTTCGCCGACCCGCGCGTGGACGCATTGATCGATCAGGCCCGCCAGGAACTTGACCGCAACACCCGCAAGCAGCTATACGCAGAACTCCAGCGCACTCTGGCCGACGAACTGCCCTACATCAACCTCTGGTACTACGACAACGTACTGGTGCACTCGAAGCGCGTACGCAACCTCACGCTGAATCCTTCCGGCAACTACGATTTTTTAAAAACGGCAGAGCTGGATGGAAGTCGTCAGTCGTCGGTCGTCAGTCGTCAGTAAATGCAGGGTGCTCCTTCTGACGACCGACGACTGACGACTGGTCAGTGTTACCATCGAAACGCATCTCCATCATGCATATTCTCTTCATCGGCGACATTTTTGGCCGGCCCGGGCGCAATATCGTCAAAGACCGTCTTCCAGGATTGGTGAAAGACCACGCTATCGATCTGATCATTGCCAACGGTGAAAATTCGGCTGGCGGCTTTGGTATCACGGGAGCGCTGGCGGAAGACCTCTTCGACCTGGGCATCGATGTCATCACCACCGGCAATCACATCTGGGACAAGCGGGAAATCATCGACTACTTTCAGTCGGCTGACGGCAACCAGCACGGCCCCGCCCGTCGTTTGTTGCGGCCGGCGAATTATGCGCCCGACCTGCCGGGATGGGGCGTGTACGAAGGCCGCAAAGGCGATGTCCCCTACGCCGTGATTAATCTTCAGGGACGCGTGTTCATGGCGTCGAACGATGACCCCTTCCGCATCGCCGACCAGTTGTTGAAAGAGATCAAGGCCAAGGTGATTTTCGTCGATGTGCACGCCGAAGCTACTTCGGAAAAACTTGCCCTGGCCTGGTATCTGGATGGCCGGGTCACCGCCGTCGTCGGCACCCACACCCACATCCCGACCGCGGACGAGCGCGTCCTGCCCGGCGGCACCGCCTACATCACCGACGTCGGCATGACCGGACCCTACGACAGCGTGATCGGAGTGCAGAAAGAAATGATCATCGCCCGCTTCCTGAACAACATGCCCGCCCGCTTCGAGGCCGCCACCGGCGACGTCCGCCTCTGCGCGGTCGTGATCGATTGCGATGAAGTAACCGGCCGCGCCAGAAAAATCGAAAGACTTATGCTCACCTGAAAATAATCCCGTTGTCATCCTGAGCGCAGCAACTTCTTCGCTGCGCGAAGAAGTTGCGGAGTCGAAGGACCCCTATAGTCGCCTCGAACTCAGAGTTTACGGAAGGTTAAGAGCCGACGCCCGGCCGACCGCGAACGCTACTTTCGCAATATCCTCTCCAGTTCCTTCCGATTCCCTGCAGGCAAATAGCGCAGCGCCGCCCGCGCCAGCGCCGTGTAAACATCCCCCGCGCCAGGAATCTTCTTCAACTCCCTAAGATGCTGTCGCACCACCTGCGCATCCCCGCGCACGATGGGTCCGCTGAAGGCTCCCGCCGGACCGAGCTTCGCGTAGTTGGCCAGGGTCTGGCCCAGAATCGGCATCATCATTCTCCGGGCCTCATGGCTCGAGAGTCCCGCAGCTCGCGCCACTTTTTCTGCCGTCACCAGCAGTGCAATCAGCAGCGGAGAAGTAAACGCTCCAAAGGCGTGGTAAGCCGGCTTGCGGTGCCTCGAAATGGCGAATGCCTCCGCGCCCAGGTCGCGCACGATTCTGCCGGCGGCGCGCAGGGCCCCGGCATCGCCCTCCAGAGCAAAAACCACATTTGTAAGCGAAGGCACCGCTCCTCGCACAAAAGTCATCAGCGGATGTACCGCAGCCACTTCTGCCCCGCGACGCCGCAGCACCTGCAGTTCGCCGCTGGCGAGAGCTCCGCTCGAATGCAGCGCGATCTTTCCTTTCCACTCGACCAGGGTCCTAAGCTGCCTCGCCGCCCGCGCAATCTCGCGGTCAGGCACGCAGAACCAGACCAGATCGGCTTCAAAGAGCGTGCCAGGCGGGATCCACCGGGCACGCACCCGCCGCGCAATGGCCCGCCCGTTTCGCCGAGATGCGGCGCTGTTTCCAGAAACGATTGCGCTCACGCGATATCCCGCCCGCCTGAGTTCCAGCGCCAGCGCGCTGCCCAGTCTTCCCGGACCCACGATCGCGATGCGCGGTCTGGTTGCCATCGCCGCAGCATAGCATCTGGCGCTATCTGTAGCGCCGGCGTCTCGCCGGCTGTCCCGGAGGGCATCCTGCCCTCCGGCGGCGGGCGGGAATCCGCCGGACAGCCGCCGGGACGGTGGCGCTACGAAAATCCACCTGCGCCGTGCTTTATAGTATTTCCCATGCCCAAAACCAGTAACAAGGCCCGCGTGCTCTCCTCGCGTGAGGTCTATCACGGACCCGCCTTTCGAGTCTTCGAGGAGCATGTGCTCGAGCCCAGCGGGGTACGCACTCGCCGCGACATTGTGCGTCACTCCGGGTCGGTTGTGATTCTCGCGGTCGAAGACGGCGGAGCCGAGCCTCGCATCCTGCTCGAGCGCCAGTATCGTCATGCCGCTGGTCAACTTTTGTGGGAACTGCCCGCGGGACGCATCGACAAAGGCGAAAATGATTTGACCGCCGCCAGGCGCGAACTCCTGGAGGAGACGGGCTACACTGCCTCGCGCTGGCGACGCATTCTGTGCTTCTACGCCAGCCCGGGCTTTTTGGCCGAAACCATGAATCTGTTTCTCGCTCGCGGCCTGCGCCGCGGCCCCGCCCAGCCGGAACCGGATGAGGTGATCGGCATTCGCATGGTGCCTCTTTCAGCCGCCGTTCGCATGGTCATGCGGGGAACCATCAAGGACGCCAAAACCATTTCCGGCCTTCTTTGGCTGAACCAGTCGCAAGCGAGTTCAAAGCCGCACCGCTAGCGACTTTTCTCTGCTGCAATCGCCCGTTAACTACTGTTGGCCACACAATCCTTCCGAGATAGCATTCAGGCCGTGGACTGGCCGCCGGCCACCCGTGAAAAGTGAAGTTGCCGCGTAACCGAGGGTGATTTTTAAAGGATTTGGTTGCCCCCCAGGGATTCGAACCCCGATAAGCAGATCCAGAATCTGCTGTCCTACCATTGAACGAGGGGGCAACTCACGGCGAGAAACGCGGACGTCCGCTACCTGTGATTCTATGGGCGTGCGGCGTTGTGGTCAATATCGGCGGCAATCAGAAACATTCAAACTCCCGAATCCCTGCGCCAATGTTTTCGCCGGAACCGCGTGGGGACAGCCGGGAGTGACTTACTCGCTCTTGCGCTTCACCCTGACCACGGTGATCTTGGAGAAGCCTTCCTCAAACGTGGGGGCTTTGAGTTTAGCGCTCATGCGCCGCATTACGTCGTCGGCCACGGTGCGTTCGCGCTTGTGATTGCGCTCCAGGCAAACTTCCAGAGGCACGTCGAAGAACACGGCTTGCACTTCGTAGCCGTAGTCCTGACCCAGCTTGATCCAGCTTTGCCGTTCCTGCGGGGTCAGGTTAGTGGCATCCACATAATTCAGCGGACGCCGGGCGATCAGGCGCGCCTTCAACATGGAACGCAGGTTGGAAAAAATCAGGTCCTGAAAGCGCTGCTCGGTGGGATCGTCGAACAGCAGCGCGCGCAGCATGTCGCTCGAAAGCGGGGTGATGTTATGCCGCTTGAACCATGAACTCTTGCCGGAACCCGGCAGTCCGATGGCAAGAACCACGGTGCCTTTGGAAGCCCGAGGCGCGGCTGCCGGCGTTGCTTTGGCGCCCTCCGCGGATTCGATTGCAGTACCGGCGACGGGCTCACCCTCGGCCACCACTTCGGGCGATGCCTGGGCGACGGGTGCAGTTCTTGCACCCTGCGCTCCGCCGCGGCCTCGTCCACCTCTGCCCCGTCGGCGTCGGCGGCGCGGGTCGCCATTGCCGCCAGGACGCTGTGGCTGCGACGGGCGTGCCTCCGAAGCTTCGTCGCGAATTGCTGGAGGTTCCGGCGCGGGCGGTTGAATTTCGGCTTCGGCTATGCGGATTGGGGCCGCCGGCGCGATGGCATCCGGGGCATCGTAGTAGGCGGGCTGAAGAGGGGCCTGTGCCGGCCCGTTCTTTCCCGCTTCCGCATTCTTTTTGGGGCGCTTGAGACGATCGCGCATCCACTTGCGCATGTTTGGTTTGTAACACAGCTATTTAGCGCAGGCAATCCGGCTCAGGCAAAACGTACCAAAGCTGCCAGCCATTCAGCTCCTGTGTGGCGTGGGCGCCCGCGCCACACAAAGCAACCCGCACCAGCCGCACTATGCCTGCAGCACGCGGACGCCGTACCCGCCAATATCAATCTTTCCCGCGAGCTTTTCCCCGCTGAGCAGATCGACAAACGCCCTGGGTAAGGCCACACTCTGTGAAGACGCGGTGTGGTTCAGAAGGAATATCCATTGCTTGTTGCCGGCCTTGCGCACGGTCACCTCGACGCCGGCCGGCACTTCGAGCGGCGCCTTCACTCCGGCCATCCCGGAAAGGGTTCGCAGCACCCGGGCCAGGCTGGACTCATCCAGGTCTCCACCGATGTACACGGCCTTACCCTTGCCAAAACTGTTCATGGTGATCGCCGGCTGCCCGGCATGCGCTCCCGCCGTGTACGAAGCCAGCACCTCGGCTCCCGCGGGTTGAAGAATGTCTGTCCACAAAACGCACTCGGAGTCGGGACCGGCCAGGGCGGGCGAGAATTTCACTCCATTCTTCGCCGAGTACACGGGAACGTAGTCCTCGACTGTCACGCCCATCACGTCGCGCAGCAGCCCGGGAAGCGGAGTGCGGACCATCTGGCTGGTCTCGGTTTTCACGCCCAGGCGGAAATTGGTGACAAACATTCCGCCGCCCTGCACGAAACTTCTGATCCGGGCAGCTTGCTTTTCCGACATCACGTAGGCCACCGGCGCGAACACAATCTTGTATGCGGAAAGATCGATTTCCGGCCCGATCACATCGATTCCGGAGCGGCTGGCCGAAATGGCGCCGTACCAGGAGACGATCTGATCCAGATAAGCCAGCCGGAAGTGGCCGGGTTGGATGGCGAGCGCCCAGCTGCGATCGTAGTCAAACACCAGAGCGGCGTCCGCCACATAGCTGGAATACAAAAGCTCCCGCCCCAGCGCCTTGAGTTCCTTTACTCCCTCCCTGATCTCGTCATAAGCCGGACTCTTCGAGCGATCGTGATTCAGGATGCCGTGCCAATACTCTTCCGCACCGAAAGTCGCCGTGTCCCAGCGAAAGTAATTCACTCCCATGGCGCCGTGCGCGACGGCCTGATAGGTCCACAGCCGCACTTGCCCTTTCTCGGGCTGCGGAGAGAAAGTTTTCTGCCCAGCCTTTCCCGATTGCTCCTCCATGATCATGAAAGGCTTGCCGCCCTTTACGCTGCGCGCGAGGTCATGTCCCATGGCGATGGCGGATGAAACGAAGGCGGAAGAACCCATCCTGCCTTGCTGCGCCATCAGCATGTCGAAAAAGCCGGGGTAGTTATCGAACGCCGTGAAGTCCAGCTTCTCGTACAGGTCACGCATGTTGATCGTGTCCACCAGCCCGACGTTGTTCGTCGTGACAAAATGCCGCGGGCACGTCTTGCGCAGCATGTCCAGCTGTTCCTGCTGGAAGGAAACGTTGGCATACGACTGGTAGCGGTCGTAGTCGAGAGCCAGTCCCGGATTCGGATCTCCGCCCGACGGCAGCGGCACCGGGACCTGGCTGAAATCTGTATAGGTCTGGCTCCAGAAGACCGTTCCCCAACTCTGATTCAGGTTATCCTGCGTGCCGTATCTGGAGCGAAGCCAGGTCTGAAATCCGGCCTGACAGTAGTTGCAGTAGCAACGCTGCGATGAGCCCAGAGTAAGTTCGTTGTCGATCTGCCAGCCGATCACGCCCGGCGTTTCCGTAAAGGTCCTGGCCATTTCGCTGGCGATGATCAGCGAAAGGCGGCGATAGACCTGATTGGTGGGACAGGTAAAGCGCCGTCCGCCGGGATGCAGCCGCTCGCCCTTCTCGTTCACTTCGACGATGTCGGGATACTTGGCCGTCAGCCAGGGTGGAGGCGCCGCGGACGGAGTGCCCAGAATCACGGCGATGTTGTGCTTGTGCAATATCTCAATGGAACGGCGCAGCCAGGCAAAATCGAATTTGCCCTCCGCCGGCTCCATCAGCGCCCAGGCAAATTCGGCAATGCGCACGTTGGTAAAGCCGAAATCAGCCATCATGCGCGCGTCTTCTTCCCAAAGCGTTTCGGGCGTCTGGTCGGGATAGTAGTCAACCCCCAGCAGAAGAGGTCCCTCCGCGGGGGTGCCAGTAAGGCTCGCGACGGTCTGGGCCCAGAGGGGAAGCCGGATACTGGCCGCGCTCATCAAGGCAAAAGCGCCGCCGAGAAACTCACGCCGGGTAGGAGATGTCAAAGTCAGGGCCTCTCTCTGTTGGTTAACGGGCACATTCTCGACTCAAGGCAGGAAGCTGTCAAGAAAGAGCCTGATGGTGTGGCCTTGTTAGCTTGGGCGGTTGTCTCGTGTGGACGCGGGCGACTCGGCCGCGTGAGGCGTGCAGTGCCGCGGGCGAGTCGCCCGCGTCCACACACTTCCACACATTCAAGGCCTTCGCGCCGTACAATGTGTCGATGCCCGTACCACCTGAGATCAAAGGCCAGAAATACATCGACCTGGCCACCTTTCGCAAGGACGGCACTCCCGTCCACACTCCGATCTGGTTCGGCGAAAAAGATGACAAGCTTTACGTCATGACCCGCAGCGACTCGGGTAAGTACAAGCGCATTCGGAACAACCCCAAGGCCCGCATTGCCCCGTGCACCATGCGCGGAAAGATTACCGGCCCCGACTTCGCGGCGACCGTCCGGATTCTCCCGCCGGAAGACTGGCCCTGGGCCAGCAAGACCGTCAAGAACAAATACTGGCTGGCGCGGATTCCCTTCTTCTGGAGCAAGCAGAACGTCTATCTGGAAGTCGCAATCACTTCTTAACCGTGGACTCTTTTGCGTTCTTTCGTTCTTTGCGGCAACTTCGCGGCCTTTGCGGTCAAAGTCTTAAAAGAACGCCGCCTCGGGGCAGTCCCCAATTTGCCGCATTCCTCCTTTCCCTGTTAACATTTTCTTTCCACTTTCCAACAATGTGTTAAGTCAACCCTTCGGAGGAGAAATGGCAATCAAGGTAGGAATCAACGGATTCGGACGCATTGGGCGAAATGTGTTCCGGGCTTCGCTCAACGACAGCAACATCGAATTCGTGGCGGTCAACGATCTCACCGACCCCAGGACCCTGGCCCACCTGCTCAAATACGATTCCATCCTGGGCAATCTGCCACACAAGATAACCGCCGGCGCGGACAGCATCACAATCGACAAAAAGACCCTCAAGGTGTTCAAGGAGCGAGACCCGGGAAAACTGCCCTGGGAATCGGTAGGGGCCCAGGTGGTGATTGAATCCACCGGCCACTTCACCGATGCCAATGAAGCCAAAAAGCATATGCGCGGACCGGTCAAGAAAGTGATCATTTCAGCGCCCGCCAAGAACGAAGATGTCACGGTTGTGCTGGGCGTGAATGAGGGAACCTACGATCCGGCCAAGCACCACATTATTTCGAACGCGTCGTGCACTACGAACTGTCTGGCGCCGATCGCCAAAGTGATCAACGACAATTTCAAAATCGTCAGCGGCACCATGACCACGATCCACTCCTACACCAACGACCAGGTCATTCTGGACTTTCCGCATAAAGACCTGCGCCGGGCCCGCGCCGCCGCCATCAACATGATCCCAACCTCGACGGGCGCGGCCAAGGCGTTGAAGCTGGTGATCCCGGACCTGGCCGGCAAACTCGACGGTTTCTCGGTGCGCGTGCCCACCCCCAACGTCTCGGTCGTGGACCTGGTGGCTTTTGTCGAAAAGAAGACCACGAAGGAAGAAGTGAATGCCGCGCTCAAAAAAGCCTCCGAGAGCGGCCCGCTGAAGGGCTATCTGGGCTATGAAGAGCAGGAATTGGTCTCCTCCGACTTCAAGGGCGACGGCCGTTCTTCGATCGTGGACGCACCCTCGACTCTGGTGGTCGCCGGCAATTGCGTGAAGGTGATTTCCTGGTACGACAACGAATGGGGATATTCATCCCGCGTCCGTGACCTGATCAATTACATCGGGAACAAGGGCCTCTAACTTGTAGCGCCGGCATCTTGCCGGCTGTCGCGAGGGCATCCTGCCCTCGCGGGGGCGGTGAGAACACCGCCCCCGAGGAAGTCATGTCAAAGCTTTCCATCCGCGATCTATCGCTTAACAATCACCGCGTGCTCATGCGGGTTGATTTCAACGTGCCGCTCGAAGATGGCCGCGTGGTCGATGACACCCGCATCCGCGAGACCCTGCCTACCATCGAGTACGCTCTGCGTCACGGGGCGCGGCTGGTGCTGGTTTCCCATCTTGGCCGGCCCAAGGGAAAGCCTAATCCGGCGCTGAGCCTCAAACCCGCGGCGGAGCGACTGCGCATGCTGCTGGATAAAGAACTGGCGCGCGGTGAAAACGTGGGCTTCTGTCCCGAATGCATCGGCCCCGAAGCCGAGGAGATGGCTGGAAGGCTGGAGCAGGGCCAGACCCTGCTGCTGGAGAATCTGCGCTTCCATCCCGAAGAGGAAGCCAACGATCCCAAATTCGCCAAGCAGCTTGCCGGCCTGGCCGACTATTACGTAAACGACGCTTTTGGAACCGCGCATCGCGCTCATGCCTCCACGGTCGGCGTCACCCGCTTCGTGCAGAAGTCCGCAGCGGGGCTGCTCATGGAGAAAGAACTGCAGTACCTGGGCAAGGTGCTGCGCCATCCGGAGCGGCCGTTCATCGCCATTCTCGGCGGCGCCAAGGTGAGCGACAAGATCGGCGTCATCCGCAATCTTCTGGACAAAGTTGACGCCCTCATCATCGGTGGCGGCATGGCCTACACCTTCCTCAAGGCCCAGGGCGAGCCCGTCGGCAAATCCCTGGTGGAGGAGGACAAGGTCGAACTGGCGCGCCAGCTTTTGAAAGAGGCGAAGAGCCACAAGCTGAAGTTCATGCTGCCCACCGACCACGTGGTGGCGGAAAAAATCGATCTCAATGCCATCGTGCAGACCGTAGTCAGCGGGCATATTCCCGCGAACATGATGGCCCTGGATATCGGGCCAAAGACCATTGAGGCCTTCACGGAAGAAATCGCCCGCGCCCTGACCATCGTCTGGAATGGGCCCATGGGCGTCTTCGAGGTCGCGCCCTTCGCCAAGGGCACTTTCAAGGTTGCTCACGCCATAGCTGAGAATGTCGGGGCTACTTCAATCGTAGGCGGAGGAGATTCGGTCTCCGCGGTGAACGCAGCCGGCGTGGCCGACAAGATCACTCACATCTCCACCGGCGGCGGTGCTTCGCTGGAATTTCTGGAAGGCAAGAAGCTTCCCGGCGTAGAGGCGCTCACCGACAAGAAGTGAACCGCGGCCCGGGCCATCCTCCGTGTACCTTCGTGTCCTTTGTGGTTCTCGGGCTTTGAGATTTTTAGAAAGGATTCCATGCCTCGCAAAAAACTGATGGCCGCCAACTGGAAGATGTACAAGAACCCGGATCAAACCCGGGCTTTCTTCCGCGATTTCCTCCCGCTGGTGGCCGGCCATACCCGGGACGAAATCGTTGTCTGCCCGCCCTACATCGATCTCTATGTCGCGATCGAAGACACCAAGGGTTCCAACGTGGCCATCGGCGCGCAGGACTTGTACTGGGAAAAAGAGGGGGCGTACACCGGCGAAATCTGTCCGGGGATGCTGCTCGACATGGGATGCACTCATGTCATCATCGGTCACTCCGAGCGCCGCCAGTACTTCGGTGAAACCGACGACATGGTGAACTTCAAGCTGAAGGCTGCGCTCGAAGGCGGACTCACTCCCATCGTCTGCGTGGGAGAAGTCCTCGAAGAACGCGAGGCCAATCTCACCGAGGACGTGCTGCGCCGCCAGTGTCTCCGCGCCTTCCACGCTCTTTCGGCGAAGAAGGCCGCGAAACTCGTGGTGGCTTACGAACCGGTGTGGGCCATCGGGACCGGAAAAACCGCCACCCCGCAACTCGCCTCCGCCGCTCATCTTCTGATTCGAGGCGAGGCCGCCAAGGCGTTTGGTGAGGAGTTCGCCGGCAATCTCCGCATCCTGTACGGCGGCTCGGTCAAGCCGGAGAACGTCAAGGCGCTGATGTCGGAGGAGGAAATCGACGGGGCCCTGGTGGGTGGCGCCAGCCTGGACCCGAAATCCTTCGCGGCCATCGTAAAGTACTGAAAGGCCCTTTGCTATAATCGACCCTGCTGCGGAAGTGGTGGAACTGGCAGACACACCATCTTGAGGGGGTGGCGCCGAAAGGCGTGGGGGTTCAAATCCCCCCTTCCGCACCATGACTTTTCGTTGCCTGTGGTATTTTGGGGACCTGATTACTTACCAGGACAGGGGATTGTTGGGAATTGCATGATTATTCTGATTACGACCATTCACATTATTGTCTGTTTCTTTCTGATCATCGTAGTGCTGCTGCAAAGCGGTAAGAGCGGCGATATTGCTGCCGCCTTTGGCGGGATGGGCAGCCAGACCGCCTTTGGGCCACGGGGCGCGGCCACGGCCCTGTCCAAGGCGACCACCTGGTCAACCATCATCTTTATGATCACATCGATCACGCTGTCGATCATGGCCTCGCGCGGAGGTGGTACGAACTCCGTGCTGCAGGGGATCACGCCGTCGCAGACCAAGACGCAGCCGGCTACGCCGGCACCGGCTCCGGCGCCACCGGCGCAGAAATAGTCGTTGGTCGTTGGCTGTTGGTCGTTGGCCAGAGCGGCCTCCGTTGTAGCTGACGACTGACGACCCCCAGAAACACAATCGACTGACGACTGTCGCATGATTCACGAAATCCTTCCCGTCGGCCCGCTGCAGTGTAACTGCTCTGTGATCGGGGACGAGAGTACCCGAGACGCCATGGTGATCGATCCCGGCGACGACATCGAAGACGTCCTAGCTCTCATTCAGAAACACAATCTACGGGTGAAGCAAATTGTCATCACTCATGCCCACATCGATCATGTGGGCGGTGCGATGAAGCTGCGGGCGGCCACCGGCGCGCCCATCCTGCTCAACCAGAACGACTATGCCCTGCTGAAAATGCTGGATGTGCAGGCGGCGTGGATCGGAGTGGAGAACCCGGGCAAGGTTGAAATCGATCAAAGCATCGGACAATCGGATACGATCCGGGCGGGTCCGCTGAGTGCGAACGTAATTCATACTCCAGGGCACACCGAGGGCAGCGTCTGCCTGTACTTTCCCTTAGAAAAGAAGCTGATTGCCGGCGACACTCTCTTTGCAGGCAGCATCGGCCGCACCGATCTGCCGGGAGGCTCGATGCAGAAAATCATCCGCTCCCTGCACGAGAAGGTGCTGGCCCTGCCCGATGAGACCGTGGTTGTCCCCGGCCACGGCCCCTTGACTACGATTGGCGAAGAGCGCGAAAGCAATCCGTTTCTGGTGAAAAGCTAGAAGCGCCGTTCGCCTGGATTGTTCTACGGCTTGCCCGGACTCTTCTCGTCGCTCTTCTTTTCAATGGAGAGCAACTCGACCTCAAAGATCAGAGTGGAATCGGGGGCGATTTCCGGACCGGGAGAGCGCTCGCCGTAAGCCAGGTCCGAGGGCACGAAGAGTTGCCACTTCGATCCCACGGGCATCAGTTGCAGAGCCTCGGTCCAACCCTTGATGACGCCGCTTACCGGGAACGTCGCAGGTTCCCCGCGTTTGTAGGAGCTGTCAAATTCCGTGCCGTTGATGAGCGTGCCGCGGTAGTTGCAGACCACCGAGTCGGTCGCCGTCGGCTTGGGCCCGGTGCCCTGGGTCAGAACCTTGTATTGCAAGCCGCTGGGCAGGGTGACGACTCCGTCTTTGGCTTTGTTGGCGGCCAGAAATGCGTCGCCTTCTTTCTTATTGGCTGCCCCCGCCGCCTGCATCTGCTCTTGTTGCTTTTTGCGCATTTCGTTCTGCACTTCCATGAGCGCGGCCCGCGCCTGGTCTTCGGTCAGGGCTGTCTTGCCGCCGGCCAGGGCATCTTTCAAACCCCGTAGAAGGATGTTGGGATCCACGGGAACGGACTGCTTGTGCAGGTTCGTTCCCAGATTCATACCAAGAGCGTAGCTGAATTTGTCTTTTTGAGTGGTGAGCGCGGGGGCAGCCTGAGCTTTTGCCGCCGGCGCCCGCCGGGCCCTGGTCGTGGGAGTTGCATGGGGCTTTGGCGCCGGTGTCTGCTGGCCCAGGGAATAGTGGCTCCCGATGAGCATGATCCCAGTCGCGAAAAGACTTACTGCCGAGGTAAAAGATTTGTGCATGCAGCTATTGTCACATTGCTTCGAACTACTCGGCAAACCGGTGGTGCGGTCCAGGCCTTGTTCAGGAATGACAGTGATTTTTCTGAAGGAAGATCCCGGATCTCAGTTCTCGGTTCTCAGTTGCTGCGACGACCCTCACGACTCCTGATTAAGAAATTGAAGTATGTGAGTGATGCCTTCACGAAAGTCTCCCGGCTGAGTGAGCAGGCTCACGATCAGGTAACCATCGCTGGGGAAATCGTAAAAGTGGCCGGGATGGACCAGCACGGAGGCTTGGCGGAGCAGTGCAATCGCCAGTTCCTCGTCGGTTCGGGTCACGGGTACGCGCAGCACTGCATACCATCCTCCATCAACTTGCAAACGTTGCGTTGCCTTCTGCCCTTTCAGTTGCGCATCGAGCCCGGAGAGATTTACGCGTAAGCGGTCGAGCAGCAGCGGCTGGAAGTTCTTGCGCTGGTCCAGCAAAACGGTTGCCGCCAGTTGGATGGGGGCATTCATGGAAAGATAAGTGTCGGCAATCACTTCCAGGCGCCCCATGGTCGCGGCGACGGCGGAGGCTGGACCGCTGGTGGCTACCCAGGCCAGCTTCATCTGCGGCAGGCCGCAGATTTTCGAGAGGCCGCTGAGGGTGAAGGTCAGCACCTCCGGGTTGAGCACGAAGCTCGGTCTGGGGGCTCCGTCGTGCGCATAATCCAGAAAGACTTCGTCCACAATCAGGGCCAGGCCATGTTCCCGGCAAAACGCATTCAGCTGCGTCCGTTCGGCGACGCCTGCATACGATCCGGTTGGATTATTGGGATGCACCACAACCACAGCGCGCGTGCGTGGAGTCACTGCACGCGAGAGTGAAGGAAAATCGATCTGCCAGCCGTGATCGTAAAGCAGCGGGTAGTGCGCCAACTTCACATCCTGCAAGTCGGCGAGAAACTCAAACAGGGGATAACTGGGCCTGGGCACGAGGACCTCATCGTCGGGATTGCACAGCAGGCGAAAAACATACGAGTAACCTTCGCTGGTGCTGGTGGTAAGCACCAGCGATTCGGGCTCAACAAACTCGCCGTGCTGATCGCGGTAATAGGCCGCGACTGCATCGCGTGCGCTGGGCAGGCCCTTGGGCTGAGGGTCGTAATCCATCGCCTTCGGACTCTTCAGGGAGTTAAGAATGGCTTCCGCGTCGTAGTGCAAGGCGGCGCGCGCCGGGTTCGAGACGCTCAGGTCGAGCACTTCCCTGCCCGCGGCTGAAAGTTCCCGCTGGGCCTCGGTAAAGCGGTTGGGAGTGAGCGTCCAATCGGTGCGGCGCGAAAACATGAGCGACCATGGTACCGCAAGGGGATGTCTGTCCTGCTAGAATCGGGCCATGGCGACTCAGAATTCACGACTTACCACACCCCTGGTCCGGGAAAATGGACGGCTGCGTCCTGCTACCTGGGACGAGGCGCTGGAGCGCGCCGCGCAGGGCTTTCGCGGCGCAGTGCAGAAGGGCGGTCCGCAGAGCTTTGGGCTCTTCAGTTGTTCGAAGACGACTAATGAGATGAATTTCCTGGCCCAGAAATTCGCCCGGGTGGTGGTGGGCAGTAACAATATCGACAGTTGCAACCGGACTTGACACGCCCCCAGCGTCGTCGGTCTGGCGACGGTATTCGGGATGGGCGGCGGCACCAGTTCGTATCGCGAAATGGAAGAGACGGACCTGATCGTTCTCTGGGGATCGAATGCCCGCGAGACGCATCCCATCTTTTTCCACCACCTGCTCAAGGGCGTGCACAACGGGGCCAAGCTTTTCGTGGTGGACCCGCGGCGCACCACTTCCGCGCAGTGGACTGAGAAGTGGCTGGGGCTGCATGTGGGAACGGACATCGCTCTCGCCAATGCAGTCGCGCGCGAAATCCTGGCGGCAGGTCTGGAAAATCGTGATTTCATCGAGAACGCCACCAGCGGTTTTGAGGAATTCCGCAAGCACGTGCAGAAGTTCACCCTCGAATATGCCGAGGAGACCTGCGGTGTTCCGGCGGGTTTGATCCGGGAGCTGGCACACGCGTATGCGCAGGCCGGGCGCGCTCAGATTTGCTGGACCCTGGGCATCACCGAGCACCACAACGCGGTGGACAACGTACTGGCACTGATCAACCTGAGCCTGCTGACCGGTCACGTGGGACGGTACGGCTCTGGATTGAATCCCTTGCGCGGGCAGAACAATGTTCAAGGTGGCGGCGACATGGGCGCTCTGCCCGACCGGTTGCCCGGCTTCCAGCATGTGGAGAACGACGAGTTGCGGGGCGCGTTCGAGCGAGCCTGGGGAGTGACCATCCCGCCTAAGAGAGGTTGGCATCTGAGCGGAATGTTTGATGCGATGGAGCGCGGAGAGTTGAAGGCCCTGTACGTGATCGGTGAGAACCCGGCCAACTCGGAAGCTGACGCGCACCGCACCATCAAACTGCTGCAAGGTCTCGACATCCTGGTAGTGCAGGACATGTTGATGACCAAGACGGCGGAAATGGCGGACGTAGTTTTCCCGGCTGCGGCCGGGTGGTGCGAATCCGAAGGCAGCGTAACCAACAGCGAACGCCGGGTGCAGCGGGTGCGCCGCGCCCTGGCGCCTCCTGCCGGGGTGCGCGATGACATTGAAATCCTCTGCGATCTGGCGCGCCGCATGGGCCGTGACCTCGGGCAGCCGACCTCCGAGGAAATATGGGATGAGCTGCGCAGCCTCAGTCCGATCCATGCCGGTATGAGTTACGCGCGTCTGGAAGCTATGCACGGCTTGCAGTGGCCGTGTTACGACGAGAACCATCCCGGCGAGCAATACCTGCATGGACGTTTGTGGGCGCGGCCGGTAATCGGCCCCCTCGCGCCTTTCAGTTGTGTTGAACAAGCGCCGCCGGTAGACGCGCTGGATGATGACTTCCCCATCCGTTTGACCACGGGACGGCGTCTGGATTCCTACAACACCGGGGTGCAGAGTTCGCGCTACGCATCGCCGCTGCGACATGGGGAGACGCTCGACCTCTCTCCCCAGGACAGTCAGAGGTATGGCTTCGAGGAAGGTGAAGTGGTGCGGGTGGTGTCGCGTCGCGGATCGGTTGAGGCCCCGGTGCGATTGGATCCAGGCCTGCGTCCCGGCCTCGCGTTTATGACATTGCACTTCCCCGACCAGGTGGCGACTAACGAGTTGACCATCGATGCCGTGGACCCGAAGTCAGGGACCTCGGAGTTCAAAGCAACGGCTGTGCGCATTGAGAAACTTGGTAAAACAGAGCCGGTCACGGTTTAGGAATTCAGTGCGCGTCATTCAACGCCCAATGTGAATCATGGACCTGCATTTCACTGGAGCCACACCCACGGCGGAAGAAATAGCGGCAGTTGAGGGCGTGGCCATTGCTGCCGCCGGTTCGAAGCGCACTTACCTGCTGCCCGTCTTCCATGCCATTCAGGACCGCGTCGGCTGGATCAGCCCGGGTGCGTTGAATTACGCCTGCCGGAAGCTGGGAGTGCCGCCGGCTGAAGCGTTCGGCGTCGCGGATTTCTACGCACTTCTTTCCACTCGCCCACAACCCCCGGCTGCAGTTCACATCTGTGACGATATTGCCTGCAAGGTGAAGAGCGCAGATCGGCTCTGTGCTGAGATGGAGAGAACGCACGGTCCCGAGGGATCGAGTCCGGATGGAAAGACTACGTGGCATCGCAGCCCTTGCCTCGGACTGTGTGAGCGGGCACCTGCGGCCCTTGTGCTGGTTGCCGGCGAGCGGCACCACGAGCAAGCTTTAGCGCCCGCATCCGCAGAGAAGATTGCGTCCGCGTTGCGGGGCGAAGGGGCTTCTGAGACGGCGTTGAGTGCTTCGATTCCGCAGATGGGCCAGCCCGGATTGACTCTGCTCCGCCGCGTGGGGCAGATCAACCCGGAGAGCCTCGGCGACCATATCGCATCCGGCGGTTTCATGGCCCTGCGTAAAGCCTTCGAAATGGGGCCGGCCGCGGTGGTTCGCGAGGTGACCGAATCGAAGCTGGTGGGGCGGGGCGGGGCTGCTTTCGCCTGCGGACAGAAGTGGCAATCGATCCTTAGTGCTGAATTGCCGCGATATCTGATCTGCAACGCGGATGAATCGGAACCCGGCACGTTCAAAGACCGCGTGCTGATGGAAGGCGATCCCTTTGCCCTCATCGAGTCCATGATCATCGCCGGCTTCGCCACCGGATGTGAGCAGGGCTATCTGTACATTCGCGGCGAGTATCCACTGGCCCGGCGCCGCCTCGAACATGCTATTCGCGAGTGCCGCGCGCACTCTTTCCTGGGTGACAACATTCTGGGCGCCGGAGTGCGCTTTGACGTTGAGCTGCGGGTTGGGGCCGGGGCCTACATCTGCGGCGAAGAGACGGCGCTGATGAACTCCATCGAGGGCAAGCGCGGAGAGCCGCGCAACAAGCCGCCGTTTCCCACCCAGGTCGGGTTGTTCGGCAAGCCCACGATTATTCAGAACGTGGAAACGTTGTTGAATGTGTCGCCCATTATCATGCAGGGTGGAAGGGCCTTCGCGGCAGTGGGCACCGAGCGTTCCACCGGGACCAAACTCTTCTGCCTCTCCGGGCACGTGGCCAGGCCCGGCGTCTATGAAGTTCCCTTCGGCGCTACTCTGCATCAATTGCTTGATTTGGCCGGAGGCATTGCTGGCGGCGGAAAGTTGCAGGCGATCCTGATCGGCGGAGCCGCGGGGGCATTTCTGGGCCCGAAAGATCTCGACATACCGATGACTTTTGAGGGCACGCGGGCGGCTGGCGCCGCACTGGGCTCGGCGGTGGTCATGGCATTCGACGATACGGTCGACTTGCGACAGATCCTGCTTCGCATCGTATCTTTCTTTCGCGATGAATCGTGCGGGCGGTGCGTTCCCTGCCGCATCGGCACCGTCCGGCAGGAGGAAATCCTGCACCGGCTGGCTGCCGGGAAGCCTTTGGCTTCACCCGCGACTGAACTTGTGCTGCTGAAGGAAATCGGCCAGGCGATGCGCGACGCTTCCATCTGCGGGCTGGGCCAGACTGCATCGAGCGCGATTGAATCGGCGCTCGCCCGGTTCCCGCTTTTCCACGGCGGCGCCTCCGCGAATGTATCCGAAGAGGCCCCTCGATGAGCACTCACAGCGCGCCCGACCCCAAGATTCCGGTGCCCCGCGGGCCATTGCCCATTCTGCCGGTCGCGCGCCCGGCGCGCATGGTAGAGATCACGATCGACGGCAAATCCGTCTCCGTTGCGGAAGGCTCCACGCTCCTCGAGGCTGCGCGCAGCATCGGCATCGACACTCCCACACTCTGCTTCCTCGAAAATCTCACTCCGGTGAACGTTTGCCGGATATGCGTGGTCGAAGTCGAGGGATCGCGCGCGCTGGTTCCGGCGTGCTCGCGACCGGTTGAGCCCGGTATGGTGATCAGGACCGATTCGGAGCGAGTGCGTTTGAGCCGGCGCCTCGTGCTGGAGTTGCTGGCGTCGTCGGTGGACGTCTCCACTGCGCCCCAGTTTCAGGAATACATGCGGCGCTATGACGCCAGGCCTCAACGCTTTGGGGAAGCTGCGGCGCCAGCACACGCGGGCGAACGCGACTCCGCGCTGCCGGGCCATCATCATCCGCCGGAGAGTGGCGCAGCCACGATAGCCCAGCCGGTGAAGATCGATAACGAGCTCTACGTGCGCGACTATGGCAAGTGCATCCTCTGCTACAAATGCGTGGAAGCCTGCGGCGTGGACGCGCAGAATACTTTCGCCATCGCGGTCGCGGGACGCGGCTTCGAGGCCCGCATCTCGACCGAGTATAACGCGCCGCTGACCGATTCGGCGTGCGTTTACTGTGGCAACTGCATCGGCGTCTGTCCTACCGGCGCGCTCATGTTCCGCAGCGAGTACGAGATGCGCCAAGCCGGCACCTGGGTCGACTCAAAACAAACGCGCACCGATACCATCTGTCCTTACTGTGGCGTGGGCTGCACTCTTACAGTTCATGTGCAGGAGGAGAAGATCGTCAGAGTCACTTCACCTCTCGATCAGGAAATCACCCAGGGACATCTCTGCATCAAGGGCCGCTTCGGCTGGGAGTGGGTCAATCAGAAAAAGTAATTCTCGCCCGTGTGGCGAGGGGCCACACGCCCCGGCGGGATATAATGACCCGTTTTGCTTCGCTATGGAAAAAGCTATGGAGCATGAACTCCGGTTGGCTGAGCGCATGTCGCGGCTCGGCACCGAGACAGCCTTCGAGGTCCTGAACAAGGCGCGGGCGCTGGAGCGTCTGGGCAAGAAAATTATTCACCTGGAAATTGGCGAGCCCGACTTCGACACACCCTCCAACGTAGTTGAGGCTGGAATCACCGCTCTGCGCCAGGGCTGGACCCACTATGGCCCGTCCGCCGGCCTGCCCGAGTTGCGCCAGGCCATTGCGGAGGAGGTCAGCCGTTCGCGCGGAGTGCAGGTCTCGAGCGACGAGGTCGTGGTGGTTCCCGGCGGCAAGCCGATTATTTTTTTTAGTCTGCTGGCTTTGACCGAGGCGGGGGATGAAGTCATATTTCCCAATCCCGGCTTTCCGATCTACGAGTCGATGATCGACTATGCCGGGGCGCGGGCAGTGCCCATCCGCCTGCGGGAAGAAAAGGATTTTGGTTTCGATGTGGACGAACTGGCCACTCTGATCAGCGACCGCACCCGGCTCATCATCCTGAATTCGCCGCAGAATCCCACCGGCGGGGTGCTGAGCAAACAGGATGTCCATGATATCGCCGACGTCATTGGCGAGCGCAACATCATGGTGCTTTCGGATGAGATTTACAGCCGCTTGCTGTTTGAAGGCGAGCACTACTCAATCATGTCGGTGCCCGGATTTCAGGAGCGCACCATCCTGCTCGACGGCTTTTCGAAAACCTATGCCATGACCGGATGGCGCCTGGGCTACGGCGTCATGCGGGCGGACCTGGCGACGCACATCGCCCGGCTCATGACCAATTCGAACTCCTGCACCGCCAGCTTTACCCAGATAGCCGGCGTGGAGGCCGTTCGCGGCGACCAGACTTCGGTGGAGAGAATGCGCTCTGAGTTCCAGCAGCGGCGAGACGTTTTTGTGGCCGGGCTGAACCGGATCAAAGGATTCTCCTGCCGCATTCCGAAAGGCGCTTTCTACGCCTTCCCCAATATCAAGAAGACCGGCTGGAGTTCGAAGAAGCTGGCCGATGCGCTGCTCGAACAAGCCGGCGTGGCTTGCCTTTCGGGAGCTTCCTTCGGAGATTTCGGAGAGGGCTATTTGCGTTTCAGCGTGGCCAATTCGCTGGAAAATCTAAAGCAGGCGCTCGCCCAGATTGACCACTGGACGAAGCAGAATCTATAGGGATGGTTCTGGTCGGACGCATTCCACCCGACGAGCTTACCTCAGGCGCTAAAGCGCGACGGCTTTTCGCCCTTTTTTGGCACGAGTGAACTCGTGCCCTTCCCGTTTGTCTCGTCATGCAGCTCGTAAATACCACGCTGCCGCGATCACCCTTCACTTCTTGAACAGATTCTCGAAGGCCTGGCGGGCGTCGTTGGGGCGCTGGGCGGCAGGTGTGGAAGTCTCCTTCTCCACCATCACGCGCATGGAGTAGAAGGTGCAATCATTGCGCTGGTCCTTGCGCGGGATGCGTTCGGGAATGGGCTGAGTGCACTCAAAACGGCTGGAAGGATCGAAGTAGGTACACTGCTTGCAGGAGTGCAGTTCGAAGCCGCACTTGGGACACTGGCCGACGGGATCGCCGGGCGACTGCAGCAGCGAACCGCACTGCGAACAGCGCGACACGGCGCGCGTGCCCGGCATCTGGATCGGCCGCGGACCAAACGTATCTTTCTTGACCGGCCTCTCGGTTGACTCTTTCTTACGGGTTTCCTCGCCGCGATCCTGGTAGCCGTGTTGCCGGTACTTCAAGGCGCTCCCTCCTTGGCTGGTGCGGGAACATTGTCTCGCTTCACCGGCGCGACGACAAGTGGGGGGGCGAATTGTATTTCCCCACCACGGGTGCTACGATCTGATGTGTATGCAACTGGTTGCATGGAGGTTTGATCATGGCAGACGATAGCAACAGCATCCTGTGGTTCCTCGCGGGACTTGGGGTTGGAGCGGCGGTGGGAGTACTTTATGCGCCGCGTTCCGGAAGTGAGATGCGCGAGACCTTGCGCTCTAAAGCGGATGAAGGCCGGGAGTTCGTCTCCCAGCGCGCCCGCAAGGCTCGCGAGCAGGCCACCGACCTGGTGGACAAGGGACGCGAAGTCGCCAAGCAGCAGAAAGAGCAGTTCAAGTCGGCTTACGAAGCCGGGCGTCAGGCTTATCACGAGGCCACCGCGGCCGATGGCGGCGCATCGAAGAACCTATAATTTTGCGCCTCTCCGCAGCGCTGGATCGGGCGGCGCAGTAACGCGGAAAATCTTATGGACTATCTACCGATTTTTGTCGGTGTAACGGCGGCGGCGGTCGTCATCCAGGCCGGCATCCTGGTGGCCCTTTTTGTGGCCGTAAAAAAGAGCACTTCCCGCATGGAAGCTCTCGCCACCGAAGTGAAAACCAAGGTCATGCCCACGGTGGACACGGCGCAGTCCATGCTGGTGGAGTGGCGGCCGAGGATTGACAACATCGCGAGCAACGTCAGCGAGACCACCACGGTGGTACGCGGCCAGGTCGAGCGTCTCGATGCCACCGTCACTGACATCGTGGACCGTACCCGGCTGCAGGTGATTCGCGCCGACGAGTTGCTCAATCGCACCATGGACCGTATCGAAGAAACCAGCGACGTGGTCCATCGCACCGTGGTTTCCCCGGTGCGCCAGCTCGCCGGCATCATTCAGGGTCTGACGGCTGGTCTGGAGTTTCTGCTGGGTGGTGAACGCCGCCGCCGGCACGACGTTTCGGTTCCGCAAGACGAGATGTTTATCTGAGACTGAGAACCGGGAACTGTTATCTGACAACCGGTTTTCAGATGCCAGTTCGCGGTTCTCAGTCTCAGGCGATCCAGCCTCCGCCCACCACCACATCATCCTGGTAGAAAACAGCTGCCTGGCCAGGCGTGACTGCCCGCTGCGGCTGGTCAAATGAAACCAGAATTTCGTCCTCTCCAGACTTCTCAATCAGCGCCGGCGCACCCTCGTGGCGATGGCGAATCTTCACCACAACCCGCATGGGCTCGCATAACTCTTCCACAGCGATCAGGTTGGTACGCTGCACCCGCAAGGTGCGCGTGTAGAGTTCTTCCTGATTGCCGACCACCACCTGGCGGGCGTCTCCCTTGATCTGGATGACGTAGAGCGGCGAACCTGTCGCAACGCCCAATCCCTTGCGCTGGCCCACGGTGAAGTTATGGATGCCGCCATGCGCGCCTACGACTTCGCCATTGGTGGTGACCAGTTCCCCGGCTGTGTCGGGCAGGGACTCGCCCTGCTCCGCCAGGTAGGCGTCGAGAAACTTCTTGTAATCGCCGCCGGGGACAAAGCATATTTCCTGCGAGTCAGGCTTCTGGGCCAGGGCCAGACCATGCTGCTGGGCGAGCTGGCGCACCTCAGGCTTCAGCATCCCGCCCAGGGGAAAGAGAGTGCGGCTGAGCTGGGCCTGGGTCAATCCAAAGAGGAAATAAGTCTGGTCCTTGGAGCGGTCGGTGGGACGCTTGAGCAGCCAGCGGCCGAGCGATTCGTCGAACTCCACCCGGGCATAGTGGCCGGTGGCCAGGGCGTCGGCCCCAATCTGTTGGGCCACAATCAGTAGCTGATCAAACTTCAAGTGATTGTTGCACAAACTGCAGGGGATCGGCGTGCGCCCCGAAAGGTACTGCTCGACGAAGGGGCGCACTACGTCGCGCTCAAAACGCTCCTCGTGGTTGACCACGTAGTACGGAATGCCGATGGTCTCGGCGACCCGGCGCGCGTCGTAAACATCGTCCAGCGAGCAGCAGCGTCCCTGCACGGATTCAGGCATACCCTCGTGGCCCGCCAGGCGCCGCTGGTTCCAGAGTTGCATGGTGAGGCCGACGACGTTATGGCCCTCGGCACGCAGCATGGCCGCAACCGTGGAAGAATCGACTCCTCCCGACATGGCGACGGCGATGGTTCTGGCTTCGGACATAGGAAACCGCAGGTGTTAGTGGATCAGCTGCTAGCTACTAGCTCCTGGCTTCTAGCCAAACAAAGTCGACGTGCCAGAGGCCAGGAGCCAGAAGCTAGTAGCTAGCAGCTGTTTTATTGTAAACCGGCGAGAGCTCTCGCAGCCGGACCACGGTCGGTGAAATCAGGCTCAAGGCGAATTCGATATCCTCAGGCGTATTTTGCTTGCCCAGGCTGAAGCGGAGGCTGCCCCGAGCTTGTCCCGGCGACAATCCCATCGCGGTCAGCACATGCGAGGGCTCAATCGCGCCCGAAGAGCACGCGGCACCGGTCGAGACCGCCAGGCCTTTCAGGTCGAGAGCGATCACCAGCGCTTCTCCCTCGATGCAATCGAAATGGATGCTGCTGGTATTGGGTACGCGCGGCGCACCCTGGCCGTTCACACCGGCGGATTCGACTTCGCTCAGGATGGTCTGCTCCAGCCGATCACGCATGCCGGACATCCGATCGAGATCGCCGCGGGCAAAGGCTTCGCGGGCAAGTTCCGCAGCCCTGCCCAGGGCGACGATGCCCGGCACATTCTCCGTGCCCGCCCGCCGCGAACGCTCGTGGCTCCCGCCGAAGAGCATCGGACGCAGCGCGGTTCCCTTGCGTACGTAGAGCGCTCCCACGCCTTGCGGAGCATTCATCTTGTGGCCGGAGATGGAAAGCAGGTCACACCCGATACGTTCAACATCGATCGCAACCTTGCCGGCCGCCTGCACCGCGTCGGTGTGTAAGTAAACGTCGGCTTCAGCGGCGATCTTGCCAATCTCCTCCACGGGTTGCAGCACGCCGGTTTCATTGTTGGCCATCATGATGGTGATGACTTGGGTATTCGGCCGCAGCGCCCGGCGCACATCGTCGGGATCGACCTGTCCCTGGCCGTTCACCGGAACGTACGTGACTTCGCAGCCCGACGCTTCCAGATGCTTGCATGAGTTCAATACGGCATGATGCTCGATGGTTGAGCTGATGACGTGCTGTCCGGCTGTGGTGAGGCCGAAAATTGCGAGATTGTCGCCCTCGGTGCCCCCGCTGGTGAATACGATCTCCGAGGCCCGGCATCCCAGCAGAGCGGCTACCGCCTCGCGCGCGCGCTCCACCGCCGCCCGCGTCTCCTGCCCATGGTGGTGGATGGATGACGCGTTCCCGAAGCGCTCCCCGAAGCAGGCCTGCATGGCCTCAAAGACCTCAGGCAGGACCGGGGTGGTGGCGTTATTATCGAGGTAAACGCGGCGCATGGCTAAGCTTCCATCTTACGCTGCATTCTCAGGAACGGAAATGCGAGGCAACAGAGGAGAGCGGCCGGCGTCACGCGATTTGCAGGTGCGCCAGTGAAATCAGTACCAAGATGTCAGGAGACAGACACTACTTCAGCCGAAGCAGCTGGTTCAGGAACCGGCAAGTTATCTTCCCGCAGCCCCTCCAGATGAAATTCAATGGCTTCCCGGATCAGCTGCTTCGCGTCTTCCTTGGTAGAACCAGTTGTGACCACTCCGGGCAGATCGGGGACGTAGGCACTCCAACCAGTACCAGACTTCTCGTAGACGACAACGTAGTTCATCATTTCAAACCTGCCTGTTTCAGAACACTATTCAATGTGCCGGGCGCCAGGTCGTCGCCGGGATGACCCGGCAGGGTCACACGCCCGGATTTGGTCGGATGCTTGTATTGCCGATGACTTCCCTTCGTTGCTTTCAAGTACCAGCCATCTTGCTCCAGCCGTCTAATGATATCGCGAACTTTCATGACATCCCTAGTTACGATGGATGCGCTTCATTCGCCGCCGGAGGATATCTAGGCTGGATGGAAATGCCGCCTGGCTCCCTTCGCGGAAATTCGCGTCACTCGCCCAGATACCTAGCGTCGCTCGATGGGCACATACTTCTGCGGATACGCCGGCCCAACATAATCGGCGCGGGGACGGATCAGGCGGTTGTCGTCGAGTTGCTCGATGACGTGGGCAGTCCAGCCACTGATTCGCGAGACGGCGAATATCGGGGTAAATAGATCGACATCAATCCCCAGCGTCTGGTAGGTGGAGGCCGAATAGAAGTCCACGTTGGCGTTGAGCTTTTTCTCGGCCTTTACGAATTCTTCGATCTTGTGCGACATCTCAAACCATTTGCTCTGGCCGCTGCTCTTGCCCAGGTCGGCGGACATCTTGCGCAAATGCGTGGCCCGCGGATCTTCGGTGTGATACACGCGATGGCCGAAGCCCGGAACTTTCTTTTTCTGCGCCAGCATGTTTTTCACGTAATCGATGGGGTCAGCTTTCGCCTTATCGATGGCCTGCAGGATGTGGAAGACGGCCTCGTTCGCGCCCCCGTGCAACGGTCCCTTCAGCGCCCCGATGGCCGCAGTCACCGCCGAATGCATATCGGAAAGAGTCGCCGCCACTACCCGGGCCGCGAAGGTGGAAGCGTTAAGCTCGTGGTCAGCGTGCAGGATGAGGGCCATATCCAGCGCCCGCTCGGCTGTCTCCGAGGGCTTGGTGCCATTCAGCAGCAGCAGGAAATTGGCCGCATGCGAGAGCGACCGGTCCGGCTCAACCACTTTCTTGCCTTTGCGTACGCGATCGTAAGCCGCCACGATCATGGCAATCTGCGAAGTCAGCCGGAAGGCCTTGTGCAGGTTGGCGTCGTGGTCGTTCTTCTTGTCCTCGGGATCGTAAAAAGAAAGGGCCGAAACCGCGGTGCGCAGCACGTCCATGGGCTGCGTTTCTTTGGGAGCATTGCGCAGCAGTTCGATGATGGCAGGGTCCAGCTTGCGCTCTTCCGCCAGCTGCCTCCGAAATTCCTTGAGTTCATTCTCCGTGGGCAGCTTGCCATACCACAACAGGTAACAGGTTTCTTCGAAATTCGAGCGGTCGGCTAGTTCGTGAATGTCGATGCCGCGGTAGGCGAGGACGCCCTGCTCTCCGTCGATGTAACAGATGCTGGAATTGGTGGCGACTACTCCTTCCAGGCCCCGGGGGGCGTGCGTGGCGGTCAGGCTGGGCATGTTCCCTCGCTCGAAGTTTTGAACCCTGGTTGAGGCCGCACGGGGAGGAAAAATGGCGCGTGCTGTCGCAACTAACTTTTATACGCCAAAAGAGGTAAGTTTCCAAGGCGAGCGCGTGTTTGACTTGCTTTGCGTCCTTTGCGGTTTTTCTTGGCGTCCTTTGCGGTTTAGGATTTTGGAACGTTTTAGGCGAGATCACAACCTTTACCGCAAAGGGCGCGAAGAAGAGCCGCAAAGGCCGCCAAGAGCGGTCACCTCTAGGACGGCCTTTGTGGTGATTCCTCAGTCAGAAGCCCGTGCCGCCGGCACGAGTGGGACGCTGGCGCCCACATTTAATCCGGGGCGAATACACGAAGGTACAGTGCCCCTCGCGAAACCCTCGGTCGCGCCCCGGTTCCCGGTTACAATCGGCACATGCGTCGGGGAAGGTTTATTTGGCTGGCGGTGGTTCTGCTGACTGCAGGATTGTCGGCCAGCGCGAGTGATCAGCCTGCCGTCGCGCCGCTCCTGCCGTGTCCTGAAGGCTCCCCCGGTGCAGTTTCCTGCAATCCCTCCAAAAAAGAATTGAAAGAAGCCAGTGCAGCCTTTGCCAAGGGGCTGAAGCTGCAGCGGGAAAAGCGGCAGGACGAAGCCTTCGACCTGTTCGAGACGGCGGCGCGCCTGGATCCCAAAGACGTCGAATTTGTGACGGCGCGGGAGTTGACCCGCCAGCAGCTGGTCTTCGATCACCTGGAGCGGGGCAATGATGAAATGCGCCAGGGCCGCCAGATCGAAGCGCTGGCCGAGTTCCGCACCGCTCTGCATCTGGATCCACAGAATGAATTTGCCCGGCAGCGTTTGACCGACGCGATGGGAGAATGGGCGCCCAAGACCTCAGTCGCGCCGCAGGTGGTGGCCGCCTCGGATGAAATTCGGGTCGTGCCCGAGCCCACGCAGGCCGACTTTCACTACCGCGGCGATGGCCGGGGGCTGCTTACCCAGGTGGCCTCGGCGTTCGGCGTGACCGCTACCTTTGACGAGTCCGTAGTCTCGCGCCAGGTCCGCTTCGAAATCGGCCGCGCCAACTTTTACACGGCGATGGCGGCCGCCTGTCAGATGACGCACACCTTCTGGACGCCGCTCGACGGCAAACAGATTCTGCTGGCAGCCGAGTCCGTCCAAAATCACCGCCAGTTCGATCGCATGGCGCTGCGTACTTTCTATCTGCCGGGCGTCACCTCTCCCCAGGAATTGAATGACATCGTAAATCTTCTGCGCAATCTCTTTGAGATACGGCTGGTGACCCCGCAGCCCAGCGCCAGCACCATCGTGGTCCGCGCGCCGCGCAAGATGCTCGACGCCGCCACCCGAATTATCGAAGGGCTCGGGGACTCGCGTCCACAGGTCATGCTCGACGTGCATGTGTACGAGATCACGAACAGCCTCACCCGCAACATGGGATTGCAGATTCCCAACAACTTCCAGTTGTTCAACATTCCGGCGGGGGCACTGGCGGCGCTGGCCGGACAAAACATTCAGGACCTGATCAACCAGCTTATCTCCGGAGGCGGCATCAACCAGGCCAACTCGACAGCCCTTTCCGGACTGCTGGCCCAGCTTCAAAACCAGCAGAGTTCAGTGTTCAGCCAGCCCCTGACCACCTTTGGAAACGGCCTCACGCTCATGGGACTGAGCCTGGGAACGGCGGGGGCGCAACTCTCGCTAAACGAGAGCACGGTAAAAGCACTGGAACACGCCTCGCTGCGAGTGGCTCAGGGGACGGATGCGACGTTCCGCGTGGGTGTGAGGTACCCCATTCTCAATGCCAGTTTCGCTCCCGTCTTCAATACTCCGGCGATTGCTTCCGTGATCCGGAACAACTCCTTCCAAAGTCCCTTTCCGTCATTCAACTACGAAGACATCGGGCTGAGCCTCAAGGCCAAGCCGCGGGTGAACGGGAACTCCGACGTCAGCCTGGACCTGGAAATACAGTTTCGCGCCTTGTCGGGCCAGTCGATCAACGGGGTCCCGGTAATTTCGAACCGGGAGTATAAGGGCAGCATCTCGCTGATGAATGGAGAACCGGCGGTCGTGGCCGGGGCGGTCACGAATTCCGAGCAACGCAGCCTGAATGGAATTCCTGGGCTGGGGGCGGTGCCGGGGCTGAATCAGGTAATGACCAGCAACAGCAAACAATCAAGCGAGGACGAATTGCTGATCGTGATTACGCCGCGGGTCATCAGCCACGAACAAACCCAGAACGCCGAAGTTTGGCTGCAAAAATAAGCGCGACCGTTCCGGTATGCGCACAAGCAGGTCCCTCGACTACGCATGACGATTCGCACGGCGAATCGTAACGCTCCGCTCGGGATGACAGGATTTCGTTGGTCTACTTCCCTTCCTTGGCTGCGAATTCTGTCAGGCCTTTCAGCACCTCGTAGGGAAGACCAGCCACGTTGCTGATCTTTCTGCCGTTGATGAACAGGGTTGGGGTCCCGGTCACCTCGAGCGCCGCGCCCAGCGCGACCGAGCGCTGCACCCTGCCAATGGTTTCGGGCTGGGCGGCACAGGCTGCGGTGTCCGACCCCTTGGCGCCGGCCTGTTCGGCCAGGGCAGTCAGCTTTTCGTCGGCGGTGGCGGCGGTAATGTCGCTTTGCGCGGCATAAACGCTTTCCACAAATTTCCAGAACGCGTCGGGCGAAGTGCGCCCGAGGCAGTCTCCGTAGGCGGCGGCCTTGGCGGCCCAGTCATGCGAGGGCAAAGGAAAATTCTGGAAGACCAGGCGGGCATTTTTTTCTTCCGCCATGAGCTTATCGATGGTGGGCTGGGCTTCCTTGCAATGCGGGCATTGCAGATCGCTGAACTCAACCAGGGTGACGGGAGCGTCGGCCGGACCCCGGGAGGGGCCGTTGATCCCCTTGCTGAGCGCCTCTTGCGCCGCCGTAAAAGGATGCGGGCCAAATGGAATGATGTCGCCGATCACAGCATGCTGGCCATCTTCGGTGACGTACAGGCGGCTGGTTTGCCGGCCCTGGGCATTGCTGAGGACGACCAGCACTTCAGTGAGTCCTTCGGCCTGCGACGGCCGGATCGCGGCGATCTTCCACGATACCGCCGGATCATAGCCAAACATCTGCTTCATAAAAGCGTTTACGGTTTCCTCGGAAGGAAGCCGGGTGCTGAAGGTGGGAGCCGGAGGAAGCGCGTCCTTGGATTTGGCGGACGTCTTCTCTTGCGCAACTCCAAGGGGAAGCAGCAGCACAATTAAAAAGCAGCAGAGCAGCAAACGGCGCATGAGCTCCTTTCGAGAGCGTGAATTTCTACAAGTCAGGACCATCATCCGCTCATTTTTGCGGCGATGGGAAAGCGGCGGCCGGAGCCGAAGGCTTTGGGAGAAATTTTGAGCCCCGGTGCGGCCTGCTGGCGCTTGTATTCCGCGCCATCGACCATGCGAATGACCCGGTTCACCAGCGCCAGATCGAAGTTGTGATCGGCGGCGATCTGTTCCGCGGTGTGCATGTCCTCGACGTAGTCTTCGAGAATGGCATCCAGAATGTCATACGGGGGCAACGAATCGATGTCCTTCTGATCGGGCCGCAATTCGGCTGAAGGCGGTTTTTCGAGGGTCGCCTGGGGAATCACGGGCCGGCGCGAATTCACATAATGGCTCAGGCGGTACACCAGGGTCTTGGGCACATCTGAAATCACCGCCAGACCGCCCACCATGTCACCGTACAGGGTGCAGTATCCCACGCCCAATTCGCTCTTGTTGCCGGTGCTGAGAACGATGGCCCCGAACTTGTTGGAGAGGGCCATGAGCAGCGCGCCCCGGGTGCGGGCCTGTATGTTTTCTTCCGTCGTGTCTTCCTTGCATCCGGCGAAGACCTTCTGCAGAGTTTTCCGGTAACTCTCGAAGATTTCGGTGATGCAGAGCAACTCGAAACGAATGCCGAGATTGCCTGCCAGCGTCCGCGCGTCGTCGATCGAACCCGACGATGAGTACGGTCCGGGCATGCCCACGCCGATCACGTTTTCGGCTCCCATGGCGTCAGCTGCAATGCAAGCTGTGAGAGCGGAATCGATGCCGCCGCTCAATCCGATGATCACCCGCTCAAAGCCGCACTTGCGAACGTAGTCGCGCGTGCCCAGTACCAGGGCGGCGTAGGCGCTGGCTTCTTCCCCTGGCATCTGCGGGTGCATTTCTCCCGTCAGTTTGTCGGAATCGAAATAGAGCAGGTCTTCCTCGAACGACTTGGCCTGGGCGATGACTTCTCCGGCGGAATTCAGCACCAGGCTGGAGCCGTCAAACACCAGGCTGTCGTTGCCTCCGACCTGGTTGACCATGGCCACCGGCACTTTGTCCTGACGGGCGATGGTGGCCAGCATCTCGCGGCGCAGTTCGCGCTTGCCCAGCCAGAAGGGCGAAGCGGAAATGTTGAGCACAAAGTTGCCGCCGGCCTGCACCAGCGCCTCCACTGGATCGACGGTGTAGAGACGCTTGTTCCAGAAGTGCTTGTCGTTCCACGCATCCTCGCAAATGGTGAGCGCCATTTGCTTGCCGCAAAAAGAAAACAGCGACTGGCTGCGGGCGGGCGCGAAGTTGCGCATCTCATCGAACACGTCGTAGGTGGGCAGCAGCATCTTCGATTGCAGGAAGGCGATGGCTCCGTCCTGCAGCAGGGCGGCGGAGTTCATGACCGACTTGCCGGTTTCGGCGTGCGCCGGGGTGGCCAGGCCGCAAATCACGGCGATACCGCGGGTCTCGGCGGCGATGCGTTCAGCGCTCTCGCGATTGCGGGCCACAAACGAAGGCCGCTCCACCAGATCGCGGGGCGGGTAGCCGCAGACAGACAATTCGGGAAACAGAATCAGGCCGGCGCCGGCGGTTCGCGCCCGGCCCGCAAAGTCGATCATCCGGGCCGCGTTGCCGGAGAAATCTCCGACCGTAGGATTGATCTGTCCCAGCGCGATCTTCACCCTTCCAGTGTAAAGGGGCGGCGCGGCGCGAGCCAAGTCAGGTCCAGGTAGCGCCCGCCGGACAGCCGCCGGGACGGCAGCGCTACACGAAACCAAAGTCAATTTCAGATGCCGCAAAGGCGCGGGTGCGAGCGAGCCAAGTTACGAAGAGAACACGTGGAGACAGCCGCCCTCGTGTCCCCACGCGGGTGCCGGTATGCTCGCGCCTCCATGAATCTCAGTTGGGTTGGGCCGGGCCATCCTGGCCCAGCGGATCGGGAGGAGGCAGCGGCCGGGGCGCGGCACCACCGGCGGGAGAGTTGGGATCGGGTTCCTCGCCTGGGCGGCGCAGCGAGGGAGCATTCGGCGGACGCTCCTCTGGCGCCGAGCTCTTGGCTACAGTCGAGCTGAGGTCCACTTCTTTTTCGGTGCGCACGACTTTCTCGCCATCCACTTTCATGCTCTCAAAGCGTACTACTTCGTCGCCCACCAGGCGGACAAAGTCCACGTCGGCCGGGGGCTCGCCGTAGATCCACTCTTCGTATTCGACTTCGCCATCTTTTTCCCGGATCTTCTTGGGAGGGCGGCCCTTGGCGGCCATTACCATTTCACGATTCATACCCACCAGAACCTTGTGCGCCTTGATGGCATCTCTGAGCTTCGGGGGAAGAGTGTCCAGGTAGGCCTCCACGGCGGATTTGGCGTTGAAGTCAAACACAGGACGGAGCAGATCTTTAAGCTCTTGGGGATTCAGGTCAGGCACGTAGCCGTTATCGAATACCAGGTCCACATACGAGCCTCGCGGATTGGCGCTGGCGTCGCTCGGGCCCAGCGAAGTCATGCCTCCGCCCGCGCCCACCTGAATATGCTGATACCACTTAAGCTTTTTGACCGGACCGCCGTTGATCTCAAAGTGAATGCGGTCTTTCTTGATCAATATCTCGCTGATGCGGGCCTGGTCGCCGGGTTTGGCCGCGGGTCCCCACATGGCCAGCATGTTCTGCATCTGGTCTCCGTCCGGAGAGAGTTGCCCATCTTTCAGGGTCAGCCCGGTCTTCCCCATGGGAAAAGGCGAACGGATGTAAACCAGTTCGAAGTTGAAGGTATGGATCAGGTCCATCCGGGTCTGCTTGGAAATATGAGGAGGGTTGTGATCGTCGGCGCTGACCACGACAACACAGAGCAGCACGATGGGCAAGAGAACCGAAACGTAACGTGGGTACATACGACACCCCGAGCCGACTTGGATGAATTATAACGCCCTCCGGGTTGGGAACCAACCGTAGAAAATAAACAGGTGGGGACAGCCGCCCGCGGCTGTCCGGCGGAGCGAAGCTCCGCAGTTCTGGCCCGGGCAAAACCGATCGAGCTGCGCTCGACTGGACAGCCGAGGGCGGCTGTCCCCACGTGGTTTCAGGCGGACCAGACGTGCAACCCGTTACGGGCGACCTGCAGGGGCAGGACGTGTCCTCCATTGTCACCAATGACTGTTGCGACCCGGCTGGCGGCGCCCTGCTCAACCAGGAAGATCACGCAGCCTCCGCCGCCCGCGCCACAGGCTTTGGCGGCCCGTCCGCCATGCCGGGCGGTGACGCGGATCAGCTTGTCGATGAGCGGCGTGGTGATTCCCGGCGCGTTGCTGCGGCGCAACTTCCATTCCTCGCGCAGCAGGCGCGCCACCTCGTCCCACCGGGTGTCGGCCAGGGCCTGGTGCATGGCGCGGGCAATTTCAACGATGCGTTCGAAGTTGCGGAACACCCGCGTGTCGCCATTGATATGCGCCTTGAAAACCTCCCAATTGTTGATGCCGGACTTGCGCGGCGCGCCGGTGTAGGCCAGAACAAAGCGGGATTCGATCTCTTCCGGCGCTACCGCCACGGCCTCGCGGTGGATGCCGTCGGCATCCAGGTGGATCGCGCTCGCGCCGCCATAAAGCGCGGGGTAGTAATCCTGGCAGCCGGTGGGGACCTGGATGATCTGGGCCTCGACGTTCTGCGCAATTACGCGCATCTGCTCCAGGGTCAGGTTGCGGTCGGTGAAGCGGGCCAGGGCAGCAGTGCTGGCGATCATCAGGGCGGACGAACCGGAAATGCCGGCGCCTGCGGGAGACTCGGAATCCGTCTCCATCAACAGACCTTCCCTGGGCGCAAAAAACTGCAAGAGCCGGGCAGCCAGAGGGAGCCTGAAACGGCGGGCAAGGCGCAGGGCTTCGAAGCTGGGAAAGTGCTCTTCCCGCCGCGTATCGATGGAATGCAGGTGGATGCCCTTCCCTTTCAGCGGCGTGATGCGGCAGGTGGTGAGGATGTTGACGGCAAAATTCAGCGTAAGCGCGCCGGGATGGAACAGGTACAGCGGCCACAGGTCGATCGTCCCTCCGGCCAGATCAGCCCGGCAGGGAGCCTGGGCCACGATGGTCGGCCCGCTGGCCGAGTACGGGATTTTCCGCATGCTGTGTTTTACCACGAGCCGGCGTTTGCGGGGATTTGGCGAGAGCGCCCGCGCCACACCTTCACAGCGGCGGACCGGAGGGTCCGTCCTCCGCGCTTAACTTCCCACTTTCCTGGCGTAGTCGTCGAGCGTCTTCCTGGTCTCTTCCGCTCTGGCCGCTTCTTGCGATGCCTGCTGTTTCTCGATGCGATCCACAAGTTTTTGAGATTCTCGGTCTTCGTGAGACTCACGATGTTCCTGTTTCTTCTCCATGCCAATAGCCTCTGGCAATCATCATGTCTGGTAACCGGAGAGAATACTGTGCAATCTTGAACGGTCTTTTAGGCTTTTCGCCCCGGGAGCGAGGTCGATTCCAGGTAGCCCATCGACGGCACCGTGCATGGGACCGCCTGTTTCATCGACCATCGTATAGAATCGCGGGATCGATGACACCGCAGCAGGTCTCGACTCTCCCTGAAGGAGACGGAGGAGCTATGGCCCGAGATGGTTCGTTCCACTGTGAACTTGAAAAGTCGAAAGATGAAGACAAAAACGGGAATGGAGTGACGACCATCAAGTGTCATGGCGAGCTGGTCAGTAACACCGCGGGCAAGATAAAAGAAGTGGTGAGGCCCCTCATCCTTCTTGGTGGCCACATCATTCTCGACCTCGGCGATGTAAAACATCTCGACAGCGCGGGCTTGGGAGCGCTGGTCAGCCTCAAAACGTCCGCCCTCAACCAGGGGATGTGCACCCTCGAACTCGCCAACATGACACCAGGCGTACAGGAGCTGCTGCGCATCACCCATCTGGCGCAGTTGTTCTCGTCCTAAGGCCGGCATGACGTAACATCGCGGTTACGCTCGACCTGCACCGCCTGATTTACTTTGGCACGACGAGAGGGCCGTTGGTGACAAGTTTCGAATCGACTATGCCGATCTCGACCCGACGGTTGGCAGCACGCGCCTGTTCGCTGCCGCCCGCAACGCGCGGGTCGGATTTGCCAAAGCCCCTGGTGCTCATGATTGTCGGGGAAATTCCGGTCTGCCTCAGGAAGTCGCGGACAGCTTCGGCGCGACGCTGTGAGAGTTGCAGGTTGTACGCCTGCGTGCCGACGTCGTCCGTATATCCATAGACCGCAATCGTAAATCCCTTGAGCGTCATCAGGATTCCGGCGATGCGATTGAGGATGTCGCGATATTCCGGTTTAATGTCTGCCTTGTCGAAGTCGAAGCGAATCGACTTGCTGTCCAGCGTCATCACCAGGCCCATGGCGGTGCGACGCGTTTCGGCGATTTGACCGAGAGCATCTTGCAGTTGCGCCAGCTGCGCCTCCCGCTCTTTCCGATAGGCTTCAGCCTGCTGCGTGGCTTGATCTGCCTTTTGCCGCTCGGCGTCGGCCTGCTGCCGAGCCAGTTGGGCCTGTGCCTCCGAGTTCGATTGATCCTGCTTCGCCAGGTCGCGCTGTTGAGCGGCTGCCTGCGCGTTCGCAGCCGCCTGCGAAGCCTGTTGAGCCAACGTCTGCGATTGCTCCTGTGCGCGCACGACCTGCTGGCCGAGACCTTCCGTCTGCTGGCTGAGCCGTGCCACCTCGCGTTCCAGGCGACGGACCGACATCAGATGAACAAACCCGAGAACCAGGCTGAGCGCGATTGCGATCACTCCCAGAGCCAGCGCTAACTTCCCTTGAGAGTTGGCCGGCGCATCCCCAAGTCCACGCTCGTCCGGCTTCAGCGCCTCGCGTGACGAGTCCATGATTCGGCAATCTTACCGTGGAATTCTAGATTGAGGCAAAACTAGATAGCGCGCGAGATTGTCAGCCAACCGGAAGCAATCGCGGCTCGGTTCATTCACCACGCACATCGCACTGCGAGCGAGGTTGGGAAGGCTGAATTCCGAAGCTAGGGCCTGGAATCATTCAATTCGGAGGGCTCAGACTTGTGCGAGTGCAGGATGGCGTTAATTTCGCAACCCACCAGAAGGGCGATGCCAGCCGCATACATCCACAGCATCAGGATGATCATGGCGGCGAGATTGCCGTAGGTGGCGCTGTAGCTGCCGAACTTGGAGACGTAGAATCGAAACCCAACCGAGGCGATAGCGATCAGAGTAGCAGCCACCACATTGCCGGGCGAGATAAACCGGAACTTAAGGTTTACATCGGGCCCGAACCGGTAAGTTACGGCAAGAGCCAGTAGCAACGCGACGGCAATGATGATCCAGCGGAGAGTCGCGAAGAAAACGAGTAACGGCTGGCTCCATCCGATGATCGACGCCAGCCACGATTGAACCACTCCTCCGAAGATCACCAGCGAGAGGGAACCAATCGCCAGTAGAACAAAAAACACCATCAGAAGTATCGCGGTCCCCCGCGCTTTCCAGAAGGGTCTCCGTTCCTTGACCCCGTAGGCCACATTGAGTTGCTCCACGAGCGCATAGACACCGGTGGATGCCGACCAGAGCGTAAAGATCAATCCGAATGTCAACAGTTCTTCCGTACCTTCAGACGTGGCGTACCGGACGGTCACCTCGAAAAGGTTGGCCGACTGCTCCGGCAGAACCTGGTGGAGAAGATCCAAGATGGCCTGCTGCAGGTGGGGGATGGGGAGCACAGGAAGCAGGGAAAGGACAAAGATCACCGCCGGGAAAACCGCGAGCAGGAAGTAGTACCCAAGCACGGCCGCGCCGTCGAGTACGTGGTCGTCCTGAATTTCACGCCACAAATCCCTTGCGAAATCTAGCAAACGTTGATGAGACCGAGGGCCCGTGTGGAAAAGCTCCTTTCCGCGCCATTCCGCAGTATCGATCAAGATCCTGTGGGGTTGGCGAAGACCCCTTCGCCTCGCGCCCCTCTGCATGGTACCTTCTCAGGCCTGCCTCAGTTGGCTTGAATCGTCCGATTAACGGTCGAAGCATCGCGATTTATGCCAAAGATGGGGAACCGAGTCAGATTCCGCCCTGCGTGCTATCCCTTGCGTTGGTGCAATGACACCTGTCGAGAAGCAGGGCGGTCATTCATCTCAAAGCCCTCATGGCAGCCTCGAAGCCCCGGCCTCCGCCAAAAAACAGGCCCTTCACGAAAGCTGTGATGGCGGTTCCGGCGAGGCCAGTTGAGGCCAAATCCTTCGTTGACAAGCGGGTTGGTTTGCCGCACACTCGGCCTGTTACCGGCTGCGGCCGGGCAGCGGCATTCGCGGTTCGCAACAGGTTGTAAACAATGGCCCCTCTCCCTCCCCTTACCCCAAATCCTCCCGAGCCTACGGGATCGCGAGTTGCTGTGCGAACTCGGTCGGAAGTCTCCGAAGAAGCCATCCGGCAGTCGGATGCGGCGCTGATTTTCGTCAAGCTGCGGAAGATGATCGCCTCCGACACTCAGTCCACGGACACCATCCTGGGGACCATCGCGGTGGCGGCCCATTCCCTGACTGGCGCCACCGGAGCGGCCATCGCCATGCCTCGGGACGGTGCCGTGGTCTGCGTGGGCCGAAGCGGCGAAACCGCGCCCGAGCTGGGCGACCGGCTCAATGTGGATTCGGGTATCTCGGGCGAATGCCTGCGTACCGGCGTAAGCCTGCGCTGCGATGACGCCAGCCGCGATTTCCACGTCGATGCCGAGGTTTGCCGCCAGATGGGACTGCAATCCATCGCCGTCGTGCCCTTGCGCGGGCAGCATGGCAGGGTGGGCGTGCTGGAGGCATTCTCGACCGAAGCCTACGCCTTCGTGGAAGACAAGATGGAGCTCCTGGAGCGGCTGGCAGGACTTGCCGAGGCGGCCTGGGCGCGGGGAGCGGTCACGGAAGCTCAGGGCACTCTGCCGCAGTCGGAAAAACTGGACGAGGCCGCGAGCCTGGGCGCTGCCATTGATACAGAGATAGACGAAGCCCCCGCCGTGCTTGAGGCTCCGCCGGAGGCGGCTGCTCCGGTCACGCCTGCGATCCCGCTGGCCCAGGTGCGGGAAGTCTTCGCCAGCGCGCAAGTCAAAGATGCCATCGCCCGGAGAAAGTGGCGTCTCGCGGCGATCATTGCCGTGGGTGTCATCGGGCTGGCGCTGCTGTCGGTTTATGGCTGGAGAGCGTGGTACAAGGCCAGTGTTGCCTCCCGGCGCACGAAGACCGCCAGCCTTCAGGTAACTCCCTCCGTCACTGCGAATGCGGCGGCGGCTGGGGCGGGATTTGCCGGAACTCCCGACGTGGTGTATCCGGCTGCGCTGCCCAGCAAGCCGCCACCTTCACGTGCGGCTGCAGATGCCGCAACCATTCAGATCCCCGATGAAGTCATTCGGCGACCGCAGGCGGCGCGACCCCCCGAGCGCGGCACCGCGGGCACAGAGACCCCAGCGCCCGCAGCGTCCAAGAACGAGGACATTCCAGTGATCGCGGCATCCGGTGCCGCCCCCATTGATCTCGGTAAGGTGATTGAGGCACCGCCCGCAGTGCCTAAGCTGAGCGTTCCCATCTCGCAGGGCACCTCCGGAGGCGTGTTGCTGCACAAGGTGCAGCCTGTCTATCCTGCGGAAGCGCGACGCCTGCATTTGGCCGGCAGTGTGGTGATCGATGCAGTCGTGAACGTCGAAGGCCAGGTGGACGACTTGAAGGTGGTAAGCGGACATCCCCTGCTGTCAGCCGCAGCGATGGATGCGGTCCACAAATGGCGGTACAGTCCCTACCTGCTGAACGGCAAGCCCATCCCCAGGCAGACCCGCATCACCATCAGCTTTATTGCACCGGAGTAATTTCAAAGCCTGGAAAAATCAGCTGAGGTTTAACGCCCGCCGCACCGAGCCGCGCTCCTGCTGTATTTTTTCCTGCAGCAGCGTGATGGCGTAGATCAACTGTTCGGGACGGGGCGGACAGCCCGGAACATAGACATCGACAGGAATTACCTGGTTCACACTCTGCACCAGCGCGTAGTTATTGAACACTCCGCCTGACGTGGCGCAGGCTCCCATCGAAATCACCCATTTGGGCTCAGGCATCTGCTCCCAAAGCTGGCGGATCACCGGCGCCATTTTATTGGAGACGCGGCCGGCGATGATGATGAGATCGGACTGGCGCGGCGAGGGGCGGAATACTTCAGCGCCGAAGCGGGCAATGTCAAAGCGGGATGCGCCCATCGACATCATTTCGATGGCGCAACAGGCCAGGCCGAAAGTCAGCGGCCAGATGGAATTCTTGCGCATCCAGTTGACTGCCGAATCGAGCGTGGTCAAGACGACGCCTTCCGGGGTGGGATTCCCGAAAGTAAGTTCCTTGACGACCTTCTTGCCGTTCTCGGTGGTGGTGTAAGGGCCGAAGCTGAGTCCGTCTGCCATGACAGCTTTATTGTAAACCAGGCAGGTGACGGAGGTAAGGCGCGCGGGCCTTCAGCTGATTCATTGACCATCCCAACGTTAACTGGTTCAGACTTGAATGCCTCAGGTCTTGCAGGCATTCCGTCCTCTGTGGTAATTGATCACGTCGCAGAACGTGTTACTGGGGCAAGGCGCGGTAGGACGGAAAGGAAGCGTCATGAACAGCAACTTACTGAATTCGTCGGCAATCATCGCCGTCTTCACAATTCCGAGCACGGTGATCTGGTCGTATCTTGCTTTTGGACTGGTTCTCGCCATCGGGCTGGTCACGATCTTTCTTCGCGGCGATTGGCAAAAGGCGCGAGGATGGGACAAGCTGATCTTGTTCGGGCCGCTTTTCTACGCAGCGCCACTTGCGGCTTTCGGCACTGAACACTTCACCCTGACCAAGGCCGTCGCGTCGATCGTGCCGCGGTGGATGCCGTGGCATCTGTTTTGGGCGTACTTCGTAGGCACCTGCTTTATCGCAGCCGCCCTCAGCCTGGTGACGAAGATCCAGGCGCCTCTCGCGGCGCGTTTGCTGGCCTTGACGTTTTTCCTTTTCGTAGTGCTGATGGACGCTCCAGGCTGGGCACATAATCTGCGGGATCGGTTTGGTCTGACGCTGATGCTGCGGGAGCTCTCCTTCAGCGGCGGCGCTCTGGCGCTGGCCGCCAGCCTCGCCGGGCCGGGGCGCGAGCGCGGCCAACGCGTCCTCGCCACAATCGCTCGCTACTTCATTGCCATTCCGGTGCTGTTTTACAGCTTCGAGCAATTCATGCACGCCGATCACGTTCCCGCCGTTCCGCTGGAACGGTTGACTCCCCAGTGGATCTTCGGCCACGCCATTTGGACTTACCTGGTGGCCGTGGTTTACGCAGTAGCGGGTATCCCGTTGCTTGTCGGCAAGAAGACCCGCGCCGCAGCCACGTGGATCGGCCTGACCGTGCTCTTCGTGGAGTTAGTCGTGTACGTGCCGATCGCAGTGGTGGAGCGCGCCAGCCTGGAAGGACTCAATTACATGGCGGATACACTGATGTACTGTGGCGCCATTCTTCTGCTCGCCGGCGCCATGCCACGGGAAGCGGAGCGGCGGGAATCACCGGCCGATTAGTGGCCCCCTGAAAGCCGCCCAAACTAGCAGGCCAGTTCATTTTGACCGCGAAGCTTGGGCCAGATCGCGGAGCCGGTCACGGCCTAAGGTCGCGCAAGGCCTTTGCGGTGGACCATCCGCCCGTATTCTTTTGTCTTTTGTCTTTGCCGATTGGAGTGAACCCTTTCTCTGCTACGCTTTGTTTTCACATTTCACACTGATCGACAGCATAAAACCACAAATTATCCGTCTTGCGTCGATCTGGGGGAATCGGCTATGAAGCGTGTTCTTCTGTCGTGGAGCAGCGGCAAAGATAGTGCGTGGAGTTTACATGTTCTTCGTCAGCGTGCAGAGTATGAAGTCGTCGGATTGCTGACCACGTTCAACGAGGCTGCCGGCCGGGTTGCTATGCACGCCGTCCGCCGTGAACTGGTCGAACAGCAAGCCTCGGCAGCAGGGTTGCCGCTTTGGGCTGTCCCTTTGCCCTGGCCTTGTTCCAACGAGCAGTATGAGTTGCTTATGGCCGAAACCTGCGGCAAAGCGGTCGCGGCTGGAATCGAAGGGATCGCATTTGGCGACCTCTTTCTCGAAGACGTGCGCACGTACCGTGAAAAGCAGATGAGAAACACTGGACTACTGCCAATATTTCCCCTGTGGGGGCAGCCCACTCGGGATTTGGCAAGGCAGATGATCGCCTCTGGCGTGCGGGCGAAACTGACCTGTGTGGACACGCTGAAACTCGACCCTTCGTTTGCCGGGCACGAGTTTGATGAGAACTTGTTGTCTGCTCTGCCCGACGGAGTCGATCCATGCGGTGAGAAAGGGGAGTTTCACTCATTTGTATATGCAGGGCCCATGCTGAGCATCGACATTCCTGTTTCGGTCGGCGAGAGCGTCGTGCGCGATCAATTTGTGTTTGCCGATCTAAACCCCGCCACGGTTGCTAAGCCTTTGTCCCAATAGCTCTCGCAAAGCTGTATTGCAGTTGTTCTCTAGCCGCTTCAGATCCCGTAATTACGGCCGTAGCCAGTTCGGGGTATTGATGGCTGAAGATGGTGGGCACTTCTTCTTCCGGCGTCATCCTATCTTTTGGCTTGGGTGGGGGCGTCTATTGCTGGACACAGTTGGGGCGTGTGGCCCAGGCTCTTGATCTCGCTGGGGCCAAAAACAAAGTGGGTGCCCCCTTCCTTTGCGCCTTTGCGAAGGGCGGGAACCTGGAACGCATGCGCGACCGGGTTGCAGAGCCACAAAAGTTGCGTCGGCAGCATCGTTACCCGCCCTTGCAAAAAAACGCAAGGACGGGGCACCCTGAACATAGCACCCTGAACATAGATGGCGCACACAGACATCATCCAAGGGTGGGCCAGACCTGAAACAGGCCGCTTAGTTCCCGGGTTTGCGATCCAGGATCGTCTCCGTCGCCGCATCCCAAAACTGCTTTTTGCCTGACCAGTAGGCCTCCGCTGCCATCATGCAGGCCACGGAGTGAGCGAACCCATCCTGCACCGTGCAATTCGGCTGCTGCCGCGAGCGCATGCATTCGAACCAGTTGGCCATGTGCCCCAGCGACAGGTCATCAATGCCCATGGGCGGAAGCTTGGTTTCGCCCGGGAGAAGAACGTATTTCGCGGCCCTCGCCTGGTCGATGTCGGCGTTGTCCTCGTGGTTCCCTTTCTCTTCGACCAATTGATATCGTGGACTGCCCTCGCCTCCGAGGTTGATCAGGGTCGCTTTTTTGCCCATATAGCGGGTGAAGCCTGGAGAGTCGTTGCCGAAGCTGGTTGAGTAGCTCACGAGGAAACCCTTGGGATATTCCAGCAAGGCTTGAAACGTATCGGCATTCTCGCGGCCATCGTGCCAGGCAAAAATGCCGCCATGAGCCACCACCGAACGGGGAAAGCTGTCGTTCATGAACCAATGGACGAGGTCGGAAGCGTGGCTCATCCATTGATCGGGAATGCCGCTGGAAAATTCCTTGTACAAGCGGAATTCGCAATAGACTTGCGGATCAAATGGGCGATAGGGCTTGGTGAGCAGCCATTTCCGCCAATCCGTATCCTGTTCCCGCAGCAGCTTCGTTTCCGCGCGTCCACGCCACCGGGGACCGTGGTAATTCCAGACGATTTCCACCTTGCTTACTTCTCCGAGAACTCCGGTCTGAACCAATTCGCGAGCGGCCCTGGGATACGGTTCGCTGCGATGCTGCGTACCCACCTGCACAATCCGGTTCAATTTTATGGCCGCATCGCGGGCCGCCTTGGCCTCTGCCAGCACGTTGCCCATCGGCTTTTCGACGTAGGCGTCTTTGCCGGCCTCTACCGCCATTTTCAGGATGGGCGAGTGGGAGTGTTCGGGTGTGGAGATAATCACCGCGTCAACGTCTTTCAAGACGAGCACATCTTCCAGATACTGATACCCGCGTGGTGCACGGCCGTAATACTTTGCATTGACCGCGACCGCCTTTTCGCGGTTCAGTCGCCACAGATCACAGACCGCTGTCGTCTCCACGTTGTGGCTGGTCTTCAGCTGGGACACAATCCAGTCCAGGTCCCTTCCCCGGCTCCCGTTGCCGATGTGGCACACCGAAATACGGTCGTTGGCGCCCAGGATCCTGTCATATGAAAAAGCTGTCCTGACAAATGCGGCGCCTCCGCCCAGCAGGGCTGCGGACTTCGCCAGGAATTTTCTCCGATCGATGGTTGGTTCCGGGTCGCTCATGATGGTCTCCAGTGTGGCTCGGTTGCAATACCCTGCTGCAGCGCCCCAATTATGCCAGAGAGACTGGCGGGACCGGGCGATTGTGTGAGGGTCTTTGAAGAGTATGCTGGAGAAGAAATCTGGGCGGCTCAAACTTCAAGTCTCGAGGAGGAGACTCGTGCCTTCCCTGCCCGACAATGGAATAGTCCATCTCAGCAGCCCTTATTCGGTGGCGGCAACAGTCACGCGGCTGGAAGCTTTGCTAAAGGCCCAGGGGCTAACCGAATTTTGCCGCATCGACCACAGCGGGGAAGCCGAAAAAGCCGGCCTCAAGATGCCGCCCACGCAAGTGATCGTCTTTGGCAGCCCGAAGGGCGGGACGCCGCTGATGATCGCTTCCCCCACGCTGGCCATCGATCTGCCCCTGAAGGCGTTGATCTGGCAGGATGCGGCCGGTCAGGTCCGGGTCTCCTACAACAGCCCGGAATATCTCAAACAGAGGCACAATATTCCCGACGACCTGCTCAAGAATATTGCCGGCATCGGGTCCCTGCTGCAAAAAGTTGTAGGATAGATACTCACAATATTTTTCATCCCACAGGAGAAAGTTCATGGCCGAATCGAAAGCTGCTGACAACCAACGAGAGATTTCCCGCGACCGCCTCGCCGATCTTTTGAATGAAGATCTTTCCCGCGAGTACCAGGCCATCATCGGTTACGTGGTTTACTCCCAGGTGCTCAAGGGCGCCGAATTCATGAATATCGCCGATCAGCTGGCCATCCATGCCAAGCAGGAACTGGACCATGCGCTGATCATCTCGCGCCAGATTGACTACCTGGGCAAAATGCCCACGGTGGATCCCCTGCCGGTCAAGACTTCGGACGACCCGCGAGCCATGCTGCGCTTCGATCTGGCCAACGAGAATGACACCATACAGAATTACCGCGAGCGCATCGGGCAATGTGAAGCTCTGGGAGAATTCGCGCTGGCGGAACAGATTCGCCAGATTCTGGTGGACGAACAGGACCATCAGATTGACCTGGCCACCGCGCTGGGCGAAGAAGTCCCGGACGTCAGATCGAGAGGCAAAGCCCGCCGCAAGTAAGATTCAAGTGTAGGGCGGGCGCCTCGCCCGCCGCCTTTGAAGTTGGTGTTGAATTCTGGTGGTTGAACTTGCTTTTGAATTTGGTCCAGCTTAGAAAAACCAACGTCAAAAGCGTAGGACAGGCTTGCCCTGAGCGAAGCCGAAGGGAGTGTCCGATCCACACCATCTAGGCGGAGAGGCCGCTGCGCAACCCGGCGCTCAGGCGCGCCAGTTGCTGGCGGTCTTCAAACTTGTCGGAAAGAAATTCTACTCCGTACAAATAGACGCTGCGGTTGCGGACCTTCCCGCGGACCCGCACCGCTTCGTCGGTGTGAGGATTCTTGAACTCGACCTTGATCTGGGTCCCTACCGGCAGGTTGGCGGCGGCAAAAAGACACAGCCCGCCTTCGCTGAAGTGTACGCCGCGGGCATCTACGATTGTGCTTTCGGGGGAATGATTGACCTTGGCGTGATCGACCACGACGCGCACCGAGGCGTCAAACGGGTAACGTTCCCAGCGGCGGCGATTGACTTGTTGCTCCATCCTCATCCCAACTTCCAGAATTTTGTTGGCTAGCGGCGTTTCTCGATTGAAAACACCGCGGTCCCTGTGGTTCGCCTGTCTCGAAAGTAGTGCAGTGCGGTGATTCGTGAAAGTTACGCAGGTACAAGGCGGGATGTGCCGCGGTAACACGCAAGCAAAGGTGTGATGATTTTGGTTTGCTCTGACGGGAGACTGCTCTAGATCCCCTTGCGTGGATCTACGGGCCACTTCTTCACTTTTCAGCAAGGCCGAGGACCTGGCAAACCGTCCTGGCGATCATTTGCTCTTCGTTCGTACGAATGACGCGGACCACAACCCGGCTGGACGCCGAGGAAATCACGTCCGCGTTCGCCGCATTCTGTTTTTGTTCAACTTCGATTCCGAGGAATCCTAACCCATCGCAAATCCGGGCGCGGACCGCTGGCGCATTCTCTCCGATGCCGCCGGAGAACACCAATGTTTCGACTCCGCCCAACGCCGCCGCAAATGAACCAACCCATTTCTTGACCTGGTAACAGAACAGAGAGACCGCTTCAGCCGCGCGCACGTCTTCCGTCTCGTGTTTTAGCAAGTCACGCATGTCGGAGCTGGTTTCGGATATGCCGAGCAACCCGGACCGGAAATTGACCATGTCGTTGAATTGCCTGGCGCTCATTTTTTCAGTGCGGGCCAGATACCAAACCAGTCCGGGATCGAGATCCCCGGTGCGGGTGCTCATGGGCACGCCGGCGGCCGGGGTAAAACTCATGCTGGTATCGACGGATTTGCCGTTACGCACCGCCGCCAGACTCGCTCCATTGCCCAGGTGGGCAAGGATTACCCGGCCTCGCGCCACCTCCGGTCCAGCCAGGCGCGCCAACTCTTGCATCAGAAACTCGTATGACAGCCCGTGAAACCCGTACCGTCGTACGCCCTGCGCCTCGTAATGGCGAGGAATTGGCAGCATTTGCGCTACGCGCGGAAGATCATGGTGAAAAGCGGTGTCGAAACATGCCACCTGCGGCAGCTCCGGAAATCGGCGATGAAACGCCTCGGTCAACTGGATCTCTTCTGGCATATGCTCGGGATCGAAGGGACTGAGGTGCCTCAATTCGGTAATCATTTCCGCGGTAATTCGTTGCGGCTTGTAATATTTCGGCCCGCCATGCACTACGCGATGTCCCACGGCAGCCAACGGGTCGCGCCCGCGACGTTGTTCGATCCAGTCCATCAGAACGCCCACCGCCGATGTGTGATCGGGCGCCTGCACTGAGCGCGAGCCATTGTCCGCCGGGTCCGGGCCCTTCACCCGGAAGGTGGCCTCTGGCAGTCCAATCCGCTCAATACCGCCATCCAGAATCAGTTGCAGCGGTTCCCCGGCCTCGAACAGGGCGAATTTGATGCTCGACGAGCCTCCATTAATAGTCAGAATGCGTGGCTTCACCGGTTTCACGGACGACTCGCCTGCTTCAGCGCCATTTGTTCACTTGGCTTCATTTAGCTATCGCTGAACAGACCTGCGCGTGGATGTCCCTTGGCCAGCGGCGGAGGAGTGCTCGCCTCGCTGAAATCAGCCGTCCAGTGCCAGTCCCTGATCTCCGGCATGTCTTCCAGGTGTTGTCGAATGTAGTCGTGGTGCTCGTACAGCTTGCGATGGAACGTGTCAACTACGTCGGAAACCTGTGAGCGCAGCCTCGAGACATACTTCAGGGCATCGATCGCAAGATGAAAACGGCTCATCTTGTTCAGCACTACCATGTCGAAGGGCGTGGTGGTCGTGCCCTGATCCATATAGCCGCGCACATGGAAGCGGCTTTCATTGGAGCGTCCATGGACCATGGTGTGAATGAGCCAGCGATTGTTGTGGAAGGCGAAGATGACAGGGGCGTCTCTGGTGAATAGAGCGTCGAAGGACATGTTATCCATGCCATGTGGGTGATCATCCGGGCTCATCAAAATGCTCAAATCCACCACATTGACCACCCGCACCTTGATGCCGGGAACATATTTCTGCAGAAGCCACGAGGCCGCGCAGGTTTCGATAGTTGGTACATCGCCTGCGCAGGCCAATACAACGTCCGGCTCTCCGCCTCCGTCGTTGGTGGCAAACCTCCAGGTCGATGCCCCGCGTGAACAATGTTCGAGAGCTTCGTCCATGTTCAACCACTGCAATTGAGGCTGCTTTCCGCAGGTAATGATGTTGACGTAGTTGCGGCTCCGCAGGCAATGGTCGAAGACGCTCAACAGGCAATTGCTGTCGGGCGGATAGTAAACGCGGATGGTTTCACTCCGGCGTGCCAGCGCGTTGTCCACAAATCCGGTCGCCTGATGGCTGAAACCGTTGTGATCGTTTCGCCAGGCATGGCTTGTCAGTAGAACATTTAAGGATGCAAGCGGCCTACGCCAGGGAAAATCGCGGCACTGCTCCAGCCACTTGGCATGTTGCGTCAACATCGAATCCACGACCTGCGCGAAAGCTTCGTAGGAAGACCACATCCCATGCCGGCCGGTCAGCAAGTACCCTTCGAGCCATCCCTGGCAACAATGCTCGCTCAGTACCTCCATGACGCGCCCATCGGGGCTCAGTTCGTCATCGATCGAAACCGTCTCCGCCATAAAGCAACGCGTTGTCGCTTCGAGGACGGAGTTCAAGCGATTGGAGTTTGTCTCATCCGGACAGAACATGCGAAAGTTCGTCGGATTCAGCTTGAAGATGTCTCGGAAGAAGTCGCCAAGCTTTCGTGGAGCTTCCGCGACGACTTGGCCCGGCCCAGGAATCTCCAGCGCGTAGCCTGTAAAGTCCGGTATATCGAGCGCGGTCAGCAAGCGTCCGCCGTTCACATGAGGATTCCCTCCCATGCGGCGATTGCCCGCCGGCGCGAGTTCCGCCAGCTCGGCCATGAATTTGCCCTTTTCATCGAAAAGTTCCTGCGCCTTGTAGCTTCTCATCCAGGCCTCAAGAATCTTGAGATGTTCGGGGTTGGCGCGGACCGTGGCGAGCGGGACCTGGTGAGCGCGGAAGGTGCCTTCAATCGGGACTCCGTCCACTTCTTTCGGACAAGTCCATCCCTTGGGCGTGCGCAGGACGATCATGGGCCAGATCGGCTGCTTCTTGAACCCGTCGTGGCGCGCCTCCTGCTGAATGGCTCGAA
>CAVVYF010000035.1:0-351435 GCA_963752375.1 Terriglobia bacterium
CGGTGGCCGTGCACACGGCCGCCACCGCGCCGGCCAGCTCGGGGCCCGCCGCCAGGTCCACGACGATCACCGGCTTACGCAGCCGGATCGCGGCGTGCACCAGCTGGAACCCCGACGCCGCCACGGCCAGCCGCGCCGGAGCCGGTCGGCCAGGGCCCCGTTCCGCCCCACGCCAGGGAACCGCGGCACGCCAGGCCGGTATCCGCGTTGAACCCCCAGGCACGCCCCGGAACGGGTGAGGGGTCGCCTCCAGACTTAACGAATCCTGCCCTCAGCCGCCGTCGGCACAGGCTGACGAGCCCGGGGCGAGGGGCGGGAAGGCGCCACTCGTCGGTGTGCAGCCAGTCCAGCCACCAGGCCACGGCCGCCAGCCCCGCGGCCAGGATGAGGAGCGACCGGGAACTGCCCCGGGAACCAGCGCACCGAGCCGGTGGACGCCGTGCCCAGGTGGGCGAGCCGTGCCGGGTCGGTGGCCACGCCGGCGAGCAGCGCCATCACCGCGCGCGGGGCGGCGAGGAAGCCGCCCAGGGCGGCGGCCGGGCCGATCGCGAGTACCCAGACCACCCCGCAGGCCGCCGGTACGGCCAGCCAGACCGGGCGCCACCCGGTCATCTTCCCGATGGCATGGAAGACGACCGCCAGCCCGAGCGTGACCGGGGCGAACAGTAAGCCGACGAGCACACCCAGCACGGCCAGGGCAGCCAGCACCTCACGGCGGCGCGGCGTGCCCAGCGGGATCAGGTAACGGGCTCGCCGCGCGCGCTGCGGGGCAGCAACGACGGCGGAAGTCATCTGGGTTAAGGTTCCCAGCCCGTTGCGGCGTGTGTCCAGACGGATGCAAAACCATCGCTCGGCCCGTCCGGGCAGGCCCCGGCCTGGATCACGATCCGGAACAGATCGGGCCGCAGCATGGCCGTGGTGATCGCGACCGGCAGGCGCGCCACCGGATCCTCGAAACTGACAGTGACGGTGGCCACCAGCTCCCCGGCGCCCCAGCCGCAAACTGCGGGCCACCGAGGACGGCGGCGGAGCGAGCTGGATCTGCAGCGCCCGGGGCCGGGCCGCCACGGCAGGCGCGGCGCCCTTCCCGGCGGCGCGGGCCTCAGGCGATGGGGGAGTCCCGCCCGCGGCGGCGGGGGTGCCGCCCTGCGGCTCATCGGCCTGCGGCTCATCGGCCTGCGGCCCGGCCACCTCACCGTCGGCGCGGCCGCCCGGCGGCAGGCCGCCCACCGGTGGGTATTCTCCCGGCGGGGCGAACGGCGGCGCCGCCAGGTGGCGCCACAGCCGGCCCAGCCGCTCGGGCATGTAACTGGCCGACAGCGCCCCCGGCTCACCACCCACCGTCCACACACAGCGGATGACCAGCACCGGCTCACCCGCCTCCAGCCCCAGCGAGCGCCCGATATCCTCCGGCGGCCGACGGCGCGACACCTGCCGGGCCTTGCACACCAGCTGGCCGCCCATCGGGTCCACATGCGAGCTCAGGCCGGACAGGCCCTCCAGCGGCACCCGGTACTCCGCCGGGCTGGCCCGGTACACCTGCCCATCCGGCAGCCGCCGCAGCAAATGCCGGGCCGCCAGGTCATCAATCGCGGCGTCAACCTCCGCCGCGCTCACGTTGAACCGCCGCGCCATCGCGGTCAGCCGCGGCAGCCGCCACCCCGGCTCATGATGGACCAGCGTGGCCGCCATCCGGTCGGCCAGCACACCAGCGAGACCCGCCGGCGCCGGGCACGTGCCCGGCGGGCGTCGTCTGCCCGGTCCGCGGTCATTCCGCATGACGCCGGGAAATGGCGACGACCACTCGCCCCGCAATGATGACGATCCCCGGCACCGCGGATTTCACCACGATCTTGCGCAGCGTCCAGGAGGCCGGCCGGGCGAGGGCCTCACGCCGTCCCGGTAGGAGATCGGCACCTGGTTCGGCGACGTTTCCGTCGTCTTGGTGAGGTACGGGATGCAGATCACCGAGATCACCAGGACGGCGGGCAGCAGAGACAATGTCCCCCCGCCCTCGGTCGTTATGGGATATCGGGCGGGCTGAGCCGCCCAGTTGACCTCAATTGATAGGGAGCGGAGGTGACGCGTAGCTGAACGCCCGAGGGCAGGAAACTTTATGAACAGATGACAAGCTGGAGAACGGATGAGGGGCAGGCGGAAGCCGCGCAGCCTCTCATCCGGCACCTTCTCCAGCGGTCACGGCGGAAGGCAGCCCTCAGACACTGACCTCCACGGCCGTACGGTGCCCGTAGCCGGCGGTCACCGTCTGGTCGGCATTGACCCCGCCCGGCGCGAGAACCCGCACCGTCCAGGTGCCCGGGGCGGCGAAGAAGCGGAACCCGCCGTCCTGGCCCAGCGGGACCTCGGCGACGAACTCCCCGCCGTCATTGAGCAGTCGGGCATAGCCGGCCGACAGCGGCGTCCCGGCCCGCGTCACGTGGCCCTCGATCACGGCCTCACCCGACGTGGAGGCGGGCATCGGCGGCATCCCCGGCGGGCGCCCCGCAGCCCTGCGCCTCGCTCACCGCGCCTCGCCCAGCTCGATCGGCACGCCGACCAGCGAGCCGTACTCGGTCCAGGACCCGTCGTAGTTCTTCACTCGCGGCTGCCCGAGCAGCTCGTGCAGCACGAACCAGGTGTGCGCGCTGCGCTCGCCGATCCGGCAGTAGGCGATGGTGTCCTTGCCGAAGTCCAGGCCCGCCTCGCCTGATACAGCGTCCGCAGCTCGTCATCGGTCCTGAATGTTCCGTCATCGTTGGCGGCCTTCGACCACGGGATGTTCTTCGCGGCCGGGATGTGCCCGGCACGCTGAGCCTGCTCCTGCGGCAGGTGCGCGGGGGCGAGCAGCTTGCCGGTGAACTCGTCCGGCGACCTGACGTCGACCAGGTTCTGCTTCCCGATCGCGGCGATGACCTCGTCGCGCAGCGCGCGCAGCGACGAGTCCTGCTCCGTGGCCTGGTAGCGTCCGCGGCCGCTCCGGCACGCGGTGACCATCTCGCGGGAATCGAGCTCCCACTTCTTGCGGCCGCCATCGAGGAGCTTGACGCCCTGGTGCCCGTACAGCCGGAAGTACCAGTAGGCGTAGGCGGCGAACCAGTTGTTGTTGCCGCCGTAGAGGACGACCGTGTCGTCGTTGCCGATGCCGCGCTCGGACATCAGCTGCTCGAAAGCGGCCGGTCCACGAAGTCGCGGCGGACCGGGTCCTGCAGGTCCTTCCGCCAGTCCAGCTTGACGGCGCCTCGGATATGCCCCTTGTCGTAGGCAGTGGTGTCCTCGTCCACCTCGACCAGGACCACGCCTGGGTCGTCGAGGTGGGCTTCCACCCAGTCAGCGTCCACCAGGACGTCAGAGCGGCTCATGCGGCTACCTCCTTGTCAGGTTCTGGCGGCGCTGCCTCATGCTGGCGCGGCCAGATCCGGCGAATAAGCACATACATCTCGCAGCCCAGGCACAGGCCGAAGGCCGCGTTGAGAAAGGCTGCCACGAATGCCAGCGCGGCGGCGGCCATGCCAAGGGGCGCCAGGCCGGCTGCGTACCCGACCACCCCGATGATGCTGACGACCAGGCCGACACCCTGGGAGAACCGCGGCCCGGCCGCGTCCTCCATCTCCCGGGGCGGGCCCAGCCGCGGCCTGACCAGCCAGCGGTAGATCAGGCCGTAAGGCGCGTAGGAGAGTCCCAGCACCGCGCCCATCCCGAATACGGCGGCCTGGGCGGCCAGCAGCCACCCGCTGCCGGTGACGATGACCACGGCGAGGACGGCGGCGGACAGCGCGGCGCTGAAACGCTGCCCCCTCGGATCGACCTTCATGCCCTGGCCACCTCTTCAAGCAATTCCGGGATGTGATTGTCGGAGCCCGCACCGCCAGGCCGGGGAACACGGTTACGGCCGCCGCTGGCGATCCGGCCGCCGCCCACGGGCCGTCCGGGCTTCACCCGGCCCGCTTCCCAGCGCCGGCCGGGAGCCGGCGATCAGGCGGCCCGGCGCGGGCGCGGAGGCCTGGGACACAGCGTCGTCGCCACACGGCAGTAGTCAACGGTGCGCCGCCTGGTCAGCAGCGCCGACGCGCGCCACGCAGGCGCCCGCCAGGCATCCGGCCTGCCAGCGTTGGTGGCGGTGGGCATGGCTCTGATGCTATGCGCGCCCCTGCCGGAAGTCACTTGCCCTCTGCTCGGTAGGTTTCGGCTGGCCACGCTAGCAGCTGCCGGGGCAGACGACGCAGACATGGGCGGAAAGGTCACGGCGCTGCCTCCCCCGTGGCCAAGGCGAGCGCGGCGACCACATCGGCGCGGCGCGGCAGCCCGCTGGCCCGGCGCGTTACCTGTCCCCGCGGGCCGAGCACGAGCACGGTCGGGGTCCGCCGGATATCGAGCTGCCGGGTCAGGTCCATGCGCGCTGCCACGTCGATCTCGACGTGCGCCACGCCATCGCTGCGGCCCGCCAGGTCCGAAAGCAGCTGCCGCGTCGCCCGGCACGGGGCGCAGAAAGCGGAGGAGAACTGCAGCAAGGTGGCCTGGGCGCCGAGCGGCTGGCCCAGGTCGGCCTCGGTCAGCCGTGGCACCGATGACCCCCGCATCCGGCCATCGCGGCGGCGCCAGGCGAAACCGCTGGCGGCCGCCAGAACGAGGACGGCGCCCAACACCATCACACCGGCTGCCATGGTCCCTACAGCACGGCCCGCGCCTGCCGCATTCCCGGCCCGCGTCCCGGTCGCTACGCCGCGCTCACCGAGGCGATGACCTTGCCCCCGGCGGTCACCTGGAAGCTCTGCAGGTTCGCGTCGGTCAGTGAGGTCGATGCGGGATACCGGGCCGGCCGGCCCTGGTACTCCACCCGCCAGCCGCCCACCACCATGTGGTGGCCCTGGGCGTCGGTGACCTGGAACTGGCAGACCGTCCCGGCAGGGATGCCCGAGACCTGCGCGGTCATGATGGTTCCCCAGTGCATCGAGGCGTACTTCACGGTCAGGGTCGCCCCCGTGTGACCGTCGACCACGGAGACCGTATGCCAGGTGTGACTGGGCTGCCCGTGCGCGGCCGGCGCCGCAGCCGGGCCGGAGCCCAGCAGGCTCGCTCCCGCCGCGCCCGCCCCGAGGGCCAGCACAGCCACGGCCGCCGCCGCCGCCAGCTCGCGCCACCGGCGGACCCGCCGCGCCTGCGTCGTCCGCGCCAGCAGCGACGGCAGCAGATCGTCGGGCGGCGTCTCGGCCGTGGCGGAGTCGGCCTGGCCGGCCACCGCCAGCCGTTCCGCCTCGGCCGTGGGCACCCGGCGCAGCAGCGCCGGCAGCCCGGCCAGGCTGGCCAGTTCCTCCCGGCAGTCGGCGCAGGTCGCGAGGTGCTCGTCCACCTGGGCCCGGTCACCGGGCTCGATCGCGCCCAGCACATAGACGCCGAGCGCATGCCGGATCTCACGGCAGCTTGCCGCACCGCTCATGGCGCAAGCCCCCGTTCTTCCAGAGCAAGTTTGAGGGCGCGAAGCGCGTAGAAGGCGCGGGACTTGACGGTCCCGGCCGGGATGCCGAGCACGACGGAAGCCTCTGCCACCGACCGCCCCAGGTAATAGGTCTCCAGCAGGACCCGCCGATGTTCGGGGCGGAGCGTCGCCAGGGCGTCGGCCACGGCCCAGGATTCGAGCACGCGATCAGCCTCGTCGGGAACGGGTACAAGTTCAAGTGCGCCCTCCCCCACCTCCTGCGGCCGTGCCTTCCTGGCCCGGTGCGCGTCCACCGCGAGGTTGCGCGCGACCGCGAACAGCCAGGGCCGGGCCGGGCGCTCCGCGATCGCCTCGGGATGCTGCCAGGCCCGGAAGAGCGTTTCCTGCACGATGTCCTCGGCTCGTTGCCTGTCTCCGTCCGTCATCCGCAGCGCGTACCGCAGCAAGGGAGCAGCGTGCTCCGCATAGAGCTCACGGACCAGCGACTCATCGCTGACCTTGCCCTGGGGGACCTGGGCCCCCGTACCGCCCTGACGCGCCACATCCTTGTCACGGCCCCGGGGTGCAGCCGGTTCATCGCGGGAGTTCATGCCCGTCTCACCGGCCCCTCAGCCGCCGGCGAAGGGCGGCAGGACCTCGACCATCGCTCCCTCGCGCAGGGTGACGCTTTCCGGTGGCCGGGTGCCCGCCTGCTCACCGTCGATGAGGAACGAGGACCGGGCCAGGACCCCCTCGAGCGCGGGCGCGGCCGGGTGGCGCGCCAGCACGGCGGCGAGCAGTTCCGCCAGCGTGCCCGCGGTGAGGACTTCCTCGGCGACCCCGGCGGCCTGCTTCGCGGCCGCCCAGTAGCGCACGGTCACCGTTGCCATGTCGGCTATCCTCGCTTTCATCGGATCCGGGCGACGCTGCCCGCCGGCCCATCCATAATCAGTCTCTCCCCGGAGAGCACTTCACGGCGGAGGTGGCAGCAGTTGAGTGAGCTCCTCCTGCTCACCAGCGCCGCCGAACCTCCTGGGGAGATCCTGCCAGCGATCGGCCTGCTGCTCCACACGACCCGGATCGCCCCGGCCGAGGCCGCCGCGCTGGCGGACCCGCCCGCGGCGGACGCGGTCCTGGTTGACGCCCGGCGTGACCTGGTCCGGGCCAGGGAACTGTGCCGGCTGCTGCGGGGCGCGGGCATCGAGGTCCCCCTCCTGGCCGTGCTGACCGAGGGCGGCCTGGCCGCCGTGACGGCCGACTGGGGCACCGACGACGTCATCCTCAACACGGCTGGGCCGGCCGAGGTCGAGGCCAGGCTGAGGCTCGCCATTGGGCGGCAGGCCAGCCAGGCGCCAGCGGCGCCGGACGAGATCCGCTCCGGCGACCTCGCCATCGACGAGGCCACCTACAGCGCGCGGCTGCGCGCCCGTGTCCTGGATCTCACGTTCAAGGAGTTCGAGCTGCTGAAGTTCCTCGCCCAGCATCCCGGCCGGGTCTTCACCCGCGCCCAGCTGCTGCAGGAGGTGTGGGGCTACGACTACTTCGGCGGCACCCGGACGGTGGACGTCCACGTGCGGCGGCTGCGGGCCAAGCTCGGCACCGAGCACGAGTCACTGATCGGTACCGTACGCAACGTGGGCTACCGGTTCGTTCCGCTGAAGCCGGAGGATGGCGGCCGCGGGCATCCGCGCGGCGCCGGTGACGCGGTGCGGGGGCGGGGCGACGGCCAGCCGACCGGCGGGGACCGCGTCCCGCTTTCCCCGCCCGGCCCGATGAAACCGAGGAGATCCAGCCCTGCACGAGCGGACCGCTGACGACGGGCCGGGAGCCCGCGCCGGTGGCCGTGGCGGCGCCGGCGGGCCGGCTGCTGTCACCGTGCGTGGCCGGATCAGCCCGGCCGAGGCGCAGGCCGTGCTGCGGCTCGCCGCCGCCGCGGCGGCGGAGGACGGCGTGGGGCCACTGTCGGAGCAGACCGTGCTGCACGTCCGGCACGGCGGTGATCCGGGCGCCCGCAACCTGCTCCTCTGGCGGGGCGGCGACCTGGCCGCTTCGCCCATCTGGACGCGCCCGCCGATCCGCGGAAGCCCGCAGCGGCGAACTCGTCGTCCACCCGGCCCACCGCAGGCAGGGGCTGGGCCGGATGCTCGTGCGGGCGATCACCGCCGAGGCAGGGAGCCGCCCGGTGCGGCTATGGGCGCACGGCGACCTGCCCGCCGCCGCCGCCCTGGCCGCCGGTACCGGGCTGACCCGGGCGCGTGCCCTGTGGCGGATGAGCCGCTCTCTGCTCGTCCCGCTGGCCGAGCCCCGCCTGGCCCCGGGGATCTCGGTGCGCACCTTCGTCCCCGGCCAGGACGAGCCGGAGTGGGTAGCGCTCAACGGCCGCGCCTTCGCGGCTCACCCCGAGCAGGGCAGGTGGACCGTCCAGGACATCGACGGGCGCGAGCGCGAGCCCTGGTTCGATCCGGCCGGGTTCTTCCTCGCCGAGCGGGACGGGCGCATGGTCGGCTTCCACTGGACCAAGATCCACCCGGCCCCGGGCGCGGCCCGGTGGGCGAGGTCTACGTGATCGGGGTTAACCCAGCCGAGCAAGGCAGCGGGCTGGGCCGGGCCCTGACCCTGGTTGGCCTGCGCTACCTGCGGGACCGGGGACTGGCCGAGGTCATGCTCTACGTCGAGGAGTCGAATCCCGCGGCGATCAGGCTCTATGAGTCGCTCGGCTTCTCCCGCACCGGGACCGATGTCATGTACGGGAGCGGCCTCACGCGACCGACTTGACCCCGAGCACCTCGTCCAGCTCGTCCCGGGTAAGCGGATGGTCACTCGCAGCGACGGCACTGAGCACCTCAGCCACAAGCTCGATCTCGTCGAATGCCACACTGTCGTGGACACGAGGATCGAGAAGCTCACGCACCGCGCTCACCTCCATCGCCGAGCGGATCCGCAGCAAGCCCTGGTACCAGGCTACGCGCGATCCGGCGCCTCCGCATGACCTAACTGGACCATTCCCGGACCACAAACGGGGGGTTTTGCCAAGTCCTGGTAACAATTCCAAGAAGCTTGCCGCGCCGTATCCAAGAACCCGGTACAGGCTCCTCCCTCAGCGGGCCGGAGGCGCCGGGCGCCGGTGGGCCGTCGGGCGGCCGCGGTGGGGGGAGCCAGCAATTGGTGGCGCTGCCCTCTGCTCGCACATCTTGGTGTTGTCTCGCATGCCCTCCGCGTCCGGAGTGCGCGTCACTTGAGCACCGAGGGCGCGCATGATCGCAACTTTTTCCTCAGAAAAGCGCTCGGGCACGAAGAGGACGACTTTGTATCCCCGCTGCACCCCGATCAGCGCCAGGCCGATGCCCGTATTACCGGCGGTGGCTTCGACAATCGTGCCTCCTGGCCGGAGCCGGCCGTCGGCTTCGGCGCGCAGAATGATGCCGCTGGCCGCCCGGTCTTTCACGCTGCCGCCGGGATTGAGATACTCCAGCTTGGCAAAGACGCCCGCAACGTCATCCGGAACCAGCTTCTTCAATTGCAGGATGGGAGTATCGCCGACCAGCTCGGAAATGTCGTCGGTGACGCGCAGGCGCTTTCCCTCGGTGGTTTTTGACTGCACTCTACAGGGTACGGAAGGCGGAGCGGAGCGTCAATGGAGCCGGCCACAGTTTGGCGACAGGCTTTACCACAAAGAAACATTCTTCATTGGGAAGGAATGGGTGGGTTTTTGGATTGAGAGATCAGTTTCCAGTTTCCAGTTCACTGTTCCCAGTTTCTGGTTATCAGTTTCCGCCGCCGGAGGCTTCTTCCTGGCCGGCATAGTAGCCGCTGCGGGTCCTGACCGTGAGTTTGCCATGTCCCGGGGCGCGGGCATCTACCCGGATGGTGCGATATCCGCCCACGCTCCTGGGAGTCGTCGGTTTATAGCCGATGGTGTATTGATTGCGAATGTCACGCGCAACGGTGCTGCTGATGGCGTCCACTTCATCCAGCGTGCGGGGGAAGAATGCGATGCCTCCCGTACGCTCGGCAATGGTTTCGAGAGCACGTTTGGCACGCCTTTGCCGCTCTTCGCCGAGCAGTCCAATGGCGTACACCGTGGGACCGTTCTCTTCCTGCAACCTGCGCACCGCCTGTTCGAGGGATTCCCGGCTGGCGTCGTCCTCTCCGTCGGTCACTACGAACAGGATCTTCTTTTGCAGCTTGCCGTGTTTTTTCAACTCCTCAGCCGAAGCCACGACTGCATCGTAAAGGGCGGTTCCGCCGCGAGTCTCGTATTTTTCCAGGGCGGTCTGCAGCAGGTTGATCTTGTTGGTAAAGGGCTGGTCGAGGAAATACTCGTCGCTGAAGTTGACCACGAACACTTCATCGTTGGGATTGCTGGCGCGTACCAGATTCAGCGCGGCCTTGTTTACCTTGGCGCGCTTTTCCCGCATCGAGCCTGAGTTATCAATCACGATGCCCAGGGAAATGGGAATGTCCTCATGGCGGAAAGACTTGATGGCCTGAGGCTTACCGTCTTCGAACACGGTGAAAGCATTCCGGCCGAGGTCAGTGATAATGCGCTTCTTGTCGTCGATGACGGTAGCGTGAAGCAGCACCTCCTGGACTTCGGAATGGAAGACGAAGCCGCCGGGCTCCACGCCCGGTTCCTGGCCCTGAGTGGCTGGAGGAGGCGGGGCCTGGGATGCGGGCGCTGTGGGGGCCGGCTGAGAGCTGCGCGGCGGGGCTTGGGGCGGAGCCGCGTCCTGGGCACAAACTGTCAAGCTGAACAAAAATAATGGGATAAGTCCAAGTCTTGCACGGTTATTCCGTAGGCGCATAGTAACCCGTCTTGGCATACACCCGCAGCGGCGGCAGACCCTTCGGTGGAAGCAGCTTCACCTTTATCTTACGCCATTTGCCGTCATGCCCCGGGTTCTTTGGACGGTATCCAAGCACATATTGGTTGCGTAGCTCGATCCCTATTTTTGTAGCGACGTCAGCCAAATCGTTCGGGTTGTCTATGGTAAAGGCCCGGCCACCGGTGAGTTCGGTCAGATCGCTCAGCAGAGCGGGTCCCAATTGCTCCTCGGGAGTGGACATGTAGCGGTCGTAAATTCCGATGGCGTAGATCAAGAGGTCGGCTTCTTTCACCACCGACCGGATCTCGCTCTCGGTGTAGCGGCTGTGATTGTCACCACCGTCGGAGATGATCAGCAGGGCCTTTTTGGGGTATTTCGCCTGCCGCATCTTGCTGACACCGAGGTAGATGGCGTCGAGCAGGGCGGTACGCCCTTTGGGAACGGTGTACACCAGCTTGCCCTGAATGTCCTCGATGGATTGGGTGAAGTCGGAAATCTCCTCCGGCTTGTCGGCGAAGGTGATCATGAAGAATTCATCCTGCGGGTTGGCGGCCTTGAAAAATTCGATCACAGCTTCGCGGGCACGCTCGATCTTGCTGCTCATGCTGCCGCTCATATCGAAAATCACACCCAGGGAGACGGGAGCGTCTTCACTGGAAAAGTGCCGGATATCCTGCCGGTCTTTGCCTTCGAAGAGAGTGAAATTTTCCTTGTCGAGTCCGGTGACCAGGCGATTCATGGGGTCGGTAATAGTGACGGGCACCAGTACCAGGTCCACATCGACCTTAAGGGGTTTGGTATGTGTCCTTAAGGAGGGATCCATGATCTGCTTCTCGATCACCGGAGGCTGAATTCTGGGGGTCACGTGGACATCGTCCACCGGGCTCTGCGCCCAGGCGGCAGGAGAAAGCGAAACGACGACCAGGGTCAGGAATAGAAGGACGGAAACAGTACGGGCCTGCTCTTTGGACAACATAAGCCTTCTCAGGGTCCAGGGTAGGGCCAAGCGGGACGTTCGAGCTTGGGTCGATGGGCGGGATGACCCGCGCCCATGAAGGCGGGCCATAATTACCTCATTAATCGCGATACTATCACAGCTTCAAAATGAGTTGTCATGCTTCTGTCACGTTTTTCCGGGCCGCTCTTGCGATGGCGTGAGGGCTGCAAAGGTTTGCCTAATTTTGGGTCGAAGCCAGGAAACTGTGCGGGTCAGTTTCGTGATAAGCCACGGCAAGTGCATAAACCACGAAGGACACGAAGTACCACGAAGGCTTGGTTTTCCAGGGTTTCCTTCGTGTACCTTCGTGCCCTCCGTGGTTGGGGGTATCCAAACTGACCCACTACCAGGAAAGCGTGTGGGTCGCCACACTACACAAAGCTCTTGTACAATTTCAGATTCCACTTTCAGCCATGGCACACATTGAGCCCTTTCGCGCCCTTCGCTATGACCCGACCCGGGTTTCGATTGCACAAGTTGTGACCCAGCCCTACGACAAGATCACGCCCCAGATGCAGGATGGCTATTACGCCGCCAGTCCACAGAACCTGGTGCGCGTCATCCTGGGCAAGGAGCACGCTGACGACCATCCGGGGGAAAACCGGTACTCCCGTGCGGCGCAATTTTTTCGGGACTGGAGGCGGCAAGGCATCTTCCTGCAGGATCCCCAGCCCTCGCTCTACCTCTATGTTCAGCGCTTTACGGCCCCCGGAGGAACGGCCGAACTGGAGCGGCGCGGCATCATTGCTCTGGGCCGGATCGAAGACTATTCCTCCGGCGTCGTATTCCGCCATGAGCAGACTCTGGCCAAGCCCAAAGCCGACCGCCTGGAACTATTACGGGCCACCCGGGCCCACTTTGGGCAGCTTTTCATGTTGTACAGCGATCCTGCCGCCGAAATCGAAGGCCTGCTGGCGCCCGGCGGCCAGCCCGATCTCGAAACTCTCGACGAATATGGAGTCTCGCACCGCGTCTGGAAAGTCTCCGATCCCGGCCTGGTCAACCTGGTGCGGGGCAAGATGCGGGACAAGAAGCTGATCATTGCCGACGGCCATCACCGCTATGAAACCGCACTGACCTATCGCAACGAACGCCAGGCAGTAGCTGGACCTTCCGGAGCGGCTCCCAGGGAACGCGCTTCGCTGCAGGATCCAAGGGGACAGAGCGCAAGCGCGGTTTCCGACCCCGGGGCCGCCCCCCACGAACTGGTCATGATGACTCTGGTCAACATGGATAGTCCCGGCATGGTCATCCTGCCGACGCACCGCGTGGTGCACGGTCTGCCCTCCTTTTCCTCGACTGCCTTCCGCGACGGGGCCAGCGCCTACTTCAGCGTGGAGGAGGTGGATGCCACGGTGGACGCCGCCCGCGCCGCTGTCATTCTGCGCGAGGCCGGGCGCATGGGCACGGCCCTGCTGGCGGTCGCCTCCGACCGGGTCTTTCTCCTCGACCGGCCCAAAGCCGTGGCCGGGGAAATTTTTGCCGGGTGGTCGCTGCGCCAGCAGGCGCTCGACGTGGTGCAGTTGCACAAGTGTTTGCTCGAGGGCGTGCTCGGGATTTCGGAAGAAGCGGTCCGCGAGCAGAAAAATGTGCGCTACATTCGAGACATCGGCGAGGCCATGGCGCAGGTGAGGAGCGGAGCGGCCAATGTCGCCTTCCTTATGAATCCCGCCCGCATGGCGCAAGTGCGCGACATTGCTTTTGCCGGTGAAGTGCTGCCTCAGAAGTCCACCGATTTTTATCCCAAGCTGCTTACCGGTCTGACCATCTATGCGCTGGAGTAGCCGACCTCGGGAGCGGGCCGCTCCGGCGGTGATTTTTGGGACCGCGCTTCTGTTGGCTTTGCTGGTTTTCAATGCGGCGGTTTCCGGCTTCTCCGAAGAGAAGAGGCTGTCGGTGTACTCCTCCACCGCCAGTTACTCGGTTGCGGTCAGAGAGCAGAACGGCGCGGAATATGTTGGCCTGCTCGAAATCCTTAGTCCCCTGGGGTCGGTCAGCGCCTACACCGATGGCGGCATCTGGAGACTGAGTTTCAACCGCGTGGAAGGCGAATTCACTCCCGGACAAACCCGGGCGCGGGTGCGGGGAAAAAGTTTCGACCTTCCGGCCAACTTCTGGCTGGAAAACGGGCACGGCCTGCTGCCCCTGAGTTCCCTACCCGGACTCATGCAGCGCTTTCTGGGAACGCCGGTAAACTTTCACGAAAGTTCGCGGCGCTTGTTTATCGGCAATGTGGCGGTCCACTTTACCGCCCAGGTAACCAGGACGAATCCGCCCACCCTGGTGATGAATTTCACTGCGCCGGTGAATCCCACGATTGCAACCGAGCCGGGAAAACTGCGCATGGTGTTTACCCGGGAAGCGCTGGTCCCTCCCGGATCGCAGACTTTGACTTTCGACAGCCCGGTCATCCCTTCGGCCACATTTCAGGAGAGTAACGGGGCGGCAGAGATCGCAGTGAACGGGCCGGTTCCGCTCTTCGCCAGCTTCAGCAACAACGGCCGCACCATCACGATTACGCCGGCGCCGCAATCGGCTCCAAGTGCGCAGCTCCCGGCCGCGCCCCCCGCCGTTGCTCCGGGCGGACTCCCTCCACAGGTCCTGCCTGGAATGGTCATGCCCGCGACGGTTGCGACCCCCGCACACTATTTTGTGGTGGTGGACGCGAGCCATGGCGGGGATGAGCGCGGCGCCGCGCTGAGCGACCAGTTGGCGGAAAAGGATGTCACCCTGGCCTTTGGGTTGCGGCTGGGCCAGCAGTTGCAGGCGCGCGGGATTTCGACGCTGGTGTTGCGCGAGGGAGACGCCACCATGAGCCTGGACCAGCGCGCAAATATGACCAACGCGGCCCATCCGGCGATCTACATTTGCCTGCACGCGACCTCGCAGGGCGCTGGAATCCGGCTCTACACCGCATTGCTTCCGGTGGGGAGCGAGAGCCCGGGGCCGTTTCTGGACTGGACCACGGCGCAGTCCGGGTTTCGCGCCGCCAGCCAGAGCGTCGCAGCCAGCCTGGCGACGGAGTTGGGCAAAAAGCAGATCGCGGTGCGTTCCCTGCTGGCGCCTCTGCGCCCCTTGAACAACATTACGGCGGCCGCGGTGGCCATCGAAATCGCGCCCCCGTCGGGCAAGCTCGATGACCTGACTTCCCCTGCCTACCAGCAAATGGTGGCGGAATCGGTCACGGCTGGAATTGAAGGCGTGCGAAACCAGCTGGGGGGCGCGCCATGATCCCGCGTCATCTGATGATCGCAGTCGCGGCGATGCTGGCCGTAGCGTTGGGAATGAGCTTCTATGCGTGGCGGATGAGAGGCCGGGCCACGCAGGCCGAAGTGCCCGCCGAGTATGCCCATCCGGTAGCAGCGCCGGTGCAGGGACCCACTGAACAAGTCACGCTGTATGTGGCCTACGACGACCCCGGCGTGCTGCGGGCACAATCGGCCAGCATTCCGCTGCCTGCCGGACGCCAGGAACGGGCCCAGGAGTTGCTGCGTGCGTTGCTCGGCCTTTATATGGATAAATCGTCGTCGCACCCGCTGGGTCCGGGAAGCGAAGTGCGCGACGTGTACCTCGTCGATCCCGGGCTGGCGGTGATCGATGTCAATGACGCCTTTGCCGACGGGCATCGCTCCGGCGTTCTGGTGGAAGAACTCACCGTGGCCTCGCTGGTGCAGACCCTGGCTACAGGTATCCCCGGAATCAACCGGGTAAAGATTCTGGTGGGCGGGAAGGAACGCGAAACGCTGGCGGGTCATGCTGACCTGTCGTCGGTTTATGATGTTTCGGCGGTGGCGCAGATGGTCGCGGAGTTGCAGAAGTAGCTTCTAGCTACTGGCTTCTGGCTACTGGCTACCCGGAGTCGAGAATTCCTGCCTGGATTGCGCTCCCAATATCCTATGGATGCGCCTTCCCGTTGTGACCGTTGCTGTTACTGATGCCTCGGCCATGGCCGTTGTCGAAGCCGTAGAGTTCGCACATGGTGAGGGCGTTTGTTCGGATCAGGTTCATCTGCTCATAGATGTATTGGCGAAGATCAGCTACGTCCAAGACCCGACTGCCATTGTTCAGGTGCGCATAGACCAGATCTCCTCTGAGGCTTTCGAGCACGGATAGCGCGATTTGTCTCTGATTGGTGTCCATGAAAGGCTCCACTGCGAACAACATTTTCCACAATTTACAATACTTCCTGGATGCACTTTAATCTGTGCAATTGTGACCACCTGCCAAATTGCTATTTGTCCCGATACCAAATGCCAATTGCGAATTGCTGCTCCTCCGGCTGCTAGAATCCTTGCATGTTCTTTCGATCCGACAATCGTTCTCCGGACCAGATGCGGCCGGTCAATATCATTCCCAATTTCATTAATACTGCCGAAGGATCGGTGCTGATTGAGCTCGGCAACACGCGGGTGATCTGCACCGCCTCGATCGAAGAAACCGTGCCGCAATTCATGCGCAACCGGGGCAAGGGCTGGATTTCGAGCGAGTACAGCATGCTGCCGCGGGCCACCCTGACGCGGACGGCGCGTGAAGTGAACAAGGGGCGTCCCAGCGGACGGACCCATGAAATCCAGCGCCTGATCGGGCGCGCCCTGCGCGCGGTGACGGACCTGGAACGGTTGGGCGAGCGCACCATCTGGATTGACTGCGACGTAATTCAGGCCGACGGCGGGACCCGCACGGCATCGGTTACCGGAGCTTTCGTCGCGCTCGGCCTGGCTCTGGAAAAGCTGGTGCAGGCGGGCACCCTGACTTCAGTTCCCTTCCGCGACTATCTGGCGGCGGTAAGCATCGGGATCGTGGATGGCGAGATTCTGCTCGACCTGTGCTACGAAGAAGACTCGCGTGCCGATGTGGACATGAACTTCGTAATGACCGCGGGCCGCAAACTGGTCGAAGTACAGGCCACGGCGGAGCACCAGGTCTTCGACGAGGAGCAACTGGGAAAGATGATCGCCCTGGCCAGCCAGGGCGTGCAGGCGCTGATCGCGAAACAGCAGGCGGTGCTGGGGACGCTGACGTTGCGGCAGTAGTGTGGGGCGGACACTCCCTTCGACTCCGCTCAGGGCAGGCTCTGTCCGCCGCCTTTGACTTTGATTTTGGGTTAACAGGAGGAACGAGTCGGCCACGGCCTCGTCACGCAAAGTTTCACAGAATTATTTTCCGCCAGCAATTGGCGCGACCACGTACACGTATTCCAGAATTTCCTTCCCGGTGTTGGTGACGTTGTGGCGCGACCGGGGAGGAATATAGGCCAGCATCCGGGAAGAGATGGGCAGCGCTTCCCTGCCCTCGACTTCGGCCTTGCCCTGTCCCTGCAGAACCACCAACGCCTCTTCGTGCTCCTGAGTTGAATGCTCGCCTACCGATTCACCAGGCTTCAGCCGGACGAATCCGCTGCGCATCCCTGTAGTCTGCGGAGCACCGCGCAACAGCGGACAATCGCTGTTCGAGCATTCGAGATGGAACGACAGTGGCTGATACGACTGCTGCTGCGAGGAAATCGGCGTCGCGGCGAAAGCCAGAACGATAACAGCCATCAACCAGGATTTCATGAGACCTCCCGAGGCTTTCATTTCCGCTCAGTGCGAAACCTGGGCACGCTCGACGAGAAAGTTGTTCTGGCACTCTTTTGCGGCGCTGAGCAACCCAGGAAACTCCGGAGCACTCCGCAGACTTGCCATCAGGGGATCGGTCTGTAGAGCTGAATAGGCGCAGTAGCGCCCCTCGATCGCACTCTTGACCAGGCGCACGGCAATGTCCTGCTTTCCGCAGGCAGCCATCAGTGTGGCGTCCCAGTAGCGGTTCTCGGAATCGGGATCGGCGAAAAAGCCCGGGGTAGCGGCGCGGACCTCTTTGTCCAGCTGGGCTGGAGAGGATGGGGAGAGACAGGCAACCATGACTGCCTTCACGGGATCGACAACTATTTTGTCCGCGCTGGCTCGCGCTTCTGCCCGCTTGCCAGCGCGTTCGTAATGGAGAGGCAAATTTGACAAGACCCAGGCCGACCCCGGGTCCAGCCGGAGGAAATCCATGGCGCGATCGGAATTCCCATTTGATCAAACACGAAAGAGCAGGATCGGAATTGATAGTTGCCGGGATCAAGCGCCACCGCCTTGTCACACTCGGGCGCGGCTTCATCGAGCATGCCGCCGTAGCGCAGGACATAACTCAGGGCGAAGTGGGCCATGGCGTTCTCGGGGTGGCGTGCCACCAGGGCTTTCGCGTCTCGATAGGCCCTGCCCAGGTCACCGGTTTCGACCCGGTTGGTGATGAGCATGCCGGCCGCGTCGCCGTAGTCGGGATCGAGGGCCAGGGCGCGCTCTTGGGCGGCAGTGGAACGCTCGAACATGGCCGCGCCGCCATCCGAGTAGTGGGAGTCATAGTAGTAGCGCTCGCCCAGCGCGCGCCACGCAGGCGCATAAGTGGAGTCCAGACCCACGGAGCGCTCCAGCATGGCAATGGCCTCTTTATTGGGAGCAGCGTCATGGGGCAAGGAGACGCTGCGTAAGTACAAATCGTAGGCTTCTTCGTTTTTGGGATGCGTTCCCGCTTCTGCTGACGTGTCCCCGGCCCCGAGAGCCGGCACCAGGCCCTGGCGGACTCTGGCCGCAATCTGCATGGCGATCATGTCCAAAGCTCCGACGCTGAGCGTGTCGCGCCACACAGAACGGTTGTTCGCCACATCGACCGCTTCGAGCGTGATCTGCAGCTGGTCGCCTTCCTTCTGGTAGTGGCCGGTTACGATAGTCGTGACCCGCATCTCGCGCCCCGCCTGTTCCAGGTCCAGAGTGGCGGAGTTGTATTTGCTGGTGGTGGCGAAAGGGCGGATGGACAATGACTTCACGTAACTCAGCCCGGTAGCGATTTCGTCGGGCAAGGCCAGGCGCAGAAAATCTGCATCCTTGTCGGGACTCAGGTTCTGGAAAGGGAGAACGGCGACTGTGGTGGGATTGGCGGAAGTGGCCGTGGGCGGCGTGCGATGCTGGAGTAGCCAAAAAACCACGGCGCCGATTGCGACTGCGATCAGGGCAACCAGGGCGACGATTTTCCCATACGCCCGCTTTTGGCCGGAAGCTGCGGCCGATGCAGCCTGCACGCTGACATCGTGCCGGCTGGAACTCGAGGATCCGGTCGCCGTCCTTGCCGCTTCGCTTTCGACGCCCGCGGGCAGCACTATTCGCCCCGTGTCAGTGTCACGCTTCAGGCGCTTCAGGTCGCTCGCCATCTCCGAGGCGTGCTGGTAGCGCAGGGAGCGGTCTTTTTCGAGCGCCTTGTCGATGATGTCTTCGAGTTTGGCAGGGACGTCGGGGTTCAGGCGAACTGCGGGCGTCGGACCTGAATCCAGAATGGCCTTGAAGATCAGGGCCGAGGTGTCGCCCCGAAACGGTAGCGTGCCGGTGGCCATTTCATAAAGCACCGCGCCGAAGGAAAACAGATCGGTGCGGGCATCGAGTTCCTTGCCCTTCGCCTGTTCCGGCGACATGTAAGCCACCGTGCCCACCATGGTGCCAGGACTGGTCAGGTGCTGTTCGTCGATGGTGCCGGTCATGGTGTTGGCCGATGCCACCTGGCTGGACGAGCCGGCGGTGGGCGCGACTTTCGCCAGCCCAAAATCCAGAATCTTGGCGTGGCCGCGCTTGGTGACGAAGATGTTTGCGGGCTTGATGTCGCGGTGGACGATGCCTTCGGAGTGGGCCGCGTCGAGGGCATCGGCAATCTCAATGGCCAGCGAAAGCAGGGTCTCGTTTTCCAGCGGACGCCCGGCCACCATGTGCTTCAGGGTCAGGCCATCCAGGAACTCCATCGCGATAAAGCGTTTGCCCTCGTGTTCTCCAATTTCGTAGATGGTGCAGATGTTGGGATGGTTGAGGGCGGAGGCAGCGCGGGCTTCGCGGCGAAAGCGTTCCAGCGCTTGCGGGTCCTGGGCCACGTTGTCTGGCAGGAATTTGAGCGCCACAAAACGCCCGAGCGAGGTGTCCTCGGCCTTGTACACCACGCCCATTCCGCCACCGCCCAGCTTTTCAGTGACGCGGTAGTGCGAAATGGTCTGGCCGATCATGCTCTGGCTCATAGTGGAGTCGGGCCAATGTTAGGTGGGAATGCCACGGCAGTCAATTAGTGGCGGGGTAAGGAGATATAACGGAAATGGCCTCGGGTGTAGAAACCAGAGCGAGGACGAAAAGACCGCCGATTTGTCGCCAGCTATGCGTGCGTGCCTCCTTTCGCTGTCGGAGACTAGCGTAGGGACGTTGGGCTTACCGGCGTGGAACGAGACCCATGTGCGCGTTGGATGAACTCGGGTTACCGACGGCTAGTGCAAAGTTGCCAAAAAAGCTCGCAATTCGCGCAGCACATCCGCTTCATTTGATAGGAACACGAAATGGTCCGCGCCCCATAGCTCGACCACACGAGCGCCGCCTGCAGCACGCTTTATTCTTTCTATCCGAATTCTGGTCATCCCGATGTACAAGCCGTACACCGCGTCAACGATGTCGCGTTCCTTTGCATTCGTCACATGGTATTTCTGTATCTGGTTCTGAGGAGGGCCATCGAGCGTATCGTAGACCACGAACGCAAGGACCGGCGAGCGAATCTGGGAATAATCGTGCTTCCAGGCTCCCATCATGGCGTCAGGGACCCAACTCGGCGTCGTGCGGCCGCCGACGCTTCCATCCCGATTCTCCGTAAAGTCATTACGCAATTCGGATTCAGGAATTGAAATTCCCTGGGTCCGCTTTCGCCAATCCCGATAGGCTGGAAACGATTTCAGGTCGGCGGGGGAAGGCGTTGGTCCGCTCTGCATGGCTTTGGGCAGCTTGCTGCAGAGCGCATCGTAATCGGTGTAGTCATCCGTTCCGTCGTTAAGAGCCTCCAGGTAAACCAGCCCTCCGATCCTGTCAGAATGATGAATGCCCAGTTGCGACAACTCATTTCCCGCGACGGAATGGCCGACGACAACCGGCGCAACCAGCTTGAGCGCATCGAAAACTCGCAAATCATCCTCTGCCAGACGCTGTTCGGTGTAACCGGATGAGGGCCGGCTCGAGGCTCCGTAACCGCGCCTCGTGATTCCATACACGTGATACGAATCGGTTAATTTCTCCGCAAAACCGTCAAAAACATGAGCGGTGAATCCGAGTCCCGCCAGCAGTACAACTGGCCTTCCCGTTCCGCCCCAATCGAGCACCTCCAGCTTAACGCCCTCCTCCACCGTCACCAACTGCACTTTGTGTCTGGAGGGGTCATGCCAGGGCGCAGCTTCCTGGGCAAAGCCAGTTGTGATCGCCACCAAACCGAGAACCAGCAAACGAGCTACGATACTCGCCATTTCGCGGCACATTACCACACCCCGCCGTCAGGTGTCTGGCCAAGACTCGACAATTGTCGAAAAATTGACCAGCAAGAGGGACCCGGCTGGCATGACCCCGAAGAGTGGGCGGAGGCTGTGAACGCTCCCTAACGGTTGCAATCAGGCGACTGCACTCACGCAATCATGGCTTCGTGTTGGCGTTAATTTTGCGGTTTTAGGGCTTGGGGCGATTGGGCCTGTTATACTTCGCTCGTCACACCAGGAACATATCGCACAGGCCCCTCACTCGGTTCCATATCCCTTAAATCCGAAAATTTGGAGGATACATTGAAGAGCATTTGTACCTTGCTGCTTGCTCTGCTCAGCTTCGTTTCTGTTGCGCTGGCCCAGAATGCCCCGGCTCGCACCGATCTCTATCATGTCCACTTCGCAAAAGCCGCGCTCGGCAAAGGCGCTGAGCTGGCCGAGTATCTTAAAACGGCCGATCCTAAAGAGCCCATGTCCGCGCATCATATTGTGTTGCGACATCAGGATGGCGAGGACTGGGATTACGCCGTCATCCAGCATCTCGGAACCAAGACTACGGTCGAGGCAGCTGGCACTGCGGTGACACCGGCGGTACGAGACCTGTACGCCTGGCATACCGATACTTTTGTGAACGGTCCGTCCTGGGCTGAGTTCACCAAGGCGCTGGGTATCGACGAGGGCTCCGCTGGAAAATCCGCAGGTTCGGTCTATGTGGTTTCCGTCTATCGCGCTGCTCCCGGACATCGCGAGCAACTGGAAAAAGCGCTAAGCCAGAATGGTCCCGGCGACACCGCTTCGGGAAACGTGCTGATGCAGCATGTGGAAGGCGGGCCGTGGAACTACCTGACGCTGGTCCGCTACAACTCGTGGCAGGACTTCGCCACGAGCGAAAAGTCGGCGGTTGCGGATACGTTTAAGGCCGGGGGCGGATGGCTGCAGCTGAGGGAGCACTCTACCTATCACAATGACACCATCACGGACCGCATCGCTCCGTAACTGATTCGAAAGAGTCTGCGACAGAGTTCTCGAACCGTTATTTCCAAGACAACCCGGCTCCGGCCGGGTTTGCTTTGTGTGGGGGCACAATTCGCGCCAGAATGGTCTGGCTAAGGTAGAGCGTTCAGATAGCAAGGGCCGCCGGTGCGCTGGGCCGGGGGTGTGGGCGGGGTCAGCCACGGAGGATTGCTGAAGTCGAAGAACTCTGTCATGTCCATCTGGTGCGCGTCCCGGGCGGTGAGACTGGAGACCCCAAATCGAAGTTCGATCAGCTTGAGGATGGCGGTAAGGTCGGCCGGAGTGTGCGAGACATAGTTTTTCCTGGCAAAGGGAGAAACCACGATCAGCGGGACGCGATAGCCGGTGTACACAAAATCGCACGTCGGTCCCGTCGCGGTAGTGCAGAAATCCCCCGCCATCAGATCTTTGGGCTTGATGCCGTCCGGACTCACGGTTGCAATGGGCGCAACGTGATCATAGAGGCCTCCGCTTTCGTCGAAGGTCAGGATAAAAGCTGAGTCAGACCACGACGAGCTGGCCATCAGCGCGTTGATCAGGGTCGATACGTAACGGGCCCCGAGCTGAACGTTGATGGGGAACTTGTCGGAATCGGAAGGATGTTCGTCGAGGCCGGCGTTGCTGGCGGGTTCAATGAAAACGACTTGCGGCAATGTGCCATTTTTCAGGTCGGTAAAATACTGCGAGATGGGAGCAATCTTGTACGGCCAATTTTTTGGAACGGTTTGTCCCCAGGCAAAAAACTGGATGTAACTGAGCCGCATCAGGCAGGCGTGGTCGTAAGGCGGGCCGGTGCATGGGCTATGGGCCGGGTCGACGTAGATTCTCCAGCTGATGCCTTTGCTCTGCAGCTCCTGGAAGATGGTCCTGGCGGTGAGGTGCTGGCTGTCCCCGCTGTTGGTACCGACTTTGTACACATCTCCCTGCGAAGTTGCAGCATAAAGGTATTCACGGTTGGGATGGGTCCGCGTCATGACCGGGTGAAACCAGCGGTCCGATGTGGCAAAGTTCGATGCCATGAAGTAGTAGTAGTTCAGATCTTTACCGGTGTAGTAGCCCATGGCGCGCTTGCCGTCGGTGTCGAAGTAGGGCGGGGGAAGAAACCTGGCATCATGGGCGGCGGTGCGGACGAATCCGTCCATCTTGGCTGGACGCAGGCCGACAGGATCGTTCACGTCCCAGTCGCGGTGGGCTTCATTCCACGAGGGGCTGGTGTTCTCGGTGCACTCCGTGAGCAGTTCGTAAGAAGCTACGGCCGGGCTGCTGGCGTTTATCTTGCAATCGCTGGGAGGCGGAAACGCGGGATCGCAACCGGGTACGGCCGGCGGCGGCCCGTAGAGCGGCGCAATACCCGACGTGGGATTGAACTGCGGCAGGCCATCGAAGGATTGATCGGGATAGCCGTTTTGCGCCCAGTACTCGCGCAACTCACCAAAGTACTGATCGAAGGAGCGGTTCTCCTGGGCCAGCACGATGATGTGACGGAGGCGGTTGAGGCCGGGTGCGGTGGCGGATTGCTTCTTCGGCACCGACGACTGCCCCCAGGCAGTTGCCATAAGCAATGCAGAGGTACCAACGACAAGCAGCGGCCTGCGGTTCCGTATGAATGACATGAGATCAAGACTCCCGGGATTACCTGCCAACCAAGGGTAACGCATTCGACCGCATGGTTGTCGGTGGAATGATGTTGTTGGATGTTCCGTCTATAGGCGTGAATGTTCGCACGACATGATGGCGTTACCCGTCAACCCTTCCTCTTCCCCTGGCCGAAGCCGAAAACAGCGGAGCACCCCAGGTGCTGATGGCGAGCAGGGAGCCGAACAGGATGATGGCGTCGAAGCTGGATCGTCCTTCGCGGACGAAATAAACGTCTTTCAGGTTCAGCCACAAGGCGAATTCATCGAGGGTCAGCGCCGCGCCCAGCCCGTACAGCAGCGACATCACGCTGCCGGCGAGAATGGAGGAGGAATCGCTGCCGCTGCCCACCTCGCACAGCCAACCGTAGCCCACGAATAACAGGATCAGTATCCCGAACACCAGGTGATGGATGTGGCGGCCTTCCATGATGACGTAGTGGAAGGGCGGGATGTGATGCACGATACAAAACACCATCGCCCGCACCGTGGCGAAGGTCAGAAAGAAGCTGACGGAGGCGATAAACAGGCGGCGCCGCGGACGATCGGCAATGCGCTCCCGCAAAAAAGGGCCCAGACGGGTGCGGCGCAGGAGAAAGAGCAAGGCAGCCATCGTCGCCAGGAGAACAGGCAGGAGAACCCAATCGATGTGCAGGCGCATGGGGCATTAGACCTCGCCGGGGACGTGGACGGCAAACCAATTACCTGCGAGTTCCACGGCTGAGTTCGAAATTTCTGCGGACTGGCGAGGCGTGGGGAACTTCTTCCACGGGTTGACGACTCGCCTCCCTATCTGCGACATGAACCAGCCCGGAAGTCTGGCTGTGACAATGTTGTAGGAACAGCTGCCAGTTTTCAGCTTTCAGTTCTCAGTTCTCAGTCTCTGCGAGTTCGCCCGGGCGGATGAGCCCGAAGATTTACAAATTTCTCCGACCAGAACAGTCGTCGTCTCCGCGATTGATTTACAATTGGAGCGGAATTGACGCACTCGTCGGAGGAAATTATGAAACTTACCCCAGGAAAGCTGGCCGGGCTCAAGAACGTTTCGAACGAACGCGGGGTCATCGCCGCCGCGGCCATGGACCAGCGCGGCTCGCTGCAGAAATCTCTGGCCAAGGAAAAAGGCGGCGATGTGAGCGACGCCATGATGGAGGAATTCAAAACGCTGGTCACCGAGGTGCTCACACCGCACGCCAGCGCCATCCTGCTCGATCCGGAGTGGGGCCTGCCCGCCTCGAAGCGGCGCGCGAAGAATGCCGGGTTGCTGCTGGCTTACGAGAAGACGGGATATGACAAGACCGGTCCGGGGCGGCTGGGCGATCTGCTCGATCTCTGGTCGGTGCGCCGCCTGAAGGAAGCGGGCGCGGACTGCCTGAAGATCCTGCTTTATTACACGCCGTTCGATCCCAAGGACGTCAATGAGAAGAAGCACGCCTGGGTGGAGCGTATCGGCGACGAATGCCGCGCCAATGATATCCCGTTCTTCCTCGAATTCGTGGGCTACGAAGAGGGCGCGGACGAAAAAGCCCTGGACTACGCCAAGAAAAAGCCCAAGATTGTTGCCGCCAGCATGAAAGAGTTCAGCAAGGACCGCTACGGCGTGGATGTGCTGAAGGTCGAAGTGCCGATCAATATGAAGTATGTGGACGGCGCCAAGGCATTTGGCGGACAAAAAGCCTACAGCAAAATGGAGGCCATGGGGTTGTTTCTCGAAGCGGCGACGGCCACCACCAAACCCTTTATTTATCTTTCCGCGGGTGTGAGCAATGCGGAGTTCACCGAAGCGCTGGAACTGGCGGCGGAGTCGGGAGTGAAGTTCAACGGCGTACTCTGCGGACGCGCCACGTGGAAGGATGGCATCCCGGTGTATGCCAAGCAGGGCGCGGCCGCCTTCCGCGAATGGCTGGAGTCTGAAGGCGTGAAGAACATCAACAACGTGAACGACCGCCTGAAGGCCGCGACCTCGTGGTATTCGATCTATGGGGTTGAGCCGGCGATGGTGGGCGCGTAGTCCGGAACATCGTTCCGGCGTGGTTTCTGGCATGGGGCCAATGGAAGGTTGCATTGGCCCCTTTCCTGGAGGAACAGTATGGGGCCCTCCACACTAAAGTTGTTGCCGCTTTTCATCTCTCTTCTCGGGTCTGCGGTCCTCGCGAATTCGAACATACCAAATTCTTCCGATCTAACGATCAAGACGCGGCGCAATGATTCCTTCGACTCGACGGTGGAAACCCTCGTACTTCAAGGGATCCAAGCGTCGTCGGGAATATTCCCGCGACAAACCATCCAAAATGAAATTTGTCAGCATCAGCCGGTGCGACGAACGGAAGAGGATCGTCCTGAATGAGGACGCCAGGCTGTACGCGGAACTTCCGATCATAGATTGGTCGGAACAGCGTAAACGTGCCCGGCCGTTGCCGCCAACCGAGATGACCGGCGCTGAAGTCACTGATCACAATCGACTCGATCGACACCGGTGAGCGACGCCAGCAGGGCGCCTATACGGCCCGGCACATTGAAGATCAGGACCACCGTGGAATCCGATCCTGGCGCCGCCATGCCATCCAGTACGGAAGAACGCGACGGATGGTACATCGACTTGCCCGGCCCCGGTTGCGAAGATTCAGGCCCGCGAAACGGCTTCGTTTACGCGATGTTGATTGCCGGGGGACGGCACGATCGCATACATTTCAAACGACTGGGCACTGCTCCTGCCGGCTTTCCATTGGAAGAGACCACCACGAAGACGGAACAAGGCAGGAGTACTGTCAGCAAGGTTGAATTGCTGGAGTTTTCCGACTCTCCCCTCGATGACGCGCTATTCGAGGTGCCCAAGGGTTATTCTCCGGCATTGAGCACCCCGCACGGTGGCTATGACTTGATGAGACGGGAAACCCTGGCCAATCGCGTGCACGTGTACTGGGCGGAACTGAGAGATTGGACAAGTCAATGGTTTTGATGACGGCGTACGCCGCGAATTTCCTTCAACCTTTAGGATGACTGACGTTCCCCTCACCGCGTTGATCACCGGCGCTTCCGGCGGCATCGGATACGAACTGGCCAAGCTGTTCGCCAAAGACCACCACAATCTGGTTCTCGTCGCCCGCAATGGACCCAGGCTCACGCAGGTTGGAGATGAACTGCAGCGTCAGTTTGGCATCACGGTCAGGACTCTGGCCCTCGACCTCGCGGCCCCGGCTGCCCCGCAGTCTCTTTTCGATGAACTACAGCGCGACGGGGTGAAGGTCGATATTCTCGTCAACAACGCCGGCTACGGCAAGTTTGGGGAATTCGCCGACGTCGCGCTGGAGGAGAGTGCAGGCCAGATCCAGCTCAACATCGCTGCGCTCACTTATCTCACCAGGCTCTTTCTGGGGCCGATGCTGGAGCGCGGCGCGGGCAAGATCATGAATGTGGCATCGACCGCGGGCTTTCAGCCTGGTCCCCTGATGGCGGTGTACTACGCCACCAAGGCGTACGTGATTTCGTTTTCCGAGGCGCTGGCCAATGAGTTGGCCGGCAAGGGTATTACCGTGACTTGCCTTTGTCCGGGAGCGACCGAGACCGGGTTCGCCGGCCGCGCCGGCAACGACAAGTCACGCCTGTTCCAGAAGCTTCGTCCCATGGAGGCGAAGGCAGTGGCTCGCGCCGGATATCAAGGATTACTCAAAGGCAAAACCATGGTGATTCCGGGATTCCGCAACTGGCTGGTCGCCGAATCGGTGCGTTTCTCTCCGCGGAAAGTGGTGACGGCGGTTTCGCGCTGGGTATCGGAAAAGGTGGAGTAGCGAGGGCCAATCGCGTGTCCTTTGGCATCGGCGTAAGAAATTCCGCATAAAAGCTCTTAGGCCCACTCTCTCCGCAGACATCCGTTCTCGCGCGTGGCGTCATGCTGAGCTTGCGAAGCATCTGGCGTGGAGTGCGTGCGCGGCTTGGGCAGGCGGTGCGCGAGTGCACGCCAGATCCTTCGGGACTAAAGTCCCTCAGGATGACGCCGGGTAAGAGTGTGGCCGAAACTGGGGCCTCGGTCTTCCCTGCAAAGAAGGTTGAAAAGCGTATAAAATCCCTTTTCGCGCATCCCTCAAACGCCATGAATATTTTCAGGTCTTCCCTCTTCCTGCTGCTGTCAGCGTCCCTGGCCGCACAAACTATTACTCCGCGGGCACGCGCCATCCACGATTCCGCCATTGTCGTGGACACGCACGCCGACACGCCGCAGCGCTTTCTCTACGAAAACTTCGATATCGGCAACACTGATCCAAAAGATATTGGCCACATCAGCCTGGACAAGGCCCGTGCCGGCAACCTGGGCGCGGAATTTTTTTCCATCTGGGCCGATCCGGAAACCACCAGCGGACACTTCGCCAAGTCCACCTTCGACATGATCGATTCGGTTTACGAGCAGGCGGCGCGCCATCCCGACCGCATGATGATGGCCTTCTCGGTGGCCGACATCGAGCGCGCCCACAAACAGAAGAAGCTGGCCGCGCTGATGGGAATCGAAGGCGGCCACTCCATCGAAAACGACATTCACCTGCTGCGCGACTACTACCGGCTGGGCGTGCGTTACATGACCCTGAGCTGGTCAAATACGAATGAGTGGGCCGACTCCTCCGGCGATATTGACGACCCCAAAATCCAGCATCACAACGGTCTGACGGATTTCGGCAAACAAGTGGTTCTCGAGATGAACCGTATGGGAATGATAGTGGACATTTCCCACGTCGCCGACAAGACATTCTTTGATGCCATTGCAACCAGCCGGGCGCCGGTGATCGCGTCCCACTCTTCGGCGCGCGCCTTGACCAACCATCCCCGCAACATGACCGATGACATGCTGCGCGCGGTGGCGAAAAACGGCGGCGTGGTGCAAACCAATTTTTATTCCGCTTTCATCGACGATAATTACCGCAAGGCCGCCGAGGCCCAGCAGAAGGACGCTGAGGCCGCGGTGGAGGCGCGGGTTGCAGAGTTAAAGGCGGCGGGCAAGTCCGTCAACTATCTGGACAAAGACCAGGTCGAACGCGAGTGGGCCGCCAAGATTCCGCGGCCTCCGCTCAAGAGCCTGATCGATCACATCGACCACATCGCCAAAGTAGCCGGCATCGATCACGTGGGGCTGGGTTCGGACTTCGACGGGGTAAGCGGCGCCATGCCCGAGGGCATCGACTCTGCCGCCGACTTGCCCAGGATCACCCAGGCCCTGCTGGATCGGGGCTACAGCGAAAAAGACATTCACAAAATCCTCGGAGGAAACCTGCTGCGCGTCTTCGGCGAAGTGGAACGGGTGAGCCACGAGATGCAGGCCGAGGCCGCGCAGACCTCGACCAGTCAATAGCTTTTTGAGGACTCTAGGATAGAATCATATTTCGCAGTCATCACAACCCACGTAGGGACGGGTGCCCTCACCCGTCCAGCCGGGCAAGGCCCGGCGCTCAGGAGCGTCCATGAGAAACTGTTTCTCGATCTGCCTGCTGATAGCGGTAGCGGTTTCGCCAGGATGGTCGCAGACCACGCCGGCGCACAAGACCGCGCCCGCGAAGAAGCCAGCCGCTGCTGCGGCCAAAACGGCAGCCGCCACGCCTGCCCGCCCCACCGCCATTATCGAGACCACCGCAGGCAAGCTGACCTGCACCCTGTTTCCCGATGTGGCTCCCATCGGAGTCGCCAATTTCATCGGGCTGGCCCAGGGCACCAAAGACTGGACCAATCCCATTTCTCACGCCAAGAAGCACGGCGTCCCGCTCTACGACGGCACCATCTTCCACCGCGTGATTCCTGATTTCATGATTCAGGGTGGAGATCCCGCCGGCAGCGGCAGCGGCGACGTTGGTTTCGAATTCAAGAATGAAACTTCTCCGACCGTGAAGTTCGACCGCCCCGGGCGGCTGGCCTATGCCAATGCCGGTCCCGGCACCAACGGCTCGCAGTTTTTCATCACGGAGGTTCCGTATCCCAGCCTGAACGGCGGATACACTTTGTTCGGCCAATGCGACGAGGCCAGCATCGCGCTGGTGAAGCAGATTGCGCGCATGGGTCGCGATGCCAACGATCGCCCTTACCGGCCGGTCAGGATCACTCACATCGTCATCACCAAGGGCGCAGCGCCGGCAGCCAGGCCGCATGCAGCCAGCACAGCCAAACCAGCCGTCAAGAAGCCAGCCGCGCCGTCAAGCGCTCCAAAGTAGCGCCGGCGTCCCGCCGGCTGTCGCGAGGGCATCTTGCCCTCGCATCCGCAAAAGGAAAGGACCCAATGCCCCGTCAACCAGGAACTTACGCCATCATCGACACGTCCGAAGGCACCATCGTCTGCCGCCTCTTCGAAAAAGAAGCGCCTAAGACCGTGGCCAACTTCACCGAGCTCGCCGAAGGCAAACGCGAGTGGACCCACCCGGTCAGCCGCAAGAAGAGTAAAGACCGCCTGTATGACGGCACGATTTTCCACCGCGTGATTCCCGACTTCATGATCCAGGGCGGAGACCCCGCGGGCACCGGCTTTGGCGGCCCCGGCTACCAGTTCGAAGACGAGACCAAGGGCTCGCCCCACAGCTTCGACAAGCCCGGCAAGCTGGCCATGGCCAACTCCGGCCCCAATACCAATGGCTCGCAGTTCTTCATCACCATCGCTCCGACGCAATGGCTCACCGGCAAGCACACTATTTTTGGAGAAGTGGTGGAAGGCTACGAGGTGGCGGAGAAAATCGTCGCTACTCCACGCAACCGCCAGGACAAGCCGCTGAAAGATGCGGTGGTGAAGTCGGTGGTGATTGAGAAGGTGTGATCTCAGTGATTCGCTAAAACGCTAATTTCCCGCAGGCGTATCAGACGCTCGTCGGCAGTGATCAGGGTCAGGTTAAACACTTTTGCGGTCGCTGCAAGGAAGTGATCGGCGGGGTCGCCGTGGGGAAAGTTTATCGATGATATGGCAAGCGCCACTTCCACTGTCAGGGGCGCTTCCGTGAGTTGCAAATCCTCCATTGTCTTCGCGACCCATTCTGCAACGTCGCCGGGCAGTGTAAGACGTCCTTTGCGGAGCAAGACCAGCAATTCAGCTACGCTAACCGGAGAAAGCCACAATTCATTCGCAGGATCTGCCAGTGCTTTGCCCACACGGCGGGCAAGGCGTTGCGGTTCAAGCGTGCTCCAGAGCCAGATGTGAGTGTCAAGGAGCAGCTTCACCGAGAGGCTTCCCAGTCGTCCCAACTTCCAGTGGGGCCAACGATGTCTCCCACAATTGTTGCGGTTCCGACCATGGATCCAAGCTTCCGGCCGGTTCGCTCCCCGGGAGAGGGAGGAATCACCTCCGCCACTGGCTTCCCGAAGCGCGTGATTCGGATTGGTTTGCGCGTCTTGCGCACCTGCTCCAGCATGCCCAGGCACTTGGCCTTGAACTCGGAGATGGCGACTTCTTTCATTTTTTGATTATACCATGGTCAATGACTATGGTCACAACGTCAAGCTTCGTACCTCAAGCCGTCTTCGCCAGTCGTTCGAGGCATGGGTAGCTAGGAGACTCTATCTTTTTTTTGGCATTCTTCGCAACCTGTTCAACAAGAGTCTTGAGCGAGGGCTCGGCACCGCTTTCCCGACTCTTCAGCGTTCCTTCTTGTTTCGCGGGCGCGCCGGATGAACCTCGCAGGTCGATCTCGGGATAGGTTTCCCCGAGCACTCCGGCGGTCGCTAGCGACACAATCGCATCCCCCGGTATGTTGAGTTCGTAGGGGGTCTGGAGAAGCATCCTGACCTCGGCAGCGTGTTCTTTGAGTTCTGGCCGCACACGCACCTCCGTTACTCGTCCGACGTCGACCCCAGCCACCCGCACAGGCGCCCCTGTTCGCAGGCCGTGGGCATCCTGGAAATATGTCGTAAGGATTAAATGATGCTGTGACTTTCTCGCAAAAGTGAAAACGACAACCGCAAGACCAAAGACAATCATCGCAACCAGGATGATTCTGCGGATCGGCCACCTCTGTCCCACAAACGAGCCCTAAACTCCGATCACGGCCACCAACTCCTTGACCGCAGCCGCGCTCTTGTCCAGAGCGGCCTTCTCTTCGGGAGTGAGTTTGATTTCGACAATCTGCTCCAGCCCGGCAGCGCCAAGTTTGCAAGGCACGCCGACATACAATCCGTTGATCCCGTATTCGCCTTGCAGGTAGGCGGCGCAGGGCAGAATTTTTTTCTTGTCTTTGAGGATGGCTTCGACCATTTCCGTCACGGCGGCTGAAGGGGCGTAGAAGGCCGACCCGGTTTTCAGATACTTCACAATCTCCGCCCCGCCGTCGCGGGTGCGCTGTACCAGGCGCTCGACCGTGGCTGCATCCATCAATTCGGTAATCGGGATTCCGGCGACGGTGGAATATCGCGGCAAGGGGACCATGGTGTCGCCATGGCCGCCCAGGACGAATGCGGTGACGTTCTCCACGCTGACTTTCAGTTCCAGCGCGATAAAGGTGCGGAAGCGCGCTGAATCCAGCACGCCGGCCATGCCAATCACCCGCTCGCGCGGAAAACCAGCCATCTTGTATGCCGCCTGGGCCATGGCATCCAGAGGGTTCGATACAATGATCAGAATGCAGTTCGGCGAATGCTGCACCACCTTGCTCACAACATCTTTCATGATCTTGTGGTTGGTGTTGAGCAGGTCGTCGCGGCTCATTCCGGGCTTGCGCGGGATGCCGGCGGTGATCACGACAACGTCAGAATTCGCGGTATCGGCGTAGTCCTGGGTGCCCAGCACATACGAATCGCGCTTCTCGATCGGCATGGCTTCGAGCAGGTCGAGACCCTTGCCCTGCGGCACGCCTTCGATGATGTCGATCAGCACGACATCGGCCAGTTCCTTGGAAGCAATCCAGTGAGCCGCGGTAGCGCCTACGTTGCCCGATCCGACAATTGTGACTTTCTTTCGCATGAATGGTCCCTTTCGAAAATCTTTAACCACCAAGGACACGAAGGATCACAAAGGAATTCCTTAGTGGAACTTCGTGTCCTCAGTTGGTGCCTGTCAGTCGGCCGCGGTCAGAACACCCGCGCCCATGTTTTCGATGATGTAAGTCGCGAACTCGCTGGTCTTCACTTTGGTGGCGCCTTCCATCAGACGCTCAAAGTCGTAGGTAACTTTCTTCTGCTCGATGGTGCGTTCCAGTCCGTGTTCCACCAGGTCGGCGGCTTGGTTCCAGCCCAGGAAGCGCAGCATCATTACTCCGGAGAGAATGACCGATCCCGGGTTGATGACGTCTTTATCCGCATATTTGGGGGCGGTCCCGTGGGTGGCCTCAAAACAGGCGAAGCCGTCGCCGATATTGGCGCCCGGTGCTATGCCCAGCCCGCCGACCTGCGCGGCGCAGGCATCGGAAATGTAATCGCCATTCAGATTGGGGCAGGCCAGCACCGAATACTCATCCGCCCGGGTCACGACCTGCTGGAAGATCGAGTCGGCTATCCGGTCGTTGATCATGAGCTTCTTTTTCCACGCGCCCTTGCCATGCGTGGCATAGATGGTTTCCAGCACTTTCTCGACTTCTTTGTAGATCGACTGCCGGAAGTCTTCCGTGGCAAATTCCATGCCAGGCTCGATCAGCGCGGCATTCTGCTCGATCGAAATGTTCGGGTCTTTATCTTTGTTGCCCAGGATCCAGCTCTCGCGCTCGGTCACAACCTTATCGCGAAATTCCTCGGTGGCCAGTTCGTACCCCCACTTGCGGAAGGCGCCCTCGGTAAACTTCTGGATATTTCCCTTGTGTACCAGGGTGACGCTCTTGCGTCCGCTTTGCAGCGCGAACTTGATCGCCATGCGGACCAGGCGCTTGGTGCCGGTGATGGAAATCGGCTTGATGCCGACGCCCGAATCCAGGCGCACCTGCTTCTTGCCGCCTTTCAGCATGTCTTTATTGAGGAATTCGATCAAGCGCGCCGCCTCCGGCGTTCCCTCCTCCCACTCGATGCCGGCATAAACGTCTTCTGTATTTTCGCGATAGATGACGACATCCATGCGTTCGGGATGCTTTACTGGCGAGGGTACGCCCTTGTAATACTTCACCGGGCGCACGCAACAATAGAGGTCCATAATCTGACGCAATGCCACATTCAGCGAGCGGATGCCGCCGCCTACCGGCGTGGTCAGCGGCCCTTTGATGGCCACGCGAAATTCGCGTATGGCGGCCACGCTGTCGTCGGGCAGCCAGGTATTAAAGTTCGCCATCGCTTTCTCGCCGGCAAACACTTCATACCAGGCGATGCGTCGCTTGCCTTTGTAGGCTTTTTCCACCGCCGCATCGAACACCCGCACTGAAGCCTTCCAGATATCGCGCCCGGTGCCGTCGCCTTCGATAAAAGGCACAATCGGATTGTCGGGAACCTGGTAAGCGCCGTTGCTGTAGGAAATCCGCGCGCCGTTGGCCGGGACCGGCACACCGTTGTAGGAAGCCGCCATTAAACCCTCCGCACTGATGGACAAAACGATTGTGAGTCAAACACGTAATTATAAAGCAGACATCCCACGGAGGGGCGGAGCCTGTCCTGAGCGAAGTCGAAGGATGCCCTCACCAGCGCTGCTCGACAGTTATCGCGCAGAACATCCCAAACTCGGCGAGCTTCGCTCGCCTGCCCGGACGAGGGCGTCCGGGCCTACGTGGGTGGCGGCAAGGACAATCCCGCTACAATGCCAGCATGCGCTTTGGCTCTCTCCGCCTGCTGGCCTTACTCATCACGTTGGTTCTGATTCCATTTCCTGCGTCCGCCCAGCAACCGGCAGCCACGCCCTCTTCCGCGCCCGCCCCGATCCCCGATGCTCCCTCCAAAACCCCGCCGCATGCCTTCTGGGACCGTACCAACATTCTTCTTTTCTCCGGTGTCGCTGTCTTCCGCGGCCTGGACTATGCTTCCACCCGTAACTTTCTCGCGCGTGGACGCGACGAAATCCTGATCCCGGACGACATCGTCAATAACTCTGCCGCATTTGCCAGCCTGGAGGCGGCAGCGACGCTTACTTCCGTCGGCCTCTCCTACTGGATGCATCGCGCCCACCACCATAAAATCGAACGCTGGATCTCAATCGTCCATATCGGGGTCACCGGCTTCGGAGTGGCAAGAAACTACTCGCTGAAATCGAAGCACTAGGGCTGGCGTGTGTGGGTCAGATTGGAAACCATAAACCACGAAGGACACGAAGGTACACGAAGGAAACCCTGAAAAACAAAGCCTTCGTGTCCTTCGTGGTTTATGTCCTTGCCGTGTCTCATCACCACACATACAGGTTCATTTCCAGGAGGCCCAAACCGGCTTATACTCTTCGCAAGCGTTTCTCAGGAGACCTCATGACCTGGTCCTCTTCCCTTCCAGCCTTGTGCATACTTGCGATGCTGGCAGCGCCTTACGCCAGTCGCGCAGAATCCAATTCTGACCGCTTTCAGTTCAATCACGACATTCGCATCGAGGCAGGTGAAAAGGTGGGCGACGTGACTTGCATCGGCTGCTCCATTCATCTTCGGGGCCAGGCATCCGGCGACGTCACGGCTATTGCCGGAAGCGTTTTCGCCGAGTCCGGGGCCTCGATCGCGGGAGACGTCACCGCGATTGGCGGCAATGTCCGCGTCGAGAGCGGCACCCAGGTGGCCGGCGACCTGACGACGATTGGCGGGACGCTGCGCCGCGACCCGCAGGCCAGCGTTGCCGGCGATGTGACGACTGTGGGAGGAGGTGGCGGATGGATTTTTCTGATCTTCCTGCTGCCCTTGCTGTTCCTCGGCGGCATGGTTGCGCTGATCATCTGGCTGATTCAACGCAGCCGGCGCCCCGCCCCAGCCCCCGCCTACGGCCTCCGCCGAAACTGATCGGCACGTGTGGCGCGGGCGCCCGCGACCGCTTAGCGAACCTCGGGGTTTGGGATTGAAAATGAGCGAACCCGCCGAGGGCGGGACGCCCTCGGGACAGCCGGCAGGATGCCGGCACTACACAAACCTGTTTTACTGCCCCAATACCCGCTCGTAAATCGCACGGACCTGGGTGAAGGTGTGGTCCAACTCGTTCTCCAGTCCATCGGGAAAATCCCGTTCCAGAATTTGCGCGGTCAGATGCTCGGTGACCTTCCGGCCGTGCTCGGTTGCAGGCAGCCACTTTCCTGCGCGTCCAACCACCAGCCGCGCCACGTGCTCCACGGTGCGCACCAGTTCCGCGGCATGGTCAAGGCGGCCGGCATCGCTCTTGTCGAGAACGCCCGAATCCACACAACGCCATAGGCGGTCACGCAGGCTTCCCCGCTTGTCCAACACACTGTGTTTCACCAGCAGGAAGCTGGTGATGAAGTCGATGTCGTAGATTCCTCCGGGCGACGCCTTGAAACTCTTTCCCGGCGCTTCGGCGGATTCGAGCTTCGTCCTCATTTCCCGGACTGCGTGGGCGAACCCGGGATCTTGGGCAAATCTTGTGAACAATATCTTCAGCATCGCCAGGGCGCGTTCACCCTGGGCTTGAGATCCGGCCAGAAAACGCAGCTTGGTGTACATCAGCGCTTCCCAGGCCTGGGCCTCGTGCTCGAAATACAGCGCCAACTGTGCCGGAGTGGAAAGCAGTTCGCCTTCACCGCCTCGCGGACGAAGGCGCGCGTCGACGGGGAAGACGGTTCCGTCCCGGGTGTAAGCGGCGAGCGCATGCATCATCCGTTCGGCTGACTTGGTCAACGCGATCCGGTCGCCGTCTTCGCCGCATACGAACAGGACATCGGCATCCGACAACAAATCGAATTCCCCGCTGCCCAGCCGGCCGACCGCCATTACGGCCAGCTCCCCGGCATCGGCCAGCCGCACCGCGGCCGCCATCACGTCCTCCGCGGCGGCCGTGGTGGCTTCGAAAGATTCGTACACATCGCGCGCTTCGATAACATCGCGCGCCCCGACCACGAAGGCGCGGTGCCGGAAGTGCTGGCGCAGCATCGCCAGCTTCTCGGCAACGGGGGCCGGCGAGTCGGCCAGATACGCAAATACCGGATCGCGGGCGGTTTCAGCCAGCCCCAGGGACTTCTCGAACAGATATCTTCCACCGGACTGGCGTGGAACTTCCTCCAACTCCGCCAGGGTGACGATTTCTTCGGGATGGCGAATGAGTATCTCGGTCAGATAGTCGCTGGTTTCAAACAGGACCAGGGCGCGGCGCACTCCTTCCTGATGCTGCAGCACGGTGGCATAGCGCTGCGAACTGCCGAAGGCCGAGCCCAGAAAGCGGTAAAGATTCTTTCGGGCCTGGGGGTTCAACTCGGCGCGGCCCACGATTTCATAGAGGGCCGGGGCGTCGGTGGCCAGGCGTTCGAGAATCTGCTGGCTGGAGGGATCCGCCGTGGCCGGTTCGAGCGCACTCAATAGTTTGAATTCAGAGCCCGGCAATTGTTGGCGCCCGCGCGTCTGCTGCTGATAAATGATGCGCTGATAAATCTCGGCCACGGCCGCCATGCGCCGCCGCACCACCGACGTCAAGTCGCCGGACCTGGTTTCGCCCGGCGCATAGCCATCCATGGCGCGCTGCAGCATCCGGCAATCGGCCTCGGAGGCGGGCAAGCGGTGGGTCTGCTGTCCCTGGCGCAGTTGCAGGCGATGCTCCAGATGCCGCAGGAACTCATAGGCGCTGGTGAGATCGTGAAATTCCTTACCGCTGATGTGGCCCTTGTCATGCAATTTGTGCAGGGAGAACAGAGTTCCGCCGGAGCGCAGCCAGGGCTCGGCGCCGCCATACACCCGCTGCAGGCACTGCACCAGAAATTCAATGTCGCGGATGCCACCGCGATCGACTTTCACATCGATGGCCTGGTCCGGCTGGCCCAGGGCTTTTCCCAACTGGCGCCGTTGCTGCATCTTCTCGCGCGCTACCAGCGCGGTCTTGATGGCGGCAAAATTCACTTGCTCGGTATAGACGTGGGGCTGGACGGCGCGAATAAAGTCGCGGGCCAGATTGATGTCTCCGGCGGCGTGCCGGACTTTGATCAGCGCCTGGCGCTCCCAGTCGTGCGCGGCTTCGGCGTAATAGGTCAACGCCTGCGACAGGCGGATGGCCAACTCACCTTCCCCGCCCTGAGGCCGCAGGCGCAGGTCGATACGGAATACCGGCCCATCGCCGGTGATCCGCGAAAGGATGTCGGTGGTGTGCTGCGCCAGGTGGATGAAATATTCGCGATTGGAAACCGGGGTCCGGGGCGGCTCTTCGCCGTCGCCGTAGATGTACATCAGGTCCACGTCCGAGCTGTAGTTCAGTTCGTTGCCGCCCAGTTTGCCCAGCGCGAGGATGGCGAAGGGCGTGTCCACGCGCCGGCCCAGGGCATCGAGGTGCTGCGGCGTTCCGTGGCGCCGCTGCAGTTTGCTGTCCGCCTCGCGCAGGGCCTCTTCGATCAGCACATCGGCCAGGGCCGAGATTTCCGCGGTGGTTTCGGCCAGGGGCGCGATCTTCAGTACATCGCGCAACATGATGCGGACGTACTCGCGGCGCTTGAAGCGCGCCAGGGTGAGGGCCACATCGCTGTCCAGCGAACGCGTCCGGAAGCGGGCCAGGCTCTCGTGAAATTCTTCCTGGGAAAAACTGCGGTCAAGATTTCTTTCCCGCAGGAAGGACGCGAGCAGGTCCGCGTTCTGGACCAGCGTCTCTCCCAGAAAGCGGCTGTGCCCGAAGACCACGATGGCATAGTGCGCCAGAAAATGATGCTGCTCCAGCAGGCGCACAGTTTCGGCTGACTCGCACAGACGCTCAAACAGAAGCAGGGCGCCATCGGAATCAGGGGCTTCCGCCAGCAACCCAGGGAGGGCCGCGGCCAAGGCCGGCGACAGTCGCGCGCGCACTCGCTCCAGGTCCGTGTGGGAGCTGCCCGTGTGGGGGCGGGCCTCTGACCCTCCCAGGCCGGGCAAAGCCCGGCTATTTTGCCCGGGGTCGGCACTCGGCTCGGTCAGCTCATTTGGCAGTTTCGATGGAGGCAAGAGGCTGGGCTCGGATTTTCAGCATACCCTCAATAGCGCCTGGTCCCGAAATATTTCCGCACCCCGATGGTGTTGTAGCGCCCCCAGGGACCGTTCGGCCCAAGGTCCGCCCCACCCAGGTTCCGGTCGCGCGCCCCGAAGCGGGTAAACAGAAAGTGCTGGGTCACACGCATTTCGAAACCCTTGCCCAGGTAGAGTCCTCCGCCCCACGAGTTTTCCAGTCCGATCGCCGCCATGGACCAGGTATAGAGGGTCTGTGGAAGATTCTTGCCGAAGAGGAAACGCGGTTCTCCGAAGAGGAAGAACCTGCGGAACTGTCCGCGGCCAAAGGGATGCGCTTCTATATATCCCGAAATCATGTAGCGCGCGAAGGCGTTGCAGGGATCGTTGACGCCACCTGAAATTCCCGCGTCCGCGCGGCAGATGTTGGGATCGATTTCGTTGTGCGGAGGCGCCAGGTCAAACTGTCCGTATCCCCAGAAGGTGTCGCGGGGGAGGAACATCCGTTCCGTACTGTCGTGCGTCACGGTAGGTTGCGCGGGTTCAGCCTGTGCCGATAACAACTGGGACAGAGTCAGACAAACAAACATCCACAACAGCGCCTGCTTCATGAGGCCTCCGCAAGAAATTGTGCCGCATTACTGTGAAGAGAGTACGGGCCAGACTCCCAACCTGACGGGTGTTCGTGTGGTCGCGGGCGACCCGCCCGCGGGGTTCCTCCCGCGTGCCCAAACGGGCGCCACATTGTACTCCCGCAGACAAAGTTACAGGATCCCATGATGTGGAGGACGGGCGTCCCCGCCCGTCTTTGCAGGAGAGTACGAAGCGACACGGGACGCCCATCCTCCATCCGTTGCGCTTCGCGGCCCCCTCCGGTATTCTCGACTTATCCGCTTTCGGACGTTCAGCAGCGCCAAGGAGACAGCAATGAAGGCTGTGCGCAACCGAAGTGTTTACGCAACGTTTGTTCTGGGATTGGTGATTGTTATGGCCGGATCTGCCGTCGCTGCAAATATTTACGACTTCACGCTGCCTTCGATCGATGGCAAACCCATGCCGCTGGCGGATTTCAAGGGCAAGGTCGTCCTGGTGGTCAACGTCGCCAGCCGCTGCGGCTTCACCCCGCAATACAGCGCGCTGGAGTCTTTGTATGAAAAGTACAAGGACCAGGGCTTCGTGATCGTAGGCTTCCCGGCCAATAACTTCGGCGGACAAGAGCCCGGCACGAACGAAGAGATCAAGACTTTCTGTTCCCGCAAGTACAACGTGACCTTTCCCATGTACAGCAAAGTGTCGGTTAAGGGTGAGGACCAGACTCCGCTTTATCAATACCTCACTAAGCAGACCGGCCCGGCGATCGCGGGCGACATCAAGTGGAACTTCACGAAATTTCTGGTTGACCGCAACGGCAACGTGGTGCAGCGTTTTGAGTCCGCAGTCACTCCGGATTCGGCGGAGGTGGTCTCCGCCGTCGAAAAGCAGTTAAGCCAAAAATAGGCGCTCGTTTCAGCCACCGGGAAAACGAATTTCGGGGCCCGCGTCAAGCTGGTTCTACGGAAATCCATATCAACTTTTTCTATTCCTCCAACAACTAGAATCAATCGTTGGACTAAGTCCCAATAAAGCCTAGGGATACGTTTGGCCCGCGTATTGCTATGACCTATAGCACCGGGGGTGGACAATGCCACAGGAGGTCTCTATCTCCTACCAAGCGGTCAAAAGCAAGGTTTACAAGCTGGTGGACGCCATGGTCGAAGGGGACAAGAACACCGTTGAGGTGCAGGAGTCCATTCGGCGCTGGTGGAAACTGATTCATCCTTCCGATCGTGCCGTAGCCCAGAAATATCTGCTCATGGTGCTGGAGAAGTCGAACTCCACCCTGGGAGCCATCGTCCTCGGCCTGCCCGAGGTCAAGGAAGTGAAGCCGGCCCGCGACCTGAATATGGAAAGATTTCCGGCGCGGTCAGAGCGGACTGCGGTCAGCAGCCCGGTTTAAACCCTTTCTTTTAGATCAAAAGGCCCGGCATGGTGCCGGGCCTTTTTCTTGTTTAAGAGCTCAACCCGGGATCGTGCCTGGGCGGGACGACCAACCGCCGCTCTCAATGCAACGGTATCTGGAAAAGGTTGCGCTGCAGGTCGGTCTTAAGAAAGACGTATTCCGAAGGGTTCGGACCGGGCGTAATCAAGCCATGGTCGATCATGCTGGCGCCACGCAAGTCCGCCGCCTTCGTAGATGGATCGATTCCAGATGGTGGTAAATCGGGCAACGATTGTCCCGCGGGCACAGGAATCACGAACGTCCTTTCTCCGGGAGGCAGTGCCACATAGAAGAATCTTCCGTCGGAAGACCAGGCTGGCCAGCACCATGTAGTGCAGACTTTCTTGCTCGCGCCCCCATGGGTAGCAAGTGCGAGCATGGCAGGACTGGCCTCGCCAACCGCAAATGAGAATACGAGCACGGATTTGCCGTCGGGTGAAACGCCTACCTTCAGAATAGGCGAATCGGCTATTCGGTGTCGTTGCCCTCCGTTCTTCCCGATCCGAACCAGTCCCTCCGCTTTCTCATCGAGCGATCGAAAGATAAGTTCTCCGTCGCCGTCGAATGAAGCCTGATCCCCGGCCCGCGCGATTTGACGCGGTGGGGTGCGGCGATCCAGGTCTGCCAGCCAGATCGTCCGCTCTCCATTTCCTTCCGATACAGTAAAAACCGCTTCCTTCTCGTCGGGCGAAATATTGTAATCGGCAACCGGTATGCCCGGCAGCACACTCTCCGTATTCCCCGAGATGAGGTCCAACGAGCGCAAGTCGCCCGACCAGTTTATCCAGCCCAGTGGCGCCGATAAGGCGAGCTCCTTGGCAAAAAGGTAGAACACGTGCCTGCCGTCGCGGGAGAAGTGTGGAGCAACAGCGTAGCCCTCAGAGGAGAGGGCTCGCTCGCCGGATGGGCTGTGAATCCATACCGAGCTACGGCGTGTTCCGACCGATGTCACCAGGGAATGCCCGTCTGGCGCTACCGCGATGCCCTCCTCGTCGGTCGGGCCGAACGTGATCTGCTCTGCTTCTCCGTCCGGGAACCTCTGGCGCCAGAGGTGCGAACGGTGACCGATCATCACGCCCAGGTACATCCACTTTCCGTCCGGAGACCAGGCCGCTGAAGTGCATGCACCAGGTGGACCGACCTGCCGTCCCGCAGAGCTGCCATCTAGAGGCACCAGCCGGCACGGTTGATGAAACACGTGGCTTTGGTCCATTTCGACGACCAGAACTGACTTACGGTCCGGTGACGCGTAGGAGTAATGCGCCATGGCGCGCTCGTCTGCGGGGAAATAGACCTCTCGGCGATCCGCCCGGCTCTGCGTGGCGGTCACAATGCCCATGTTGGAACCAGCCCTCTGCTCGGAGAACAGGATTCGCTGATCCGTGATCCAGGTGAGACCGGAGGAGTTAGGCAGAAGCAGGGTCGGCTGGCCACCGAGTACTGGGACCGTCCATGTATCTGGCCCCGTGGAAGAATGCGTGACACTAACGTTGGTGTACGCGATCCGCGATCCGTCTGGGCTGAAGACCGGAGCATACTTGCGGTCAGCATCGCTGGTGAGTCGCACGGGCTCGCGATCCGGCAACATCTGGACATAGATCTGGCCGCTGCTGAAGAAGGCGTCTTCGCCGCGCTTGAAGGTTACGATTCGCCCATCCGGCGACAGGCTTGGCGCCACGGCCGAGTCGGTAAAGTTTGTGAGCTGCCTATACTCGGACGGCGTGGTGACGGGCGATGAACGTCTCTGTACAAGGAGCAGCGCCACGCCACCCGCGAGCAAGACGACAACCAGAACGATCATGGCGAACGAGCGATGCCAAAGGCCGACCTCGGGCGCCCTGGCTGGCGGCATCGGAGGGCTCTGCTCTTGCCCAGGAGCCGGCGCTGCGCCCTGTGTCGCCGCAATGAACCTATAGCCCCGCCGGGGAAGTGTTTCGACAAAGCGCGGGCTCTCCGCCGAGTCGCCCAGCACCTCGCGAATCTTGTTGATGGCCGTATTCAGGTTGTGGTCAACATCGACGAAGGTGTCGGGCCACAGTCGTTTCTGCAATTCCTCCCGGGTTACCACTTCCCCGGGTCGCTCCAGCAGAATGGTGAGCACCTGAAACGGCTGGCCGGTAAGTTTCAGCTTCACTCCACTTTTGCGTAGTTCTCCCGCGGGAAGGTCAACTTCGAAGGTTCCGAACCGGACTAAGCGAGGAGAACGGACAGCTTCTTCCATAGCAACACGCCTCAAGAGCCGACAGTCTAGCAGGGACTGTCACCTGGCCCATTTCAACGAACCAAAATCTCAGCGTCATTCAGATCTCACGGGCCCACATTGTCCAGCACCCAGATGCTGCCCGAAACCTTCGACATATTCAGCACAAGTTTCTCGTGGGTAAGCGAGAGCTCAACAAAGCCCATAACCTTGGGAACCATCAAGTCGGGGCCTTCAAAAAATGTAACGCGGAAGGGGTCCCCCACTGCCTTTCCCTTGGCTGGATCGAAGCGAATTCCCCAAACATTAAGGACGCCGCCACGGCTGGAAACGAAATAAAGTGTCTTCCCATCGGGGGCCCACCGGGGCTTGTCATCCCAATGCTTGCCGTCGGTGATACGAATCCACGGCCCACCGGTCGCAGGCGTCACGTAGAGTGTGGATTCAATGAGTGTGGGCTGGCTCCTTATGGCTTCAAAGACAATCCATCGCCCGTCAGGAGAGAAGTGTGGCTGGTAGAGATGGTACGCGGGGTTGGAAATAATCCTTCGGGCGGGTTCCGAATTGGGCATCGGGGCTGAGGACCGCAGCCAGATTTCATGGGTCCGATCTTCTTCTTGTTCTTGCGCTACCAAGAGCTGCTTGCCATCGGAGGACCAATCGTACACATACATTTGCTGGTTGCTGGGCGCTGTCAGAGGCTCCTCGTCGCGGCTTTCGGCTGACCACACAAGAAGCCGTCTCTCCCGAGTTTCTGTCGTTTTAAGACACCCATAAGCTAGACGCATACCGTCGGGCGACCACTCCGGAGTATAACGCTGGTAGTCGTCAGCAGCGATGAGGGCCTCTCGGCCATTCACAAGCGACTTTTCCCACAGTTCCCATCTACCGGCGCGCGTGGCAGCAAAAGCGAGCTTCTTACCATCTCGTGTCAGCGTGGGTTGCCACGCCTCTATTCCGGGCGAGGTTACGGCCTGACCAGAGCCAGTCACCCGACCATGGGTAGCGTCGAAAGGGAAGAGCCAAACCTGAACTTGCTCGGATTCCACCGTAAAGGCAAGCCTCTTTCCGTCGGCCGAAAGCGCAAGTTCCGTGTCGAGCCCGGAACCGGTGGTCACGCGCTCAATCGCGAGGATGCGTAGCGTCTCGGGGTCAACCGTCAACTTCCAGAGATTTTTTACCCCTCGAAAAGTGCGCTCGAAAAAGATTGCCCTTCCAGAAGGCATCCATGAGAACTTGAAATCCCTCCACAGTTCATCGCTGAGGCTCAGGGTGACTTCTGCGAGCTGCCCGATAATTTGCGGGTCAATTTCCGATCGGACGCCCTCGCCTCCTGCGATTGGCACTGTCCAAAAGGTGGGCACACCCCCTTTGCTCCAGACCCAGACGGAAACTCTCTTGCCATCTGGATGCCATGCGGCAGACTTCAGGACATGATGCTTGGCGAATTCCGTCAATATCTCACGGGGTTGGCTACCGTCAAGACTTACCACATTGAACTGGTTCATGTCCGAAAGACGCGATTGATTTGTCTGGAACAAGATCTGCGAGCCGTCTGGCGACCAACGAGGGTAATATCCGAAAGATGCGATCTTTCTCTCCAATCCCGCACCGCCCAACGCCGGTATGATGAACAGGCCGCCCTCGCCGCTCTCCGATCGATATGCAATATACTTCCCGTCGGGTGACCAATCCGGCTGCCAATTGTGTCCTGGCGAATGGGTGATCTGCACAGGACCGCCGCCGCTGACCTGCTGCACCCAGACGTCGAATTGACCGCCACGGTTGGAACTGTAGGCAATGAAGCGGCCGTCCGGTGACCAAGTGGCGCCGATCTGCAAGCCATCATCAAAAGTGACGCGGGTAAGTGCCCGCTGTTGCGACGATGTTGGAGATTGCAAATGTTTGTAAATGAAGAGTCCGGCAGCAGCGAGCAACAGGAGGACGACGAACAAGATCGAGGTGCGGCCCCACGCCCTTCGCGATTCCCTCCGCACTCCTGAGCCGCCAGGCACTCCGGCAGTCTGGGTGCCTTCAACAGGCGCCAAGAAGCGATAGCCGCGCCTCGGCAAGGTTTCCACAAAACGCGGGCTCTCCGCCGAGTCGCCTAGCACCTCGCGAATCTTGTTAATAGCCGTGTTCAGGTTGTGATCGACATCGACAAACGTGTCGGGCCACAGTCGTTTCTGCAACTCCTCCCGGGTCACGACTTCGCCCGGCCGTTCCAGCAGGATGGTGAGAACCTGAAAGGGCTGGCCGGTAAGTTTCAGCTTCACTCCGCTTTTGCGCAGTTCTCCCGCAGGACGGTCAACTTCGAAGGTTCCGAATCGGACTAAGCGAGAGGAACGGACAGCTTCTGCCACAGATGCAAGCCTCAAGTGCCGCTCAGTCTAGCACCGAAATTCGGCGCTTCTATCCCACCTGTCCCCGATACCGTCCGCTCTTTCCTAGGGCCCTTCCCAGTCCAGAGCGTAGATTTCTTCGCTGCCAGTGTCTCGCAACACCAATGGAGAGTCATCCCCCGCGAGACCCGTCCACTTCCCCGCGATGCTCCATCCCAGGCGCTGGCGGCTCACACTCGCGACCAGCTCAAGCTTCCGGTCGCTCAGCCGTAGGCGGTACACGGCAGGCTCGGCGACATAAGGATTGATAAAGTAAATGTAGCTTCCGTCGTGGGACCAGTTCGGATAAGCCGCGGGATTGCTCACCAATTCTGCCCACGTGTGAGTTCTGAAGTCGAACAGCATCAGTTTCGGAGAATCTAGCGACATCGCCAGGATGTAGCGACCGTCGGGTGACCAATGGGGGGAGTACAAACCCTCAGAACCAGAAAGGATTGAAACCTGGCGAGTCTTAAGGTCGAGCATGCGGATGACAGCGGAACCCGGCGCAACACCTTCAAGCCACGGCACGCCTCCGAACACCAGCGAGTTCTGATCTGGTGACCAGCTCGGGTCAGTCTCGTAATGATTCCCTGTCGTGAGCTGCGCGGGCCTCCCGCCGTCTGCCGCAACCACGTGGATCTTGCTCGGTCTTCCAGGCACCCCGGCCGAAAAGGCAATTTGTTTCCCATCGGGCGACCAGCGAGGTAACCAGGCTTGCATCGGAAGCGAAGTAAGCTGAAGCCGCTGGCTACCGTCCACCCTGCTTCGCCACAGCACCCCCTCTGGATAGGAAACATAAGCGACCCATTCCCCGTCCTTGGAAACGTCCACATCCAGGGCGGAGATTCCTCCCAAAAAGGGCACGAACTGCCCTGACTTCGATTCGAAGCGTACCAATTCGCCCCGCAACTGCTCGCCGATCACGAAGAGCCTCTTGCCGTCAATGCTTGAAACCGGCGACCGGAAGTCCATCGGTCCTGCGGTCAACTGCACAGGTTCGCCTTTCCCCTTCCCGAAGGGACCGATCCCCTCTCGAAGTGCCCAGATGTCAGTCCTCCGGTCAAAGCCGGACTGAAAAATGTAGTATTTCCCATCCGGAGTCCAATTGCCGCAGCAGTAGACACCCTTCCAACCTGGGAGCAAAGCGTGGCGACGACCTCCGTCGGCTGAGACCTCCTCAATGGAAGTCCTTCCACCAGGATTGCCCACGGTGAACCGTAAGATGCTGCCACGGGGCGACCAACGGGGCCACCTTACCGGACTGGGGGCGGCGACGAGTTTTCGGCTCTCCGTACCATCAGCCTTGCAGACGTACAACTCGTCGCCTTTCGCGTATGCGATCCTTTGTCCGTCCGGCGACCATGCTGCGTCTCGCCCCAACACATCACCCACGCGACGCGGTACTCCGCCGAGTGCCGGCAGAATCCAGAGAGGCATTTCCGATTCCCCGGCAACGAAGGTCTGGAGCAACAAGTCAGAGCGATCCGAAGCGATATCGCCCAGTTCAATGTTCTGTTCGAAGGGTGTGGGCACGGGAGACGTCTCTCCACCGGAGGCGGACACCTGATCGAGGGTGGACCGCATTCCGTTATTGCCCGCCTCAGCGAAATAGAGCCTTAAACCGTCGGTGACGATAATCGGAAACGCATCGAGACGGAAGCTCTTGGCGCGGCCGTCGTTTGTGATGCGGGTGTAGCCTGACCGTTTGGGTGCGGGCAATGGCCGTGTCAGCCAGTACGAGAGAAGGGCGATCACGATGATCGCCGCACCAACCAGACCCTGTACCCAGTGCCTTCGTAGGGGCGCTTCGCGAACCGCCTCTCCACCATCAGGGTGCGGTCGTAGGCTTACACTCTGTGGTTGCGGTGCGAGCACAAGTCTCGGCCCCATATCGACCGGCGCGACAAAGCGGTAACCCCGCCGAGGTAGCGTTTCGACGAAGCGCGGGCTCTCCGCCGAGTCTCCCAGCGCTTCGCGAATCTTGTTAATCGCCGTGTTTAAGTTGTGGTCAACATCGACAAAAGTGTCCGGCCACAGTCGTTTCTGCAATTCCTCCCGGGTCACCACTTCGCCCGGCCGTTCCAGCAGGATCGTGAGAACCTGAAAGGGCTGGCCGGTAAGCTTCAGCTTCACCCCGCTCTTGCGCAGTTCTCCCGCAGGAAGGTCAACTTCGAAGGTTCCGAACCGGATTAGGCGAGAGGAACGGACAGCTTCTGCCACAGCGACACGCCTCAAATGCCGCCAGTCTAGCACTGAACTCCATTTAAACAAGCTTCATCAGCCCGATCCGACCCTTTGAGCTCATCCTGCAACCGCACTAGTTCGAGTGAGTTAGCTCCTGACTTTCTTTCGACCTTCTTCTGACCATCAAGCGAGCTTGGCTGCATTGAGGTAGCCGAGCCCGAAGCCCAATGTCGCCCTCACCGCGCCACCCGCGCGGAGGAGGACGACATGAAAACGCGTATTTTGCCGGAAGCCTGTTTCGGAGTTGTAGCAGGCCTGCTTGGGATCACCGGACTAGCCTTCCCGGGACATGCGCTCGCCGGCGACGAGCCACCCGCGATCACGATCCTGGTGGCCAACTACTCTCAGGCCTCGCCCGCGATTCTGGCCTCTGCCGAAAGCGAAGCTGGACGAATCCTTGGGCAGTCTGGCTTGCGGGCTTCATGGATAGAGTGTTCGGTTGGGCCATCGACCATTAGCACTCAAGACCCTTGCCAGAAAGCACCTGAAGCTAACGGCATCCGGCTGCGCATTCTGGCTGCCCCCGTCCTGGACAAGTTCCAGGACAGCGTCTTTGGCTTTGCCATCCATCCCGTTCTTGCCAGTGTGTATTACGAGTTTGCGTTGCGGCGCGCCAGGAGGGACGACGCTGGCTTCGAGCTCCCCATCATCTTAGGTTGCGTGATGGCCCACGAACTCGGTCACCTGCTGCTGGGCTCGAACAGCCACTCCGACAAGGGAATCATGCTACCTCGGTGGGAAGTCAATCAGGTCCGGCAGCTGATGATGGGGAGGTTGCTTTTCACGCCCGACCAGTCGAATCTGATGCGCCTGGAGGCGCGAGCGCGAGCCGAGCGGCAGAGCCTGGCGTCAACGTCGTCGGCTCCGTAGGATTGGTTGTCCGTTCCGCCCTCCAGCAGGTGTAATAGATCCATACGATCACTCTGTCATCCCGACCGGAGCGTGGCGCAGCGAGCGTAGTGGAGGGACCTGCTGTTTTTGGCGGCTGCAAACCGGTTGCCGGGCGGCGGGCCAGCCCTCCGTGTGAAGAAGAGGCGATAGGCTTGAAGTAGAACGGCGACCCAAAAGCAGTGCCGTGGCGAACCCCAGAGAAAGCAGGTCCCTCCACTGCGCTCGCTGCGCTGCGCTCCGGTCGGGATGACAAAGTTGTGGCTAGATGTCGTAGTACAGCGCAAACTCATAGGGGTGCGGCCGCAATCTCACCGCATCCACTTCTTTCGTGCGCTTGTACTCTACGTAGGTGCTTAACAGCTCTTCGGTGAAGACGTCTCCCTTGAGCAGGAAGGCGTGGTCGCGCTCGAGCGCGTCCAGCGCATCTTCGAGGGAGCCCGGCATGGATGGCACTTTGGCCAGCTCTTCCGGACCCAGGTCGTAGATGTCTTTGTCCAGCGGCTGGCCTGGATCCAGCTTGTTCTCGATGCCATCCAAGCCTGCCATCATCATTGCCGCGAATGCCATGTACGGGTTGCAGCTTGGGTCTGGCGGGCGGAACTCCACCCGCTTGGCCTTGGGCGAAGCGGAATACATCGGGATGCGGCAGGCCGCCGAGCGGTTTCGGCGCGAGTAGGCCAGATTCACCGGCGCCTCGAATCCGGGCACCAGGCGTTTATAGGAATTTGTCGTCGGGGCGATGATGGCCGCCAGGGCTGGACCGTGCTTGATCAGGCCTCCGATATACCACAGCGCCATCTGCGAGATGCCGGCATAGCCGTCGCCGGCAAACAGCGGCTTGCCACCCTTCCACAGCGACTGATGGGTGTGCATGCCGCTGCCGTTGTCGCCGAAGATCGGTTTCGGCATAAAAGTGACCGTCTTGCCATACTGGTTGGCCACATTCTTCACGATGTACTTGTAGAGCATCATGTGGTCGGCGGAGCGCACCAGCGAATCGAATTTCAGGTCGATTTCAGTCTGGCCTCCAGTCGCGACTTCGTGATGGTGACATTCCACTTCCAGATCGCAGTTCTGCATGGTCATGACCATCTCGCTGCGCAAGTCCTGGTAGTGATCCGTGGGGGGCACCGGGAAATAACCTTCCTTGTAACGCGGACGGTATCCCTGGTTGTTCTCTACGCGGCCGGAATTCCAGCGGCCTTCTTCCGCGTCGATGAAGTAAAAGCCGTGCTGCTCACGCTGATCGAAGCGCACGTTGTCGAAGATGAAGAACTCGGCCTCAGCCCCGAAGTAGGCAGTGTCCGCGAGGCCGGTCGAGCCCAGATACATTTCCGCTTTCTTCGCGATGTAGCGTGGGTCGCGGTCGTAGCGCTGCTTGGTCACCGGGTCCACTACGTCGCACACCATCACCAGGGTTGCGATTTCGGTGAAAGGGTCGAGGATGAAGGAGTTCGGGTCGGGCATGAGCAGCATGTCGCTTTCGTGGATCGCTGCCCAACCCCGGATCGAAGAACCATCCATGCCAAAACCTTCGTCAAACGAGGCCTCGCTGAGCTGGTCGATGGGATAGGAAACGTGGTGCTGCAGTCCGGGCAGATCGGTGAAACGCAGATCGAACATCTTGACCCCGTTCTTTTTCACAAACTCCAGAACGGTTTTCGGGTCAGCCATGAACAGTTCCTTTCAGGTTCGTTCCTGCTCGCGAGGGCGCGACTTCATGCAGTGGTGCCGCCGGTTAGGTGTCGCATTTCAAAGGGAAGTTAACCCGCCTGCTACAATCTCGCTTTGTACAATGCCGGACGTAACTGTAAAGGGGCAAAGGCTGTGCGGGGAAATATATTGTTTTTATGGCTGGGATAACGAAGACTTATGCCCGGTCGGGTTTAGTTTCAGGCAATTAAGCGGTGCCCCGTTCATTTCGCGTTCTTTGCGAAATGAGTGGGGAATTCACCTCGCATTTGCCGCTTAGCCCGTCCCTGGCCCCGGGCATGGGTTGGCTAATTGCCAAGTGCTAATCACTGTCCCTATGGACTTTGAACAACTAGAAACGTTTCTTGAGGTTGCGCGCCACAGCTCCTTCTCCCGTGCCGCCGAGAAGCGCTTTCGCACGCAGCCGGCCATCTCATCGCAGATCCGCGCCCTGGAAGAAGAGGTCGGGGCCAAGCTGCTCGACCGCTCCGGCGGAAAGGTTTCCATCACCGCTTCCGGCAAGCTCTTCCAGAAATATGCTGAAGAGATTCTTGAAGCCCGCAAGGCAGTCCTGGTCGCGATCGCGGAGACGGAGCGGGTGCCCCGGGGAGAGATCATCGTGGGCGCCAACGAAGGCACCTGCCTGCACATCCTTCCCGAGGTCTTTGCCGAGTTCAAAAAGCAGTATCCCGATGTGTCGGTCAACATCACCCGCGCCGATTACGGCAAGATCCTGGAATCGGTCATCGACAATTCGGTGGACTTCGGCTTTATGTCCATGCCGGTGACTGATCCCCGCCTGACGGTGGTTCTGATTCACCGCGACGAACTGGTAGTCATCGCCCCTCCCCAACATCCGCTGGCGAAATTGAAGTCTGCAGCCATCTGCGAAGTCGCGAAATTCCCCCTGGTCATGCCGAAAGCCGGACATACACGCGACGCCCTGGAAGATCTCTTCTACGAAAACAAACTGAAACCGCAGTACGCCATGGAACTCGATTCCAGCGAACTGCTGAAACGCTTCGTCGCCGCCGATGTAGGCGTTGGCTTCATTGCCCGCTCGAATGTGCAGGAAGACGTACAGGCCAAAGTGCTGGTTGCGATCCCCATGGCGGAGCCACCGATTCGCCGCGACCTGGCCCTGGTATTCCGGAAGGACAAGGCGCTCAGCCGCGCCGCTCTCGCTTTCATTGACACCACGGTGAAGATCAAGACTGTGGACCCGGTCCCGGCCGCGAAACGCTGACACAGCCGGGCGCCGGCCCGGGCGTCGGACGTCAGGCGTCGGACCTCGGACGTCGGGCCTCGGACGTCAGACCTCGGGCCTCGGGCGTCAGACCTCGGAGGTCAGGCGTCAGCTCTTAATCACGCAAACCCGGCACAGTTGAATCGTGGAAACGAGGAGCAATGGGGTGAACCCCAATGTCCGACGCCTGAGGGTCTGACGTCTGACGCCTGACGTCTGACGTCTGACGTCTGAGGTCTGACGTCTGGCGCCACCTGCGGAGCTTCGCTCCGCCGGGCGGGCGAGGGCGCCCGCCCCTACGTGTTCCTGGGTTAGAATCGCGATAGTGAACCGGACCCTCCCAGCCTTGCTGCTGGCCTGCGCTTCCCTGCTGTCAGCCCAGACCGGCAAATCCTCCGCGCCGCCTTCGTCGTCAAAACTTGTTTCCATCAACGTGACCGGCTCCAAACGTTACACGTCAGAGCAGATCATCGCCGCCACCGGCCTGCAAGCGGGGCAGAACGTCAGCGAAGAAGACTTCAAGGGCGTCACTCGCCACCTGGGAGAAACCGGAGCTTTCAGCGACGTCGCCTACACTTTCGAGTTTGGTCCCGAGGGCATGAAGCTGGCCTTGCAGGTCACGGACAGCAATCCTTTCGTGCCGGCGCGCTTTGAGAACTTCGTGTGGTTTTCCGATCAGGAACTGTTCGAGAAGCTGCGCACCCGCGTACCTCTTTTCCAGGGCCAACTGCCGGTTACCGGCGACCTGGCCGACGAGGTTTCCGAGGCCTTGCAGGTCCTCGCCATCGAACTCAAGCTGCGCGGCCGGGTCGATTATCTGCGCGTCGGCCCGGAGGATGGCCCCATGGAAGCCTTCGAGTTCAGCATTACGGGCCAGCCCATCGTGGTGCGCAAGATCGGTTTCAGCGGCCCCGGTCCGGCCGAGCTGCCTGGGCTCGAGGCCGCCTCCCGGAGGCTTACCGGTCAGGAATACCTGCGCAGCCGGCTGATGCTTCAGGCGGAAAAGAATTTTCTTCCCGTTTTCCTGGCACGTGGCTACCTCAAGGCTGCGGTCGGCGCGCCCCAGGCCAAGGCGGTGGAAGAGACGCCGGAGGAAACCCTGGTTGACGTCACGTTTCCGATCACACCCGGCAGCCAGTACAAGGTTGCGGGCGTCCGGCTTTCCGGCTACAAGGATGTGTTTCCGGTCCAGAAGCTGCGTGAACTGATCCATTTCCAGCCCGGCCAACCGGCTGACGCGATACAAGCCGGCCAGGATGTGGAAGCCCTGAAAAAGCTCTACGGGACGCGGGGCTATATGGGCGTCCAGATCCGCCCGGTGCCGGAAATAAACAATGGCGATTCTACGGTCAGCTACGTCTTCCAGTTTCAGGAGGGCAGCATCTACAAGATGGGAGACCTGGAAGTTCGCGGCCTGGACAGTAAGGCCACCGACCGCATGATTGCGGCGTGGAGGCTGCTGGCGGGCGACACCTACGACTCGGGCTATCCCCAGGTGTTCCTGGACTCCATCAGCGGCCAGTATCCTGCCGACCAATGGAAGATCACCGTCCACGAAACCCCTGAAGACCAGGACAAAACCGTGGACGTCTCGCTGCACTTTGATCCCAGAAGGTAGGGCTGGTGCTGGCCTGGTTATGCAAAAAGGGCTTGATTTGGCGGTGGGAGAGTTTCACAAAATGCTTAAACCACGAAGGACACGAAGGTACACGAAGGAAACCCCTGGGAGTTGGGCCTTCGTGGTACTTCGTGTCCTTCATGGTTAAGGGTTTTGGAAACTGAACCGATACGGACTCTGCCCGTAGAGAGCCAGAGGGCGCACTTTTTCGCTATTATCGGGGATAGGGTAAAGAGAGCGTCGCCCTTCCCAGCATCTAAAAGAAGGGTACGCTACCAAACCCAACCTAAGGAGAAATGTTCGAATGAATTCCACTCCCTCGAGATTCGCCATCGTCCTCGCGACCACGTTCCTGGGCGCAGCCCTGTCCCTGTCTTCGGCTCTGGCGGCCAACAAGCCCCAGGCCTTCACTGGCAGGGTCAGCGACGCCATGTGCGGCGCCAATCACATGATGGCCGGCGATGCCGCCGAATGCACCCGGGCCTGCATCCGCAAAGGTTCAAAGTACGCGCTGGTTGTGGGAGACAAGGTTTACACGCTGGACACCAGCGACAAGACCGCCCTGGATGAACTCGACAAGCTGGCTGACAAGCAAGCCAAAGTCACCGGCGAGGCCAATGGCGATACCATCGCCGTCCTCTCCGTGGCCGCTGCCAAGTAGGCCTGGCGCGCCGGAAGTATTCAATTCGACACATAGGGGACTTTTTTTTCAAATTGCCCGAATTTTCATATGTCGGCGCAACTCCCTATGTTATGTTTTAGCGAATTTACCCAAAGTGCGAGCGGAGGAAACTCGAATTGTCTAAAGACATGGTCCCCAAAAAGATTTTCTTTACCAAGGGGGTCGGGAAACATCGCGAACGTTTAACCTCGTTTGAGCTGGCGTTACGGGACGCCGGCATCGCCGCCCAGAATCTGGTTCGAGTCTCCTCGATTTTTCCGCCACAATGCAAGCTGGTGCCGCGTTCCACGGGACTGAAATACCTGAGCCCCGGCGAAGTCGTCTTCGCGGTGGTGGCTGAGAACTCCACTCACGAACCACACCGCCTGCTGGCTTCGAGCATCGGCGTCGCCATTCCCGCGGACCGCAATACCTACGGCTACCTCAGCGAGCACCACTCCTTCGGCGAGACCGAAGATGCAGCCGGCGACTACGCCGAAGAACTGGCCGCCGAAATGCTCGCCACTACTCTGAACGTGGAGTTCGACCCCGACCGCTCCTGGGATGAGAAGAAAGAGATCTATCGCATCTCCAACAAAATCGTCCGCACCGCCAACGTGACTCAATCCGCGGTGGGCGACAAGCGCGGCCTGTGGACCACGGTGATCGCGTCGGCCGTCCTGATCTTCGACTAAAACTAGAAAAGGCCCATCGCTAAACGATGGGCCATTGTCTTTGTAGCGCCGGCGGCTCGCCCGCGCGCTTTCTACTTCCGCGCCAGTACTTTCTCCTTCTTCGCCTTGTGATTCTGCCCGTTCTTCCCCAACCGCTCCAGAACGGCGGCGACGATCAAGGGCAGGCCCACGGTTGCATCCAGAAACACTTCGCCGAATTTTCCGCCTTCGGCCGGCGGCACAAATTTTCCCCACGAGATGGCCTCGCTATAGGGACTCCCAGACAGCCCTCCCCAAAAGACGGGTTCGGGACATATTCGCAGCCCGTAGTGATAGCGCTTCAGTGGAACGTTTTCCCCCATGCGCCGGTGGCGCAGCTCAATGAACGGCCCAAACTGCTGCGACCAGTTACGCGGTACGCCGCCGCCGATGGTAAAAATGCCCAGCCGCTTTTGCCGTAACAATGTGGAGGCAAAATGCTCCAGGTCCTCGAAGGGATCGAAGCGCAGCTTGTGTCTTCCCGCCGCTTCCCGCATGCGATTGGAGAGCGCGACGTCCAACCCCAGTTCCGAATCGGTGAAGGCCGGCACAAAAACCGGCACGCCTTTTTCGAAGGCCGACTTCAAAATTCCCCGCTGCCCCTTGGCGTGTTCCTCCAGATACTGGCCAATGGCGTGGTTGAGTTTGTAGGAACAAAGCATCTCGCTGGGGTCCCATTGCTCCAGCACTTCGAACATGACCCTTTCCACGTCGTCCAGGTTCTGTTCGGGCTCCAGCGTGTCGTAAACCCGGTTATAGCCCTGCTGGTAGAGACTCTCATCGGAGACTTCGGGGTCGTAGCGGAAGTGGGCGCGTCCGGTGGCCTCCACCAGTCCGTGCGCCATCAGGGCGCCGGTGGAGACAATCGCATTCACAATGCCGCGATCGATCAACTCCGTGATCACCAGCCCCTGCTTGGCCACAGTCATCGCCCCCGCCAGGGTCATTACCACAAAACAGTCCTTGTCGCGGGCCATGGCTTCCAGCACATCGGCGGCTTCACCCAGTTGCCGCCCGGTGAATGCGGTCTTGGACATCGCCCGCACCAGGTCGTCAATCGAGTGCACCTGGCTGAGGTCGAGGGGCTCCAGTGGAATGAGATGGTCTTCAATCGGATCGTGTAAGTGGCGCTCCATGCCCGCGCCGTCATGGTTGCTGGGTTTCAAAATTACACCTCCAAATTGTGCTGCACTACTCTACTAGAAGCGCACAAACTATTGCCACTGACAAACGGAAACTGAAATCCGGGAACCGCAAACTGGGAACTGATATTCTATTTGTCTTTTCAGGAGGACGCCGCTTTGCCGCCGCAGAAATTCAATGTCGGACTGATACAGATGTCCACCACATCCGACCCGGACAAGAATCTGCAGCACGCCATCGACAAGGTGCACCAGGCCTCGGCGCGGGGCGCGCACATCGTCTGCCTGCCCGAACTTTTTCAGACGCAGTATTTCTGCCAGCGTCAGGATGCGAGTCTCTTCGACCTGGCGCAACCTATTCCCAGCCCGGTCACGAACCGGCTGGCAGCCCTGGCCAAGCAGTTGCGGATTGTTCTTATCGCCTCTTTATTCGAGAAGCGCGCTCCCGGGATTTATCACAATACAGCGGTTATTTTTGACGCGGATGGCTCGCTGCGCGGGCTCTACCGCAAGATGCACATCCCCGACGATCCGCTGTACTACGAAAAGTATTACTTCACGCCCGGCGACCTGGGCTATCGCGCGTTCGACACCGCTGTCGGCCCCGTGGGGACGCTGGTGTGCTGGGACCAGTGGTATCCGGAGGGCGCGCGGCTGACCGCGCTGCAGGGCGCCCAGATCCTGTTCTATCCCACCGCCATCGGATGGCATCCCTCGGAGAAAGCGGAGTTTGGAGAGTCGCAGCACGACGCCTGGCGAACCATCCAGCGCGCCCATGCCATCGCCAATGGGGTGTACGTAGCGGTCGTAAATCGTGTGGGACATGAAACCGGGGACATCCGTGGCAATGCCGTCGCTGGCGATGGCCTGGAATTCTGGGGCGCATCGTTTCTCTGCGATCCGTTCGGCCGCGTGATCGCCGAAGCCTCGCACGACAAGGAAGAAGTGGTGATCGGCGAAGTTGACCTGGGGGTCGTGGAAGATGTCCGCCGCAACTGGCCTTTCCTGCGCGACCGCCGCATCGACAGCTACGGCGCGATTACGAACAGGCTAAGCGATTGACCAGGAAGAACCACGTGGGGACAGCCGCCCCCGGCTGTCCGGGCGAGCAAGGCTCGCCAGGCCTTTGGCCAGGTTTAAGCAACTTCACTCTCTATCCATGAAACCCTCCCACCCCAATCCCCGCTATCGCATGCCGGCCGAGTGGGAGCCTCACGCTTCCACCTGGCTGGCCTGGCCGCACTACCGCGGCGACTGGCCCGGCAAGTTCGAGCCCATCCCGTGGGTGTACGCCGAAATCATCCGCCACCTGGGCCGGCACGAGCGCATCGACCTGATCGTCAACAGCGCGGCTTCGGAAAAGCACGCACGCAAGATCCTGAGCAAGGCGAACGCGCTTAGTAAGAATGTTCGCTTTCACCGCTGGCCCACCAATCGCGTCTGGACCCGCGACTCCGGCTGTACGTTCGTCGTCAGCGAACCCACCCCTCAACTGTCATCCCGAGCGCAGCGGGGTCGTTCGCTTGCGAACGACTCCGCGCAGTCGAGGGACCTGCTTTTGGTTCCGAACCTCACGGCCATCAAGTGGCGCTTCAACGCCTGGGCCAAATACTCGAACTATCAGCACGACGAAAAGATCGGCAGCCGCATGGCCAAAGTTGGCCACGCCGAGGAAATCCGCCCCATGCACGGAAAATCGCGCATCGTGCTCGAAGGCGGCTCCATCGAAGTCAACGGACGCGGCAGCCTGCTCACCACCGAGGAATGCCTGCTGAGCAAGACGCAGCAACGCAATCCAGCAATGTCTCGAGCTGACTACGAAAGGCTCTTCTCAGATTATTTGGGAATAAGGAACGTGATCTGGCTGGACTCCGGCATCGCCGGCGACGACACTCACGGCCACGTGGACGATATCACCCGCTTCGTTTCTCCAGACACGGTCGTCACCGCCATCGAGGGCGATCCTGACGACCCCAACTACGAGCCCCTGCGGGAAAACATCCGCCGCTTGCGCGCAGCCACCAATGAGGATGGCAAGTCCCTGGCGATTATCGAACTCCCCATGCCTGGCCCGGTAGTCTTCGAAAAGCGTCGCCTCCCCGCCAGCTATGCCAACTTCTATATCGCCAACGGAATCGTGCTGGTCCCGGGCTTCAACGATCCCAACGACCGCGTCGCGCTGGATATCCTGGCCGATCTGTTTCCTGATCGCGAGATCGTAGGCATCTATTCGGGAGATTTAATCTGGGGATTTGGCGCCATGCACTGCATGACCCAGCAGCAACCGGCGCTCGAGGCGACCTCATAGCCTCTGCCGGCGGTTGGAGCTCGGGATTGAGATTTATATGTTGATGGTGTTCTGGTCCCAATCAGGTCCGCGATAGCTGAATCCCGAGTAGCGCTCCGTGACCCCAAATGCGTTCATGTCGCCGGGTTCGGTAGTCTTCCAAATGGTAACCTGGTCACAACCCCGCTCCGCCATGTTGGCGTAGAGCGACGCGCGCACAAACTGCAGGTACTCCCGAGCGGCTTTGGGCCTGCAGAAGTAGCCTTTGTTGAAACCGCACAGCACCAGCGCCAGGCGCCCTGGCCGCGTGCCCAGAAACTGAAAGACGGCTTGAGTCACTTGCGGATATGCCGGCGAAAAGAAATCGTCGAACACTACCATGCCCCGGTCCGACAGGAGATGGTCAGCGATTTCCAGGTCGTTCATGACAGACTGACCACTGTGTTCGCCATCCACATGAATCCAACGGAAGCCACGAGTACCCTGGGCAACAAAAGGATGGCGGGCCAGAAGCTGCGATTGTTCCTGCAGATAGTGACACGTTGCTTCCGGCACCACCGGGCTGATGCGCGCCTTGACCTCGTCCAACGGCAGGACGTCCACAAAAACACAAGCGTCCTCAGTCCCGCAGTGCAGCGCCGCAAGGGCAGCCGACTTCCCTTTCCATACGCCGATTTCCAGCAAGTTTCCCGAAATTTTTTGCTCTTGCTGATAACTCAGGAAGCTGTCCCAAATGGCAATGGCGGGAGCCTGAAACCAACCTTCAACATCGGAGAAATGTTGCATGTACTGGTCAAAACGCTTCATTTGAAATTCTCCGTATTCCTTTTCAAAATAACGGCATTGGTTTCACTCGCCCTGAACGGCAAGGGCCTGAACTTCAACCGGCTTCAATTTCCAGATTATTTGGGTTCGTCGATTCGGACAATAAGGAGTTTGGGAACCACAGAGTGCCTTGCCAGCTAAACGCGAATAGCTTAAGAGCTAAAAGCTATCTCTTGTACTGCGTCGGCTGCGGTCCCTTTTCCAGCATCTCGCGGTTCCAGATGGCACCTTCGCGGGTGTAGCTGGCCAGTTCGAAATCCTGGGTCAGTTCCAGCGCGTCGGTGGGACAGGCGTCCTCGCAGAGCCCGCAAAACATGCAGCGGCTCAGATCGTAGGTGAAGTTGGTGAGTTCCTTGCGGCGGGTTTTCTCGTTGCGTTCGCTCGAGACCACAATCAGGTTTTCCGGACAGGCCAGCGCGCACAAATCGCAGGCAATGCACATGGTCTCGTCGGTATCGGGATTCACATTCAGGCGCGGCGCCCCGCGGTAACGTTCCGCCACCTGCGGCCGTTGCAGCGGATACTGCTCGGTGTAAATCTCTTTCGGGTCCTGGTAAAGGAAGGTGACTTTCAATCCCTTAAGCAGGTCCCACATGAAGATCTTGCGCAGCAGGCTCGGGATGCCCATATCGGTGTAAGCATAACACTAACGCTCAATGGAACAGAAGCGAACCGTCCCACCCGGCTGTGGTGTCTAATCCGGTAGCAAGAGTGTCCTCAGCAAGTGCATTTGCTTTGGGATCTCGGAGGCAAGAATGCCACAAGCACAAGTTGGGTGGGACCCCATTTCCGTTAACCATCACCTTCCCTGGGAAGGGAAGTTTCTCATACTCTATTTGCTCGTCGTGCTCGGCATGTGGATGGTGAGATCGGGAAAATTGATGTGGAAGTTTTGGTCGCTATCAACAAGGAAGTGGGCTCCCCTTCCGAACGTCAATATCGCGGGTGAGGACGTAGACTTGCTAGCCGCCTCCGGTTTAGTAAACAGGTTGCCAGACAACGCCAGCGTCTCTCCGACGTGCATTCGACAAGCGGATTGCAGATTCCTGCATCGCTGGGAGATGTGTGCAATCAGGGTTGCCTCATTGAAGAGACTAGCCCTTCTGACATTTCTGCTGACGGCATTTGTGTTCGTGACTCTCATGGCGAACCTTCTGGCAGAAGTTGGCACAGAAAAGATTGTCGGAACCGGGTTTCTAGCCGGGAGCATTGCTGAGTCCCTAGTGCCGTTGGCGCTAGGCATTCTTGTTTGTGCGGTGCTCTACGCTACCCACGACTTTTTCGAAGGAGTACTGCAGCGTCGAAGGGCATCATGGAACTATTTTTCGAGAGCGCGAAAAATAAAGCTCCCGCAGAATGAGATGGAGGGGCTGCCCAGCTGAAATCCTTATACTATTGGTGTGACCGCCTTCCAATCGCCACGTGCCAGAGAATCACGATTCCGAAGTCGCCATGCACTATCACGACACCACCAAGCATTCCTACACCAGCGTTCGCAACAATCAGCATTCTCTGGACTTCAACAACCAACCGATTCCCTTCAAGATTTATCCCACGCTGGGGCCCTCGCCTCTGCCGGCGGAACTGCGGCAGACGGGAGTCGCCGCCCTTTCCGCCATCTCGGAAATCGTTCCTCCGCAGACAACGGCGGCCCCGAATCTCGAGGCCATCGCCCAACTGCTTTACCTCTCTGCCGGCATCACCCGGCACAGGAAATACCCGGGCGGCGAAATTTATTTTCGCGCCGCCGCCTGCACTGGAGCGCTTTACGAGGTCGAGCTGTATCTGGTCTGCGGTGAGCTGCCGAACCTCGAAGCTGGCGTCTATCATTTTGCCGCCGCCGAATTCGGGCTGCGCCGGTTGCGCGCCGGAGACTATCGCAGTGTGCTGATCGAAGCCACCGCCAATGAACCATCCGTCGCTCGCGCTCCGCTGACCATCGTCTGCACCGCTACCTACTGGCGCAACGCATGGAAGTATCAGGACCGGACCTACCGCCACTTCGGCTGGGACAACGGGACCCTGCTCGCCAACCTGCTGGCCGTCGGCACCGCCCTTGGTCTGCCGGCAAAAGTGGTGTGTGGATTCGTTGACGATTCGGTGAACCGCTTGCTCGATGTCGATCCGCAGCGTGAGGTCGCGTTCTCACTGGTGCCGCTCGGATACGCCTCCGCGCCTCCAGCACAACCCCCGGCAAGCATCGACCCTCTTGGACTCGAAACTGTTCCGCTCTCCCGCCATGAGATCGACTATCCACTCATGCGCGAGATGCATGCTGCGTCGTCGCTGGTCTCGTCGGAGGAAGTCGCGAGGTGGCGCGGAGGAACTCCGCTCACCAGCTTCCCGCCTCCCACGGGAGGCGTCGTCAAGCTCCAGCCTTTATCTGACGAGGCCATGCCTCGCGACCCTATCGAACAGGTCATCCTGCGGCGCGGCTCCAGCCGCAGGTTTGCCCGCACGCCGATCACGCTGACGCAACTCTCCACCATGCTCGACCGCGCCACGCGCGGCGTCCCCGCAGATTTTCTCGATCCCGCAGGATCGCAGCTCAACCATCTCTATCTGATCGTGAATGCGGTGGAAGGTCTCGAGCCCGGCGCCTATGTCTTCCATCGCGGCCGCAGAGTGCTGGAGTGTTTGAAGCCGGGAGATTTCCGAGACCAGGCCGGATACCTGGGATTGCAGCAAGCCCTGCCCGCCGACGCGGCGGTCGATATCTTCTTTCTGGCCGACCTGCGCCCGATCCTGCAGCGCTACGGCAACCGCGGATATCGCGCCGTGCAACTTGAAGCCGGCATCATCGGCGGCAAGCTCTATCTCGCCGCCTATGCGCAACGCCTGGGCGCCACCGGCCTGACATTCTTCGATGACGAGGTGACCGCGTTCTTCTCTCCTCACGCCGAAGGCAAGAGCGCAATCTTCCTGGTGGCCCTGGGCCACAGTGCCAAACCTTAATTGGTTCGGCCGGGAACCCTGGGGACGAAAACCGGGGGACGGGACGTTCCCAGGTGTTCTGAGAGTCGGAGACAAAGGCGAAGCCGTGCTTGATTGAAAGGAAACATCTTTGAGGCGGCCTCAGATCGCCACAAATAGTGAACGTTGCGTCTGTCCCCGGCTTTCCCAAACATTTCGGGAGAACCGAGGGGCTTTCCAGTCAGGTCAGGCGGGGCGTAATATTGAGCCGCCCGCACAGCAAAACGGAAATCCAGATGAGGTTGGAAAGCATGGCCAGAGTTCTTGTAATCACGGGTGATGGCGGAGAGTCGTATGAAGCGCTTTATGCGGTTCACCGGTTTCGGGAGGAGGGCTGGGAGCCCGTGGTTGCGGCTCCGACACACCGGCGGCTGCATCTTGTGATGCACGACTTCACCCCGGGATGGGACACGTACATCGAAAGAGAGGGATATGGGCTCGAGGCAGATCTGGCATTCGATCAGGCAAAAATCGAGGACTATGACGCAGTGCTCATTCTTGGCGGCAGGGCGCCCGAGTACTTGCGGAACAATGTCTGTTTGCTGGATCTTGTCCGGGCTTTCGATCGAGCGGAGAAGTGGATCTTCGCCATCTGCCATGGCGTTCAAGTGCTGGCTGCTGCAGGGCTAATCAGCGGCAGACGTGTGACCTGCTACGAACATGTGCGCCTCGAAGCGGAGCAGGCCGGAGGGATCTATGTCACCGACGAAGCGGTGTGCGACGGGCGCATCGTGACGGCACAAACTTGGCAGTCACATCCGCAATTCTACCGTGAGATCTTCGCGCGCGTTTCTAAACCGGACGACAACCGGGGACGGACGGGACGTTCCCTATCCCTTGACACCCGCCTTCCAAAAAACTAGTGAACGTTCCGTCTGTATGAATGCATAAGTGAAATGAAGAAGGGTTCTCCGAGCGGCTACGATGCTGAGACCGGCGAGGAAAGCGCCGGCTCAGAAAGCTCACCAGGAGAACCCCATGAATGCCCTTCACCATATCGGATTCGACGTACACAAGAAAACCATCAGCTTTTGTGTCAAGACTGCCGCTGGCGAGATTGTGGAAGAAGGCAGCCTGTTGGCGCAACGCGCGGTCTTGCGGCGATGGGCTTCGGCACGGCCGCAACCCTGGCGGGGAGCGCTGGAGGCGACCCTGTTCAGCAACTGGATCTACGACACGCTACAGCCCTACGACGAGCAGTTGGAGATGGCGCATCCCGCCAAGATGAAAGCCATCAGCGCGGGCAAGAAGAAGAGCGATACCATCGACGCCCGCACCATTGCCGACCTGGTGCGCTGCAACCTTTTACCGGCCTGCTATGTGGCCGCGCCGCAGATTCGCGAACTGCGCCGGTGGCTGCGCTATCGCAGCCTGGTGGTGAGCGAAGCGGTGCGCATGAAAGACAAGATGGCCGGGCTGCTGATGGAAACCGGCGCCCTCTACGTGAAAGAGAAATTGCACCGCAAGAAATACTTTGCCAGCCTGCTGGAAGAACTCGAAGAGGTGCCGGAGTCGGTCATCGATCTGCTGCGCTTCAGCCGCGGCGCGCTGGAAATGTTCGAGAGCACGCAGAAGCGGCTGGTCCGCGAGTTGCTCGCCTATCCCGAACTGGCCGAACGCGTCGAGCGGTTGATGACCATTCCCGCCGTCGGAGAAATTACCGCTCTGACCTGGGCCCTGGGAGGTCGGCGATCCGCAGCGCTTCCATTCCAGCTCCGATGCCATGAGCCATTGCGGACTGACCGCTGCCTTGAAGTCTTCGGCGGGCAAGCAGCAACGCGGACCGATCTCCAAACAGCGCAATCGCTGGCTGCAAACCACACTGATCGAGGCCGCCAAACTGGCCCCGCGCTGGAATCCGCAGCTGGCCGCGCTGCAGGCCCGCGAGTTGGAGCGCGGACATCGCAACCGCGCCACTCTGGCCGTGGCGCGCAAACTCGTCGCCTATCTGCTGGCCGTCGACAAGAGTGGTCAGCCCTTCCAAGTGCGCGCCCCCCCGGAAGGGCCGACACAAAAAGCTGCCTGAGAAGTAGAACCTTCGAACCCAGCGGCGATCCACCGGCCGTTCCTCGCCACCTCGGGGACTGGGCAGAGGAGTCACCACTCCCGATGCTCCTTACCGTCTGTATCGAGGCCGGCCGGTCAACCCTAACTCATACTTCGTGGACCGGGCTTACCCCCGTTTCCCGCAAATGGATGTCTGGCCAAGCTGCTGCTTTGGCCACTCTGCAGGATCGCAGGCCGTTCGCTAACTTGACCGCCTCACACCCGCTTCGAGAGCCTAATCCTCTAAGCGACCGGAGACCTCCGTCTCCTCTTGACTTTTACTTATCACGGATGTCCCCGGGTTTTCCGGGTTTTCGGACTATTATTTCTATAAAAATGGTGTTCTCCAGACTGGGTTGACGGTAACCCAGAGCACGGTGAAGGCATTCGTCACCGGCTATGACGCCTCGAACGAGAACGGATGGAATCCAGTCCCGTGATAACAGATTGACAGTTAGGAGGTTGATGATGGCAACCAAGGTGTATGGAAAGTCGATGCTGGCCACAATACTTCATTGTTTGTCCTATGGTGGATTGTTCGTGGCGGTTGCATTTGGTCAAGTTGACTCGGTCCAGCCGCCGGTTAAGCCGAAGGTTGAGAATGCGGAGCTCGCAAAGGCGCTCGCAAACCTGAAGTCCGGGGAAGCTATCGCTTATAACGCACAAGTGATCTCTGAAGCTGGCGCTAGCGAAGCCATTCCTGACCTGGAAAAACAGTTTGCAAGTGCCCCGGAGTTTATCGATAAAGCGAAAGTCGCCCAGGTGCTTCTCGCACTGGGGGACAAGAAAGACGTTTACTGGAACTACCTTGCAGAGCTAGCAGATTCCATATTGGAGAGTGACGCTCCCAATCCAATGCAGTTTGATGCGGAGGGAAAGGGTGTGCCTGGCCTATCGCCGGACTGGGTAGCCTGGGCGAAAGCCCATAACCAGCCTGCCAGCGCGGGGGAGGATGCGATCTATGTATATCCCGGCATAATCGGATTGTTGGGCATGACAAGAGATCCAAGAGCAATTCCGTTGCTTCGGCAAGCACTGGCGTTTCCTAACTACATGATCCAGACTGCTGCGACGATGGGATTAGCGGAAATGCAGGACAAAAGCTCGGTACCGTTGATCATCGACGCATGTAAGAGAGCCCCAGCCGAGGTTGCGGAAGTGATGGCACGTTCTTTGGTGTACTTCGATGCCCCGGAAGCGCAGAACGCCGTCGATACTTACATTCCCAAACAGCGGGCACAAATGTTGCGGGAAGCGAGGGCCAGAGGAGAGGGCGCTCTACACCGAAGCCCTTCGGATGTGCTAAAGCCCTGATGCTCCGAAGAGGAGGTAGTCTTGGTCATTGGTGCGATGGTAGCGAAGTGATAACCTATCGCTGCCGGCGCGCTAGTCGTTGCGCGATAAATGTAGGCGGCGCCCACAGTTGCGCAGGGGAGTATTCGGGCAAGATCCCTCACGTCTTGAGCAAAGTTTGTATGTCTAGCATCTACCTTGTGTTGGGCATCTTGAGATTTCCGCTCTATTCCTTCGTCCTCCTAGTCTACTGTCCCAGAACTATGTGAACTAAGTCAGCCCCGGATTGCATCTAAAATGCAGGAGACTCAGATGCGAACCGGACGTCCCAAGCAACCCTTGATTGTGACCAACGAAGAGCGCCAGCGACTCGAATCGTTAGCCCATCGCACGCGCAGTCAAGCCCTGTTGGCTCGTCGCGCTCGGGTGGGGTTGGGCTGTGCTGAAGGACTGGATAACAAAGCGGTCGCCAAGAAGTTGCGCTGCTCGTTGGGCATGGTTGGCAAGTGGCGGTCGCGCTTCGTGGAGGCGCGCTTGGAAGGGCTATACGACGAACCACGTCCCGGAGCGCCACGCAAGATCAGCGATGATCAGGTCGAAAAGGTAGTGATTCAAACTCTGGAAAGCACGCCTCGCGGCCAAACCCACTGGAGCACGCGCGGTTTAGCCAAAGCGAGCGGACTCAGCCGGATGACAATTAGCCGGATTTGGCATGCCTTCGGATTGCAGCCGCACCGAGCGGACACGTTCAAGCTGTCGCCGGATCCGCAACTGATTGAAAAAGTGCGCGACATCGTGGGTTTGTATATGAACCCGCCCGAGCACGCGGTGGTGTTTTGTGTCGACGAGAAGAGCCAAATCCAGGCGTTAGACCGCACGCAGCCACTGTTGCCGATGCGGCCGGGGCAAGTGGAGCGCGGCACGCATGACTACAAACGCCATGGCACGACTTCGCTGTTTGAAGACCAGCCGCGTGATTGGCCAACTGCACCGCCGCCACCGCTCGCAGGAATTTCGCCAGTTCCTCGATGTGATCGAGGCGCAAGTGCCCGCCGCACTCGATGTGCATATTATTGTGGACAACTACGGAACCCACAAAACTGCCATCATCCGGAAATGGTTCGCCAAACGTCCACGCTTTCATATCCACTTCACTCCCACCTACGGATCCTGGATCAACCTGGTGGAGCGATGGTTCGCCGAGCTCACCAACCAGCGAATTCGACGGGGCGTGTTCCGCAGCGTAAAAGACCTGCAAGCGGCCATCCGCGAATACATCGACGTGCACAATGAAGATCCCAAGCCCTTCGTTTGGACCAAAACCGCGGACCAAATCCTGGCCAGCATCGCTCGTTACGCGCAGCGCACCACTGCCTCTAACTTATGACACGAACCACTGGGACAGGAGACTAGCGGTTCCGGTTATGAAAACCGGGGACGGACGGGACGTTCCCTATCCCTTGACACCCGCCTTCCAAAAAACTAGTGAACGTTCCGTCCGCCCCAAGTTTTCTGTCCACACCTTCAGGCATTGTCATCAAACCGCTCGAACAAGTGCGTAATATGAACGAGCACCGATACCTGCCCAAAGCGGAGTTCCTATGATCGTGATCATCGCGGGCCTCCCGGGGACAGGCAAGAGTACGCTGGCGCGGGCACTGGCGCAGCGATTTCCGGGCGCGGTCCTCGATAAGGACGCAATTCGAGCGTCGCTCTTCCCGCCCGCGTATGTCGAGTATTCGCAGTCGCAGGACGATTTCTGCGGGGAGATCATGCTGCAGACTGCCGCGTATCTGCTGTCCAAACATCCCGAGCAGCACATTCTGCTGGATGGCCGCACCTTCTCGCGGCGATACCAGCGTGATCGTGTGATCGAGTTCTGCTCGCAAGCGGGGACCGCTTCGGCCATTCTGGAGTGTGTCTGTTCGGAGGCGTCTGCACTGGGACGCATCGCCGAAGCGGTGGCGGCAAACAGCCACCTCGCCGCCAATCGCACGCCGGAACTCTATCGCGAAATCCGAAAGGCGTGGGAGCCGATCGATCAACCTAAACTCGTCATCGACACTGACGAAAGCCTGGAATCATGTGTCGATCGAGCGCTGCGCTATCTGACGGCAAAGACTTTCCCCGCCTAGCATGAAGACTGGCAAGCTTGTCGCACGTGCGGACCTGAACCCCACCTAGATCGGAAGCACCGGGAGTCTAATTGATCTTGCCCGCGGCAGGACCAACGGCGGTGGCCTGTTTGGTCCTGGGGTCAATGCCGATCAGCGCTACTCCGCCCACTCCCTCGTGGCTGGCGGTAACCACGTGGCCGCGGGCCTTCAAGTCGGCCTGCACTGCTTCGGGGAGGGTGTAGGGAACAGAGAGGCTGCCCAGGCTGGCGCGGTCCTGACCGAAGGAGCCGATGAAGTGCGTGGTGGAGAAGCGCGGCGCCTTAAACGCCTCCTCGGGACTCATGCCGAATTCCACGTAGTTGAGGATGACCTGGATAGCGGCCTGATCCTGCTGGTCGCCTCCCGCTACCGAGATTGCCATTACGGGCTGGCTGTCACGGAAGAGCAGCGTGGGGCTCAGCGTAATTCGCGGGCGCTTGCCGGGCTGGATCACGTTCGGAGTTCCCGCAAATGTATTCAGGCTGGTGAGGCGGCTTCCGTGAATAATGCCCGTGCGTCCGGCCACGCCCGCTGTGCTTGACAGGCCGCTCGGAGTGGCTGCGATGACGTTCCCAAACTTGTCCGTCACACACATGACAGTGGTTCCGCCATGCCAGGGGCCGGTGATGGTGGGCGCCCTGGTTGGTTTCATGTTGTAAGGATCGCCCGGCCGGAGTTCGAGCGATGCCCTTTTCGGATCGATCAGCTTGCGCCGCATTTCCGTGTATTGATCGGAAAGCAATTGCTGCATCGGCACCTTCGTAAAATTCGGATCGCCGTAATACTCGTCGCGATCTGCCAGCGCAAGCTTCTCAGCTTCAATCACGGTGTGGATGTAGTCCGCCGAATTGAAGCCCATCTTCTTCAGGTCGAAGCCTTCCAGCAGGCGCAACGTCTGCGAGAGATAAGGACCCTGCGTCAACGGACCTGCCTTATAGACCGTGTAGCCACGGTACGTGGTTTTGAGAGGATCCACCACGGGAGTTTTGTGCGCGGCCAAATCCGCCTTGCGAAGGAAACCTCCCTTTTCGATATACCAGGCTTCCAGGGCGTCGGCGATGTCGCCGCGATAGAAACGGTCAGAGACAGCTTGCAGTTTCTGCTGCCGCGTGCCTTTCGTGGCCTTCTCAGACTCGACCAATTTGCGAAAGGTCACTGCCATGTCTGCCTGCCAGTGCACGCCGGTTTCGATCTTTTTGTCGCTGCCGGTATCGATATACCAAGTCGGGCCGCCAGCGTCCAGAATGGCCAAGGTCGGCTGCACGACCTCCTCGAAGCTTTTGGTTCCGTAGAGTTTCAGCAGGGTGACGATTGCATCTATGGTGCCAGGTACGGCCGCTGCCTTGACATCACCGTCCGGGATTCCGTGTTTCATGTACCAGGCGATGGCTTTGGGGTCGCGAGGGGCTTCGCCTTGTCCCTCCAGCAGCTTCACGTTCTTCTCGCCAGCGCTGTAAACCAGAATGGGAACCTCTCCCCCTACGCAGAACGCGCCTACGTAAGTCACCGATAGTGCGAGGAGAGTAGCGGCGCCTGCATCGGCGGCGTTCCCGCCTTGTTCCAGAATCCTGATGCCGGCCGCCGTGGCGGCAGGCTTACCGGAAACAACCACGCCCTGGCTGCCGGCGGCGACACTCGGTCCGCGCCTGCTGACCGGCGTTTTGGTGGCCTGGGGCACAGCCAAGGGCGCGAGTAAAAGGAGGGAAACGGTTGCCTTTGAAATGACCTTGCGCATAAAGAAGTGGACTCGGTTGGGAAGAAACAGCATGACCAACAGATACTAAAACGAATCCCCTTGACTCCGATCGGCCTTCACATGGAAGGCGATTACACTTACAACCAACGGATGACGATCTCCCGTGGCTTCTACCCACCTTTTTCGCTTGTAGTTTAGCTCCACATTTTCAGCGCAACGTTGAAAACAATAGCTTACTCTTCCCCGCATCACCAAAGTCACCTCGAAGAGCAAGAAACCTTCACTCCACGTGCTATACTGACGTTACGTCTAATACCACGGCTGTAGCGCGGTTGCTCTGGTTTGTATCTGAATTCCCGCCTAATTTCCCTCCGTACGTCTTCGGCGTAAATACTGGCAAATGCTGGTTGCTGCCCGCCTCGGAAGCTCGTGTGCGCGCCGCCCTTGCTTCCGCCAACAGAAAAAGAGAAAAAACATCAATGCAGAGTTTTTCAGAATTACCAATCTCCCCTTATACCCAGGAGAGATTGTCGTCCCTTAACTTTTCCATCCCGACCCCGGTGCAAGCCGCGGCCATTCCGCAGGCCCTTGCCGGCAAGGACGTGCTCGCTACCGCCCAGACAGGGACCGGCAAAACGCTGGCCTTTCTGATTCCGATCATCGAGCGCCTGCTTCAGCCCGCGAAAGCGGATTCCGGAAAATCCGGCATCGCTGCCCTGGTGCTGGTTCCGACTCGCGAACTGGCCATGCAGGTGGTCGATGCGTACAACGCCTTGCGCGGTACGAAATTGTCGCCCGCGGCCCTGGTCGTAGGCGGTCTGGCGGAAGGAAGCCAGCTCACTGCTTTGCGCAGGGGAGCGCGTATCGTGGTGGCCACTCCTGGCCGCCTCGAAGATTTTCTGGATCGCCGCCTGATCAGTTTCCAGAGCCTTCAGGTTCTGGTACTGGATGAGGCCGACCGCATGCTGGACATGGGATTTCTTCCCGCGCTGCGCCGAATCGCAAGAGTTCTGCCCAAGGATCGCCAGACCTTGTGTTTTTCAGCCACGCTCGAAGCGTCGGTCGCGCACCTGGTCAGCGATTACACCCGGAATCCGGTGCGTCTGGCCTTCGGCTCGACCTTGAAGCCATCGGAGAACGTCCGCGTCCAGGCTTTCGAAGTGGATAGCGATCGCAAGCAGGAAATGCTGCACCGCCTGCTTTCAAAGGAAACTGGCCGCTGCCTGGTCTTTGCCCGCACCAAGCGCGGCACCGAGCGCCTGGCCCGAAACCTGAACCGCGAAGGCTTTGCCGCCGCCATGATTCACGGCGACCGCTCGCAATCGCAGCGCACCGCCGCCCTGACCGGATTCCAGCAGGGACGCTTCCGCATCCTGGTGGCCACCGACCTGGCCTCGCGCGGCATTCACGTACAGGACATCGCCCACGTCATCAACTACGACCTCCCCGAGGTGGCGGAAAACTTCATCCACCGCGTGGGCCGCACCGGGCGCGCCGGCGAACAGGGAGTGGCCTCCACTCTCTTCGGCCGGGAACAGCGCTCCGAGCTGCACCAACTGGAACGCACCCTGGGCATCCGTATGGAAAGAATGCAGGCCGATGACATTCCGGCAGGAAAACCGCCCCGCATCCCGGTCCACATCGATCCCGCCGAAGCCGCAGCCCGAGGAAGAATGGTTCGCCTTCCCGGAGAAACCCTGCAAGTCCAGATGGGAAGCTAAAAACTGCTCACGCAGGGGCAGAGCCTGTCCTGAGCGAAGTCGAAGGATGTCCCACCTGCCCCGCGGAGCGAAGCTCGGCCGATCCGCTAAAACTAAACGGAACCGGTAGCCTGGAACATCCGTAAATAATCCCAGGTACGCTATGGCGAAGCTTTGCCTGCTCCCGATCCTCTTCCTCGCTGTTTGCGTACCGCTGGCGAAAGCCGACGAACCTCTGACCGCCGACGCCATCATGGCCTGCGTCGCCACCAATCAGGACAGCAGCGAAAAGCTGCGCAGCCAATATCTTTACCAGCAACACATCCAGATCATCGCCAGAAAGACCAACGGCAAAGTCCTGCGCGAGGAGACCGCCGACTACCAGGTTGTCCCCAAACCTGACCACACCGACAAGACGCTCCAGCAACTCACCGGCCGCTACTGGCACAAGGGGAAGTACGAGGCTTTCAGCGGCGAGCCTGCGCCCGACGCCGATAGCACCGACGGACAACTGGTCCACGAGTTCCGCGACGACCTCACCAACGACGACTCCAAGGATGGGTTGGCGCGAGACCTGTTCCCGCTGACCACCGACCAGCAAAAAGAGTACAAATTTCGCCTCATGGACCAGGAGCCATTCGAAGGCCGCCCTTCCTACCACATCGCTTTCACTCCGAAAGATGATGACGACACGGATTGGGCCGGCGAGGCCTACATCGACGCCCAGGAATTTCAGCCGATTTACGTATTCACCAAACTGTCTCGACGGCTGCCCTTCGGGGTGCGGACGTTCCTGGGCACGGACCTGCCCGGCATCGGATTCGCCGTGCACTACCGCAGGCAGGAAGATGGAGTCTGGTTCCCGGTGAGCCTGGGCAGCGAATTTCGCATCCGCGCGCTCTTCTTCTTCAATCGCAACATGACCGTATCTCTGGAAAACAAGGCCTTCGAGCACACCCACGTGCAAACCAAGATCGTGGGAGCGACGCAATAACCAAGGGGCGGGTCGGACACTCCTGTCCGACGCCTTTGAATTTGATTTGTCTTTTGATTTTGGACAAGATTTTGATCGGCAGCTTAGTTCAAACCTTCCGTTAATCATGGGAGCACAAAGTCAAAGGCGTCGGACAAGAGTGTCCGACCCACACGAGCGGGTTCTCGTATAATTTCTCGAGACGATTTCAGGAGGCAGCGATGGCCGGTGGGGCAGACAGTTTTGGAGAATTGAAACAGCGCCTGCGGGCCAGTTGGATGGCCGGCGACTTTGGTGAAATTGCGAAACTGAACGTCCGCGAGGGAGAGGGCTTCATCCAGCGCCTCAAGCTCAAGCCCGGAGTGAAGGTGCTCGACGTGGCCTGCGGCACTGGAAATCAATCCATCCCAGCCGCCCGCGCCGGCGCTGACGTCAGCGGCCTCGACCTCGCGCCCAATCTTCTGGAGCAGGCCCGCAAACGCGCCGCCGCCGAGAATCTCAAGATCGAATTCACCGAGGGCGATGCCGAGAAGTTGCCTTACGACGCCGGCCGCTTCGACGTGGTGATGTCCATGTTCGGCGCCATGTTTGCGCCGCGGCCCGAGGTTGTGGCCGCGGAACTGCTGCGCGTCTGCCGCCCGGGCGGCCTGATCGCCATGGGCAACTGGACCCCGGAAGGCTTCGTCGGCCAGATGTTCCAGATCACCGCGCGCCACTCTCCGCCGCCTCCCGGCATGCTGCCGCCGTCGCTCTGGGGAGTTGAAAAAGTCGTCAGCGAGCGCCTGGGCGGAAGAGCTCGCCTCGAAATGACCAGGCGCGAACTGCTTTTTGATTATCCTTTTGCCCCCTCCGAGGCGGTCGCATTCTTCCGCAAATATTTCGGCCCCACCCAAACCACATTCGCACGCCTCGATGAGGCCGGGCAGCGCGCCCTGGCCGACGACCTCACCCAGCACTGGACCAGCAAGAACCTGGGCGACGGCAATCGCACCGAAATCAAAGCGGAGTACCTCGAAGTGCACGCCACGGTGGCCTAGCGGGCGACCATAATCCACCCCGGCCGGCGCCTGCCCTGAGCCCTGGGTAGTGGCTCAATTCGAAACCGTCCGTTTCCCAGCGGCGTCATCCTGAGGGACTTCAGTCCCGAAGGATCTGGCGGGCATCGGCAGCAACGCCGGGGCCAAGGGGTGTATCTGCTTCACGCCAGATCCTTCACGGCCTGAAGGCCGTTCAGGATGACGCCGGCGGATAAGGAGAAATTTCAAACTGAGCCACTACCGCGCCCTGCGGCGATTCGCTATTGTCAGGCACCTGTGTCATCATGATGGACAGAGATGAGCAGTTCTTCCATCTCTTTCAGGTTCTCTGAGCTAAGTCAGCCCATCTGGAGTCCATTCCACTTAAGCAATAGTTCAGGAGGCCCTTTGACTCTTTCTAACGTTGAGGCTCCAAGGACACATCATCGCCTCCGGTCTCCCGCCGAGAACACGGCGCGGATTCGAGAGCTCGGATACACCACCTCCAAGCGCATAACCATGTACGGTGAGCGCTTTCAAATCATCTCCGATCCCTTTGAGGAGGGTCTCTGCACCGTAGTTCGCGCCCTCAGCGGCGATGATCCGACGGTGAGAATTCTCCACCTTCCCACCGCGGTTCTCGTAGGTTTGTCGGATCGATTTCCAAAGCACCTGGGACACGCCAGCGGCGGTATGCCCGCCCCGTCCAGCCATCGCTAAAGGGCGGTCGTGGGATCGATGGTCGCGCCGATCTCCGTCACCCTGGTGGCCGGAAAGCCACTCAGGTCTGCATGCCGGCGGATGAGCGCCTCGTCCTTGGCCAGATACATGCAATACATCTTGTTGGCGGTAACGAACGACTCCAGCCACTGAATATCCGGTCCAAGCTGGCGCAGCACCTGGTTCGACCTGGCCGCTCCCTGTTGCAACTGCTCCCGTTCCAGACTCCCGATCTTCGGGATCTCGCGCTCGATCATGTATTTCTTCATGGCATTCCTCCGTTAGATACAGTCGTCGGTCGTCAGTCGTCGGCCGTCAGTCGTCGGCCGTCAGTCGTCAAGACCCCATCGCCTTCCGGGGAGAATGGTTGAAGACAGAACGAGTGAGACTGACGACTGACGACCGGCAACTGACGACCTTCCTTACTCCGCGAGATTAGTTAGAAAAGGCCCTTGCCGCAAGATGGCAGATTTGCCATTATACGTAGGTGTTTGCGCCATCGTGATTTTTGGCCCCGGAGGTAGTCAGCCATGACCGATGTCACCGTCCTGTTTCTTGATGGAACTTTTTCTTCTACCGCGATCGGACCGATGGAGGTCTTCCGTCATAGCGGATCGCTGTGGAACGTTCTCACCGGCAAGAGGGCGGATCCCGGCTTTCGCGTGACCACGGCCACGGCGGATGGGCGGGCGGTCCATTGCGACGGGGATATCCGGATCCAGCCCTCCGCGGCGCTGGCGGACATTCGCAGGACCGACCTGATCTTCATCCCGTCCAGCGGAATCAGCCTGGACGACGTGGTCGAGCGCAATGCGGCGGTGGTGCCCTGGCTGCGGCGCTGGCACAAACGAGGCACGCCCATCGCCAGCGTGTGCTCAGGGGTGGGGCTGGTCGCAGCCACCGGCATGCTCGACGGCAAACGCGCCACCACACACTGGGGGCTGGCTGAACGTTTCCGCGAGAAATATCCCAGGGTGAAGTGGATGCCGGAATTGATGGTGACCGAAGATCACGGCTTCTACTGCGGTGGAGGAGTCAATGCCGCGCTCGATCTGAGCCTGTACCTGGTGGAGCGATTCTGCGGCCACGAGGTCGCCATGCAGAGCGCCAAGGCGCTGCTGATCGAAACCTCGCGCGCCTGGCAGGCAGGGTTCGCTATCGTGCCCTTAAAGACGGATCATTCCGATGACAGCATTTCCAGCGCGCAGGAATGGCTGCACCGGAATTTTCACCAGACCTTCCCGCTCGAGGCCCCGGCCCGGCGCGTGGGCATGAGCCTGCGCAATTTCGTCCGCCGCTTCAAGCAAGCGACGGGAGACAGCCCCCTGATCTACTTGCAGAAGCTAAGGGTGGCCGCCGCCAAGCGCCTGCTGGAAGGCGACCATCGCACCATGCAGGAAATCAGCGACGCCGTCGGCTACCAGGATCCGGCCTATTTTCGCAGCCTCTTTCAGCGCCACACCGGCGTCTCCCCCAGCGCCTACCGCAGAAGGTTTGGAACCTAGCGCACTTGGGGCAGCTGGTGAGAAATCCCGATGGTGCCCCATTCATTTCGCGTACTTTGCGAAATGAGTGGGGGATGTCATCGCTCGTGCCCATCGAAACGCCGTACCCTCATTTCGCAGAAAACGCGAAATGAATGGGGCACCGTCGCCAGATCACAGTTATGGAATGCACATTTCTGCCCAGATGCTATGATTACCCCTTCGTCCCGGGCATTCTGACCCTTATCTTCCGGCCCGCGTATAGAAAGGTGAACAAAGCAGTCGTCCTCTGATGAATCAATGAATCGCCGATTCTCCATCCTCACCCTGCTCGTACTGTCCCTCGGAATTTACGTCGCTACCGCCGCCCAGCCGGCGCTGCTCGACGATGCCGACGCCTCGCACGCGCTGGTGTCCCGCGAGATGCTGCAGCGCGGCGACTGGGTGGTGATGTATCAGGACGGGATCCGCTATCTGGAAAAAGCTCCGCTGCATTACTGGATGGTGGCGATCAGCTACAAACTCTTTGGACAGGGCGCCTTCCAGACCCGGCTGCCGCTGGTGCTTTCGGTGGCGGGCCTTGTCCTGATGGTCTATTTTTTTGCGCGCCGCTTTTTCGGCGAGACGGCGGCGTTTTACTCCGGGCTGATCATATGCACCAGCGTGGGACCGTGGCTGTTTACCCGTGTGATGGTCCCGGAGGCGATCTTTGCGCTGGAGTTGACCGCGCTCTTCTACCTTTTTCTGCGCGGCTGGCAGGGCAGCCTGGATACGCGTGTCGCCTATTGGGGCGCGTCGGTGGTGATGGCACTGGCCGCGCTGACTCTGGGATTGATTGGGGTGCTCTTCCCGCTCGGCGTGGTGTTTTTCTTCATCCTGTTTACGCGCAGCTGGGGACGCTGGCGCGAACTGCGAATTTTCTCCAGCACTCTGATTTTTCTGGTCATCGCCGTGCCCTGGCACTGGCTGGCGGAAGAGCGCTCGCCGGGATTTTTGTGGTCTTACTTCATCAACGAGCATTTCAAACGCGCCCTCGGCACGCGCTATCCGCCCGATTATGAAGCCGTGCCGCTTCTGCTGTGGTGGGCGCTGCACCTGGTCTGGTTCTTTCCCTGGAGCTTTTTCATCGGCTATGCCCTGCGCGAGTTTCCGCGGCCGAAGACCTGGGGACCAAAGATGGAACACGTCCAGGAGGCCCGTCTGCTGCTTTTCATCTGGGCCGGACTGATTCTGTTTTTCTTTTCGCTGACCTCGGGATCGCGCATGGAGTACTACAGTTTCGGCGCCTGGCCCGCGATTGCCGTCCTGCTGGGAATTGGGCTGAACGACGCCGAAGAAGCGCACGACCGCTGGTTGCCGCGCCTGCAGGCGGGGCTCGCTGTCATTGGAGTTCTGGCCTCGGTGTGCCTGGGCTACCTGGTCCTGAGCTCGCTCGACGTTTCGTCCAAAGGCGGCATCTCGCACCTCATTCAGTATCACCCGCTCGATACCTACCGGCTGTCGATGGCGCATATTTTCGACCTGACGCCGCAGACTTTCGCGGCGCTGCGCGGCCCAGCGGTGTTCGCCATCCTGATCTTTATTATTGGTTTTGGCAGGGCGTGGCTGTTAAGGCGGCGCTCGAAGAACTTCGCTGCCACGCTCACCCTGGCGTTCGCCATGGCGCTGTTTTTCTTTGCCGCCAACTGGGCCTTCAAGAGGTTTGAGCCGCGCATGTCATCACGGGCGCTGGCCGACGCGATCCTTCCCTACCTGCGCCCCCAGGACCAGATCGTGCAGTACGGTGATTTCAATTCGGGTTCCAGTATCCCCTTCTACACGCATCGCCATGTGTGGATCTACAACGGACGCTTTGGCACCAACCTTGAAATCGGTTCGAACTATCCTGACGTTCCGCCCACCTTTCTGGACGACAAGCAGTTCCCTGCTTTCTGGAAGGGCCCGGAGCGCGTGTTCATTTTTGTACCCGAGGAATTCCGCAAGGACGCGCTCTCCCGCCTGCCGCCGGATTCCAGTTACCTGCTGGCAGAGAGCGCCGGAAAATATATCTTCGTGAACCAACCGGTGCGCCCGGACCTGCCGCTGCTCGCATCCGTGCTGAAGCGGCATCCGGAGGAGTAAGCAATGGGCCGCGCGGACACTCTTCCCCTGCCTGACGAAGGCAACAGCGACGAACTGTTCATGGAAGAAGCCCTGCGCTCGGCGCAGCGAGCGCTCGAGGCGGGCGAAGTTCCGGTGGGCGCAGTCGTCGTCTGCGAGGGCAGGATCGTGGGACGAGGCGGCAACCGCAACCTTGCTGATCGCGATCCCACCGCACACGCCGAGATTGTCGCCCTGCGCGAAGCCGGTACCGCCCTCGGCAACCACCGTCTGGAGGGCTGCGAGCTGTTTGCTACAATTGAACCGTGCGCCATGTGTGCCGGCGCACTGGTTCATGCCCGGCTGAAACGCCTGGTTTACGGCGCCGATGACCCCAAGGCAGGCGCCATCCGGTCGGTGATGCAGGTGCTGAATCATCCCGGCCTGAACCACCGCATGGAAGTCCGCAGCGGCGTTCTGGCGGGACGATGCGCGGAAGTCCTGCAAGCTTTCTTCCGGCTGCGGCGGGAGGAAAAGTCTTCAGTCGTCGGTCCTCAGTCGTCAGCGACCGACGAATTTTCTGACGACTGAAGACCGACGACTAAAGACTGCTTTCCGGAGAGGTGCGTGAGTGGTTGAAACGATCCGCCTCGAAAGCGGACATACCTTAACGGGTATCGGGGGTTCAAATCCCTCCCTCTCCGCCATTACCTTAGTGATCCAGCACTTGCAAGTCGGTGATACCTCCGCCGAGTCACCGGTCACCGTGCGGTTCTAACCCGAATACGGTTTCAAGCCTAAGAATTACAAGGAGCGCGAGCAGCGTCAGAGAGTCGCGCGCTTTCAGTACAGCACTTCTTTTTCACCCTTCTCGGAAATCATTTTCTGGAACTGGGCGACGATCTTGTCCCGTCGCGCCATCACCGCCTTCACTTCATCTTTGGAGAGATAACCCTTGGTCCTCGTCGCCAGCTCGTTCGCGTCCAGTGTCTTCAGCTTCTCGAACAACTGCCGGTCGCAGCGCCCCAGGTCTTTGCTGTTTCTCAGCTCCTTGTAGGCTCGAAAAGCACGGCTGAAATCAACCCTCCAGATCTTGAAGTCCTGAGTGATCAGGACATTGGTGAGATTGGGGTCGTCATCGTAAACCAATTGGTCGAAGACCCGTATCTTGTACATCTGATTGTTCCAGGCATCTGGATCGGGAGCCGGTATGTTTTGTTTGAGGCGATCTGCTTCATCCATCTTTACCGGCAACCACCAGCTCAGCGAACCAGCATTGCCGTGCCATGATCGCTCGACATAGATCGGCACCATGTCATCCAGGCCAACCAGTTCGGCCAACGTATAGGCGGCGATGTTGTACTTGTAGGAATCTACGAAGTTCATTTCCACCCGGCCGCTCGCCATCGTCACGTTGGTCTTGTGTTCGTCGATAGCCTGAAAGGAAGCGTCATGGGTCAGCGTGCCATCGCTCAGCGTAAGCCGCCAGGGTTGAGTAATGCCTTTGGTAGATTGCTTGCCGCTGACGATCTTGGCGGTGAGGAGGAAATGCTTAATCTGTTCTGTGGTCAGAGCACTCTCATCCGCTGCGCTAGCGAGATATGGGGAGATCAAACATGCCGCTGCCACGATGAGCCTCAACCACGGTCGATGAAATCCGTACATTGGAGTCCTCCTTCGAACTGATTGCTTTTTTCTGCCGCTTGAAATTTCAATCCTTCGTGACCAGCGCATCGAGGCGCAGTTTGGCTGCCCTGGCGGTCTCCCGCAGCAGTGGGTCCGAATCGTTCAGGCAGCGATTCAATTGATCTTCCAAAGAGCGCAGACCAAATGCTCCCACGGCATACGCTCCACAGGACCTTAGCCAGGGATCGTTGCTGGCCACAAGGGCCGCAACCGCCTGTTCCTGGCTTTCGATTTTGGTCTGCACCAGCCGTTGTGCGAGACGCGCACGCTCGTGCACCGTGACCTTGCTGTCCAGCAGCGGCATGAGTACCTCACGCAGCTGAGGCTTCAAGACGTTGTCCAGGAATTCCAGCGCATTATCGTGAACGGCCACGCTCTTGGATTGCAGACCCAGATGAGCGCTGTGCACATCAAGATGGGGATAGAGCAGGCCCAGCACGCGGAAGACCCGCTCCAATTCCTGATGCATGGACTCGCTCAATGCGCGCGCCACGGGATCATCGTTTTCGTTGGTCCCCAGTTTGTCGAGAATCTGATACGAGCGGTAGTGTCCGAGGATTTCGGCGGCCAACACCGTTTCCAGCATCTGAGTGTCAGTTTCGATCTCAGGGTGAAGACGCTGCAGCTTGTTCAGGGAGCTGATAATGCGAAAGCGCAACGTGGTATCGCTTTCCAGAAGGTTTTCCATGAGCACCTGCGCCGCCGCCGGCGTGCCAATCGTCACCATGATGCCGGGAATTTCCCGCCGTACTTCGATGGCCACCGAGGTGTCGGCGAGATGGTCGCGCAACGCCCCTACGATGGAGTCCCCGAACTCTCCCAGTGCCTGGGCGGCCTCGGCGCGCAGCTCATGATGTGACAACCGGTCCAGGAGGTCAGGCACCAGCCGCCGCTTGCGGAGTCTTCCCGCGGAGTGAATAGCTCCCCGTGCGACCACGGGGTCGGGGTCGGCCAGCAGGTTCGCGAGCAGGGGATCAAAGCAGTCCGGGAGCTCGCCCAGCAAGCGGGCTGCCTCCACCCGGTGACGCTGCCGCTCGGGAGCGGGTTCGCCGACCATGTTGGCCAGGATCTGCCGCGCAGCCTCCAGGATCTGAGTCTCGCCCGGTCGCGCCAGAAATGCCACCACCGCCGAACTTACCGAAAAGTCGGCGAAGTCGCCCTCATCCCGCATCAACTCGAGTGGATCAACGTGCGCATGGTGGGTAAGGTAAAGCAGAGCCTCAGTGCGCACATTGAGGTCCGAGTCCCGCAGCAAAGCTTCGATTTCCGGCTGCACCGTCTTGTCCCCTGTTTGGGAGAGGATGGTGATGGCCTTCTGCCGGACCTCGGGCGAGGAATGGTACAGCAAGCTGCGGATTACCGGGTGTGCGGCCCTTTGCCGCTCGACTTCAAAAAGACTGAGGGCATAGAGGATCTCCTTGGGATCGGAGGCAGAGAGATTGGTCGCCAGCAACTCCGCAGTCGAACGGTCCAGCACGGAGTGGGAGGCATGCTCCACGTCCACTCGATGTTGGGAAATGCTTTCCTTCAGGGTAGCGACATACTGTCGGCGGGCAACCGCCACCGCCACCAGCCAACCGGTAACTAACAGCAGCGCAATCCAGCTGATCTGGCGGGCCGGCCAATGCAGGGTGGTGGCAAAAATCAGGACCACCAATCCCGACAGACCGTCCCCCAGCCGCCAGATTACGGTATCGATAAACCATTTGACCTGGAGCTTGATCCGGGCAGGAAGCGGAAGGTAGAGCAATTCGATGGTGGACTTGTCGAGAGAGTAGCGCTGCACCTGGTCGCCGGCCTTCAACGCAACCACTGCGGTCAGCGTCCCAAAAATCAGCAGCCCTGCGGAACCCAGCCATACCGTGACGGGAAGCATGAACAGTGCCGTACCAATACCAAACCTGCGCAGAAACCTGGTGGTGATCAGCAACTGGAACAGCAGCGATAGTATGCCAGCATAAAAGTTGAATTCGCCGTAGAAAGCGGCGATGGCGTCTTTCTTCACCAGGAACTGCTGCATCAGGGCGAGGAACTGCCAGCCCGTCAGTGTGGTCACCAGAGATGAAATGCAGATGACGGCGGCGATGGCAGTCAAGTAGGAGGAGGAGAACACGAGTTGCATGCTGGAAAAAATATTCCGCGGTCCCGATTCGGCGGATCCCTCCGTAATACCATGCGCCCCGCCGACGGCGACTTGCCCGCTGCGCCAGATGAAGACGATCAGACCGGTAGAAATCAACAGGAACAGGGCCATGCCCAGCAGAAGACTTTCTGTGCCGAAGGTCCTGGCGATCGCTTTGGAGAAATAGCCGGCAAAAATCCAGCCCGCAATAGCGCCCCCGCCCACCATCCCGAAAACCCGCTTGGCCTCCCGGGTGGTAAGAACATAGTTGGCCAAAGTCCAGATCTGGGTCGGCGCCAGCACGCCAAAGACTTTCACCCAGATGTAAAACACGGGAAACAGCCAGGCCAGGTGCGGGCGATAGTGGGCCAGGGCCCAGAATATGATGCAATTGCTGGCGAAAAATATCGTGCTGCCGATCAGCAGGCCCTGCAAAGCGACTCGCCGCGCCACGAGTACGTAGCCCGCCACCACCAGGGCCACGATTACAGAACTGGAAATATCGGCGTAGGCGAGCTGTCTTGCCTGGAAGCGCGAGAGGAACAACGCTGCTCCCGCGACTTTGCCGATTACATAGCTGCTGATCACCAGGAACAAACAGGCGCATAGCAGGGTGCCGCGCCCCAGATCGCCGGAGTGGACGTTCAGCGCGCGTTCGATCCACCTCTTCATTCGTGAAAGACTCTCTCGGGTCACCGTTCCTATTGTGGGGGCGGGGGCGCCGTTGCAGGACAGACGCTAGCGGCCGCCGGTAAGGCGTCAGGTCCCAAACTTTTGTTCGCATCTTCGACCGCGGCAGCAGCCCCGGAAGCTGCCTTTCCGGGCGACGCAGCTGGGTCGATCAGTAGTACCTGCTGGTCCATATATTTGGCGGTGAATCTGGAATCGCCGCAGATTTCCAGGGCTGACGCCCTGCCGCCCGGGTAGTAGCTGCTGAGCATGCCGGTGTCGATCAGGAACACCTTGTCTCCAAAACGGGGCCGGATGCGCCCACTTCGCTGAACCGTATGCCCTACGACGATATGCGCTACCTTGTAGGCGCCCAGTATCTTATCGATCTGCGCCGTGCCTTCGGCGTCACTCCACTGGTCGTAGCCGCGAAACCACAAAGGTCCATCAGGCTTCACGCTCAACCACTCCCCATACTTCAAAAATTCCAGGATTTTAGCCTGCCGCTCCTCGCTTGCCGGAACAAGCGACTTGCGCTCGGCGATGACTTCCGCCTGTGCCGCAAAGGTGATCTCCTGCATATTGAAGAAGGGCAGGATCACTCCTTCATCCTGCAGATACTGCTTGGTCGCATCGAACTGCTTGATCTCGTCGCGAATCCGGCTGTTCAGTGCATCAACTTTCATCCTGGCCAGGTCAGGATGAATGCCCCCGTGCAAGAAGATCTCTCCTCCGATTTCGGCGAGGGCGTTGTGGCCGCGCAGCCACTTGCCGTACTCTCCTTTCGGGCTTAAGGCCTCGCGTTGCTCAACGTAACCCAGCGGATGCCGTGCCATCCACTCTGCCTCAGTCAATTCCATGGGCTGGGAAAGCTCGGCTATCAACTCGGGGTGTTTTTCGCGCCATTTTGCGTATGCTTCATAGGCGGACTTTTGGCGTTTCTCGGAATTGCTGTCGGAGAAACTGGCATAGTTCACGGGTGTGACGTAGCGCAGATCACCCATGATATTCATCATCTCGTGATTGCCCAGCAGGCTTACCACCCGGCCGCCGGCCTGGCCCGCTTCTTTCTCCAGGGCCATCAACAGGTCCATGACTTCGCGTGGCTTGGGGCCGCGATCCAAGATATCCCCGACCTGCACCAGCGTGGTCTTACCGCCTGTCCAGTGGTTTTGCTTGTCGATGAGACCGATGTGCTGAAGAAGAGCGGCGAAGTCGTCAAAATCGCCGTGAACATCTCCAATCGCGACCAGGGATTCCGGAGGCCCGGCCGCAGCTTTCCCCGGCTTCGCCCATGCCGGCCCGGCCGACAGAAGTAGTACGAGGAGGGAAACACAAGCGCGACGGGAATGAATCCAGGCCGGAGGGCTCACCATTCTACTGCCTCCTACAATCGGGCCCCTGCCGGATTTTGAACGAACCATTGAGTTCCGCAGGACGTCCTCTAGTGCGGTGCATCTTAGGCTGACAAAGTAAAATAAGTCAACAAGTTGAAACCTTCGGCTAGTCCCATGCAGCAGTTCCCCGTAATGTCCAGCCAGCAGGCGGCCTTGTTTCCGGGTCTCAAAGGAAGGCCCAGAACCTGTCACCGAAAGTTGCACACCACCACCACTACCATTTCCCTTCGGATGGCATGGTCCCCCTCGAACAGGCTGAGGACTACTATCGTGCTCCCTGCTACATGCCGGTGAGCCGTTTCGAGATCAGGCTGGCATGGAGCACGCCTTCTTTGTCCCAGGTGCCAGTGCAGATCACGCGGTCCCCGTCCTTCACATCGTCGGAAGCAATGTCGTTGACCTTTTTGCTGCCATGCTCCTGACTGACCCAGCGCGTCGAGGCGTCGTACATTACGGTGCGTTCGTCCGACGAACCCACCTTGCGCACGGTCAGGGTGGACTTGTCCTTACTGCTCCGGATGACGTGGCCTTCCCAACGCGCCTCTTTCGCCATCTTCTCTTTCGCGGGGGCCATTTGAGCAAACCCCGCCGTGGCCAGCGGGAATGTAAGTACACAGGTGAGCGACAAAACGAATAACTTTTTCAACATGATCTTTCTCCTTATTCACCGGCTCGCCGGGAAGTTATGGTACGTGGCCGGAAACAATGGCCCTGGGCCCTGAAGAGTTCGACCTGGCACGATGCCAATCCTCGCCGTGTCCCCGACGAAGTTGCCTCTGACGGTGCCTGGTCTCCAAAACGTACCGCAGTGCGCGCCACGGCGAGACGCAGAGGAGAGTGCGATTCAGTACAACACTTCGCTCTCGCCTTTTTCCGCGATCAGCTTCTGGAACCGCTCCACGATCTGGTCCCGTCGCTGCATCACCGCTTTCACTTCCATCTTGTTGAGGTAGTGCCTGGTCTTTTCCTGCAGTTCGTTACCGTCCAGCGCTTTCAGTTTCTCAAACAGGTGCCGGTCGCAGCGGACCAGGTCGTCGGGGTCCTTTAGCTTTCCTTGCAGGCGAAAGGCGCGGGTGAAATCAACTCTCCAGAGCTTCCAATCCGGACCGATCAGGACGTTGGTCAGGTTGGGATCGGAATCGGAGACCAGTTGATCGAAGACCCGAATCTTGTACATCTGATGGTTCCACGCGTCCGCATCCGGGGGCGTCAATTTCTGCCGGTGGCGCTCCACCTCATCCATCTTCACCGGCAACCACCAGCTGAGCGAACCTTCTTCGCCTTTCCATTTGCGATCGACATACACCGGCAGCATGTCGTCTATGCCAAGCATCTCCGCCAGCGTATAGGCAGCGATGTTGTACTTGTAGGAATCGACGAACATCAGCTCGGTGCCGGAAGCAAATTCCACGCTTTCCTTGTGTTCATCCACCGACTGGAAGGAACCGTCGTGGGTCAAGCTCCCGTCCGTGAGCGTGAGGTGCCACGGGTTGGTGATGCCCTTCTTGGACTGGACACTTTTAATCACTTTGGCGGTGAGGAGGAATTGCTTGATCTGGTCTTTGGTCAGGGTGGGCTCATCGGAGGCAACCACGAAGAGCTGGCAAGTCAGACATGCCACCACGGCTAGAATCAGGACTCGACACCGAAGGCGAAAGTCGTTCATCGAAAGCCCCCTCGGATACCGGCGGAAGTGTACTCTTTGCGCGCCCATTGGGCAAATCAAGATGGGCCAGGCAGCACTACCAACTCCCCCCTTCCAGGAAGCGCCTCTGCCACACCCTGGTCCCACGCCGTTGGTCAAGGGTATTGTTCTTTTTCGTCGGGAGGGCTATTGTTCTTGCCGCAATACCCTGATCTTTCCGATGAAAAAGGAGGAAGTCTCATGGGGAAGAAGCTACTGGTTGTACTGTTCGCATCTTTACTTGCCCTTCCGCTGTCAACGGCGGTGTTCGGGCAAGAGGCCCCGGCCAAAGAGAAGATGGCAAAAGAGGCCCGCTGGGAGGGCACTGTCGTGAGAGGCGATCCGGACAAGTCCACCCTGACTGTACGTAAGGTGGGATCGTCCAGCGCCGAAATGACCATCCAGTACGACAGCTCAACGCAGTGGGTCAGTCAGTACCACGGTGACAAGAAGGTCAACGACATTGACGCAAGCCAAGTCAAGGATGGGGACCGTGTAATCTGCAAGGGCACATGGGAAAAGGCTGGCGTACTTCATGCCACTCTCATCTCCAAGCGTCTCTCCCACTAGATGAGTTTCTAGAGGAAGACAGCAAAGCCGGGCGGCTCGGCCGCCCGGTTTTTTTCCGTTGCGATTGGCGGTAATAGAATCCCTTCCTCTCCGCCATTACCCTTTGAAGTCCGCACCGCCGGGTTCACCCCGCGGAGTTACCCTATGGTGGCTGGCGTCCGCTGGCTATAATTTCAACTCGCGAATCGCATCCCCGGCGCCGCTGAGGTTGGCGAGCCGCATCTCGGAATATTTTCGGGACAGAAGCACGCCGGGCGCTCCGGCACGGAAGGCGGCGAGGACTGCTTCCTTTACGCTTTGCGGCGTGCACTTGCTGTTACCGGGCTCGGTCGGAATATCGATATCAATGCCCGGCCAGATCAAGGTCCTCGTACCGGCAACGCCCTCGAGTGCGCGTTTTGTCTCGCGGTGCACGTAGTCGGGCGACAGGCCAGTGTGAGGAATCTGAGCGTAGCTGCCTTCCTTGAATCCCATCAGCGCATAATTCAAATCGAGCAAACCCTGTTTCGAGAGATCGCCATAAAGGGTGGAGCCGATGTTGTCCACGTACAGCGCCATGCGCTCGCCGCCGCAGTTGTTGTACATAACGAGTTTTATGAAATCTGAATAATTCGAGAGCTCATGCAGGTCCTGTTCCGCGCGATACATGGGATTGAAGGAATTGTTGTGCCAGATGTGCCAGCCCACCGGCACATTCGGCTTGGCTGTCTTTACGGTTTTGTAGATGGCGGCGTAGGTTTCGCGCAGACCGTCGGTGAAGAGCATTTCCCAGGCGGCCAGTTCAGGATAGCGCAACAATATCCGCCAGAATTGAACGTAGTAGCCATCGACGGGCCGCTTGCCGCCGCGGGCCGAGCGAACAAATTTCTCCAGCTCGAGAAAGCCCTGCCGCGCACGCTCCACATTGATGCCGCGCTCTTTGGCTTTAGCATGGCAGAACTGGCAGAAGCAGGTCACGTTGCCGGGATCGATCGGCGGGGTGTCATGGGTGGCGCCGAGACTGTCCGAAAGCGCGCCCTGCCGCTCGGATCCCCACATGATTCCGTCGATGTCATAGGAACGGGTGTAATCCTCGACCAGTCCGGTAAAGAAATTCCGGTAGTCGGGATTATTGACGCATAGGGTCTCGGCGTTCCGTCCATACAGGTCCCGCTCCTGGACTTTCTGGATGTTGGGCAAATCGGTGCGAAAGACGTCCTCGAGCCAGCAGATGACCTTCAGGCCGCGCTTTTTCGCCGCCGGGAGCACCTCGGCCAGGATATCGAGGTTGCCGTGGTCGGGAGCGCGAGTGTCCTTGATCACCGTGTTCTTGTAGTACTGAGGGTGAGGGGTGGCGAAGTTCCCGCCATGAAAATTGAGATCGTACTCCTGCTTGCCGTGATCGGGCAGGGGCTGGCCTGGAATCTGTCTTCCAGCGATGCCGCGACCGTAGGTGAACACCGCCAGAAACAGAGTATTCACGCGGGCACGCTCCTGAAGGACGTCGAGGACTCTCTCGGTGCCTTCATCGACAAAAGAAATGGCCCCGACCTGGATGCCGATCATTTTGCTGGTGGCGGCGGCATGTCCTGTCGTTGGCATGGCCAGGGCCGCGCCGGCCCCGGCGGTGATCTTAAGGAAATCGCGGCGATTCAGGTCCGAGTTCAACATGGATTTCTCCTATTGCCTTTGATAGCAACCGATGTCCACTTTCCCCGATGTGACTCGCGGTGCGCCATCAAGGTCCAACTCTCCCACCGGAACTCCGTCAGTCGTGCCGGCATCGAGCGCGGGAGAATCTGGTTGCAGATGAAAATTGTGCGCGGCAGCGTCAATAAAATGGGGATCGAGGAAATGGGAATGACGGTCATTCCCCGTGGTCTCGACATATTTGTCGAATCCAGTCACGGTGGTGGAAGCGCCTATCCAGGTGCTCGCCTGGGCTCCGGGGCCGCAGTAATAAAGGTTGTGATCGATAGCGACAGGCGGCTGGTTTTTGTCGATCCGCGATTTGTTCACCGAGATGAGGCAGCGCGGCCCGGCGAAGACGATGTTGTTCGCAAAAATATTGTCCGCCATGTTCCATTGCATCTGGAACTCACCTGAGCCGGTCCCCGACGTGTCGTTGTTGTAGAGAGTGTTGTTGACCACCGTGCTGTGCTCGGTGTGTCCGCGCTCAGGAGCATAGCCTCCGATAGAAACACCGGCAGTATGACAGTGATAAATAAGATTGTTTCGCGCAGTGATGTAGCTGGTAGCGCGGTCTTTGTGTTCACTGGCCAGTTCGATTCCAAAATCATCATCGTGGATGACGTTCTGTTCGATCAGGATTCTGGTGCCGCCGTCCACGTAAATGCCGTCGGAGTTTTCTTCGTTCTGATAGGCCGGATTGCCGCGCGAGTGGATGTTGTAGACCAGATTGCCGCTTACCACCCCGTCGCGTGCCTGGTCGACGGCGGGATCGGGCGCGGTTCGCTCGAAGCCGATGACATCGATCCCAATGTTGTTGTTGTCGTGGACAACGTTGTGCGTGATGCGGAAGTTTGTAACGTTCCCGTTCACCACCAGCGACTCGCTTGAACCGGTTTTGAGGTGATGAACCTCGTTGCCGTCAATGATCAAATCAGTGATAGGTGTCTTGGCGTCGGTACCGTAAACGGCAATGCCAAATCCGTTGTCGCCGTGTCCGGGAGCGTCGCGGCCGTCAAAAGTCTGCTCAATATGATGGACGTTGTTCTTCAGCAACTCTATATGGGAGCCCGATCCCATGACGCTTATACCCAGCGGACTGAGCCGGTGAACGGCGGTGCGAAAGTTACGGATTTCAAAGCCCTCGATTCTTACGTAACTCTGATTGTGAATCGAGAGCACCGCCTGTCTTCCGGAAGGCGTGAAATGCGTTGCGTCCACGACCGCCGTCTCGCCGGGATAGCTTCTAAAAGTGATGAATCCATCCGACGCGTTGCCGGACGCGTTGATACTTACCAGCTCTTCGTAGATTCCACCCCGCACATTCACGGTACTGCCCGCACGTGCGGTGTCTGCGGCATGTTGAATTGTGCGCCAAGGTGCGGCTTGGGTCCCGGGATTCGAATCATTCCCAGTTGTCGCCACGTAGAAGGAGGAGTTCGGCTGGCTGGACGCAGCGGAGACGCAAGCCAGTAATAGAAAGACGGTTGAAAACTTCATGCTGATCATTCCCCGGAAAGCTCCTGCTGACTCTTAAGCACTGTTTCGCCGAGCCATGCGTGATAAAAACCAGTTCATAGTCTTTCGTTCTCGGTTCTCAGTTGGAGACGTATCCTGAGGACGAAATCCTGGGCCGAGAACAGGCATTTATACCAATGGGTGCTCGGGGTTGTAGTTGTGGCGCAGCGTCAATGAGCCATCTTCATTGACCTTCTGGCGGCACGCCCAGCGAACAGGGTGACGCACGCCCTTCACTTCCAGTTCGGCTTTCAGCCGCAGCCCTTCCCATTGGACCCCTGCAGGCAGCATCAGCATGGCTTGATGAACGCCAATCGGCTTCGGATATCCGGGATCAACACAGCCTGAGACGTTGATCTTTTTGTCCTCACTGAACACGGTAAGGCGAAGCACTCCGGGAACAGGCGTGATGCCATCGTTGGCGAGTCCGATCACCAGACCGTCGGCTCCGTCGCGCCTGAAGGCCCAGATAAACGATGGACGGATGCGATAGCCGATCTTGCGGGCCATGTCGTCGATCGGCCCGGGAAATTTCTCGTAGTAGCTGGTAATGCTGCGGGCCGACTGGTTGTGCCAACTCCAAACCGATAGATAGTTAACGCCGACATCGGCGGCGTGGGAAATGATCTGCTCGTTGTAGGTGACTCCGTCTTCGTCGATCTGAAGTTGCTTGGGGTCGCCAGTGGTAAAACCGACCTCGCAGATGGCGGCAGCCCAGGGCGGACGGTAACTCAAGGCTTCGATCTGAGTGTTCTCAATGAAGATGGTGTCGGTGCGCAGCCAGTTGCCGGTGCGCATGGTGCGATCCAGCAGGTCGGCGTTGCCCACGTTGCTGAAGTCGGGCTGCGTGTTCGTGGCCAGCGGGACTTTGGTCCAGTATTTAAGTTGGGTCTCGAACATGGACATCCAGGTCTGCTCCGCGACGAGCTGGCTGGGAAAGGGATTGCCCTCGTAGGGCCAGGTGTGGCCTTCGCCCCAGAAGCCGTACATCATTGTGTCCATGAACTCGACTTGGGGATGACCGTTGAGTTCGGCGGCCAGCAACTCGTTCAATTCGCGAAACGCGGCCTGGTATGCCGGGTGATCGTAGCGCGGCACGCGATTATCTTTCTTGTAGCGCATTTCCGCGGGATTGCCCTTCCATTCACCTTTGAGCTTTACCAGGGGAACTTTGTCGAGGAGAAAGTCCGGCATCCCCGGCTCGGGAACGTCGGGATTCTCGAGCTGCACCCGGAAGCCGATGGGCTTGTCATAGCGGCGGGCCAGATCGAAGGCAACCTTCCACCACTCCGCGAAGTCGAGGCGGCCGGGCTGCTTCTGGACCTCGCGCCAGTTGGGGCGGAGGTACACCTTCTGCACAAAGGGCAGTTTGACCAGGTCCTCCAGAGTTTGTTCCTGGGTCTGACCGGGGACATGGAGCGGTCCCGTATCGTCGGAAAGATAAGCGACGAGACCCATGCCGTAGTTGGCGACGATTTCGCGGGACGGCGAAGTAATCATCGAGACATCGCTGTCGGGAACAACGGCGCAGGGACCATACTGCGGGAAGGGCCCCTGATAAAGCCGGTCAGGAACGGCAGGCCCTGGTCCCCAATCGTATTTGTCCCAGTTGTGTTCCGGGATGGCGGCGTTGGCACCGGCCTTCAACAGACCGACTGCGAGTCCGGTGGCGGTGGCGGATTTCAGGAAGCTGCGTCGATTCATGGGCTCTCCGGCAAGGCTGAAGTTCGGCAACCAGCTGGTGATACCGGAGATAGTACATCAGAATCGAAATAACACGAAAGGGTAAGAAATGATTCGTAAGCCTGCCTGGGAAAGGGTGAGAGCTGAAATCGGCGTTCCCGGGAGATTCCGGACTGCTTGCCCGTTTCCCTGTCGAGCGCGGGGCAGCGCAGTAGGATGGCCGATGGCGCTCACGCCCTTTTGAAGTACTGGACTTCGCGCTCGTGCTTGGTGGCAGCCGCACGAGTGGAGAAGGTGCCCAGATTCCGGCGCCGGCCGGTCTTCGGATTTTTCTTGCGTGAGTAGAGCCGATACTTTCCGGATTTCAGTTTGCGAATCATGACGGTTGAGATGCAGGTCAACGGCTTCCGTTTGCCAGAGATAAATCCCCGGGTTGCGCCGCTATAATCGTGACGGCCTGCCCATGGAAATTCGCCGCCTCACCGAGCTTGATGCCGAGTCCTACCGGCAGCTTCGCCATGAAGCTCTGGAGCGGGAGCCGCATGCCTTCACGGAATCGGTTGCCGAGCACGAGGCCATGACGTTGGAGATGATCAGAAATCGCCTGGGCGCCGCCGAAGACAATTTTGTTCTGGGCGCGTTCATCGATCGGCAACTCATCGGGATGGCCGGATTTTTTCGCCGGCGCGGGGAGAAGATCCGCCACCGCGGCGGGATTTGGGGAGTGTACGTTTCGGAGGAGTGCCGCGGGAAGGGCGTCGGCCGGGCCTTGCTGGCTGAGTTGATCGAGCTAGTGCGGCTCTTGCCCGGCATCGAACAGGTTGCGCTCGCGGTCAGCCGGGAGAATGCCGGAGCCAGGGCCGTGTACGAATCTCTGGGCTTCGAGGTTTACGGTTGTGAAAAGCGCGCTTTGAAAATCGGCAGCGAATACGTGGATGAAGAGTTGATGGTGTTGTATTTTCGCTAAGTGACTTGGGCCTAAAAGGCTAGCCGAACTTTGCTCGGCATGGACGGGTCGGAGACCCGTCCCTACATGGCGTGCGGGTTCCTACACCACGAAATATTTGGCCCCGGGGTGGTGGACCACGATCGCTGATGTGGACTGCTCGGGATCGAGCAGGAAGCCGCTGGTCAGGCGCACGCCGATATTTTCCTCGGGATGGAGCAGGGCAAACAGCTTGGTCTGGTCTTCCAGATTGGGACACGCCGGGTAGCCGAAGGAATAGCGCGAGCCGCGGTACTTCTGGTGAAACAGGTCGCGAGTGTGGGGCGAGTCTTCGCCGGCGATGCCCAGCTCTTCGCGCATCTTTTTGTGCAGGTATTCGGCCAGGGCTTCGGCGGTTTCGACGCTGAGGCCGTGCAGGTAGAGATATTTGGTGTACTCTCCGGCTTCGAACAGCTTTTGTGTTTCCACCGATGCCCGGGCGCCCATGGTGACCAGGGACAATCCGATGACGTCCATTGTCCCGGACGACTTCGGAGCGAAAAAGTCGGAGATGGAAAGTTTGCGGCCCTCGCGCTGGCGGGGGAAGGTGAAGCGCAGAAGTTCTCGAGGCTGTGCCGCGATCTCCCCAGCCGAGCCTTGCTCGGCCTGAACGGGTCGAAGACCCGTCCCCACATGGCCAAGGATGGAACTCGGGTCGTACACGATGGTGTCATTGCCTTCGCTCTGCGCGGGAAAATATCCGTACACGACTTTCGGTTCCAGGATTCCGCTGGCTATCACTTCTTCTTCCAGCTTTTTCTTGATGGGGCGGAATTTCTCTTCCACCAGGCGGAGATAATCCTCCTGCGACGCAGTTTTCAGCTGCCACTGGTTCTTGAACAGCGCGGTTTCGTTGATGTAGGGGAACAGCTCACGCAGATCGAAGTCCTTGCGGACCTTTACCCCCCAGAACGGCGGGACGGGGATATTCGGGGCATCTTTCACCACCGGACTTCTCTCCGCGAATACCGGACCGGTTTCCTCATCGACCGCGGCGGCCTTGGCGTATTCCTTGACCGTGCGGCCTTCCTGCAGGCGGGCCTGCTTCTTGCCGTTGGCCGTGGCCAGGTCTTCCATGATGTGCAGGCCGGCGAAAGCGTCGTCGGCATAGAACACGGCATTCGAGTATTCACGGCGGAGATCGTCTTCCACGTACTTACGAGTGAGCGCGGCGCCGCCACAGATCACCGGGAACTCCAGTTTCTGGCGTTCCAGGTCCTGGATCACGTACTTCATCTCAAGCGTCGATTTCACCAGCAGGCCGCTCAGTCCGATGGCGTCGGCCTTGTGTTCCATAGCGGACTTGATGATGACGTCGCCGGTCTGCTTGATCCCCAGGTTCACAACCTTGTAGCCGTTGTTCGAGAGAATGATATCGACCAGGTTCTTGCCAATATCGTGGACGTCGCCCTTCACCGTGGCCAATACGATGGTGGCCTTTTGCGAGCCAGCCTTCTTCTCCATCTTGGGCTCGAGATAGGCGACCGCCTGCTTCATCACCCCGGCGGAGTCGAGCACTGAGGGCAGTTGCATTTTGCGCGCGCCAAACAGGTCGCCCACGGTGCGCATGCCATCGAGCAGGACGTTGTTGATCAGGTCGAGCGGCGAATATTGAGTCAGCGCCTCTTCCAGAATCTCTTCCAGGGTCTTCTTGTGCGCGCCCTCGCCTACGGCTTTTTCACCGTTGATGATGGCAAACTTCAGCTTGTCCTCGACCGAAAGCGTTTCGACATGCGCGGTCGTCTCGGTTTGCCCTTTGCCTTTTTTGCCGGCAAAGTGGTTCATGTATTTCTGCAGCGGGTCGCCGTCGGAGGCGGCATCGCGATAAATCAGCTTCAGTGCTAGATCAACTTCTTCCTGAGGAATCTTGTATAACGGATAGATTTTGGAGTAGTTGACGATGGCCATGTCGAGGCCATTGTTGACCGCTTCGTGCATGAAGACCGAGTTCAGGACGCGACGCGGATAAGCATCGAGCCCGAAAGAAATGTTGCTGACGCCGAGGATCGTCTTCACGTCGGGCAGTTCGTGCTTGATGCGCTTCACCGCCTCCAGAGTTTCGATTCCAGCGGAACGGTAATCTTCCTGGCCCGTCGTGATGGGCAAAGTCAGGGCATCGAAGATCAGGTCGATGCCGCGCAGGCCATATTTTTCCGTGGCTAGTTTGTAAATGCGTTTGGCAATCGCGACTTTTTTATCGGCGGTCAACGCCATGCCGTCTTCGTCGATGGTCAGTGCGATCACGGCCGCGCCATAGCGCCGGGCCATGGGCAGAACTTTTGAAGTACGCTTCTCGCCGTCTTCAAGATTGATGGAATTGATGATGGCCTTGCCCGGAATTCGCTTCAGCGCTTCTTCGACCACATCGGCCTCAGTCGAATCGACGAGGATGGGCGCGGGCACGCGGGTGGCGACCTTTTCGAGGATGGAAGAGATGTAACCCTTTTCGTCTTCACCCACGATGGCGCAGCACAAGTCGAGCATGTGCGAGCCTTCGTTGACCAGCTTTTTGGCCAGGGCCAGAATGTCGTCGTACTTTTTGCCGCGCACCAGGTTGCGGAAGGTTTCCACCCGGGTGGTGGTATTCATCTCCTCGGCGACCACCAGCGGCTTAGGGTCAAGATCGAGCGGGACGGAAGTGTAGGCGCTGGAGGCGGCCGCCGTCGGTTTTACTTCGCGCCGCACCGGCTCAAGATTGGCCACGGCTTCGACCACCGCTTTCAGATGCTCCGGCGTGGTGCCGCAGCATCCGCCTACGATGCTCACGCCGTATTCGGTGACGAAACGTTTGTGATATTGCGCCAGCTCGGCGGGGCTGAGCTTGTACACCGCGCGCCCGCCTTCGTTGTGCGGGAGTCCGGCGTTGGGCAGGATCGAGATCAGCTTGCTCGAATTCAGTCCGAGAAAGCGCACCGCATCGTTCATCTCCCTGGGACCGGTGGCGCAGTTCAGTCCGATCACGTCCACGTCAAACGGTTCGAGAGCGGTGAGGGCGGCGCCAATTTCGGTGCCGAGCAGCATGGTGCCGGTGGCTTCGAGAGTGACCTGCACCGTGACCGGCAGTCGCTTGCCGGTCTTCTGCATGGCGTCGAATATGCCTACCAGCACGGCTTTGGCCTGCAGCAGGTCCTGACAGGTCTCGGCCAGCAGGATGTCCACGCCGCCTTCGATCAGGGCAGTGGCCTGCTCGGTGTAGCCCGCCACCATGTTGTCGAAGCTGATGTGCCCGAGCGATGGCAGCTTGGTGGTCGGGCCAATCGATCCGGCCACAAAGCGCGGCTTGTCTTTGGTCGAAAATTGTTGTGCGACTTCTTTCGCAATCTTCGCCGCCGCAATGTTGATTTCGGCGACCTTGTCCTGCAGGTCGTATTCCGCCAAAACCACACGGGCGCCGCCGAAGGTGTTGGTCTCGACTACATCGCAGCCAACCGTGAAAAAGTCAGCGTGAATGTCCTTGATGATGTCGGGCCGGCTGAGGACCAGCAGTTCGTTGCAGCCTTCCTTGCCCCAGAAATCGTCCACACTGGGGTTGCGGAACTGAATGTTAGTCCCCATGGCGCCGTCGTAAATGACGACGTGGTCGCGTACGGTTTGGAGAAAGTCAGTCACTGGCTATTGGTCGTTGGTCGTTGCTCGTTGGTCCTTGGTCGTTGGTCGTTGGCCAGAGTCAAAATCCCGTTGACCCTGATTCGGTAGCTATGTAGATATTGGCCAAGGGCCAACGACCAAAGACCTTTCCTCATTAATACAAACGCCGGCCCGCTTGGGACCGGCGTCTGATCCTCTGACAGAACTTATTGAAGTTTAGCTCCCCTGCACAGGCAACGTAGGCGCGCCGGCTGCCACTTCATCGCGATTGAATACTGCGTTGGCTCCCATATGCGCCGGCATGGGGGCCAGCATCTGTTCTTTGCGGTACACCAGGTTGCTGGCATTGAAACTGGCGATCTCGAAGCCGTGCCCGTGGGTAATGGCGTCGGTGGGACAAGCTTCCACGCAATAGCCGCAGAAGATACATCGATTATAGTCAATGTTATAGACGTGAGCGTAGCGCTCTGCTCCGCTCACCCGCTTCTCGGCCGTGTTCTCCGCCGCCTCGATGTAGATACAATTGGAAGGACAGGAGGCCGCGCAGAGGAAGCAGGCCACACACTTTTCCAGGCCATTCTCGTCGCGCTGCAGCACGTGCACGCCGCGATAGCGCTCCTGGAACATGGCCCCCTTGAGCGGGCCCGGCCCGTCGGGATAGTTTTCCACTACCGTGGGCTCAAACATCTCCCGGAAGGTAATGCTCATGCCTTTGGCGATGGCAGCGATATTCTGAAGCACTGGCATACTCTTCTAGTATACCGAAACCGCTCTTGCCCGTGTGGCGCGGGCGCCCCCCCGCCCGCGAACGTCGAGTTCCACGTCAAAGGCCGCGGGCGGGGCGCCCGCGCCACCCGGTTGTAATGCACAGCCACAGGGGTATATCGTCTGAAGCCTACGCAGACGACCAAGGTTTATCGTATCCACTTCGTTTAATAATCGTTTCGAGAGGAGAAACACATGCCTGATCTATTCGAGCAACTCAAGCAAAAATACCAGCCCGTTCTAACCAGGATTCAGCAGGAAGGCGCAGAACTGCAGAACCTGAACCTGGACGGCAACCAGCTTTACCTGAAGGCCACGGCGGTATCAGAAGCCAGCAAGAACCGCATCTGGGATGCGATCAAGGCGGTCGATCCCACCTTCGCCGACCTGAAACATGACATACAAGCCCGCCAGGGGGCGCAGGACTACACGGTGCAACCGGGCGACAACCTTTCGAAAATCAGCAAACACTTCTATGGCGATGCCAACAAGTATCCCGTTATCGCCAAGGCCAATAATCTGGAGGATCCCGACAAGATTAAAGTCGGTCAGAAGCTGGTCATTCCTGCTGCCGCTTGAGGTCAGTGTGGGTCGGACACTCTTTGTCCGACCCACATCGAATCACCCTGGAGGAAAACCGTATGCATCTCATCTGGACACTGCTGATCGGCCTGGTTATCGGCGCGGTAGCGAAATTTCTCATGCCCGGCAAGGACCCGGGTGGAATCATCGTGACCATGCTGATCGGCATCGCCGGATCATTCGTTGCCACTTATGCCGGCCGCGCTCTGGGCTGGTATCAGGAAGGACAGGCCGCAGGCTTCATCATGTCGGTCCTGGGCGCGATTGTGCTGCTCGCTCTCTATCACATGATTCGCCCCAAAACCGCCTGAGCGCCAACCGTCCTACGGTCAAGGGCGTCGGACAGAGCCTGCTCTGAGCGAAGGCGAAGGGAGTGTCCGACCCATACATGATTTCTCAACCTCGCAAGTTCGTCGGAACGCCAAGTACGGAGTAAATATGCGCTGGAACCCAGGCGGAAGCAGTGACGACGTAGAAGACCGCCGCTCCGAGAGCGGAGGCGGCTTTCGTCCCGGAGGCATTCACATCGGCCTGGGCGGCATCGTCATCTTGTTTATTCTGAGCCTGGTTTTCAAACGCGATTTCCTCTCGCTGGTCAGCAACGGCTCGATGGATACCGGCACAACGGCCGCGCAATCCGACCCCGCCCGCGACCAGCAGGAACAGCCGCTGGTGCAGTTCGTGACCTTTGTCCTGAACGACACCCAGAATACCTGGAGCCAGATCCTGCCACAGCAAGGCGTTCCCTACCGCCATGCCAAGCTGGTCCTGTTTCGCGACGCCTACGATTCCGCTTGCGGCATGGCCCAATCCGCGACCGGCCCTTTCTACTGTCCCGAAGATGAAAAGGTTTATATTGATCTCGGCTTTTACGATGAGCTGAAGCAGCGCTTCGGCGCTCCCGGTGAATTTGCCGAGGCCTACGTGCTGGCCCACGAAATTGGACATCACGTGCAGAAGCTGCTGGGCATCGAGGCCAAAATGCGGGCGGCACAGCAAAGAAACCCGGGGGCAGCCAACCAGCTTTCGGTTGCCCTGGAACTGCAGGCCGACTGCTTCGCCGGCGTCTGGGGACACTCCACCCAGGAGCGCAACCTGCTCGACCCCGGTGACGTGGACTCGGGCCTGAAGGCCGCCGCCGCAGTGGGCGACGATCGCATCCAGCGCATGTCGCGGGGCACGGTGAATCCCGAAACCTTCACCCACGGCAGTTCAGCCCAACGCATGGAGTGGTTCCAGCGCGGCTTTCAGGACGGATCGATCGCAGCCTGCAACACATTCCAGTAGTCGTTCTTACTTGACTCCCGAGGGTGCGTCGTCCAAGCTCCGCTTGGGGCGGGAATTTTGGAGGGGTTCAACACTGCGAACAGGGCGGTGATGGGAAAAGCGGAAATCGACTCGCCGTGGACAACGCAGAAGCGGGAACTTCGGATATTTTCAACCGTGAAGGTGGGCTCACCCGCAGAACCTGCCGCCCAGGCAAAGCTTGGACGGGGCACCCTCGGGAATACTTGCTGTCAGTCTCGCTTTGCTACCAAAACTTCCAAGGAGAATTATGAAAATCGACACCCGACGCAGTTTCTTTGGCATGATCGCGGCGATGACATCTCTCGTAGCCGGAGCAATGAAACTCTCCGCTCAGCAAACTCCTTCGGCTGCGCCCGCGCCCCGCAGCGCACCCGCCGGGGGAGATGCGGCCCGGCGTGCCGGCGGCTCGAATCACACCCATGATGGAATTTTCTACTTCTCGGGTACGGGCGCCAATGACGGCTATCCCAAAGACGATCACGTGGTCGTAACCGATCCCTTCGAAAAGCACGTTACCCGCACCATGGACGCGCTCAAGAAGTCGATGGAGCGTGCCGGCTGCACCATGGACAGCATCATCCACCTCACGGTCTTCCTGTGCCTGCCTCTTGCCGACAGCATTCCCATGCCTACCGGCAAGGCGCGTTTCGACGCACACAAGGCACAGTACGATGCGTTGAACAAGATCTACGGCACCTATTTCTCGCCCGGCAAAGCCCCGTCCCGCGCCTGCATGGCCCTCGAATGGATTCCCGGCGATTCACTCATTGAAATTGTCGGCAGCGCCCTGGTGGTGAATCCGCCTCAGAGTGCAAGTACGTCCTGACTTTCAGGAAGCGCCAAACGTAGAAGTGTACCCGGCTGACAAAATGCATTGTCGTCCACAGGAGTGCCGGGTAACTGCCCCATTCAAGCCAAAGGCAGGCTTGAATGGGCCACCTGCCTCGGACAGGGTGGCCCATCCTCGTGGGCGCCATCATCACGAAGTATGCTTTCGCCTTCGCTGTTCGCTCTCCTTCATCAGTTCGGTCAAATCCACAACCGGGCGTATCTCAATCGGTCCAAGTCCGTACTTAAAGCCTGGAAGCTGTGAGACAAGCTGAACGGCATGATTGAGGTCTCGTGCCTCAATGATCTGAATGCCGCCGACCTGTTCCTTGGTTTCCGCATAGGGGCCGTCGGTGGTCGTGACTTTGCCGTTTTTCGAGCGCAGGGTCACCGCAGTCTGCGGAGGCTGAAGAGGTACTTCGGCAACCAGATAACCGTTGGCGCGGAGATGGTCGTTGTGCTCAAAGCATTCGTCGAGCACCGCGTGTCGCTCGTCCTCGGTCATGCCCTCGAATTTTCCTGGCTCGAGGTATCCCAAACAGACGTATTTCATCGGTTCCTCCTGGTTTCTTGTGCCTTGTTTCCTGTAACTCAAGAACCGTAGCTCATCGTTCTGTTATCAGATAGTCGTTCGGGAGGCCGACAAATCGACAGCTGATTCATCTTTTGGAACGCAAAACCGAGGGAACGTTCCGTGTCCCCACCTTTCCTGCCTTGTCCCGAGGCCCAGGCTTCGACAAGGATGAGGCAGGGGAAGTGGACGGTTCCCCTCCCCCTGCACCCGTTTCCTCGAACTGCAGGCCGAAGAAAAACTGTCAGGTATGTCTCCGGTCTAAACTGTCAGGAATCTCCCCGGCTGCTCACCCGCCGCCCCGCGATCAAAGGGTTTTTGGCTATAGAATATCTTCGGTTAGCACACTACGCTCGCCCAGAGACAAAATGGAGCAACCGCGTTCCGACATCACATCCCCAGTGCCTTTCGGTTCTGATCAGTCGAGGCCGCGCGAGCAGACGCATTCGGGCTATCAGTATCCCATGCAATTGCTGGTGACCTTTGCTTCATATTTTGCCGCCGGCAAGTTAGGCCTCGCCATTCCGTTTACAAGCGGCAACGTCTCTCCCGTCTGGCCGGCCGCCGGCATAGGAGTTGCAGCGGTTCTCCTTTGGGGTTTTCGGGTTGCTCCGGCTATCGCACTGGCGGCTTTTTTGGTTAACTTCCTCAGTCCTATTCCACCGTTGGCGGCGGCGGCGATTGGACTGGGCAACGCGTCCAGCGCCGTTCTCGCTGGCTGTCTCCTGCGGCGCTTCGGCGATTTTCAGATTTCGCTTCCCCGGCTGAAAGATGTTCTCCGCTTTACGATCCTGGCGGCAGTGTTAGCGACGGCAAGCGCGGCTTCCGTAGGAGTTGCCGCTTTGACCCTTACACACACAAAGTCATGGTCAGGATATGGTTCCGCGTGGCGAATCTGGTGGCTCGGCGATGCCATGGGTGTGCTGGTGGTCGCACCCGTATTGCTGGCTGGCGAAAGATTGCTTCGGGTGTGCCGGGGCTGGCGAACAGTGGAGATTCTCTGCTTGTCAATTGCATTACTCATCACCTCGGCTGCAATCTTCGGGCCGTGGGCAACTGTCCGGGATGATGTCCTGGCATTCGTGGTGTTTCCATTCGTGATTTGGGCGGCAATTCGCTTCCGCGTTGCAGGCGCGGCAGCCGTAAGTCTTTTGATCGCCAGTGTTGCCGTTTGGGGAACCGCACAAGGGTTCGGCCCATTTGTGAGCAATACGCCGATTCACAACGCGATATTGCTACAGGGCTTCATCGCGGTTACCTCGTTGACGGGCCTGATATTGGCGGCGGTGATTAATGAGAGAGAGCAGTTTGGAGAAGCGTTTGAAAATGAAAAGCGACTTCTGAGCGAGATCGAATCTGTCAAAAAAGGGTTGGAAGAGAGCGCGGTTGAGCAAACCCGCGAACTGGAGCAGAAGACGTCTCAATTGGCAAATCAAGCCAGATTGCTGGATCTTGCCAACGACGCAATTCTTGTACGCGACGCCGCCGGCAGAATCACTTATTGGAACGACGGAGCGCAGCGCCTTTATGGCTGGAATAAAGAAGAAGCTCTCGCCGGGTCAACCCAGGAATTACTACAGACAGAATTCCCGATCGATCTTTCGGACATTCTCGGGATGGATCGTTGGGAAGGCGAACTGCGGCAAACGCGCCGGGATGGAGCGAGGATAATCGCCGCGAGCCGGTGGACGACCCTGCGGAATCAGAACGGCCAGGCTGTGGGTTGGTTGGAGATCAACACAGACATATCCCTCCGCAAGCAGGCGGAAGAGGCTGCCCGAAGTCTCAGCGGCCGAATCCTGACCTTGCAGGACGACGAACGTCGCCGAATTGCCAGAGGGCTCCACGACAGTTTAGGACAGTACTTGACCGCACTGAAGATGAACCTCGAAAGACTCTCCAGATCGGACGACAGAAACTCCGCGCTCGCTTCGGAATGTTCCGAGATTCTGGACAAGTGTCTGACTGAAACGCGTACCATCTCCCACTTGTTGCATCCGCCATTGTTGGATGAAGCAGGATTTGGCTCTGCAACGCAATGGTACGTGGATGGATTCGCCCAGCGCAGCGGAATCAAGGTCACCCTCAATCTGCCGCCTAAGTTTGGTCGGCTACCCCAGGACATCGAGATCGTGTTGTTTCGGGCTGTGCAGGAAGCTCTTACGAATGTGCATCGACACTCAGGTGCTTCATTGGTGGCAATCAGGCTAACGTTGAGCCCGAAGCAGATTCTGCTGGAGATTAAGGACAACGGTCGGGGAATGTCGCAAGGACGACTGGATTATGCCCTTGGTGGGGAGCCCAGGGCAGGGGTGGGAATCGCCGGAATGCGCGAGCGCGCACGAGAGTTGGGTGGATCGATAAACATCCAGTCTGACGGCACAGGAACGAGGGTCCTTGTCAGAATTCCCTTCGTCGAAGAAGCAGCAATTGACTGATCCTATGGGATACACGCCGCCGCGTCTCCGGTCCACAGTGCAAAATGCAGCTGGGTGTCCCACACATTTCGCGTACTTTGCGAAAGCAGGTCCCTCCACTTCGCGACCATCGCGTTGCGATGGTCGGCTCCGGTCGGGATGACGGAAGTTGCGACGATCGACACATCCCCACTCATGCCAAAACCGGGATCGAGCGGGCCAACCGTCAGCTTCGCCGCCAGACGCGGTCAGTGTCCCGCAGAGGGGTCGCCGGTTGGCGGCGGGGCGTGATCCACGGCAGCGGGCGGCCCCAGCAACTCCGTGAGGATCGGCTTCAGAGCGTCGGCCCACACTTGATAGGCCTTCACGGTGGGATGGAGTTTGTCTTTTGGGCTCATCATCCCGTCGAAGAGCCTTCCATTGCGGTCGGCAAGCTTGTCGTTGATATTCAAAAATCGAATCTTATGGCCATCAGCGAGCTTTGACAGACTGCGGTTGATGCTGTCGATGATGGGAAGGAGCGCCATATTGTCGTTTCTCGGGAAGATTGCCATCACGATGATTGTCGCGGCGGGCGCCTTTTCCTGAATTACATGCACAATTGCCTGAAGACCTCGCGCAATGTCATCTGCTCGCGTGCGGGCGTCACCTGGGGCCGATAAATCGGCGACGTTGTTGGTGCCGGCGAGCAGGACCACGACTTTGGGATTGACTCCGTCCAGCTCGCCATTCTCCAAACGCCAGAGGATATTCTGGGTTTGATCGGCGCCCCAGCCAAAGTCGGCCGCGTTCCATCCGAAGAAATTCTGCTTCCAGTTGGCGAGCCGGTCCGGGTAGTCGAGGGCGCCCCACCTTCTGGTGATCGAATCGCCTTCGAAGTAAACGTCGATCCCGGGTTGCTTCGCCTTCGCCAGCAGCTGGGAATGAGCGACCAGAGAGTTGGCGTCGCTCCGAAAAACCGGCTGATCGGCCGGAAGTTCCCAGGCGGCCGGGTGATGGTCGAAAAACTTGTCTGCCCAGGGAATGAAGTACTTCCAGTTCGGGGCATCGGTGTGGCCCGCGTCATGCTGCCGCCAGGCGAGTTGGCCATCGAGGAGTCCCGTATTCACCGGCGGCATCGGCGCGTTGTGATAGTCATCCGTCACTCCGAGATCCTTCGCACCCAGTAGCCGGAAGACCGGCCCTGCGGCCACGGTCGCCATAAAGCTTCCCCGCTGGTCCAGCCATTTCGAGTCCCCCATTTCGGGTATGCCATAGCTGATGAACGTGGGCCGCGGCGCGCACAGCGCAATCAGCTCGTTCGAATCCACCGGCAGGTTGCCGGCGTTCCTGCTTCCGAAGGAAGCCTGGGCCGCGCCGTACTTCAAGAAATTACCTACCATCCAGTGGTATTCGCCAGAGCCGGTGAGGTTCTCCACCACTTCGCCGAACTCGCGCCGGTGCGGTTTGGTGCCGCCTTCCCCGGAAGAGCCCACCAGTGCGACCGCAAAGCGTGGATCGAATGCCATGGTCACGAGCGCGGCCTTTCCATAACGAGAGACGCCTTCGATGCCAACGTGCTTCGCATCCACGCTCTGGTCCGTTTCCAGATAGTCGAGGCCGCGCGAGGCGCCCCAGGCCCACGCCCGCAACGCACCCCAGTCTTCCGGGCTTCGGGGCTGACCTTTATTGGTGAGGCCGATGATTCCTTTGGTCAGGCCTGCGCCGTTGTCCGCCTGCACGGTACCGGTATCGAGGAGCGCGTAGCCCCAGCCGTCCGCAATGAGTTGTTCGGTTGCGGGCGGATCACTCCCCCTCATCTTCATGAATTCCGGATGGCTGGCCATGATCTGGCGGAAGGCGGCGCTGCTGAACATGATCATCACCGGCACCGGACCCTTTGCATTGCGGGGCGTGACCAGCGTGATCTCGATGTCAACGTTCATTGACGGGTACGCCGAGTTGTCCGCGTGCCCCACCAGCTTCTTCTCAAGCACGGGGAAAACACCCGCCTTCGAACCGCTGGTGCTCTTCACCGCCCAGGTCACCTTAGGCACATCGGGAGGGATGCGGCCGACGACCTCGCGCTCGAAATCCTCGACAATCTCCGGGCGCCGCTGCTTCCACCACTGCTCCGCCGACGTGACCTTTTGCCCGTTCTTAAGTGTGAGCGCATCGGGCAGATCACCGTAAGGATTCGCCTTCGACTCGTCGTAGTTAGCGTGATTGGGAGCTTTTTCATTTCCGCTGGGCCCGGGGCGGAGAGCTTTGATCGCCAGCTGGTCCATCATATTTTGATGGTCCTGCTCGGCTGTCCAATTGGTCGGCGGCGATTGTCCGGCGGCTATGTGGCAAACCAGGACGGCAGATGCGACGAACCCGGCAACTCTCGACAGCGCATGCTTCGTGGAAATAATCATGTCTGACTCTCGAACAGAGATGTTATCGGACAATGATCGCGGTTGAATACCTCGGATTCGGCGCTAAGGACGCAGCTCCAGCCTTGCGGTTCTCGAAACTTGGGAATGCCTGGTAACAATTGGCTTTTTGTTTATGTTGACACATATTACGTGAACACATATACTGTGTCTATGAATGTCACCCTTTCGATTGATGAGCAGACGGTTGCCCGTGCTCGCAAGAAGGCAGATGCCCTGGGCAAGAGCCTCAATCAGTTGATCCGTGACTATCTACAGAGGCTGGCTGGGGGTGACGATCCCGAACAAAGCATTGAAGAATTCGAGCGCCTCTCGGGACAAGGCAATTCGCGGGGCTGGAAGTTCAATCGAGACGAGATCCATGAGCGCACGTAGCTTCTTCGACACCAATGTTCTGGTGTACGCGGATGACAAAGCAGCACCAGCCAAACAACGCCGCGCCCTCGAACTGGTGACCGAGCACCGGCGGGCCGGCACGGGCGTGGTGTCTCTGCAGGTGTTGCAGGAATATTTTGTCACGGTAACGCGCAAGCTGGGGGTGGACGCCCAGATTGTGCGCCGAAAAGTTGAGTTGCTCGCCGAATTCGACGTCGCCACCCCGGATGTTGCCGACATCCTGGCGGCTATTGATCTTCACCGACTGCACAGGTTTTCTTTCTGGGACGCGCTGATTCTACGCTCGGCCAAACAGGCTGGCTGCGGCGTTCTGCTATCCGAGAATTTCCAGCAATCGCGCGAAATCGACGGGGTCCGCGTGGTGAATCCGTTCCTGCGCGTGTAGATTGCCGCCGGTAACACTATTCGGAGGCGAGCTCTGGCCTTCGCCTACGTGCCCAAAGCACACAATCCGCCAATCCAATCGGGCCCTCGAGGAGATATCAATCTCGCGCAAACGCCGCCCTCACACGCGGACGCGTCATGTAGAAGAGCAAGGCGGCGGCAATGACCACGCCGACTGCGCCGCGCAGGACGTCGCCGCGAAGCAGGTTCGCGAAATCTCCCAGTACCTGGATGGCCATGATGACTACGGCCAGTATCCATCCCCAGGGGCGACGCCGCCACCAGCCCATCGCGGCCACGGCCAGAATCGTCGCCAACAAGAAAAAAGCTACGCCGATGGGTGCGCCCAGCGGGGCGAGTTGTTCGTACGCGACCGGATTCAGGCGCCAGGCCTGGTCGAGAATCGTCCCGGGGAAAACCAGGGTGCTTCCCGCAAGTGAGGCCATGGCGGCGCCAAAGAGAAGAAATAGGGCGACCGCGGTCAACCCCCGGGGCGGTCTCTGTGACGAGTCTGGTGGCATGTCGACGGGTCCGACGGAGTTCGTGCAGCACGGCAACGGCTAACCGCAGTCACGAAGTATATGACACCGTGCTTATCCGTTGCGAAGGCGGGAAACATTTGAGCGACTCAGGCGAGAAGATTTCGTGCGCATTTAAGGCGGGTGGAGTGAGTTAGTGGGTACGGTGGCTGGCGCCTGGAAGTGCGATGAAACAACCAGCCGAACTGGGCTCGGCCTGGACGGGTCGGAGACCCGTCCCCACACGGGCTTCGCTAAACTGCGAGCAGGACTCTGGATTCGTCGCCGTCGGAAGCGAAGCGTTCCCTGAGCGACTCGTAGCCGCGCCGGGTAAAGCGGATGACGCCGCGTTCCTGCTCCTCGACGTAACCCTCGTTCCTCAAGTCGGCGATGACCGCTCGGGCCGACGACGAATCCACGATCTGTCTAGGCAAGCTGACGAAATGGGCGGGATCTGCTTCGTAGCGCTCGGTCAGTGCGGCCAGCAGTCCGTCCCGGATCGATATGTTCTTCATGTGACCCTCCCCATCCGGAATGATGCGATCGTAAGCCGCCTGCGCCGCGTGCAGAATGGCACACTGGTGCCACAGGCAGGTTACCTTAGTCACGCCGCAATGCTTCGCCGCTAACCTCCGCGATTCAATCTGCCCAACCCAGAGAGCCGGCTTGCCGACTGAATCCGGGCGCGGGACGGAATGATTGGACCGGCTGTAAATCCCGCTCCAGACGGGGCTTTCCGGAGGGCGATCGGGCCACGATTGTGCAAACAATTTCACCGCACGGCGCAACTCTCCCCCCAAAACCTAGATAGCACGTCCGAAAGGTTTGGTATCCGGGTTGCGTATTGTCACAGTGGAGTCAAAACCAGGTAGCAGGATTCGGGGCACTTTTAGGCTCGATCCTGGATTCTGCCAAAGGTCGGAGGCATTTTGATGAAGACAACGTTGCTGGTGTTGGGCCTGCTATGTTTCGCAGGAGCGGCCTTTGGACAGGCCAGTCCCGGGGGAGTTGGATTAAGCGCTGAACCCATTGTGTACGAGTTTCAGAGCCACGCTGGACACGCCTCTCAAACCGAGATGGGGAGGCGCCAGGACATCATGGAGCAGTCCAACAATGTGCAGGCTCACGGGGTGAGGCCGCTGTGGGAAGTGGCCACGCCGGCTTACGTCGTTCCGCTGGGTGATTCGGCCCGCATGCTGAAGAAAGAACACATGTACGCCAGGAAAGCCGAAATTGTCTGGAACAACTGATTCTGGTTCGCTGGTCATGGTTCGCTGATCATGGTTCGCTGATCACGGCTCGCTGATCACGGCTCGCGCCGCAGAATAAGTTTACGGCCGAAGGTGCCTCATCTGTCGCATCGACTGCGACAGGTGAGGCATTTTGCTTTTGGTGCAGGCTGCATTCCGCGTAGTATTGTCGGTCTGAATGCCCTTGCCCACGCAGACCCTTAATGTCGCGATGATCGGCAGTGGTTCCATTGCCAAGGCGCACTCCAACGCCTTTCGCCAGGTCACGCACTTCTTCGACGTCCCCTACGATTTGAGGTTGAAAGTGATCTGCGGACGCAACCAGGCCAAGCTTGAATCCGCCGCAGCGCTGTGGGGATGGGAAGAAAGGTCCACCAACTGGGAGGCCGTGGTGGCGCGTCCCGACATCGACGTTGTGGATATAGCCGTGCCCAACATGCTGCACGCGCCCATTGCCATCGCCGCCGCCAGAGCCGGGAAGATGGTCTGGTGCGAGAAGCCACTGGCCACTTCCCTGCCGGAGGCCGAGAGCATGGCGCAGGCAATTGGTGAGATTCCCAACCTGGTCTGGTTTAACTACCGGCGAATTCCAGCTGTCGTCTTCGCCAAACGGCTGATTGATGAAGGCCGCCTGGGGCAGACTTTTCATTACCGTGCGCTGTATTTAAATCAGTCGGGAAACGATCCGAGTAAAGCCGCAACCTGGCGCTACAAGCGCTCCGAATCCGGGATGGGAGCGGCTGGAGATCTGCTTTCTCACTCCATCGATTCTGCTCTCTATCTCAACGGGCCGATCACGGAATTGACGGCCATGATGCATACTTTCGTCCCAGGCCGCGACGTGGATGACGCCACCTACTTCCTGGCCCGCTATGCCAACGGCAGCGTAGGGACCTTCGAAGCCACTCGCTACGGCGTGGGCTGCCGCAATCGCCACGCCTTCGAGATCAATGGTTCCAAGGGGATGTTGCGCTTCAATCTGGAGCACATGAACCAGTTGGAGTTTTACGATGCCGCCGAAACGCCCAACCAGCAAGGGATGAAGAACATCACGGTGACGGGACCGAACCATCCTTATTCCGACAATTTCTGGAAGCCCGGCCACATCATCGGCTACGAACACACCTTCATTGCTGTCCTTGGAGACTTTCTGAAGGCCCTGGCGCGCAAAGAGTCGCGCTTCCCGGATTTTGACGATGCGGTTGCAGTGCAGAGAGTGCTGGACGCGGTCGAGCGCTCGGCGGCATCGCGAGGATGGGAGAAGCTGTAGGTGTGGATCTTGTGCAAGGCTACTTGAACTCAGGCCTTATCGGATAGTCCACGGTGATGGCCCGGCCGTCGGTGAGGGCTTTGACTGAATGCGGCACGTTGGCGGGCACGATCGCGACCAGGCCCGGCCTGGCCATCTGGGCCACACCGTCAATGGTTACCTCGAGCTCTCCTTCAATCACCTCATAGACTTCTTCCTGGGAATGGAAGTGCTCGTGAATGGATGAACCACGCAGGAAATCATAGTGCGCGAAGGTCATGCTCGGTGAGTGGAAATAACGTCCGTGCCAGCCCGGCAGGCGTTCAACGACCTTGAGCCTGCCGGTATCAATAAAGGGCATACGAACCAATCCTTGCAGCGACAGTCGAGCGTTAAAGAACTACCGCAAGCAATCGAAATGGGCGGATCGTTCCTGCCTCACTGAGAGCTTTTCAGCGCTGCACCCGTCCTGAGCCATCGCCCTTGAGCAGCGCGTTTACTTCGTCCACGGTAGAGCGGCTGAAGTCGCCCTGCTGGGAATGCTTCAGGCAGCTTGTCGCCACGGCAAACTCGAGAGCTTCCTGATGGGTGGGCAGGATTTGAAAACCGTAGATCAGGCCGGCCGCAAATGAATCGCCCGAGCCCACCCGGTCCACGATGTGAGTGATTTCGTAGGAGCGGCTTACGCTGAAGCCTTGCCGGTCGTTGATGCAGGCGGACCAACCGTTATGCGAGGCGCTCTTCGATTCCCGCAAAGTGATGGCAATCGCCTTCAGATTGGGATACTCAGCCAAAACTTTTTCGGTCAGCTTCTGGTATTGCACGCGATCAAGCCGGCCGGAGTGTACATCCACGTCGGCCGCGATGCCGAGGGCCATCTGCACGTCTTCTTCGTTGGCGATGGCGACATCAATATTCTTTACCAGCCCGCGCATGACTTCAGCAGCCGGCTTGCCCCACTTCCACAGGTTCTTGCGATAGTTCAAATCGCAGGACACGGTGATGCCCCTGGCCTGCGCTTTCTTCACGGCTTCGAGCGCCAGATCGGCTGCCGAAGCGCTGATGGCTGGGGTAATTCCCGTCACGTGGAACCAGCCCGCGCCTTCGAGCGCACTGTCCCAGTCGATGGCACCTGGCTTGGCCAAAGCGATGGCGCTGTAGTCGCGATCGTAAGCCACCTTTGAAGGACGCTGGTTGGCGCCGGCCTCCACGTAATAAACGCCCATGCGACCTTTGCCGCGCACGATTCGTGAAGTATCCACGCCAAAGCGCCGCAGCTCGCCGACGACGGCATCGGCCACCGGATTCTTGTCCGGTAGAACAGTGACGAAAGCCGCGGGCAGTCCCAACTGCGCCAGTGCCACGGCAACATTGGCCTCGCCGCCGCCAAACGTCGCAACGAACCGCCCGGTCTGCAGAATTCTTTCGAAGCCCGGCGGTGCCAGCCTCAACATGATTTCGCCAAAAGTTACGGTCGTCTTTGTCATGTCCCTGGATTCGTTCTCTCCGATGATTTTCAGGCCTTACGTTCTTTCCTGTCAGTGCCGCTTCTTCTTATCTCTGCCCGCGACCAGTTCGATACCCAGTTTTGCCAGGACGACGTCTTCACTGGATGAAAGCCCGCTGACAGCCACCGCGCCGACCACCTCGCCGTCTCTCCAGACCGGAACGCCCCCGCCCCAACCTACAAACTTGGGGTCGCCGTAGTAGGCGATGTCGTGGCCTTTTTTCGGATGCCGCACCCGGTCTCCAATGTCCTGGGTGGGCTTGCGTTCCCGCGCGGCTGTCCACGCCTTGTTGGCAGCGATGCGGATGCAAGAGAGGGGAGCGCCGTCCATGCGGGCAAAGGCAATCAACTCGCCATGCGAGTCGGCCACCGCGATCACGGCAGCCTTCCCCATCGCCAGCGCCTTTTCGACGATCCGGTCGATGATCTTACTGGCTTCGGAATACTGGATGGTCATGGTGGCCTTCATCCCGGCTTCCTTGGACGCTGGGTTGCGCAAGCCAAGGATTGTAAATCATAGGGAACCGGGTTCGAGGCAAACCTGCATTTGCACTCCCCGTCTAGTGTACTGAGTCTAATATTCATACAATAAGTAACCGCTCTTCCTGCATCTGATATAAGCAGGAGGAACTGCATGACTCTCGGTCGTCCGCTCTCGCCGCTGTCTCTGTCCCCTTCCGAAAGACAACAGTTGTTGGACTGGACTCGCCGTCCCAAGACGGCGCAGGCACTGGCGTTGCGCGCCCGCATCGTGCTGCTCAGCGCTGCCGGCCACAGCAACACCGAGGTCGCTCGCCGAGTGCATGTCGCGCTCGCCACCGTGGGCAAGTGGCGACAGCGTTTTGTCCTTCTCCGCCTCGACGGGCTGCTCGATGAACCCCGTCCTGGCACGCCGCGTCGCTTGAGCGACGCCGCCGTGGAACGTGTGCTGGCGCGTACCCTGGAAACCCAACCCCAAGCCGCCACCCACTGGTCCACGCGCTCGCTGGCCCAGGCCACCGGACTCAGCCAGAGCAGCATCAGTCGCATCTGGCGCGCTTTTTCCCTGCAGCCGCATCGCAGCCAGGCCTTTAAGTTGAGCCGTGATCCGCTGTTTATCGACAAGGTCCGCGACATCGTCGGCCTCTATCTGAACCCGCCCGACCGAGCGCTGGTGCTGTGCGTGGACGAGAAGAGCCAGATTCAGGCGCTGGATCGCACGGCCCCGCTTCTGCCCATGCGCCCCGGACAGATCGAGCGCCGGAGCCACGACTACAAACGCCACGGCACCACCAGCCTGTTCGCCGCTTTCGACGTGGCCAGCGGTCACGTGCTGGGCCAACTTCATCATCGTCATCGTTCCCGTGAGTTCCGCAGATTTCTCGATACCATCGAACGCAACGTGCCCGCAGAACTCGACGTGCACCTCATCCTGGACAACTACGGTACGCATAAAACCCAACGGATCCGCCGCTGGCTTGCCAAACGTCCGCACTTCCACCTGCACTTCACTCCCACCTCGGCTTCCTGGCTCAATCTGGTCGAGCGCTGGTTCGCTGAGTTGACTGAAAAACAGATCCGGCGCGGCGTCCACCGCAGCACACGCGAGTTGGAACACGCTATTCGCGGCTTCATCGATCACCACAACCAGAACCCGAAACCTTTCGTCTGGACCAAGTCCGCCGACCAGATCCTCGAATCCGTGGCCCGGTTTTGTAAGCGAACATTAGACTCGGTACACTAGCGCCCGTTTGGCAATTGATCGAAAGGAAGCCAGGCGTTGATCACCCGGCCAATCACTGAAGCTTCTCGCGGCACCCTGAAACGTCTGACGGACTGTCGGGAGAGGGGATAGGGCAGCAGTGTGAGTTCCTTGCCCTGCAAATCACACCAACAGCAACTATGCCCCTCGGTATGCCAAATCAGATAGACCGGACGTTCCCGCATACTCTTCCAGTCAGATACCTGGACCGCATTCTGGTTGACGTCAATCTCCACCAAGGAACCGGGAGGAATCAAATCTCCCATCGAGTCATCCTCCAGGCCGATCGCAGCATATCGGTAACGTTTTGGATCGAGGCGCCTGAACTGCGCCGCTGGTAAACCCGCCAGCTCTTGTGGATTCAGTGTGAGCAGACGAGTGTCCTGGCTGTTAAAGCCGGCATCGAAGTTGAGTTGAAAGCGGAAACCAGGTTCCCGGTCCGGGATGGCCAAAGAATTTCGCACGCTGGGCTCACCCTGACCGATGCATTGCCTGATTTCCTGGCTATCAATACCAAACCCCAGCAAGAGTTCTTCCAGAGGAACCTGGAGGCAAACCGCCAGGCTAACCAGCTTGTGAATGCTGGGAACAGCTCCGGTTTCGACATCGGCCAGCGTAGAGTGCGAAAGGTAAAAATCTGGGTCGCCTTTGACATCGGCAATAGACCGGCTGACCCGTTCGATATCACTCGATCTGACAGAGCGCTCTTCCCGCAACTCTCGAATCCATTTACCTGCGTTCATGCGCGAGGTTCGCGCGATTTCACGTGTCAACTGTTGACTCCTCGATTGGGACAGCAATCTGCTGTCCTCAGAAATGTATGAAGAAAACGAAGAACCGCTCTCGAACCACTCCAAAAGCCTTCGCGCAATGAACGAAGCGTCGAAACAGACGGAAACGAACTCGGATACTCAATCCGCGTCCCTGTCGCTGCCCTGGCGCGACTTCTCTTCTCTGTATGTCGAGGCCTCCTTCGCCGGTCGATGCCAGACAAGAGGACCCTCAGTGAGTCGGTCAGGCCACCAGGCCGGACGCTCGATCAAGGACTTAGTTGTAGATCCGATGACACCCTGGGGAAAAACGCGGCCTCAAGCACGGAGGAAAAACGGATGCGCGCTGACGTACACCGCAGATCGTGCTAGTTCGAAGCGGACTTCGTCGGTGCATTCCTGACACCGGGGAAAAATATCCCCGTAAAGTGCGATGACATGATGTGATGAAGCGTGCTGCACTGAGTGGACGACCCGGTATATTCCGGAGCAGGGAGTTCTGTCGCCCGGCTGAAAAATATCCGCCATTCTTCTGAGTTTCCTTTACTAAAAGGTCTGGGCATGGTTTATGCTCATTGTGTATACACCGTACTGTTAACGATGTCAACGTAATTATTTGGAGACCCGACAGGAACGACCATGCCTAGACAGCCGGACCCTCAACTAGAGATTCGCATCCTGAATGCTGCGCAAAAACTGTTTTTGAAAGGAGGAGAGAAGAGCCTTTCCATGCGAACCCTGGCGAAGGCCGCGCATACCAACACTCCGGCGGTCTATCGCCGCTACAAGAGCAGAAAGCAGATCCTGGCAGCGCTGGTTCAACGAACCCAGCAGGACTTATCGGCCGTGCTGGAGCCTTGTGTCTCTTTCCAGGATGCCTACCACCGCCTGGTTGGGTTCGCTCTCGAGCACCCACACGAGTATCAACTGATGAATGCGGCCTTTTCAAAGGTCAGCGAGCGGCCTAACTTCGAGTTTATGAAAAAACGAAGTGCCGAATGGTTAGGAGGGGCTCCTGAGGACCACACGGACTTGATCCTGGCTTTGTGGGCGCTAGCGCACGGGACCGCCTCGTTGCTGATTTCAAGGGCGGTTCCCTCCGTTCACGAAACGAAACTGCGCTCAGTTGTGGATAAGGCTGCCGAACTGCTGGTGCAGAACGCGTCCACTTTGTCGGCTCGGAAGTAGGGCAAAGCAAACTCTTTGCCGCAAAGGGCGTAAAGAATGCCACCCAGATTTGCTACTATCTTGGTCGGCGGAAAAGACACAAAGAGCACGCAGTCCAAAACCAACCATGACTATGCTGAAACTGAAGGTTCTCGGGAAGGTAATTGAATCAGGACTGGTCGCCATCGTGCGGACCCATAGCTCAGACCAGGCCGCGCGTATCGCGGAAGCCTGCGCCCTGGGGGGCGCGGCGGCGATTGAGATCACATTCACAGTGCCGGGCGCGGCCGCTGTGATCGAGGCGCTCGCCCGGAAATACACTTCCGGCGAAATCCTTATCGGCGCGGGAACGGTGCTCGATCCGGAGACGGCCCGCATCGCCATACTGGCCGGGGCGCAATACATTGTCAGTCCGTCCGTGAGTGTTGAAACCGCGCGCTTGTGCAACCGCTACCAGGTCCCTTACATGCCGGGTGCCGGAACCATGCGCGAGATTGTGGACGCCATGGAGTGCGGCGCCGACATCGTGAAACTTTTCCCCGGTGAAACGCTGGGGCCTGCTTTCGTAAAGGCGGTCAAAGGCCCGCTGCCGCAGGCTTCCCTGATGCCGACCGGCGGCGTGAGCATCGACAACGTGGCGGAGTGGATCAAGGCCGGCGCGGTGGCGGTCGGCGTGGGCGGCAGCCTGACTGCTGGCGCAGAGAAAGGCAACCTGCAGCTGGTCACCGACACGGCGAAACAGTTTGTCGAGAGGATCGCAAAAGCACGGGGAAAGTAGTGCAGGACTTTTTAGCGTTCTTTGCGGCTGTCTTTGCGTCCTTTGCGGTTTAAGATTTTCGGCGATTTAAACAGAAGTCAAAAGCTTTACCGCAAAGGACGCAAAGAAAGTCCGCGAAGGGCGCAAAGCAAACCGGCGCTTCCCTGGTGTGGACTTCCCCGGACTCCTGTGGCATTCATTTATGAAAATTGGCCTGGGATTGTATCGCCACATGCTGACGCGCGATTATTATGATTTCGCGCGCCAGGCAGGCTGCACGCATGTTGTCGTCCACCTGGTTGATTATTTTAACCAGGGCGCAACTAATCCGCGCGACAATCAGCCCACGGGTGGGAAGTACGAACCCTGGGGGCGGGCGGGCGATCCCGAGAAGCTGTGGACGGTCGAAGAGCTCAAGACCCTGCGCCGCGAGATTGAGGAGGCGGGTCTGCTCCTGGCTGCCATCGAGAATCTGGATCCGGCACACTGGCACGATATTTTGCTCGACGGCCCGCAGCGGTCGCAGCAAATCGAAAAGGTCAAGACCATTCTTCGCCGCATGGGCGAGGCCGGCATCCCGGTACTGGGATATAACTTCAGCCTGGCGGGCGTGTGCGGCCGCGTAACTGCTTCCCTGGGACGCGGTCGCGCGCTCACCGTCGGCATGGACGGCCCCGCCGACGATGTTCCCATCCCGAGGGGAACGGTCTGGAACATGGTTTACGATCCGGGCGCACCGCCGGGTACGCTGCCTGCTATCTCCCATGATGAATTGTGGAGACGCCTCGAGAGATTTCTGAAGGAAGTCGTGCCGGTCGCCGAACAATCCGGCGTGCAGCTGGCCGCCCATCCCGACGATCCGCCCATGCCCACCATGCGGGGGCAGCCTCGCCTGGTTTACCAGCCCGGCATGTATCAACGCCTGATTGACCTGGCCCCCAGCAGCAGCAATGCGCTGGAACTCTGCGTGGGAACGCTGGCCGAGATGACCGAAGGGGACATCTACGACGCCGTTGACCGCTACAGCCGGCAGGGGAAAATCGCGTACCTCCATCTGCGCAACGTGGTGGGAAAGGTGCCGAGCTACCGCGAGACATTTATCGATGAGGGTGATGTGGATATGATTCGCATCCTCAGCATTCTGGCGAAAAACAAATTTGATGGCGTAGTGATTCCCGACCACACGCCGCAGATGACTTGCCCCGCGCCCTGGCACGCCGGCATGGCGCACACCATCGGTTTCATACTGGCGGCCCAGGCCATGCTTGAGAGGTCTTTGTAGCGCCGGCGTCCCGCCGGCTGTCGCGAGGGCATCCTGCCCTCGCAGTTGGGGGGACGAAAGCGCTGTCATCTACTTTCATCAGCGACCCCCAAGCGAAGTCGAGGGAAAAAATCCCATGCGAGAATGCGTCTCCGGCGAGATAGGGGTCCCTCGGCTTGCTCTCACCGCGCCGGCGCGGCTCGAGCCGCGCTCGGGATGACTCGCGAGCGGGGTTTGTGATGCCGGCTGATCAGCCTGGTCAGGTGGCAGGAGAAACCGCTGACGCCGGTAGCGTGGGAAAGCCCAACTGCTCGAGGTCGTTCCGGAACCGCTCCACCGATTGAAACTGAATAGCACTCATTCCGGCCGCGCGCGCCCCTTTAACGTTGGGCTCCTTGTCATCCACAAAAAGCGCTTCGGACGACCGCACCTCAACCCCGCGCAGGCTGAATTCGTAGATGGCGGGATCGGGCTTGATGAGTTCCACCTCGGCAGAGAAGGTCAGATGGTCAAAGTGCTCCAGCCAGGCAAACTTCTGGCGCACGTGCCGGACCATGTCGTGGGGCATATTGGAGAGGAGCCCGGTCCTGGTACCGGAGGCATGAATCTCTTTCAACCATTCCACCATGACGGAATTTTCGTGCGCCCACATCTCGACATCCCACTGGCGAAGCAAGGGGAGTTGTTCGGGCGCCAGCTGCGTTCCGGCATCTTTTGCGACGCCTGACCAGTAGGCCTCGGGCGAAAGATCGCCGCGGTCATAGAGCAACCGATTGCGCTCCCAGAGTTTGCGGAATGCGACGGGATCAACCCCAAACACACCGGCCATGCGGGCCCATTCCTCCGGGGCGGGCGAATAGCAGAGCACTTCGCCGTAGTCCAGAATTACAGCCATGATCTTTGAGGAGTTTGCGCGATCCATTCAGCCTCCATATCCATATTCTCCCGGGGCTCGCTTTCAGTCCAATGAATTGATGTTTGCTGTGTGATAACTTGTGGGCTGCCCGGGCCAGCCGGGAACGGACGAAATTCTGCCGGGTGGAGTCCGCATGAAGCTGAATGCGACTTTGATGAAGAGTACCTTGGTGGCTGCTCTCGGCGGCCTCCTGTTCGGCTTTGACACTGCAGTCATCTCCGGTACCACCAGCGCGCTGACCCAAACCTACAGCCTCACGCCCTTCCTGCTGGGAGTGACGGTGTTCAGCGCGCTCTGCGGGACGGTGCTGGGTGCAATGCTGGCGGGAATTCCAGGAGAGCGTTTTGGCCGCCGCGACAGCCTGCGGGTGATGGCGGTTCTGTATCTGATCTCGGGACTGGGCTGCGCTTTCGCCTGGAACTGGCATGCCCTGGTGGTGTTCCGCTTCATCGGAGGCCTGGGCGTAGGCGGGTCCTCGGTGCTCGGGCCCATGTACATTGCGGAAGTTTCGCCGGCAAAACTACGCGGACGCCTGGTGGGCTTTTTTCAGTTCAACGTAGTGTTCGGGATTCTGGTGGCCTACTTCTCGAACTACATCATCAGCCTGCAACATCTCGGGGCCATGGAATGGAGATGGGAACTGGGAATCACTGCCCTTCCCGCGGCCCTGTTCTTTGTGATGTTGTTCACCATTCCGCGCAGCCCGCGCTGGCTGGTCAAGAAAGGACGAGTGCAGGAGGCGCGCAGCGTCCTGCAGGCCACTGGGGACGAAAACTACGAGCATGACTTGCAGGAAATCGTGGCTTCCATCGGTATTGAGCAAAGCCAGGCTACGGAAAAACTGTTCTCCAGAAAATTCGCGTTACCGATTTTTCTGGCGGTCAGCATTGGAATGTTCAACCAGCTTTCCGGGATCAACGCGATCCTTTATTACCTGAATGATATTTTCGGCCACGCCGGCTTCAGCAAAGTCTCCGGCAACCTGCAGGCGGTCGCCATCGGCGCCACCAACCTGCTGTTTACCATGATCGCGATGTCGGTGATAGACCGGCTCGGGCGCAAGACCCTTTTGCTGGTGGGTTCGGTCGGGACCGCGGCTTGCCTGGCGGGAGTTTCGATCATCTTCTTCACCGGCCAGCATCAGAACCTTCTGGTGTGGCTGCTGGTGGGCTACATTGCGTTTTTCGCCTTCTCCCAGGGGGCTGTCATCTGGGTTTATCTCTCGGAAGTCTTCCCCAATTCGGTTCGGGCCAAGGGCCAGAGCCTGGGAAGCTTCTCGCACTGGTTCATGAACGCGGCCATCTCTCTCATCTTCCCCTTGATGGCCGCTTCTTCCGGCGCCTATCCCTTCGTGTTCTTTGCCTTGATGATGGTTTTGCAGTTCTTCGTGGTGCTGTTTGTCTATCCGGAAACCAAGGGCCTGTCGCTGGAAGAGATGCAGAAGAAATTGGCGACCAGTTAAAAGGCGTTTGTTTTGATCCCGCATTCTTTGCGTCCTTTGCGGGTTTCTTTGCGTCCTTTGCGGTTTAAGATTTTTTGGTCGATTAAGTGAGGTCAAACCCTTAACCGCAAAGGACGCAAAGAAACCCGCAAAGGGCGCAAAGCAAACGGGCCAGCTTCGAATCATCTATCAAGTCTGCCCGATTCTGGGTTAGGATTCCGCCTATGCCGACGCACTCTTTTTCCCGCCGCTCTTTTCTTGCTTTGTCAGCCATGCTGCCCTGGTCGCTGCGCGCCTTTGCCGCGACATCGGTTCCAGTGGGTCTCGAGCTGTATTCCGTGCGCAACGCGATGAAGAGCGATCTTTCGGGTACGGTGCTCGAAGTCGCGCAGATGGGATACCAGGGCGTCGAATTCTACGCTCCTTATTTCGATTGGAGCGAGCCGCAAACCAGGGCGATGAAAAAGACGCTGGACGATCTTGGCATCCGCTGCTACTCCACGCACAACAGCCACACCTACTTCACCCCGGACAATCTTAAAAAGGCGCGCGACATGAACCTGATTCTGGGAAGCAAGTACATGATCATGTCGAGTTCCGACCCCAGGCCGGGGCTGGAGGGATGGAAGGAAGTTGCCGACAGCTTGAACTCCGCCGCGGAGCAACTCGAGCCGGCCGGCCTAAAGACGGGATACCACAACCATGAGCTTGAGTTCACTCCGCTCGAGGGCAAGCGTCCCATTGAGATACTGGCGGGCAATACGAAGCCATCGGTCGCGCTGCAACTGGATGTGGGCACCTGCCTCAAGGCGGGTTCCGACCCGATTGCGTGGATTCGCGCCAACCCTAGAAGAATCAAATCAATCCACTGCAAGGACTGGGCGCCCGGCGAGGACAAAGGTTACACGGTCCTGTTTGGAGAAGGCGCGGCGGACTGGAAGGGTATTTTCGCTGCCGCCGAGAGCGTCGGGGGCGTGGAATATTATCTGGTCGAACAGGAGGGCAGCCGGTTCTCCGAGTTCGAGACGGCGAAGAAGTGTCTGGAGACTTTCCGCCGGCAGCATTCGGGCTAGCGGCGCTGTCCCGGAAATACATGAAATATCGGAATGTAAGCGGCGCAGGTCGAGTTGGCTGAAACAGCAGGTCCCCATTCGACTCCCCCTCGTGTGCACTCGGAGTTCGCTCAGGGCAGGCTCTCCACTGCGCTCGCTTCGCTCCGCTCCGGCCGGGATGACAATTCATTCAACCAATTTACGGGACGGGGCACTCGAAGCGTCTTTTCCTCAGTGACTCTCCCTGGGAATGCCGGCTCCGCGGGAGCCTACGAGAAAATCAAGATCTGCGCCGCGGTCGGCCTGGAGAACGTGATCGATGTACAGCTTCTGATACCCGCCGTTCGCCAGCGGCGGCGGAGGCGTCCACGTAGCGCGCCTGCGGCCCAGTTCTTCCTCCGTCACGCAAAGTTCGAGCTTGCGGGCCTCCACGTCCAGTTCGATTTCATCGCCGTTCCGCACCAGGGCTAACGCTCCCCCGGCCGCCGATTCCGGAGTCACGTGCAGCACCACGGTCCCGTAGGCCGTGCCGCTCATGCGGGCATCGGAAACCCGGACCACATCCGTGATTCCGCGTTGCAGCAGTTTTTTCGGCAAGGGCATGTTGCCCACTTCCGGCATCCCGGGATATCCCTTGGGCCCTGCGCCCTGCAGGACCATGACGGAATTTTCATCGATCTCGAGCGCGGGATCGTCCACCCGCTTTTTGAAATCTTCGATGTCGGCAAAGACGACGGCCCGGCCGCGATGCTTGAGTAAATGAGGACTGGCTGCAGAGGGCTTGACCAGCGCGCCCCCCGGAGCCAGATTACCGCGCAGTACCGCAATGCCGGCCCGCTCCCGGATGGGGTTGTCCCGGCCATGAATGACCTCAGCATTCCAGCATGGAGCATCGGCGGTGTTCTCGCCCATGGTCTTGCCGTTAACGGTCAGAGCGTCGCGGTGGATCAACTCGCCCAGAGCGCGCACTACGGCCGGCACACCGCCGGCGTAGTAGAAGTCTTCCATGAGGAATTTGCCGGAAGGCATCAGGTCCACCAGCAGAGGAAGGGCGTGTCCCAGGCGATCGAAGTCTTCGAGCTCCAGCTTGACTCCCACGCGGCCCGCCAGCGCCAACAGATGCAAAACCGCGTTGGTCGATCCGCCAATGGCCGCATTCACGCGGATGGCATTCTCGAAAGCCTTCCGGGTCAGAATCTGTGACATCTTCACATCGTCGCGAACCATGTCGACAATGCGCCGGCCCGCTTCCTGGGCCAGCACGTAGCGCCGCGAATCGACGGCGGGAATCGTGGCATTCTGCGGCATGCCCATGCCGAGGGCTTCCACCATGCACGCCATGGTCGAGGCCGTGCCCATGGTCATGCAGTGGCCGGCCGAGCGTGACATGCAGGATTCGGCGTCCATGAAGTCGGCGCAGCTCATCTTGCCCGCGCGCACGTCCTCGCTCATCGACCACACGCTGGTGCCCGACCCGATCGTCTCGCCGCGGAAGTGGCCGTTGAGCATGGCGCCACCCGAAACCACCAGCGCCGGCAAATCACAACTTGCAGCGCCCATCATCAGCGAAGGCGTGGTCTTGTCGCAGCCGCACAGCAGCACCACTCCATCGATGGGATTGCCCCGGATCGATTCCTCCACGTCCATGCTCACCAGGTTGCGAAACAGCATGGCGGTGGGCCGGATATTGGTTTCCCCCAGCGACATCACGGGAAACTCCAGCGGAAATCCGCCGGCCTCGTACACGCCGCGCTTGACCCGGTCCGCGATCATGCGGAAGTGAGCGTTGCACGGCGTCAGTTCGGACCACGTGTTACAGATTCCGATTACCGGCCGGCCGTCAAACAGGTTAGAAGGAAATCCCTGGTTCTTCATCCAGGAACGGTGAATGAAACCATCTCGATCCTGAAGGCCGAACCAGTGGGTGGAGCGGAGAGGGGTCTTTTTACCGTTATTCATAGTTTTTGATATCCGTAAACATACGGTCTTGTCATCCCGAGCGATGCTCCGAGCCGCGCTTGCGCGGCGAGGACAAGTCGAGGGACCTGCTGTCTGCTGGCCGAAGCCAGATCCTTCACCCGGCTGAAGCCGGGTTCAGGATGACCCTCCCTCACAAGAGGGTTTTCACATCAGACGACAGGCTCCCGGACATAATACAACTTCGGGGAGTTGGCACCGTCACGCTAGTAGTGTTCCGGAACAGGTTCCGGTTCGGCCGAGCCGTCGGCCCGCGGGCCGGAGGCCGCGAAGTTCACGTTACTTTTCGAGTTGTGCAGCACGGCCTGCCCGCGGCCCATCGCCGTCGAATATTCTTTTCTCACTTTGAACTTGTGGCCTTTCTGCTCCAGTTGGGTGAGCGTCTCCGCCGGAACTCGGGATTCGATCATGATGTCGCATCCAATTCCCTGCTCGGTGGGCCGGACGGTGAAACGCGGTTCGGAGAGCGCGGCCTGGATGTTCATTCCGTAGTCCACAAAGTTGGAAACGAACTGCGCGTGCGCCAGGGGCTGGTTGGCTCCGCCCATGATGCCGAATCCAATGTGCACGTCTCCCTGCTCCATAAAGGCGGGGATGATGGTGTGAAAAGGCCGCTTGCGCGGCGCGAGCGCATTGGGATGGCTGGGATCGAGCACGAACAGACCGCCGCGATCCTGCAGAATAAATCCCCGGCCCTTCACCGCAACTCCGGAACCGAAGGCGTCGTAATTGCTCTGTATGAGTGAGGCAATATTGCCGTCTTTGTCCACGGCCGCCAGATAAGTTGTGTCGCTCCTAGCGGGAGAGCCGCTGGCCGGAGTGCAATTCGCTTTCGCGGGATCGATCAGCGATGCGCGCTGTGTTGCATAGTCCGGGGCCAGCAGTCCCTTGACTGGAACCTTGGCGAATCGCGGATCGGCGTTGTAGCGATACAGGTCGCTGTAAGCCAGCTTCATCGCCTCAATGCGGTTGTGCAACTCCATCGGCGCCAGCGGCCCGGCTTTGTCCGGAGGCAGGGTGCTCATGATATTGAGCATTTCGAGCGCGGCCATGCCTTGTCCGTTGGGAGGCAGTTCGTAAACCTTCCACCCGTGATAGGTGATTGAAATCGGTTCCACCCACTCCGCGGAAAAATCGGCCAGATCATCGGGCTTCATGGTCCCGCCCAATTCGGTTGAAGTCGCGATAATCGATTGCGCAATTTCGCCGCGATAGAAGGCGTCCCGCCCGCCTTCCGCGATCAGCCGAAGGGTTTTGCCCAGGTCCGCATTGGAAAACATCTCGCCTACTTCCGGGACCTTTCCGCCGGGGAGATAAATCCGCTCCGCTTCCGGAGTCTGTTTCAAGACTTGCGCGGCGTCCTCCCAGAAATCGTGGATCAGCTCCGGGACCGGATAGCCATGCTCGGCGTAATAAATGGCCGGCGCGAAAAGATCTTTCCAGGGAAGCTTTCCAAAGCGGGCATGAGCTTTCGACCAACCCTCGACGGCGCCGGGCACGGTTACGCTATCGATTCCAGCCTGCGGCATCTGGAAAATACCCTTCTGCTTCAGGTATTCAATAGACAGCCCGCGCGGCGCCCATCCGCTTGAGTTCAGGCCGTAGAGCTTGCCGGTCTTGGCGTCCCAGTAGATGAGGAAGAGATCGCCGCCAACTCCGTTCATCATGGGCTCGGTAACGCCGAGCACGGCATTGGCCGCAATCGCGGCATCGATCGCAGAACCGCCCTTGGCCAGAATCTGCGCCCCGGCCTGGGAGGCCAGAGTGTGGCTGGTGGCGACGATGCCGCGGTCGGTGATCACCATGGAGCGTCCGTAGGAACGGTCCTGCGCGAGCAGGGGCAAGGGCAGCAGGTTCAACAGAAGCAGGACCAGCGGAGTCAGGAGTTTCATGGCGGAAGAATTATAGATGACAGGCTTGGTTTTTTCCGGTTTCCCCTCTGTAACCTCCTCAAACCGCTGGCTTAAGGTTGGCTTCAGAAAACAACTTTTCTTTCCGGCGGGGTTTAATCAGGGTGAGGATTGGAGGACGCTCAATGTTAAAGAGAACCGCACTCTCGCTGTTCGGACTGGTCGCAATGCTGATCTTTGTCAACCCTCCGCAGGCGCATGCCGGCGTGGTGATTGCGATCGGGCCAGCCTATCCGCGTCCGGTTTACGTACGGCCGTACCGGTACGTGGCGCCAGTACCCTTTGTGGCTTACCGGCCGGTGCCGCTTTTTTATGGACCGACGTATGTTCGCCCCTATGTTCGCCCCGGCTGGGATTATCGCCCGGGCTTTTATGCCCGGCCGTATATCGCGCCGCGGCCGCTACATCGCGAGTTTGTAGGACGCCGTCCGTACTGGCGGCGGTAAGCGTTTCGACTGATTGACGCGGCGCCAGCCGCGCTGTCCCGCCCTTCGCCTCCACGGCGGAGGGCGGGCCGCACGAAGAAAACTTCACGCTGAGTGTGTGGGTCGGACACTCCTGTCCGACGCTTTTGATTTTGGGGACGAGAGTCAAGGTCAAAGGAGTCGGACAAGAGTGTCCGACCCACACAGGGCCCGCCATTTGCCGACGGTGTTATAGTTCTTGCCCTGGTTCGAAATCCATGTCATCGCCGCTTACCTTTCTCTGCATCACGACCTACAAAAAGGGACAGGAATTCATGCGCGAATGCAAACGCCAGGGCTGTCGCGTGTTTCTGCTTACGGCCGAGAAACTCCGCGATGCCGATTGGCCGCGCGAGAGCCTGGACGACCTCTTCTACATTCCCGCCGAGCTCCCCATTCCCGAGATCGTAAAAGCGGTCACTTACCTGGCGCGGGACAAAAAGATTGACCGCATCGTCGCACTCGACGAGTTCGACATGGAAACCGCCGCCACCCTGCGCGAGCACATGCGCATCCCCGGCATGGGGCTGACCACGATGCGCTATTTCCGCGACAAGCTGGCCATGCGGATGCAGGCGCTCGAACACGGGATCCGCGTCCCCGACTTCATTCCCGTACTCAATCACGACGACATTCGTTACTACCTGGACCACGTGTCCGGCCCGTGGGTGCTCAAGCCTCGGTCGGAAGCCTCCGCTATCGGCATCCAGTTGATCGACACCCCGGACGCTTTGTGGCCCATCCTCGACGCTCTCGGCGACCAGCAGTCTTCATTTCTGCTGGAAAAGTTTCTCCCCGGCGACGTCTATCACGTGGACTCAGTGGTCTCGGAGCGAGAAGTGGTTTTCTCTACTGTCAGTCGCTATGGGCAGCCACCGATGGCGGTGGCGCAGAAGGGCGGCATCTTTACCACGTACCTTCTCCCGAGCGAGTCGGAAGAGGCGACTGCGTTGCGCGATCTCAACCGCGAATTGATCGATGCCCTGGGAATGGTGCGCGGCGTCTCGCACGCCGAGTTCATCCGCGCGGGCAGCGACGGACATTTTTATTTTCTGGAATGCGCGGCCCGAGTGGGCGGCGCTTACATCAGCGAGATGGTGGAAGTCGCCACCGGCATCAACCTCTGGCGAGAGTGGGCGCGCATCGAAATCGCCGGCGGCAAGGAACCTTACCGGCTCCCTGCCGTGCGCGACGATTATGCCGGATTGATCCTGTCGCTGGCCCGGCAGGAAGATCCGGACACTTCGGCCTACAACGATCCCGAAATTGCGTTACGACTCAAGAGACGGCACCACGCCGGCCTAGTCCTTCGCTCCTCCGACCCCGCTCGCATTCAGGGCCTGCTGAAAAATTACAGCCGGCGGTTTGCGGAAGAATTTCTCGCCATCGAACCTCCCGGCACCAAGCCCGCCGCGTAAGCCGCCAATTCGTAGATTTGAGATTGTAGATTTTAGATTGCAGATTTTAGATTGCAGCTTGGGCTGATCCAGAGACTGAATCTGAAATCAGCAATCTCGAATCTGAAAACTGCGGTCTGGACCGCGACGCTTGCATGACTGACTCGAATGCGGCCGGGCGGCCCCTCGAGCGTTGACTCCACCAATCGAAACAGCAAAAAGATTGGCTTCCCTGTCTTACAGCCTCTGCAAGCGTCCCTGACGCTGTTCATCTCCGGATGGTCTTTGCTCCATGCTCCATTATCGTGCTTCTGGTAGATGCGAAACCTCCCGGGCGGGTGGCCGCAAAACCCCAATTTTGGGGCTGAAAGCCGTAAAATTCTGGCTGGCCGCCGGTACCAGGATTTGCATCCATGAAGATTCGCATTCGCCAGGCAGTTACGGAAGACATTCCCATCCTGCGCGTCGTGATCGATGCCTCGGTGCGCGGATTGCAGACCCGGGAGTACACTCCCTCGCAGATTGAAAGCGCGCTGGCGACGGTCTATGGTGTGGACACCCAGCTGATCGCCGACGGAACTTATTTTGTCGCCGAGACTGAACCCGGCGCGGACGCTGCGCTCATCGTCGGTTGCGGCGGCTGGAGCAAACGGAAGACCCTTTATGGGGGAGATCAATGGACGGGCCGTGAAGCCGTCTTGCTAGACCCGCAGCACGACGCCGCCAAAATTCGTGCTTTCTTCATTCATCCTTCGTGGGCCCGGCGCGGCATTGGGAGCATGATTCTCGAAGCCTGCGAAAATGCGGCCGTCGCAGCCGGCTTCACCCGCTTCGAAATGGGGGCCACGCTCACTGGAGTGCCGCTCTACCAGGCTCGCGGTTACATTGCGTTGGAAAATCTAGAAGTCCCGCTGGCCAACGGAGAGTCCCTGCCGATTGTGCGCATGGAGAAGCAATTGCCTGGTTCGGTCCCGTAGGGTCTCGACTATGCTTCCCGCGCGGGCGTCTTCACATGTTCCGGACGAAATCCCAAACCGACCATCCGAGCCGGAATGCGCTGCAGGAATTTCCATCGCCCCAGGAGCTTTATGGGCCAGGGCGGCGTGAGCGGCCGGGTGGTGTCCAGCACTCTGCGGATCACATTGTTCTGCACTATTAGTTGCATCCGCTGGGTGGCGCGCGTGGGAAATGTCCTTCGTTGCTGCACCGCCGCCAGGTCGCCCTCGTTGACCGTTCCCAGCCGCAGCCTCTCCCCCAGGATATTCGCCGTCGCCACCGCATCCTGGATCGCCAGGTTAATTCCTACACCACCGATGGGAGACATGGCGTGTGCGGCATCTCCGATGCATAGTGATCCGGGCCGGAACCACCGCCGCAGACGATCAACCGCGACCGTGAGCAACTTGATCTCATCCCAGTCACGCAGTTCCTCCACCCGATTCTCCAGAAAAGGCGCCAGCCGAACCAGTTCCCGGCGGAAGGCCGGCAGCCCCTGTTGCCGCAGTTCATCGGCCTTGCCCTTCGAGATGACGTAGGCAATCTGCCAATAGTCTTCCCGGTCGAGAAAGACCAGGATTCTTCCGGCATCGATCCGGCCAAAGGTTTGTGCGGGATCGGTCGGCCGGCGGCTGACCCGCATCCACAGTACATCCATGGGCGCGCCCAGGTTGAGCACAGCGAGGCCGGCACGTTCGCGCACCACGGAATGCCTTCCGTCGGCCCCGACGGTCAAGTCGGCGCGGACTTCCAGCATTCCCTCCGGATTCCGCGCCCGTACACCTACTACCCTGCCGCCTTCTTCGATGAGGTCGGTGACCTCTGCCTGCATCTTCAAGTGGAAAGATGGATAGCGCCGCGCCTGCTCGACGATGAAATCCAGAAAATCCCACTGCGGCATCAGCCCGAGGAATTTGCAGTGCGTAGGCAGGTGAGTGAAATCAGCCACCGTGATGGTCTCGGTGCCGATCTGTCCCTTGAGCTGGCGCACTTCCTGGTGCGGACGCCGGAGAAAGTCGTCCACAATGCCCAGTTCGTACATGACTTCGAGGGTAGAAGGATGGATCGTGTCCCCACGAAAATCGCGCAGAAAGTCGGCATGCTTTTCGAGCACCACCACGTCCACGCCCATACGGGCCAGGAGGAAGCCCAGCATCATGCCGGCCGGGCCGCCTCCCGCAATACAACAGCGGGTGCGCATGCAGACATTATGGAGAACTATCTGAGAACCGGGAACCCCGAAATTGATAACTGAGCATTGATCCTTCGGACGACAAGAGCATCAAGGGAAAGGGCATTAAGCAGATCGGCGGGACGAGGCAGTAGGAACTGCAAGAAAACGTGATCGACCAGTGAACCGAGCCCAGGGGAAACAACTGGAGACTAGCAGGAGGAAGTCTGAAACAGCAATAGAAAAGGCCGTGACATTGGTTATGCTCTAGCCGCCAGCTCCTGCGAGGAAGCATAACAGCGTGGACGCATGCACCATCACGGCCCTTGATGTGATCGCTGCTTTCGCAGTCCCTGACCCCAACTGCCCCTCGCAGGGCCGTCGGTTTTTTCGGGTCCGGTCGCCTTCCAGGTTGCCCCTTCCAGCGGATCACCCGGCCTACTTCGCACTGGCTAAGTTTTAATTTGAGCCAGCCCTTTCGGCCGTCGACGTTGGCGAAGTTAAATGCTTCTCATGTAAATGTCAACGCCGTTTTTCAGTGCAATCACAACTTTCCATCCTGTGCAAATTCAAAATTGTAGTTACTTGAATCAGCAATGCTTAGTTGATTTCGCAATTCCGCGAGACGGGTTTTCCACAAATTATTCCACAGACGTCGCCCGGTGTTGCAGGCGCTCCAAATAAACAACTTGACGCAAGATTGGTTCTGACGCATGTTGATGAGAACGGAAAACGCTGGATGTCGGACCTCGTAGCCTACGTGGATGGCGGTTCTCTGGGAAACCCGGGGCCGTCGGGCATTGGAGTTGTGATCGAGGGCTGCGATGGCGGTACGATCCGCATCGCGCGCTGGATTGGCCGCCAGGACAACAACGTCGCGGAATATGTTGCCCTGCTCGAAGCCCTGCAATGTGCGCAAAAGCTTAAAGCGCGGGCGTTGCATGTCTATTCCGATTCCCAGGTAGTGGTTCGCCAGATGCAGGGCGAGTACGCCTGTCGGAGTCCGCGCCTCTATTCCCTGCACTGGATCTGCCGCAAGCTGGCGCGTTCCTTCAAATTTTCCATCACTCACGTGCCGCGGGAGCGCAACGCTGAGGCCAACAATCTGGCCACCTCCGCGGTGCGCGATCGCATCGCTTCGAAACTGTCCCCCACACGATCCGCGTAGGAGCGAGCGCCGTCACCGGCCTGGCCGGGCGAAGCCCGGCTAGTTTTTTTTGGCTGTACCTCTGCAAGAGGAAAAGGCGAGCTTCGCTCGCCCACCCGGACGACGGCGTCCGGGCCCACGTGGTTTGTGCTAAGTTTTCTTCGGCACCTAATCCGGAGAACGAATGCCTTTCACCCGCTACGCTCAGTTTTTTCTTCTGCTCTTGATAATCCCAGCCGCCTCCTACGCGGCCGACAATGCCGCCACCATGGCCCTCCATCAACTGTTCGATCAGGACTGGGAATACCAGATGGCGCACGATCCAGTGGCTGCCTCTGAGCTGGGCGACCGGCGATGGAACGACCAGTGGGAAAACCTTAGCGATGATTCCCTGCGCGAGCAATTCCAGCACGCGCGTGAAATGCTCACCCGGTTACACGCCATCGATCGCGCCCAGCTCTCCCTGCAAGACCAGGTCAGCTACGACGTCTTCGAATACAACACCAATGATTATATCGAGGGTGAACAGTACAAGTGGTACCTGGTGCGCACCGATACCTTCGATGGAATCCAGACGGTCGAAGGCGTGGTCAACTCGCTGCGCTTTGAGACGGTCAAGGACTACGACGACTGGATCGGCCGCATGCACAACTTTCCCGCCTACATGGACCAGAACATCGGCCTGATGCGCGAAGGGATAAGGGAGCACATCCTGCTGCCTAAAGTCATAGGCGAAAAAGTTCTTACCCAACTCAACGGCATGGACTGGAAGGACCCGGCCAGGCACGGCTTCTACAAACCGTTTCTGAAGATGCCGCCGTCCTTCTCACGAGCGGACAGGGAGCGCCTCAGCGCAGCTGCGCGGCAAACCATCAAGAGCGACGTTCTGCCTGCTTTTCAGCGCTTTCGCGATTTCATGCAAAAGGAGTATGTGCCCGCGTCGTTTGAACGCGTCGGCGCCTGGCAAGTCCCTAATGGAGACGCCACGTACGCCTACCTGGCCCGCTCCCGCACCACCACTGATTTCACTCCCGAACAGATCCACGAGATCGGTTTGCAGGAAGTGAAGCGCATCGGCGCGGAGATGGACAAAGTCCGCGAGCAATCAGGATTCGAGGGTACGAGCCAGGAATTCTTTCACTTCCTGCGCACCGACCCGCGTTTCTATGCCAGGTCTTCCGCCGAACTGCTGGAATACACCCGTGCCCGAGCCAAGGAAATCGATCCGCTGCTGGTGAAACTTTTCCGCACCTTCCCCCGTCTGCCCTATGGCGTGGATGCGGTGCCCTCCGAGATCGCGCCCGGAATGCCGGCGGCGTACGCCGATGGCGCAGCGCCCGACGGTTCCCGGCCCGGCTACTTTTACATCAACACCTACAAACCGGAGACCCGTCCGGAATATGAAATCACTTCGCTGATTCTGCATGAGGCGGTCCCCGGCCACACGTTTCAGGGAGGCATCGCGATCGAACTCAAAGACCTCCCGAAATTCCGGCGCTACGGCGACTACAGCGCCTACGCCGAGGGTTGGGCGCTTTATTGCGAATCTTTGGGAAACGAACTCGGATTGTATGGCGATCCCTATGTGCACTTCGGAGCGTTGAGCAACGAGATGTGGCGCGCCGTCCGCCTGGTGGTCGATACCGGAATGCACTACAAGCATTGGACGCGCCAGCAGGCCATCGATTATTTTCTCGCTCACGTCGCCACCACCGAGTACAACGCCACCAGCGAGGTTGACCGCTACATTTCGTGGCCGGGACAGGCGCTCGCCTACAAGATGGGCGAGCTCAAGATCAAGGAACTGCGCCAGCGCGCTGAAAAAGAGTTGGGAGCGAAGTTCGACATTCGCGCCTTCCACGACGCCCTGCTGCTGGACGGTCCGCTTCCGCTCACGGTGCTGGAGAAGCAGGTGAACGCCTGGATAGCCGCGCAAAAAACAGGTAACGTAGGGGCGGGTGTGCTCACCCTCCCGGCGGAGCGAAGCCCGGCCGTTGCCCAATCACCGAACTAGATTCCTATGCCCGAGACCGCAACTTTGCTAGTTTCCTGCCCCGACCAGAAAGGCCTGGTCGCGGGAATCTCCAACTTCATTTTCAAAAACGGCGGCAATATCCTGCAGTCCGATCAGTACACCGATGTCGAAGCCGGCGTATTCCTGGCCCGCTTCGAATTTCACCTTGCCGGATTCCAGGTTCCCGGCGATCAGATCGCCGATCGGTTTCATCCCCTGGCCCAGGAGTTCGCCATGCAGTTCGAACTCCACTTCAGCGACCACAAACCTAAAGTCGCACTATTTGCCTCCCGCCTGCCGCACTGCCTGGAAGATCTTCTGCAGCGCCAGCTGGCCGGCGAATTCAACGCCGAAATCGCCGTGGCGGTCAGCAATCATCCTGAAGCCGGTGCGATTGCCGGGCGCTACGGCGTGCCCTTCCTGCATTTTCCCATCACTCCGGAAAACAAGAAGCAGCAGGAAGCTGAGGAACTCCGCGAGTTGCGCTCGCGCGGCATCGAGCTGATCGTGCTGGCGCGCTACATGCAGGTGCTGAGTGAAGATTTCATTGCCCACTATCCCAATCGCATTATCAATATCCATCACTCGTTTCTTCCGGCGTTCGTGGGCGCCAAGCCATACCACCAGGCCTTTCTGCGCGGCGTGAAGCTGATCGGAGCGACCGGACACTACGTCACCATGAACCTGGATGAAGGACCGATCATCGAACAGGAAGTGGCCCGGGTCTCGCACCGCGATTCCATCGAAGACATGATTCGCAAGGGGCGAGACCTCGAACGCGCGGTCCTGGGCCGAGCAGTGCGCCTGCATCTCTGCCACCGCGTTCTGACTTACGGAAACAAGACAGTGGTATTCGATTAAGGCTGGCGGGCGCGCAACTGCATGAGGCGGAATTTGCCACCTACCCAGGCGCAGGGCAGCGCGGTGACAACCAGGGCCAGGGGATACCAGTGCGGTCCCAGATCCTTGTTCCACGTCGCCAGGGCGCCCACGGTGCTTAAGACAAGACCGATTGCACCGCCCACCAGTGCGTGCCCCATGGGCCGATTGGGCGCGAGCCGCGCCGTGAGGTAGCTGCCCACGACCGAGTAAACCGTGCGATAGGCCGTCGCCAGCAGAAAAAGTGGGTTGGACATGATTTGACCGAGCGGTGGGAAAATGCCAGCCTTCTGCAGCGCGAGGTCAGTGCCCAGGGAAAGAACAACGACGACCACGAAACCGGCAAGCAGGGCCCCGACGCTGCGACCGATACTCCGCGCGGTCTGGGTTTCGCTCATGAATCCGTCCTCTGTTCTGTTTTTGATGGGGCTCGCTGACCCGCCCTGTCTCACCAAAAAGCGGAGAGACGAGGACGGGGGATCCGTTCTTCCCCAGAGGCGTAACAAGCTATCACAGTCTTGCGGCTACGCAACTACATCGTAGGGCCGCATCATTTCGTTGTCCTCGTGCTCCAGAATGTGGCAGTGCCAGACGTAGCGGCCGGGATAGCCTTCGAAGCGCGCGATGATGCGCGTCACCATGCCGGGGTGCGCCTGCACGGTGTCCTTCCATCCGGCTTCATTGGCGGCGGGTGGCATCACCGGGCCGATGTACTTCACTTTTCCCTGAGTGTAGTAGTAGAAGGGCTCAAAGCCGCGGCGATCCAGGATTTGAAAGCGCACCAGGTGCAGGTGGATGGGATGGGAATCGTCGGTAAAGTTGAGGAAGTTCCAGATCTCGACCGAATTCAGCGCCGGATTTTCCGTCACCGGCATGCCCCAGTGTGCGTTGTTGAGCAGCATCATCATGGGATTCGCTGCCTTGTCGTCTTTTTCGCCCAGCGTCAGGATGCGGTTCTGCACTGCCGCGGATTCCGGAATCCTAGGGACGGGCCGCAGGCTCGACGGAAGTGAACTGGTGTCCGGCGCCCCGGTTTTCGCCACGCGAAATTGCATCACGGTGAAAGCATCGTTGGTGACCACGATCTGCTCTCCGCCGTGGCCAGAAAAATCAATGACCAGGTCGGCGCGTTCGGCGGGCGCAATCAGCAGGCTCTTCAGCGGCACCGGGGCGGGCAGGAGTCCCAGATCAGTTCCGATCTGGTGGAACTCCTGTCCATTCGAAAGCGCCAGGTGAAAGAAGCGTCCATTGGCCGCGTTGAGGACCCGGAAGCGATACTTGCGCGGTTCGACTTCCAGGTAAGGAAACATCTTGCCGTTGACCAGAATCGCGTCGCCGAATACTTCCGGCACCCAGGGCGATTCCGGCTCGGGCGACACCGGATAGTAAAGCTGGCCCTCGCGATCGAACGAGCGGTCATAGATGGCCAGAGGAATCTCGTACTTCCCCCTGGGCAGATTCAATCCATCTTCAAACTCGTCTCGAATAACGAACGCGCCAAAGAGTCCGGCGTACATATTGAGGCGAGTGATGCCCAGCGCGTGGTCGTGATACCACAGCATGGCCGCGTCCTGATGATTGGGGTAGTAGTAAAGCGCGGAATTGCCCGGCACCCACCAGTCTTCCGGATAGCCGTCGCTCTTGGCCGGTGCTTTCGCTCCATGCAGGTGGGTGACGGCGCGAACACTCGGCTTGTCGGCTTCTGCGCCATGGACGCTGTGGTCGATGGGAAGAAAATGTGAAGTCGGCAATTCGTTCGCCCATTCCACCAAAAGAGGCTGGCCGCTGCGGGTTTCAAAGGTCGGTCCCGGCGAGTTCTCGCCAAAGCCCCAGAGGCGCGTGGGCTTCACATCGCGATGGACTTTGCTCTCGAGCGCCCGCATTTCCACCCGGTAATAAGGAATCTGTGCGGCGGGAGTATCGGGGCTGGGACGCGTCCCGCTGGGTTTGAGAATCGCCGGAAGCGGAAGTGGATCCACAAACCGCTCGAGGGCATTCACATCCAGCAACGGTCTGGCAATGATGCCGGTGCGGTGAGGGTTGACCTGGCTGGCCGCCATTCCGGCCACCAGGATCCCTGATTTCTGCAGGAACTCCCGGCGGGTGAGGTGGGCAAATCTCTCTGTCATCTTCAATTAAGGGCTCCGATTAGCGAGACTCCAATAATACTGACAGGCATGGAGAGGAAATCCTCCATGCCTGTTGTCTTACGTCCAGGACGGTCAAAATTCGACAATCCGTAAATCCGGCAATTCCTAGTGGAACTGCGGCTGCCCGCTGATCGGATTCAGAAACAGCGGGCCGTTTTTCCCGTGGTGTCTGAAATCAAACATCTGGGTGATCGAGTTGGCGTAGGCGTCAAACGAGCCTCCGCCAATCCGTTCGCCGCCCAGCCAGTTGTCCTCGATGAAGCGCAGGACCGAGGTCTGGTCGGTGACTGTGCTGTCCACGAAGTTTTCCCTGGACCAGGGAGAGATCACCAACAAAGGTTGCCGCGGACCGTAACCGCAGCGGCCTTGGGCATGCGGGTTGCCGGAATCGATGCCGGGCAGCGCAGTGCTGCCGTCGCCGCACGCGCCGGGGCCGGAGAGGGCGTCCGCTGGGCTGGTCGATTGATTCACAATCGGGCCCAACTGATGGTCATACCAGCCGTCGGAGTCGTCGTACAGAATCACTACCGCGGTGCGATCCCACTCCGGGGACTTCTGCAGGAAATTGATCACGTTTACGATGAACGCCTGTTCGTCGAGCGGATCGGAGTATCCCGCATGACCGTCCTGATAAGACAATGCTTTCAGGAAGCTCACGGCGGGAAAGTCTCCATTTCTCACCGCTTTGTAGAAGTCGTTCAGATCGTACTGATGATTGGCGGTTCCGTCATGTCCGATCTCCGAGACTGAACTGGGCCGGGCATGTGTCGGGTTGGCGGTGGAAGCGTAATACTGAAAAAAGGCGTGGTGCGGAATGTAGTCGCCAACGGTTCCGGTGAAGGCAGAGACCGAACTGCGTGCGCACCCTGTGGTGCCGTTGGGATTCCTGACGGTCAGGTCGAAGCCTCCCATAAACGCGCCCCAGCTCACGCCCGCATCGTTCAGCATGTCGCCGATGTTGCGCCCGCCCATTTGCACCTGGTTGCGCGTCGGGGCCGAGCAAACGTCTCCCACGGGATCAGGATCGCCGACCACGGTCATGGTGCCGCTGCCGCCGTCGGTTTCGCTTCCTGTCCCGTTCAATACGGTTGTGACTCCGTTGGTCTGGCCCGAAACCAGGTTCAACATGCCTGGAGTCGAAGGCCCGTACACGGTGTCGTAGGAGTTATCGCTCATGGCGAACTGTTGGGCATAGTTCCACAGTGCGGTCACGGTGTTGCCATCGTAATAACCCATGGTGAGGCCCTTGGTGGTCACGATCTGGGGTGGCGCGTTAGGCGGCGGCCCGGCAGTGCCCACCTGCAGAGGGTAGAGATCCATCAGACCAAAGTGCGTGGCCGCTTGCTCCGGTCCATAGTTGTGATTCTGGTCTGCGGTGGCGGCCTGCGAGCGATCCAGCCGGAAGGGGTTGGTGGCGCCGGTTCCGTTCCCGGCGTTCAACAGGTTCGGGTTGTTGTGCAGCAGCGCGCCCGCGAGCCCGTTCGCCGTCGGGGTATCAGGCCGCGGGTAGAACGCCGGCTCTCCTCTGGGATTGGCTGCGTTGGGATAGGTCCCGAAATAATGATCGAACGAAACGTTCTCCTGAAAGATCACGACCAGATGCTTGATCGGGGTTGCAGTGCGTGAAAAAGATGAGTTCGCGTAGGCTGGCATCGTTCCCAGGACGGTGAGGTACGCCATCACCACCGCAAAAAATCTCCTAGGGGCTTCAGACCTTCTGAGTCGCTGCAACATGCTTTGCTCCTCCATGCTTGGCACTGACCTGATTGGCTGACAAAAGCTCCGAACCAGACAGACCACCGGCTGGAAGCGGCTTCTGGTTCGGTCTGCCCACGGTAAGCAGGGCTTATTACGGAGGTGTTACTCGCTGGTTAAAGCTCGGTGAATTTTTGTGCACTTGTGGATTTTCCGGCGAAACATCCGTTACTAGCGTGGTGACGGCAGGGCGAGCACAGCAGGGTCGTGAGAAATTCTGAACCGAGGCTGTGGAACTCCACTCCAACGATTGGGTGGTGGGTCGGTCTGGAGACCATGAACCACGAAGGGCACGGAGGTACCGAGGGGAAAACAAAGCCCTTCGTGGTTTATGCACTTGCCGTGTCACATCATGAAAGTGCCCCCTACCGACGATTGACTTACCCTGTTAACCGACTGATAATCAAGCTGCGATGGACATCTACGAGGAGATCGTCAAGCTGCGGCAGCAGGGGCGGCGGGGGGCGGTAGCGACTATCGTCAACGTGCGCGGGTCGATTCCCTCTTTTAAGACTGCCAAGATGCTGGTGCGCGACGATGGCTCCATCGTGGGCACGATTGGCGGAGGTTGCGTCGAGGCTGAAATATGGCAGACGGCGCGTGAAGTCATGGAAGGCGAGAAGCCCCGCACCCTGACTTTCAACCTGAATCAGGATCCCAAGTACGATACCGGACTGGTATGCGGCGGCACTCTCGACATTTTCGTGGAGCCGGTGCTGCCTCCAGCGTCACTTTATATTTTCGGCGCAGGCCATGTATCTGTAAATCTTTATAAGATCGCAAAGAGCGCCGGCTTTGATGTGACCGTGGTGGATGACCGCGAAGCTTACGCCAACCGCGAACGCTTCCCCGAAGCCAAAGAAGTGATCGCGGAGAATTTCGACCACGCCATGGCGCGGCTTGCTCCCAATGAGTCTTCCTACCTTGTGATCGTCACCCGTGGACATCGCGATGATATGCGGGTCTTGCGCTGGGCGGTGCAGACCCCGGCCCGCTACATCGGGATGATCGGTTCAAAGCGCAAGACCATTACCATCTTCCAGGAGCTGACCAAAGAGGGCCTTGCGCCGGAGCTGTTCGATCGCGTGCATGCCCCGGTCGGACTCGACATCGGAGCGGTTACACCGGAGGAGATCGCAGTCGCAATTACCGCCGAACTGATCGCCGCGCGCCGGCACGTAGAACGAGAGCTGCCGCACATGAGCTGGTTTCATTCGCGCAAGCGAGAGACGACTGATCCAGCTGCCGAGGAGATGGAAGAATCGGAAGAGGAAGTTTAACGGGAGTGGCTCCGGTCCGGCTTCGCCGCGCGGAACTTCTTACAGCTCCGAGTTCTCTTGAGGCATCTAATGAGGCATCTAACTGCCCAAGGCAATTTTCGAGGTTCAACTTGAAAGCATCCGGCCTCACCATCGCCATCTGTCTTGTGCTTTTTGCACCTGCTGGAGTCTCCGCCCAGACGCCGCCGTCGGGCGCAAACCTCACCGCAAACCCCGTCTTCCAAAAGAACTGCGCAAAGTGTCACGGTAAAACCGCCAAGGGCCGCCACTTCGGGGGGCCATCGCTCATTTCGGAAAAAAGCACGGCCATGTCCGCCGCGGACCTGCGCACCATCCTCACTGACGGCAAAGGTCGCATGCCCAAATACGCCGGCAAGTTGACGCCGGAAGAAATCAACACCCTGGTCGAACAAATCGAGGCCCTGCGCAAACAATGAGTTACCTGGTTAGCAGCAGGGATATGGTCACTCGAAAAATGAGCGGACTTGCCTTCTGCACTTATTGAGTCTTCTTCGGGCCGCAGGCAAAAGAATCAGCGATGTGCAGCCCAGGGACTCGGCCCTCGTGCGTTCAGGTCAATATCGACAGTCTTTTCTACTCGCAGGATGAAAGTGCTGGGATCCTTCATTCCCCACTTTACGTAGGGCACGGCGAAGTGGACGGTCAGACTCCAATGGTCGGGCGCGAGTTCAACCTGCGCGGGAACTGTAATCTCGTGCTCAGCGCCGAGGATTCTGAACATACCGTGCACCTGAACGGCCGAACGCCCGGGTGTCAAGACCTTTCCGTCCACCCGGTCGGGGCGAAAAGTCACCTCCGAATAACGGGCGCTCTGGAGAATCTCCTTGTGCATCTTGCGATCCCGGCCGGTGCTGCCGCTGTTCCCGCTGGACGCGTCCACCACGATCTCGCCGCTGATTGAGTTGGTAGCGGGATCGAATCGCACCTGACCCGTCTTCAGCCTGAAGGTGCCATGCACGGTGTGCAGCACGTCGCCGAGAGTGAAATCCAGCGTAGTCTGCGTCGGGTCGAAGTTCAGCGTGGCTTCTTGCGCCTGTCCCCATGCCAGCGTGGCGGCCAGGAGAATGAAAACAGGGATATTTCGTCTGGCCATCGTCTTCATGGAGCAAGCAAACTTATGCACTCAACACCTGCCATGCCAGTGAAAGCCCATTCGCCGCAAAGCCCGCTAGCGACAGTGCGCCCACGTGCATGGCCAGCATACGGCCAAACAGGCGCTGATCGGAACCGAAAGCACGCATCACGCGCTGCCGGAATGAAGTCTTCCAGTCGAGCGTCAGCATAAGGCGGGCCATCAGTGCCGGCCGCCTGGCCAGTCCCCGGTGCACTTGTTGATAGCGTTCCAGATTACCTGCCGCGAAACACTCGGCCAGCACCTCCGCCTGGCGAAACGAAAGGCACAAGCCTTCGCCGGTAATGGCATCGACGGTGCCGGAGGCGTCCCCGACCAGGGCGACGCGCCCTTGGTACACTCGACGCAATTTGCGAGTTGCGGAAATCGCGCCCCGCTCCAGGGATGAGGGTTCAGCGTCACGCAGGCGAGACATAAGCTCGGGGAAGGCTGGCAAAGCCGAATCCAGGCGCAGATGCGGATCACGGGAGATCAGGGCCACGCAGATTTCGTCCGCCGCGACCGGAGTGACATAGATCTGACACTTCGGGCCCCAGTGCAGTTCCATGCGGTCGCTCCAGGGAGAAAGCCGGTAATGCCGGCGGAAGGCAAAGCGCGTCCGATCATAGTGGTATCGGTCGAGGCCTGCCCATTGGCGAAGCAGCGAATGACCTCCATCCGCACCTACCACCCAGCGGGAGCGCACCCTATGCCCGCCGAGCAGCACACCCCCGGAATGTAAACCAGTCACTGGAGTTTTCCAGAGCAGGGTTACTCCCGCGGCCTTCGCCCTCGCGACCATAATCCGGTGGAGCACAGTCCGGCGAACGCCGATGCCGCTACCGTTGGGGAAACTCGCCTCTACGCTCAGATCGCCGCTGACGAAACGGATCCCGCGAAAAGGGTGTGCGATCTCAGCGGGAATGCCGACTCCCAATTGTTCGAGTGCTGCGCGACCATCGGGCATCAGGCCTTCACCGCACGGTTTGTCGATGGGCGGTTGGGTCCCGTCCGCCACGACAACATCGAAACCGCGCTGACGGGCCGCGATCGCGGTAGCCAAACCGGCGGGCCCGCCTCCAACCACGAAAACATCCGTTGTTTTCACCATTGCAGTAATAGGAGCTCAGAACAGAAGCCGGGTCCCATGGCCGCCATTAATCCCAACGTTCCGGGCGCTGGCCGTTGATGTTTCATGACTTCCTCCAGCACGACCAGGACCGAAGCCGACGATAAGTTGCCCATCTTCCTCAGACAATCCCAAGAAATGTCGAGCTGACCATCATGCAAGTCGAGCGCGTCCTGTATGGCTTCAAGCACCTTCGGGCCACCGGCGTGGAGCACCCAGCTCCCGATGTCGCCCCGATTGTGCCCGTATTCGACGAGAAACTGGTCCACGTCTTGACCGATTTGTTTTCGGACCAGATCCGGGACTCCACGTGAGAGGACGATCCTGAAGCCCTTCTCGGAAATCCGCCAGCCCATCATTTCCTCGGTGTGGGGATAAAACACAGAACGCGTCGCCAGGATTTTGGGGCCGAGTTGCTCAGACTCCGGCGCAAGCCCGCTGAAGTTCTCTCCGGCCACAATTACAGCCGCCGCGCCATCACCAAAGAGTCCAGAGGAGATCAGGTTAGCCGGAGACAGGTCTTCCTTCTGGATGGTCAAGGAACAGAGTTCCACGGAGAGCAGAACGGCGAGTTGCGAAGGATAAGCCTTCACGTAATCGGCCGCGCGCGCAATTCCCGCCGCTCCCGCCACGCAACCGAGCCCGAACATGGGCACCCTTCGGATGTTCGGCGACAGCCCGATTCGGTTGATCAACAAAGCATCGATTGAAGGACTGGCGATGCCGGTGACCGAGGTGAAAAAGAACGCACCCAGGTTCCTGGCAGCGAGTCCAGCATGGGTCAAAGCGCGGCAAATGGACTGCTTGCCGAGGTCAAGGGCCACTTCAATCCACAGGTCATTTACCTCGCCCCACCCGGAGAGTTTCGGGTAGGCATGAACCGGCAGCGCAAGATAGCGGCCGTCGACACCTGTATTGCGATGCAGGCGGCGAAACAGTTCCGGGTTTTCCAACTCTGCGCCCCAATAGGTCTCTAACGCATCCAGCAAAACTTCCTGGGGATAGTAGTGTTTGGGGAATGCGCTGGCAGCGCTGATAATTTGCATGATGGGATCTTTTCAGTCCTGTTTAAGCGGGCGATCGCCGGGTTGGTTCATACGCTGATCGCTCTCCGGGCCAAGCCAAGGGCTTCAGACCAGAACGAACCGGAGTGATGGGCAAGTTCCACAACGTCGCGGATCGCGGAGACAAACTCGGCGATCTGCCGTGGAATGACCACCAAGGGGGGAGCGACCTTCAGCACCATGAAGTCGTTTCCACAAATCTGGGTCAGGATCCCATGATCGCGGAACAGGCGCATGACCAGAATCTGTCCGAACATGGCGGGATGGATCCTGGCAAACGCCTCAAAGGGCGCCCGCAGTGAAAAACTTCGTGGAGGCGTGAATTCAATACCCCGCAAGAGACCCTGGCCGCGAACCTCCTTCACCATCTCGTAACCGGAGAGAGCGTCGGCCAGTTGCCTTTGGAGGTCCATACCCATTTGCGCAGCGCACTCGCCGAGGCGCTCGCCTTCCAGCACATCGAGGGTTGCCAGGCCGGCGCGCATGGAAAGGCTGTTTTCACCGAAGGTAGTTGCGTGGACAATGGAGCGTTTGAAGGAACTGAACACGGAGGAGTGCACGGCATCCGACATGAGCACAGCACTCACTGGAACCAGGCCACCGCTCAAGGCTTTGGCCAGGACCACAATGTCGGGCGTAATGCCAAAATGGTGTGACGCCAGGAATGGACCGGTGCGAAACATCCCCGTCTGAACTTCGTCGGCGACCAGAAGGGACCCGTAGCGTCTGCACAGGCCTTGCGCTCCTTTGAGGTAACCTGGCTCAGGCACACGAATGCCGCCTTCCGCCTGGATCGGTTCCACGAAGAACGCGGCATAGCGCCTGGTCGCCAGTGCTTTTTCGAGAGCTGCGAGGTCGTCGAACGGCACCGTCATGGTCTCGGGAAGAAGCGCTCCGAAGCCTTTACGCCAATACTCACCGTTCATCAGGGAGAGTGCGCCACAGGTCAGGCCATGGAAGGCGCGGTCGCAGGAGATCAGACCAACGCGTCCGGTGTACGCTCGCGCGAACTTGATCGCGGTTTCGACACCTTCGCTTCCTGAACTGGCGAAAAACACTTTGGAAAGTCCACCGCCCGCGAGGTGGCAAAGCCGCTCCGCCAATTCACCGGCCAGTCCGGAGGCGTTACTCTGCAGCATTACGGGCCCAGACTTGCCCAACTCTTCTTTGAGGGCAGCCACGATTGCCGGATGGTTGTGACCCGTATTGTGGACGCAGTAGCCAGAGAGGAAATCAAGGATACGAAGGCCGTCCGCGGAGAACAACTCGGTTCCCACGCAACGTTCGTAGCTCAGATTCATCTCAAGCAATCGGAGCAGCCTGACCCATTGAGGATTTACGTGGTCAGCGTACGCATCTGTGGCGAACCGTTCAGCCGTGGGCATAGTCAACATTCTTCTGCAGGACTTCGTTTGCGACTTGGGGGTGTGATGCAACTGGTTGCAGCCTTGGTTGCTAGCAGTTCGAGAAGGCCAACACAATTGGCCCCATTTCGTAGCGATTCGGGATAAATAATCCGAACCTCAGCGCTCGCTGTCGCGGCCAAGAGCCTGACCGTCATTTACACGAATCGCGCTTCGGCGCCCGCCCGCAGGACCACCGTCTTCTTCATCCCTGCGATTCAGCCCTCGCTGAACCTCAATATTTGCTATCTTCCTTACATGGGTCGGGCGCCTAGCTGGTGCGGAGTGATATTGGCGGCGGGCGAATCCTCGCGCATGGGATCGGACAAGGCGCTGCTGCCCTGGCCTCCGGTTGCCCAGGGCATGCCCTTTTCCGGGGAGACCTTCCTGTCGGCCGCGATTCGTTCGCTGAGTTCTACCGACCAGGTGGTTGTGGTCGTGGGAAATAATGAGCGAGAACTGGCCCCGGTGGTGTACGCGGCGGGCGGTTCACTGGTACGAAACCCGGCTCCGGAGGGTGGTCAATTCAGCTCTCTGCGCATCGGGTTGCAGGCCGTCATGGATTTGGGGAGGGACGCCGCCATGATCACGCTGGTGGACCGACCACCTGCGAGCGCCGCGACGCTGGCCAAACTGCGGGCGGCATTTGAAGGCGCGACCTCTGAAATCTGGGCAGTCGTACCGGAATACAACGCGCGCCACGGACATCCCTTTCTGGCTGGCCGGGAAATGATCGAGGTATTCCTGAAAGCTCCCGCAACCGCGACCGCCAGAGATGTCGAACATCAGCATCAGGAACACATTTTGTACGTTCCTGTGGATGATCCGCATGTGGTCATGAATGTGAATACGCCCGAGGACTACGCGGCGCTGTTAAATCCTCAAACGAGATAATCCTCTCTTAAGCATGAATCCAGATAACGCGCACCTGAATTCTTCGTCCAGAATCGCTGAGTTCATCCAATCGGTTTTGCAGTTGAAGCCCCGGCTCGCCGTCTTCGACTGTGACGGAACGCTCTGGTCAGGCGACGCCGGCTTCGGTTTTTTCGAATGGGAATTGAACCGCGGCCTGGTCTCTGCTGACATCGTGCGCTGGGCCTGGGCCCGCTACGCCGACTACCTGGCCGGCAAGGTCAGCGAGGACGACATGTGCGCCGAAATGGTAACCATCAATCGCGGGCTTCCCGAAGCGGAGGTCATGCGTGCGGCGGAGGAGTTCTTTGCGGCCAAAATGGTGAGCGGATTATTTCCCGAGATGAGGGACCTGGTCTTCCGGCTGCACGAAAGCGGCTGCGAGGTCTGGGCGGTTTCTTCCACCAGTGAATGGGTCATCCAGGCAGGGATGAAACATTTCGGAATTCCAGCCAGCCGGATACTGGCAGCGGCCGTGGTGGCCGAAGACGGCAAGGTCACTGACCAGGTCGTACGCATTCCCAGCGGCAAAGGCAAACCGCTGGCCATCCGTGAAGTGATTGCGCGCACTCCCGACGCTGTCTTTGGAAATTCCATCTGGGATGCGGACATGCTGGAAATTGCGCGGTATCCCTTTGTCATTAATCCGACAAAGGAGCTTGCGGCGATTGCTGCCAGGCACGGCTGGCCGGTTTATCATCCCGAACCAGTTGCCGGTTCCTAGTTGCCGGTTCCCAGTTGCTTCAGGAGGGCGGAGAGCGTGTCCAGCGCCAGGTGAGTGGCGTGGATCGAGGCCGCGGGCAGACCACCAATGGACTGAAGCAGTTCTTCGCGGCGCAACTGGCGCGCTTCGGCGATGGTTTTCCCTTTCAGCAGTTCGGTCAGCAGCGAAGCGCAAGCCATGGCGGGAACGCATCCCTGGGCGAGAAACCGGATGTCTTCGATGCGTCCGGCCGCGACGCGTAGAGTGAGTTTGAGGACGTCTCCGCAGGCGGGGTTTTCAATCTGGGCGGAGGCGTCCGGGTCGGCCACTTCGCCTGCATTGCGCGGATTCTGGAAGTGATCGAGGACCTGCGCTGAGTACATCGCCGGCCTTAAACCCCTGCCTCGAAGTCCACCTCGATGGGATCAATCAGAGGCACCAGCCAGGTCAGCAGTTTTTGATGGACGGGATGCGGCCCGTAGGCATGCAACGCCGCCTCGTCAGTAAACTTCATGACCCCGCCCAGTTCGTAGTTTTGCCCGCGCGGTGAAGTGTTGATTCCCACCAGGGTTTCCTGCAGGCCCGGAATTTGGCCTTGCAGCTTGCGTATTTCGGCAATGGCGCGTTGTTTCTGCTCTTCCGTGACTCCGGGCTTCCAGCGAAACGCGAACATGTGGACAAACATGATGGACTGAATCCCTCGGCGAGATTGTAGCGGGTGCGCGTCGATTGTGTAAAAGCCAGCCCTCCGGAAAACGGGTGACCTGTACGATGGAGTCCATGACTTCCGACGATACCCCGCGGCGCGTGGTCTGCCTGCAGCCCAGCGCTACCGTCATCCTGGCCGCGCTGGGGCGACTGGAGCGGGTGGTGGCCTGCACCCGGTATTGCGCCGATGTCTGTCCGGAAGTCAGAGATGGCGGACGCGCCATCATCGCGGATTCCTGGACGGCGCAGAGCCGGCAGATACTGGCTGCCCGTCCCGACCTGGTGATCGCCGCCGTGCCCTACCAGGAGAAGGCAGTGGTGGAAATCCTGAAGGCGGGGGTCCGCTTTCTTGGCCTGGCGCCAAAAACGCTGGCCGATATTTATACCGACATCGCCACCATTGCCGGAGCGGTAGGCGCCGGGGAGCAAGGGCGGAGAGTGATTGCGAAGATGCAGCGTGAGATCAAAGCGCTGGGAGCGCGGGCAAAGAGCAGGCCGCGGCCTCGCGTCTTTTGTGAAGAGTGGGGTAAGCCGCTGATCGCGTCGCAGAAATGGGTCGCCGAACTGGTCGAAGTGGCAGGCGGCGAGTTCATGGGCGAGCCCGGAGAACGGTCGTCCGCTGAGTCGGTTTTGGCCCATGCCCCGGAGGTTGTTGTGGCGGCATGGTGCGGGGCCGGGGACCGTGTGCCCTTGCGCAAGATTGTCCGCGATCGGGGTTGGCAGGAGATGCCCGCGGTGCGCGCCGGGCGAGTGTACTGCATCCGCGATGAGCTCTTGAATACTCCCGCCCCCACTCTGGTGCACGGCCTGCGAGCGTTGGCGGCGGCGATTCATCCTGGTGCTTTTCCACACCCCAAAGGGCTAAGATGTATGGTCGAGGTGTGAGCGCGATCTCACGCCTCGGCCTCGTGATCCGGACACTCTATGCCTCCTGGTTCCGCGTTCGCAGAAGTCAGAAAAGAGATCGACCGCATCAACCAAGCCGCCGGATCGGTGGAAGATTTCATGTGGGAAACCGTGAAAGTGCTGCATGATCGCATGCTGAAATACAACTGGGTCGGCTTCTACATGCTGGAGAACAAACTCCTGGATTCGCAACCACGCATGCTGGCACTGGGCCCTTTTCAGGGAGCGATGACGCCGCACACTCGCATCCCGCTGAACCAGGGTATCTGCGGGGCGGCCGCTTCCACGGGCAAGACCATCGTGGTGGATGATGTCAACCTCGATAATCGCTACCTGGCCTGCTCCACCGAAACCAAGTCCGAAATTGTCGTGCCGGTTTTTGTCCGCGGCAAGGTTGTAGGCGAACTGGACGTTGACAGCCACTTCCCTGCCGCATTCGGCAACGAAGACCGCACCCTGGTGGAGTATTGCGCTTCCCTGGTGGGGAAACAGCTGGAAAAGTTCGCAGGATGAAGAGCGGGAAAGACCAGGCTCGCGCAACCGGTGACAGTCGGGCAACCGAATCGGCGAGCCCTTCTCAACGAAGACCTTCGCCTTCCCTGAAGCAAGTGGTGGCCGCGCTGATTTTCCATGGCGACCGGCTGCTGGTTTGCCAGCGCACCCGGCACCAGACCATGCCCTTGAAATGGGAATTTCCCGGAGGCAAGATCGAAGCCGGCGAGCAGCCGCGCGATGCCTTACGCCGTGAATTGAACGAAGAACTCGGCATCGATGCCACCATCGGCGACGAAGTAGCGCGCCTGCGCCACGATTACAACAACCGGTCGGCGGTGGAATTGCGCTTCTTCGCCGTGCGCGAGTACAAAGGCGAAATCGAGAACCGGATTTTCAAGGACATGCGCTGGGCCACGCGCTCCGACCTGCCTTCATTTGATTTTCTGGAGGCCGACCTGCAACTGGTGAAAGAACTGGCCGAGGGAAAGATCGCCTAGTCGGGTGTGGGTCGGACACTCCTGTCCGACGCTTTTGATTTTGGCTTTCATGCCTTAGTCGTCAATGCGGGACGCGACGATGGAACCCGTCAGGCACAAACCGAATTAACAAATCAAAGGCCTCGGACAGGCGTGTCCGACCCGCACGGTCAACCGCCCCGCAGGGTCCAGAACCAGGCCAGCGTCAATCCCACCATGATCACGGTTGTCATCCAGGCAATCACGTTGTAGAGAGGCGTGCTCACATACTCGCCCATCAGTTCTTTCTTGTTCACCAGCAGCAGCATGAAGACGAGCACGAAGGGCAGCACGATGCCGTTGACCACCTGGGACAGAATGGAAATCTTCACCAGGGGAATATTGGGCACCAGGATCACCCCCGCCCCGGCCACGATCAGGATGGTGTAAAGCCAGTAGAAGACTGGAGCTTCGCTGAATCGCTTTCCCACTCCCGACTCAAATCCCAGGCCTTCGCAAACCGCGTAGGCGGTCGAGAGCGGCAGAATCGAAGCGGCAAACAACGACGCATTGAACAATCCCATGGCGAAAAGGATGTAGGCATAATCTCCCGCCAGAGGGTGAAGCGCCTGGGCCGCGTCCTTGGCATCGCTGATGTTGTGGTAGCCGTGCACGTACAGCGTGGACGCGCAGGCCACGATAATGAACCAGGCCACGACGTCGGTGAAGACGCAGCCAGCGACCACGTCCAGCCGCGAAGCTTTGTACTGCCGCCGGGTCACGCCTTTCTCCACAATGGACGCCTGCAGGTAGAACTGCATCCAGGGCGCGATGGTGGTGCCGACGACACCGATCACCATATATAGGTAATCCTGCCGCAGAAACATTTCCTTGTGCGGCGGGACAATGGTGGCTTCGAGCGCCTCCAGCCACGCGGGTTTGGCCAGGAATCCGGCAATGATGTAGGTGAGATAGAAAAACGACGCGGCCAGAAATACTTTTTCCACCGTTTTGTACTGGCCCTTGACCACAATCAGCCAGACAATGACGGCGCAAATCGGGACGGTGTAGTACTTGTTGAGGCCGAACAGTTCCAGGCTGCCCGCGATGCCGGCAAATTCGGTGACCACGTTGCCGAAGTTGACGATGATCAGGCCGATCATCATAAAGAAAGTGATGCGAAATCCGAATTCTTCGCGAATCAGATCGCTCAATCCCTTGCCCGTGACCGCGCCCATGCGGGCGGCGATCTCCTGCACCACGATCAGCGCCACCGTGGTGGGGATCATGGTCCAGAGCAGCATGTGCCCGAACTGCGCCCCGGCCGCGGAATAGGTCCAGATCCCGCCGGCATCGTTGTCCACGTTCGCGGTAATGATGCCCGGACCGACCACGGCGAAAAAGATCAGAAGCCGGATTTTCCAGCGTTTCAGGAAGGTCATGCGGCGCACACATATCGTTGCAGCGACCGATCAGCATAAATGGAGGCGGCAAATCTGGGTAGGTGAAATCGGAGAAACCGTCGTCGGCTGTTGGTCTTTGGTCGTTGGTCGTTGGTCAAACCTCAATACGATGAGTTTGAGCCAACGGCCAAGGACCAACGACTAACGACTAACGGCCAACGACGATCTTCTACAGGTTGGCTCGCAGCAGACTGATGATGTCGTCGGAGGTGATGACTCCGGTCAATTTCTTGTTGTCGTCCACCACCGCCAGGGTCAGAAGATTGTACTTGTCGAAGAGTTCGGCAACGTCCTTCTCCCTGGCGCCGGCGCGGGTGGAGATCAGCGGCTCCTGGGTCAGGGAAAGCATGGCCGTGTCCGGAGTGGCCAGCACCACCTTAGCCAGGGGTACAGCTCCCGCCAGGGTGCCGTGGGAATCCACCAGATAGATCGTACTGACGGTTTCGACCCCACCCTCGAAACGACGCAAAGCCTCTATGGCGTCGTGCACCGTGGCACTCACGTTGACTGCCAGGTAGTCGGTATTCATCCGCCCGGCGGCGGTGTCCTCCTCGAACTCCAGGAGCTCTACCATTTCCTTGCGTTCCTGGGGCTCCATCTCGAGCAGGATTTCTGAAGTGCGTTCCTCGGGCAGGTCGGCCAGCAGGTCGGCGGCTGCATCGGGATCCATCTCCTCTACGATCTCGGCGGCGCGTTCAGAATCCAGGGACTCGAGGATTGCCTTCTGGACTCTGGGTTCGACTTCCTCGAGAGCCCCGGCTGCCACTTCCTCATTGAGGGTCTCAAACACAGCCTCGCGTTCATCGGGGGCAAGGTCCTCGACGATATCGGCGATGTCGGCGGGGTGCAGCCTGGCCAGGCGCTCGTGGGAGATTTTAAGTTTCACCCGGCGGGCAGGATCGGTTTCGATGAGGTCCACGAAGTCCCAGGGAATGCTGCGCGGAGGGATTTGCCGCAGCAGCGCTCGCAACGCCACCACCGGAACCACCCCCTTCAGCAAGCGCCGGATAGCGCCGCGAGGGCCGACATCTACCGACCCGACTTTCAGCACGGGACGGTTGGCGACGGATTCCTGCAGCAGGTCGAGATCGTTTACCCGGACGACTTTCCTGCCAAAAACGTCGATGACCTGCTGATCCAGCAGGTCGCGCCCCAGCAGCAGCATGCCTTCCGCGCCCTCGCCGTCAGCCCAGCCGGCCGTCGGCGCATCGGTGCGAATGCCGCCGTTGGTCGAGGTGACGGAGGCAAAGGGGAGCATGCGGTCGCCGCCGCTGGTCCTCACGATCAGAACCGCAACCCGGGCCCGGTCTTCCTGTGGAACCAGGCCCACCTCGCGCACCCGCCCACAGCGGCTTCCGGCGGTGTCAAACACCGGCGTGCCCAGCAGTTCGGTAAGCGCAAAGGTCAACATACTTTCGAGAATACTCAACTGAACGGTAAGAATCCACAGGAGCTTTTCGGTTTCCTTTGCGTCCTTTGCGGCCCTTCTTTGCGAACTTTGCGGTAAAAGGGTTGACCTCGATTAAAGCGTTCAACAATCTTGAACCGCAAAGGACGCAAAGAGCGCAAAGGGGGCTGAATTGCGACCCCAGGCTGCCGCCCCAGGCCTAAAATCGAGCTCCGCGTTGACATTTCCGAAGCATAAGGGCAAACTACCGCATTCGCTGCAACTACCGTTTCCGGCCATGGCTAAGCACCCGCCGCCGGCCGGAACGCGGGGCAGCGGAGATTCCGGATCCACGAAGCTGTACCCAAAAATCTTTGCCATGACCGAACAGCGGGTCTCCTACACGTTGGATTCGACGCTGGAGACCGTCGACAGCGCCGAGCAGGCAGCCAGCCGGATTGCTTCCGAGGCGGGCTTCGACGATGACGAGGTCATGAGAATCGCCATGGCGGTGCGGGAAGCTGCGGTCAATGCCGTGCTCCATGGCAATGCTTACGATCCCGGCAAGAAGGTCAGCCTGGAATTCGAGCAGACCGGCGGCAACCTGGTAATAACCATCCGGGACCAGGGCAAGGGACTGGATCTGGAAAAAATCCCGGACCCGCTGGCGCCGGAAAATCTTTTGAAGACGTCCGGCCGGGGCATTTTTCTTATACGCTCGTTCATGGACGAGGTGCACATCAGCCCCTCCCAGACGGGCACCGAAATTAAACTTGTCAAGCACGTCCACGGTCCATCCGAGGGCGTTAAGGAGGCTTCCCAGTGAGCATGAAGACCAGTACGCGCCAGATTAACGGCGTCACCATTGTGGATTGCAGCGGCCGCATTACTCTCGGCGAAGGCAGCGTGATACTGAAGGACGTGGTGCGCGAACTGCTTTCCAAGGGGCAGAAGAAAATCCTGCTCAACCTCGGAGACGTGAACTACATCGACAGCTCGGGCATCGGCGAACTGGTGAGCGCTTTCACCACCGTGCGCAACCAGGGTGGCGAACTCAAACTGCTCAACCTGACCAAAAAAGTCCACGACCTGCTGCAGATCACCAAGCTGTACACCGTCTTCGACGTGAAAGACGACGAAGCCAGCGCAGTCAAGTCGTTCAGCTAGGTTCCCCACTATTATTTCTGGCCAGGGCCGGCATCACTCCGGCCCCGGGTTGTTTCTATTTCGGGAAATCTGCCGGTTTCTTTTGCCGGCGCGCTCCTGCGGTAGCTTCCCCCGCCATACAATTCGTGGGTGATTATCCGATACCGGCCGCTGGCCGCTGCGCTGCTGCTTACCAGTCTGGCATGGTCCGATTGCCTTCCCCTGACCGAAGCCAGGAAACATGTCGGCGAGATCAAGTGCATTACCGGCAAAGTCATCAGAGTCAAGCAGGGCTCGCGGGGAGTCCACTTTCTGGACTTCTGCGACGACTACCGGCTTTGTCCCTTCACCGTTGTGATCTTTCCCAGTGACTTGAAGAGCGTGGGCGACGTGCGGCAGTTGCAGGGCCGGATGATCGAGATTCACGGCAAGGTCAAGGAGTACGACGGGCGCGCCGAGATCGTCCTCGAGGAATACCGGCAGCTGAGCGGCGCCGGCGCCCGCATTCCTCCCCTGCCCAAAAACTACGACGTAGAAAAAAAGGGCCGCTACAGCGCGGGAACCTTCAGCCATCCCAAGTCAAAGCGAAAAACCACGAAACGGCAACCGGCAGAAGTTGTCACCCAGGAGCCCGAAGACCCATAGCAGGTAGCGCCGGCGCTACACAAATCTACGCGTCAGCCCCCGACGCCGCTTTTATCAGGCGCGCAACATTGTCTTCCAGCACGATGTACCGCTGGTATTCGTTCGCCGCAAGAGTTCCCATTGAAAGCTTTTCGTTCCGGTAGCGCATGGGGCTGGCGGCAGGCGTCCGCAACCCAACGTGGATCTCCCGTACCGCAGTTTTATCCACCACTGCGCGGACGTTCTGATCGTTGATACCGCCGCACGCCATGATGATTACATCTTCGCCGGCGTGCTCCACCAGGCTGCACAGGGTTGCGGCCCCTTCGAGGGCGGTTTGCGCTCCTCCAGAAGTGAGTACGCGGTCAGCCCCGGTCTTCTTGACCTGCTCCAGCGACCGGAACAGATCGGCCGACATGTCGAAGGCGCGATGGAAGGTCACTCTGAGGGGCCTCGCCAGTTCGACCAGTACGCGCGTCTTCTGCACGTCGATATTCGCGTCGGCGTCCAGGATTCCGAAGACGACGCCCGCAGCGCCCAGCTGTTTAGCCATGAGGACGTCGCGCCGCATCACGTCGAACTCATCGGCGCTGTAATAGAAATCGCCCGCACGCGGACGAATCATAATGTGCAGACCGATTGCGATTCTCTGCCGCGCGGTGGCGATCAGGCCCGCGCTGGGAGTGACTCCACCTTCCACCAGGCTGGAGCACAACTCCACCCGGTCCGCTCCACCTCGCTCGGCGGCGAGCGCGGAGTCCAGAGAATCGACACAAACTTCGACGGTGAGGTCAGCGACGGACAGGGCTTCAGTCCTCGGCGGCCAGGCTGATGCAGAAGAGGGACAGCGCGGCGGGCTTCATCGAGTTCAGCCTCCTGCAAGGCGAAGTGATTCTACATGCTTCGCGCCAGTCAATACCTTCTCCAATCGATAGAATTTCAGCGCCGCACGTGGGGACAGCCGCCTCGGCTGTCCAGTCGAGCGCAGCTCGACCGGCTCTTGCCGGGAACTTCACTGGACCACGGCAAAAGGAACTAGCGGAGCTTCGCTCGGCCGGACAGCCGAGGGCGTGCTGTCCCCACGTGGTTTTTTATTGCCCTCGGCGCTAATCTCGCTTCGCCCACCAGGACTAGCGTTCGATTTGCGCTGAAGACGCAATATGTTGCGCAATGGCCGGGATGCAGGTCTGTAACTGCAGACGTCTAAAGTCCCAAACTAACTTCAGGGGTTGGCATCAAACCTGCACCAGTCATACTCTCCCCCCGCCCAGGCGAGACCGTCCCACGCGTCCATTCTTACGCCTTCTGCTTTTCCGCGATGGGGCCCGGCGTATACCGACTTCCAGACTTCTAAAGGAGAGCATCTTTCATGTCCGAGGCAAGCACGCCAGCGACCAACCCAACCGACGAACATCGCGACAAGTATTTCAGCTTCCAGATCAAAGGCTGGACAAATTTCGATCCCATGGCCAAGACGCTGGCCAGAGTAGCCGAAGGCATAGAACACGGCGGCGGATTCCTGACCCTGGTGGAAGTGCTGGAAGTCGAGGATGATCTGGCTTCCATCGCCGACGAAGAAGTGAGGGAATGTTTTGCCAACATACTGGCTGCCAAGCGGCTGGTGAAGAACGTCCACGAGCTGCCAAAGGAATTGCTTGAGGAATTGCGGTCGGCACTGAAAACCGAGGAGGATGTCCCCAAGAAACCTCCTACTCTGGCCACGATTTCTCCGGCCCCCGAAGAGTCGGGGACGCGGAGCAAGCGTTGGCCATAAGGAAACTTGACTGGAGAATGGGTCAGATTTCAGTCGAATAGGCGCCGGTCTTTTCTCAAGTTGCTCGTGGAGCGCGTGTGCCGCGCGTGAGTGACTCCCCGAATTTTTTAGAATTGAGCTGAACCCCGGTCGCGATGCGATGGGGATGGAGGCCAGCTGAGTACAGTCGTGTTGCCCGAATTCGATGATTCCTTTGACCGGGAGCTGGGGGAGTGGTTCGCTCTACGGAAAGGCGTCTGGTCTGGCACTGCGGCTGAATTGCTGGCCGCCGTGCAAGGCAGACCCGATGCGGGAAAAGCCTCGTGGTCCCGATCCGCGTACACCCTGTATGCCCACCTGGAATCCCGCCGGCACATACTTCGCTCTCTGGGCATAGAGGTCCGGCTGCACCAGGGCCCGCCGCGAATGCTGTCTCTCCGTCACTGCCCGGTGGGAATCCCGGCAAAAAAGCCGCCGGCGACCGCATCGTCTTTTCACCTCCCTGCGATTTCAGATGTCAACGCGATACCGCTGGCTGGTCACGGGCAAGACGCAACTGCGGGTCCGGAAGAAAACTACAGGCAAGACGTTTCCATCGCCCAGCCCGACTCTGCCGCTCGCTTTGTCAGTGGTCGCTACGCTGAAAAGGAGAGTCCAGGAGGCCGCGTCTTTGAGAACACGGGAACGGCGCTCTCCACCGTTGCCGAAATAGGCGGCCTGATTAGAGACCAGAATCTTGATCTCGAGGCAGCCATTGAGTTGATGGCCAACCGGGCCCAGGAAATCACCCAGTGCTGCGGGACCGTCGTGGGATTGCTGGAGCAGGATACCGTGGTGTACGCGGTTCGAACCGGCATCGGCGCGACCACGGCGGGACTTGATCTCCATGCGAACTTCTTTCAGTCTTGTGTCAGGACCGGAGGCGCCTTGCAGTTACGGGACGCCCAAAGACATCCCATCCTGGGCGCCATGTGCCAGATGGAGGGGGTTGGGTCCTTAGTCATCGTTCCCATATTCCATCACCGGGAAGTGGTTGGGGCGATGGAATTCTTTTATAAAGAAAGCCGCTCTTTTTCTACCGGCCATGTAATGGACCTGGAGCTCATAGCGGGTGTGGTCTGTGAACGCTTGAGCGCTGCTGCGGAAGACGATTTGAAGGCAGAAGAACCAGGCGACAATCCCAATCCGCAGGCTGTCGATAATGCGGATTCTGCCACCTTGATGTCTCTCGGCTCCCGCCTTGCGGCCGCGCCCACCCGGATGGGGCGTGCCTTGAAGAGAGTCTGGGGCCATGGGGCGCAGGCCGTCCCGTTGGTCCAGGAGAGTGGCGCAAGCGTCCCTGCCGCGCCGGTGGCCGAAGAGGACGGCACAGCTCCGACAAGGGTATTGTCCCCAGCAAAACTGGAGATGCCCTCGGGGCCGCCAGAGGGTGGTCCGGGTGAATAACTACACCATGTGCTTCCTCAACTCCTGCAACGGATAGAACGTTCCCCGCCAGACCACGCCGCCGCGTCTCAGGGTCAGGAATGTCGAACGCAGCATGGTGTAAACGAATAACGCCGTACTGACGGGATGCAGGACAAAATAGTACGGCGGAATATCCGACTTCCGCGACATGCCAACGTAGATCGAAAACATCGAGAACAAGGCGACCGCGTAGCCAACCCGCGCCCATCCATGGGCCAGGAAGATTCCGGCGAAGGGCATGAGGTTCAGAAAGGCGAGTGCGAAACACGACGCCAGGGCACGGGGCCACTGGAATGACATGATGGCGAAGAAGTTCTTCGTGAGGTTGTCCACCACGCCCCAGGCGCCTTTGGCCCAGCGAATGGAAACAAGATCGGCGCCGAAGACATTGCGTTGCGCGTAACCGCCATTCTTTACGACCTTGCCCAGTTTCATGTCATCGAGCACGTCGAAGCGCAAGGCCTGGTATGTGCCCAGGGCGTCGTAAACCTTGCGGCGAATCAGGTTGAATGCACCCACGCCGATGTGATCTTGGGTCTTGGGATCGGCGACTTTCCAGGGACGATGCCCAAAGACGAACAAAGTCTGGAAAAAAGCGATCATCATCTTCTCGCCCGGGTGCTTCATGATCATGCGGGGAAAAAGCACGAGGTGGTCGGCGCGCTGGGATTCGGCATAGGCCAAAGGTCGGCGGAGAGCACCGGGCCTGAACAATACGTCGGCATCCGTGAACAGCAGCCAGTCGCCCGTGGCCAGGTTGCTCGCGCTCCACATGGCGTGCGGCTTTCCCATCCAGCCCGCGGGCAATGCTGCGATGTGAATGACTTTGAGCCGGCCGGGTGGCGCGGCGGCGGCAATCGTCTCCATGATCTCGCCCGTACGATCACTGGAGCGATCATCGACGGCGATGACTTCGTAGTTGTCGTAATCGAGGGCCAGCAGGCGAGTGAGCGTGGGCTCAATGTCAGCCGCTTCATTGCATGCGGGAACAATGACGCTGACACGGGGATTGGCGGGCGGCTGACGGTCCCACTGCGCTTCCGAGATATCGGCGATTTTGGGCACACCCACCGCCGCATCGGCGAGACGCCACAGCCAGGCCAGTCCCAGGGCGCATCCTGCAATCCAGTGAAAATAATTCATCCCGCTGACACTTCGAGCGAGCCCGGTCGTTTGTCCTTGTCCGTGCCCACCGCCGGTGCGAATCTCATCCCGTAAAAGAGTATGGCAGAGGAGAGGACCATGGCGATCACCGGACCGATGAAGGCGGTCTGCAGCGAGCGCTTGTCAGCGATGTAGCCCATGAGCGTGGGGGAAGGTACATCCCCGAGAATGTGAATGATGAAAATGTTTACCGCGATGGCAGTGGCGCGGATGTGGGCGCCGACGGAATTGATCAGGGCGGCATTCAGTGGCGCTGTATTCAACAGCAGCAGAAAGGCCGCGATGGCAATTCCGGGCAACATCGCTCGGCCCTTCGAGAACAGCGCCACGATCATGACCGGCACTCCCAGCGCCATGCTGACCGCAGACACCGAGTAATAGGCGCTGCGGTAACGGCGAAGCAGGCGGTCTCCCAGCCATCCTCCGGCCAGCGACGCGACGATTCCATCAAACACGATGATGGCGCCAAAGGTTTCGTTGGCTGACTCCAGGGAATAACCCCGCGACTGGGAGAGGAAAGTCGGCATCCACACCTGCAACCCGCCCAGGGCGAAGGTCATCATGGCCATGCCCAGGGTGGCGGTCCAGAAGGCCGGGTTGCGGGCCAATCCCCAGACGGTTCCCCGCTCCCGCGTTTCTTTGAGTGAATCAAAACGGCCGCGCTCCGGCTCGGGAACGAATGCCAGGGCAAGTGCCAGCAGGAAGCCTGGAACCGCAGCCACATAAAATGGAAATCGCCAGCCGTGGACCGGGCCCAGCTTGCCGCCCAGCAGGTAACCCGCGGCAGTGCCCACCGGGATGGCCAGGTAGAAGATACCCAAAATGCGTCCGCGCTTTTCCTCAGAAAATAGATCGGCGACAAAGGTGGGAGCGATGGTCACGAAGGTGGCTTCGCCGATTCCCACCAGAGTATGGCGCAGCAGCAATTCTCCGTAAGTGTGAGTGACCGCGGTCAGCAGGGTAAGCCCGCTCCAGAAGACAGCGCCCAGAATGATGATCAGCTTGCGCGAGTAGCGATCGGCCAGCGGCCCCACAAAAGGCGCGGCGATCATGTAGAAAATCAGAAAAGCGCTGGTGAGATATCCCAGCTGGGCGTTGCTGAGATGAAATTCGTCGCGCACCAGCGGCTGCACCGCGAACAGCACGGAGCGGTCAATGTAGTTGAGGAAGTTCAGCGTGGTCAGCAGGACCAGCGCCGTCCAGGGATAAAGTTTGCGTTGGGTCACTTGGGGAAGGAATATAACACGGGGTTCCATTCCCTCGGATAATAACGGTTGACGTTATTAACGGCTTACGTTACTATCGGGCCTTGATCAAGAGTTTCGCCACCACGAAAACGGCGGAAATCTGGAACACCGGCAGGACGCGCGGATCGCCGCCCGCCGGAGTGACGAGACGAAAACTGGCGATGCTGGACGCGGCCGGGAACCTGGACGATCTGAAGGTTCCTCCCGGCAATCGCCTGGAAAAACTGAAGGGAGACCGGCAGGGCCAGTACAGTATCCGCATCAACGACCAATACAGGATCTGCTTCAGTTGGCGCGATCACGATGCTTACAATGTCGAAATAACGGACTATCACTGAACTTGAGGAACCTATGAGCGTGGCACGAAAAAGTACACCGGCCTGGCGAGTTCATCCCGGCGAGATTCTTCGGGAGGAGTTCCTGAAGCCGATGGGAATGTCGGCCTACGAACTGGCGAAGCGGTTGCTGGTGCCAGCCCCTCGCATCAACGATATTGTTCTGGAACGACGCGGAGTCACGGCGGACACCGCGATCCGCCTCTCCCGATTCTTTCGAACCACCGAACAGTTTTGGCTGAACCTGCAAGGCGCTTACGAAGTAAGTCTTGTGAAGGCAGAGCGCGGCAGCGAACTGGAACGCATCGAGCCCATCAAAGCCAGTGAAGTACGGGTTTGATGAAAAGGCGTTTGGGTTGTCATCCTGAGCGAAGCTGAGCGATTCGGAACGAATCGGTCAGCGCAGTCGAAGGACCCCTGCCTTGCCAACGACCGTTCAGAGCACGAGTCTTCCGCGGCAGACCGCAGAAAACCATGCAGCCCGCATTTGTCCGCTGATAGGGGTCCTTCGACTCCGCCAGCACTTCGCGTGGCGAAGTGCCGGCTGCGCTCAGGATGACAGGAGAATCTCAAGCGCGCTTCTTCCCTTTCGGCCGCGGCCACCTGGCTACCACAACGGTCGAGATCCCGCCGCGCGGACGGAAATCTCCTTTTACCTCCGCCCACACCGGTTTGGCCCAGCGCACCACGTCTTCCAGCACGCGGTTCACGATGTTTTCCTGGAAAATTCCCAGATTGCGGTAAGACTGCAAATATTCCTTCAGCGATTTCAGCTCCAGGCAATGCTGGTCCGGCATGTAGCGGATGGTGACGGTGCCGAAATCGGGCAGGCTGGTCTTGGGACAGACCGAGGTAAATTCCGGGTCGTCCACCACGATCTCGTAGCCGGGAAACTGGTTCGGCCAGGTTTCGATGGCGGGAAATTTGTGGTCGAGACCGGCCGCGGCGTGGGCCTCGGTGTAACGTGGCTTGGGCATCGCACTATTGTAACCAGACTCTGGTAGCGCCGGCGGGCATCCCTTCGGCTTCGCTCAGGGCAGGCTCTGCCCGCCGCTTGGTAGCGCCGAATTTTTCCCAGAATCGCAGCCCGAAACGTGTGGCGTGCTCTCACTCCGCTATTCTTTATTCTTTGGCTTGCTTCGTCCACCGCTGCGAGGGCGGGACGCCCTCGCGACAGCCGGCAAGATGCCGGCGCTACAAAGTCAAACCCCTTGGCAGCGGCGGGTGAAACGACGACGCTACAAATCCGGTTCCTTGCCAGATATCGTGCATCTAAGTTCTTAACACGGTTAAGGTTGGGCTCAGGCGCGCGGTGGTACATTATCTAGCGGCAAGATGGCATTGACGGCAAACAACATCGGGTTCTTCGGCCGGCATCGCTGGCTGGTGTGGGCAGCCGGCATTGCTGTCGCCGTTCTGCTGCTGGCTTCATTCATGTCGCGCGACGAAGCGATTCCGGTGCGCGCTGCAACCGTGGAGCGCAGCACGATTCGCAGCGTGATTTCGACCAACGGGAAGGTCGAGCCGATACAGAGTTTTGAAGCCCACGCGCCGGTCGGAACCACGGTGAAAAAGTTGCTGGTCAAGGAAGGCGATCGCGTCAAGAAGGGACAACTCCTCGCCCAACTGGACGACGCCGACGCGCGCAGCCAGGCCGCCCGGGCTTTGGCACTGGTCCGCGGGGCGCAAGCCGATGTGAGCGCCATGGAGAAAGGCGGCAATCGCGAAGAAGTTCTTACCCTCGATGCCCAGCTGGTGAAGTCCCGTAACGAGCGCGACACGGCTCAGCGCAATCTCGAAGCCCTGAAGCGCCTGCAGCAGCAGGGCGCGGCTTCACCCGGCGAAGTGAAGCAGGCGGAAGACCAGCTGGCAGGAGCAGAGGCGGACCTCAAGCTGGTGCAGCAGAAGCAGACGGAACGTTATTCGCAGCCCGAGATCGCGCGTGTGGACGCGCAGAAGGCTGAGGCGCAAAGCGCCTATGCGGCGGCGGAAAATATTCTCAGTCAACTGAACATCCGTGCTCCGTTTGACGGCATTGTGTATTCCCTTCCCGTTCACCAGGGAGCCTATGTCAATCCTGGAGACCTGGTATTGCAGGAGGCCGACCTCTCGAAAGTCCTGGTGCGCGCCTACGTGGACGAGCCGGACGTAGGCCGGCTGGCGCGCGGACAAAGAATCGATCTCACATGGGATGCGGTCCCGGGACGCACCTGGCAAGGCTCGGTGAGCACCATACCGTCCACGGTGAAGCTGCTGGGAACGCGAAACGTGGGAGAAACCACCTGCGTCGTGGACAACCAGGACTTCAAACTTCTGCCCAACATTAACGTCGGAGTCACGATCGTAACGGCGGAGCATACAAATGCGCTGACCATGCCTCGCGAGGCGGTTCGTCTGGATGACGGCAAGACTTTCGTTTACCAGATCGTGAACAATGAACTGCAGCGGCGGGACGTTCAGACCTCCATCTCGAATCTCACGCAGGTGGAAATCACCAGCGGAGTTGCGGAAAATACGCTGCTCGCCCTGGCTTCAACCAACTCCAAGCCGTTACGCGAAGGCGCGGCGGTGAAAGTCGTTCGTTAATAATTGAAAATGAAATCACGAATCATCATTCTGTTCCTGGCTTTGTTCTCCGCCGCGGCAGTAGCGGCAGGCGACGATTCCGCTCCCGCCCTGCTGGCCGCCGGACGGGCCGACGACGCGATCAGTACCCTGCGTTCCAAGATCAACGCATCCCCCAGTGATGCCGAAGCTCACAACCTGCTCTGCCGTGTGTATTTCTCCATGGGCGATTGGGACCACGGCATTACAGCTTGCGAGCAAGCGGTCGCACTCGATCCCAACAACAGCCGTTACCACATGTGGCTGGGAAGGATCTATGGCGAAAAGGCAGACGCGGCAAACTTTCTGAGCGCAGCGTCTCTGGCCGGCAAGGTACGCAACGAGTTCGAAGCCGCGGTCAGGCTGGACCCGAACAACGTGGAAGCGCGCAGCGATCTGGGCGAATTTTATCTGGAAGCGCCCGGCATCGTCGGTGGCGGGCGCGACAAGGCCGAAGCGCAGGCCCAGGCGCTGGCCGCGCTCGATCCCGCCAAAGCCGACTATCTCAAGGGCCGCCTCGCTGAAAAAAAGAAAGACTTCGAGACTGCGGAAAAGGAATATCGAGCGGCCATTGAGGCCAGTCACGGGAGCGCCCTGACCTGGTTCAACCTGGCGCTGTTCTTCCGCCATCGCGAGCGCTGGAATGAGATGGAAGACGCCATCAACCACGCTGTCTCCGCCCAGGTCGATCGGCCGGAAATTATCATGGAGTCGGGGGAAGTGCTGCTGCGCAGTGGCCGCAACTTCCCGGCGGCCGTGCAATATTTGCGCCGTTATCTGGCCCTGACTTCCAAAGTCGAAGAAGCTCCGGCATTCAAGGCCCACTACCTGCTGGGCACCGCTCTGGAAAAACAGGGCGATAAGCAGGGAGCGGCCCAGGAATATCGCGCCGCCCTGTCTCTGGCCAGGAATTTCTCGCGCGCCCAGGAGGCGCTGGACCGGCTCAACCGTTGAGCGTTGCTCGCGTAGGCCCGGACGCCTCGTCCGGGAGGGCGAGCAACGCTCGCCATGGTTTTCTATCTGCAGCCAGAAGAATGTGACTTGCATCTTCGACCGCATGCGCCAAATCCAGCCGGGCTTTGCCCGGCCGGGCGGGTGAGGGCACCCGCCCCTACGTGAGATCATTGATCACAATCCCATCGAATTTCTTTAGAAGGTGAAGAGATGAACTTTGCTCCTCGCTGGTTTTCGCGTGTTGGTGGCTTTCTGATCGTTGCCTTTCTCGCCTTGCCCCAGCTCGCCGCCGAACCCTTGCCGCTGAAGCGCGCCGTCGAACTGGCCCTGGCCCACAGCACCACCGCGGCATCGGCTAACGCGGACGAGCAGCGCGTCTTTGCTTCCTATCGCGAAGCGCGGAACCAGTACATTCCCCAGTTCATTCTGGGCTCGGGACTGGGACAGTCATGGGGATACCCCCTGAGCCTGGAGGGCTCCGCGCCCTCGATCGTCAACCTGAACAGCCAGTCTGCGATATTCAATCCGTCGCTGCGGGATTTTGTCCGCGCCGCCAAAACGGACTGGAGCGCGGCAACGCTGCAGAGCAAAGATCAGCGCAACCAGGTGATTCAGGACACGGTCTTGAGCTATGCCGAGCTAGGTAAATGGGAAGCGCTGGTGGGACATTTGCAGGAAGAGCACGCCGCCGCGCTCCAGACTGAGCAACAGGTCAGCGAACGGATCAAGGAGGGCGTGGACAGTCCGATCATGCAGAGCAAGGCGCATCTGAGCACGGCGCGGCTGCGCTTGCGCCTGGCCGAAGCGCAAGGGGCCATTGACGTCATCCGCAACCGGCTCTCGCACCTGACCGGGCTACCGGCGGCCACTATTGAAACGGAGTCAGAATCGATGCCTCCATTTCCGGAAGTAAAACAGGAAGATGATCTCGCCGGAAAGGCGGCGCAGTGTAGCCCGGGCGTACAGGCGGCGGAAAACCGCGCGGTCGCGGAGAGTCTGCGGGCCCGCGGAGAACACCGCGCCATGCTGCCATCGGTGGATTTCGCGGCGCAGTACGCTCTGCTCGCCGCTTACAACAACTACCAGGATTTCTTCCAGCCTGGCAGCTTCCAGCGCCACAACGCCACGATCGGAGTGTCCATAAAATTTCCGCTCTTCAGTCCCACGCAGCGCGCCCGTGCCGACGCTGCCGATGCCCTCGCATTAAAGGCCAGGAAGGATGCAGAAACGGCGAAGAACCAGGTTTCGGAAGAAACCCTCCGGCTGCAGCGCTCGGTGGAACAAATGGCTGCGGCCAAGGAAGTGGCCGACCTGGAATATCAAGTGGCGCAATCGACTTTGGAATCGCTGCGCGTGCGAGTGAGTGCCGGGAGCGCGGGCTGGCATGACGTTCAGGACGCTCGCGAGCAGGTCAACGAGCGTTACAACTCCTTACAGGACGCCAATTTCGAGCTGGAACGCGCCCGCATTACGCTGTTGCGGGCCACCGGCGAACTGGCCGGCTGGGTGGGCGCCGGCCAATGATCCGTAATGATCGACGGCGTACATAACTCTAACGCTGGAAAGGATTTGGGGTTTACGCAAGCGCTGGCGGATGTACCTTGAATGTACCGGGGTTACGGGTAAAATTCGCTCCGCAATGTTAAAATAGCTTACACAATTATGCCTTTAAAAACGCTTTTCCTGAATCCGCCATCGTTTGAGAATTTCGACGGTGGTGCCGGATCGCGGTGGCCCGCCACACGCGAGATTGAGTCTTACTGGTATCCCGTCTGGCTGGCCTATCCCGCCGGCATGCTGGAAGGGGCACGCCTGGTCGATGCTCCTTCGCATCACGTTTCCGCCGAGGAAACCATCCGGATTGCCCAGGACTACGAATTTCTGGTTCTATACACCAGCACACCTGGATTTCCCGGCGACATCGGGCTGGCGCAAGCCATCAGGAACGCCAACCCCAAGATCAAGATTGCGTTCGTCGGACCGCATGTCACCGTGCTGCCGGAACGCACCTTGAAGGACTGTCCGGCCATCGATTTCGTCTGTCGCAGGGAATTTGACTACTCGGTGGTGGAATTTGCGCAGGGCAAGCCGCTCGAGGAAATTCTGGGAATTTCCTATCGGAAGAATGGCGTCGTCACCCACAATCCTGACCGGCCGCAGATTCAGGACCTCGACGCCCTGCCCCATGTCACCGATATCTACTATCGCGATCTCGATCCGCGGCGTTACACCGTGCCCTTTCTGCTTCACCCCTATGTGGCGCTGTATTCGACGCGCGGATGCCCGGCGCAGTGCACCTTCTGCCTGTGGCCGCAGACCACCAGCGGTCACGCCTGGCGCAAGCGCTCCACCGACGACGTGGCCCGCGAAATGGCCAAGGCCAAGGAATACTGGCCGTGGGTCAAGGAATTCTTTTTTGACGATGACACCTTCAACATTCAGAAGGCGCGCACGGTTGAACTCTGCGCCAAGCTGAAGCCGCTGAACCTCACCTGGTCCTGCACGTCGCGCGTTACCACCGACTATGAGACGCTGAAGGCGATGAAGGAAGCCGGCTGCCGCCTCCTGATCGTCGGCTATGAATCCGGCGACCAGCAGATCCTGAAGAACATCAAGAAGGGCGCCACCGTCGAGCGCGCCCGCCAGTTCACCAAGGATTGCCACAAGCTCGGACTCGTGGTCCACGGCGACTTCATCCTGGGCCTGCCCGGCGAGACCCCGGAAACCATCAACAATACCATCGCCTTTGCCAAGGAACTGGATGTCGAAACCATCCAGGTATCGGTGGCGCACGCTTATCCCGGCACTGAACTGTACGAGTACGCGATGAAGAACGGCTTCATGGTGGCAGATTCAAAAATGGTGGATGAGGGCGGCCACCAGATGGCGCAGATCCAGTATCCCGGGCTGCCGGCCGATGAACTGATGGAGTCGGTGCACCGCTTCTACGACGAGTACTACTTCCGGCCCAAAGCTATCTATCGCATCTTGAGGAAGGCGGCATTCAATAGCGGTGAGCGCAAACGCCTGTATAAGGATGCCAGGAGCTTCCTCAAACTCCGCGCCTCGCGCAACAAATGGGTGAAGGAAAAGCGCGAACGCGGTGACTCTGCCAGCGTGGCCGAGCCCGCCAAGGCCTGAAGGCGAAAGAAAGACCGTGTGACGTTTCGCAAGTATCTGGTGCTGGCCGGTGTCACCTTGTTCGCCGCGATCGGCGATACGTTTCTCGCGCGCGGCATGAAGCAGGTCGGCAACATTTCCCTGCACAGCCTGCCGGATCTGGTCTTCACCATTCTGGATCCCTGGGTCGCCTTGGGGATCTTGTTTCTCCTGGCCTTCTTCGCCGCCTACATGACGGCCCTGTCCTGGGCCGATCTCACCTACGTGCTGCCCGCCACCTCCCTGGGATACGTGTTGCTGGCTCTCATCGCCAAATTTTATTTGCACGAGCAGGTGAGCACCCTGCGCTGGGTCGGGATTGGCCTCATCTCGGCTGGCGTCGGGTTCGTCACCCAGGGCCCGGCCCTGACTCGTCACCCCGCTCATCAGGACCCGTCGGAGAGAGAATCCGAGCCCGTGGGTTCGAGGGTCGAGCCATGAAACACGCCTACACCTGGGGCGCAATCATGGCGGTTGTCCTGGCCTCCACCACCGGAGACGTGCTGCTCTCCCGGGCCATGAAGAAAGTGGGCGATGTGGGAGAGCTGTGGCGCCGCAGAGGACTGGTCACGGTGGTGTGGCACATCCTGCGCCGTCCCAGCTTCATGTTGGGCATTTTCATGATGGCGGTGGCGTTTTTCAGCTTGCTGTTTGCCCTCTCCTGGGCGGACGTAAGCTTGGTGGCCCCCGCCTCCGCTTCCCTCACCTTCGTGGCCAACGCCGTGGCGGCGAAGATTTTCCTGCATGAACGGGTCGATCGCCGCCGCTGGATAGCCGCCCTCCTCGTAGCTGGCGGCGTGGTGCTGCTGGCGGCCTGAACTCCTTTTCTTCTTTACCTTTACCCAGTTACCAAAGAACACGACCAACGTTACTTTCGCGCAATCCCGCCCCGTTGCAGAATACGGGTGAGCGGCAACCGCTAAACTATTGATTACATTACTTCTCGACCCGGCATACAGGATAGTTTTGACCCGAAGCCTGCAACCCTCCACTGGGTTGGAACAATCCTAATAAGTGCCTGCGGCTGCAACGACTTGAAGCCAGGAGACGCGTGTTCTACGCCAACTCATTTACGGATGCATCATCGATATCGATAACGATGCGCTGCAGAGGGAACCTCGGCAAAGCTCTGCTGCAACTGGGGCTGGCCTTGGTTCTCGCGTGCCTGGCCAGTTCCAGGGCCTATGGCGACGTGGGCGTGGTACTCAACGAATCGCTCGACACCAGCGTCGCCCGAATCACAGGCTCAGGGCACAGCGCGGTTTACTTTTCGCGCATTTGTCCGGCGTCTCCGGTCAAGCTTCGGCTCTGCCTCCCCGGAGAGCAGGGCTCGGTCATGAGCAACTACACCACACTGGGTGAAGATCAGCCCTTTGAATGGAACGTGGTGCCGCTCAGCGTTTACCTGTACGGGGTCGAGAACCCGCGCTACCGTCCGATCGTTGGCTCGCAGAAAATCAAGCATGTGCTGGAAGAACGATACCGCGAGAATTACCTGGCAGAGTATTGCGCCAGTGAGTCCTGCCAGACCAGCAACAAGGCGGAGTGGCGGGAAATGGTGGGCGCCACACTCTCGCGAAGCATGTACATTTTCGTGGTCGCCACCACCGTCGAGCAGGACCGCGCCCTGATCGAACAATTCAACTCGCTGCCCAACGAAAATCACTTCAACGGCATGACCCGCAACTGCGCCGATTTCACCCGGCGCGTAATCAACAGCTATTTCCCCAACGCCACCGGGCCCGATTACATCAACGACTTCGGCATGACCAGCCCGAAAGCCATTGCGCGCTCTTTCACGCGCTATGCAAAACGGCATCCCGAGGCGGATTTCCGGGTGCTCCATTTTGCCCAGGTGCCGGGCACCATCAAACGCAGCAGCGAGTGCCGCGCCGGGACCGAGCAGCTGGTCCGTTCCAAGAAGCTGCTGGTGCCCATGCTGATTTTTGCCGATCATGTGCTGCCCTTTCTGGCGGCTTCCTACATCCTCACAGGACGCTTCAACCCGCAACGTGAACTGGAGAAGCACCCGACGATTGAGGCCACCGAAGCGGAATATCAACTGAAGCAGGCCCGGGCCGCGAACAACGAGGCCCGCGTCGAAAAACTCGAAGCCGAAAAGGACCAGCAGCGCGCCCAAGTGGTGGGAACGGCGGAAGAGTGGAAGCAGTATCGCGCTACTTTCGCCTCGATGGTCACGGAATCCGCCGCAGAGCAGGACGAATCAACCGGCGGTTCCCTGAAAGTGAGCGGCTCCTTGAAGAAGTTCTTTCGGAAACTGGACGAGGCTGGCACTCCCGTGGCGGACCGCAACGGCGCGGTATGGATGGAATTCTCCGATGGGGACGAATCATCCCGGATCGGCCTGAGCGCAAACAACGTCTTCAGTTCAGGTACGGACACAGACCTGGCCTACCAGGTGGTTCTGGCCCGCGTCGGGCACGTCCTGAAAAGCCCCAAGCACAGCCGCGAGAGCATGGTGGAATTCAAGAAGGACTGGAACTTGCTGCAATCCGTTCGCTCCAGCCGCGCCAGTGCATTCGCCAAAGCTGCGCCCGCCACCGGCTTGGGAGACAGCGAACTGCCCGGCACCGAATAACCATTGCCCGTGCGCAAATAAATTCCTATCTGGTGCAAACTAATTCAACCCAGCCGGTCGCCTGTCCTTTTGCGTCCTTTGCGGTAAAAGGGGTTGACCTCGTCCACGTCACAACCACAAATCTTAAACCGCAAAGGACGCAAAGAAGGTCCGCAAAGGGCGCAAAGCGAACCAGGGCGTCAACAAAATTTCATCCCGCCACCACCTGACTTTCTTGTTATCATTCTCTCCCTGCTATGCGCTGTGTCCGCAGTTGCGTCCGGATTGTTCCGCTGTTCCTGACTTTTGTCCTGGCGTTTGGAGAAGCAGGATCACCGGGCCCTGTCATCCCAACTGAGACTCGCGCGGTCCCGCCCGCCATGGTCATCGGCTTCGTGGGCGGCTTCGTCAGACACGATGATCGCGTCCACAGCACGGTGCAGGTGGTCGAACACCTGCGCAACGAATACCCCGATGGTGTGTATGTACAGAGCTTCGCGAACCGTCATCGCACCCAGGCGTACAAGGAAGTTCTGCGCCGGCTGGACGCGAATCGCGACGGCAGGCTGTCGGCGGAGGAAAAACGGCAGGCTCGCATCATCATCTTTGGGCATAGCTGGGGCGCGTCTGAAACCGTATCTCTCGCGCGTAAACTGCAACAGGACGGCATTCCCGTCCTGCTCACCGTCCAGGTGGATAGCGTGGCCAAGATTGGCCAGAACGACGCGGTGATTCCCGCCAACGTGGAACAGGCGGTAAATTTCTACCAGCCCGATGGCATCGTTCACGGGCGTCCGCAAATTCGGGCTGCGGACCCTGCTCGGACGGAAATTCTGGGGAACTACCGTTTCGATTACAAGGCAAGTCCCATCAGCTGCGACGGGTACCCCTGGTTCGATCGCTTGCTGGTGAAGGCACACACCGAAATTGAGTGCGATCCCAAGGTGTGGAGCCAGGTGGAATCGTTGATCTACTCGAAACTCTCGCCGGAAGCGCGCAACACCGCCGCACGCTGACGGAGTGCAGCCGCAATCATGACAACCCGCGTGGGGACAGCTCAACCGAACATTCGCATGAATCCCGAGGGCGGCAGGTCTGGCACCAGGAACGCCGCATCACGGCGTCCGGCGACGCGGGCGACACATTGCGCGGCGGCGTAGCCGCTGCGCACCGCGCCTTCCATGGTGGCGGGCCATCCCGTGGCAGTCCAGTCTCCCGCCAGAAAGATGCGCGGCCATACGGTCTCCGGGCTGGGCCGGTGCGATTCGATGCCAGGGCGGGGCGAGTAGGTGGCGTGGACTTCCTTGATCACCGTGGACTTCACCAGGTTCGCGGCCCGAGCCCCGGGAAAGAATTCACGCAGCTCCGCCAGCGCCAGGTCGGTAATTTCCTGGCGCGATTTCTCCACCAGGGTTTTCGACGAACTCACCACCAGCTCAACGTAACTATTTTCCGGGCCCGCGCCCGGCGCTGACAGCAGCTTCGATTTGTGAAACATCCACTGGATGGTGCGGTCGAGCAGCACGGCGTGGTCAAGGTCGGTGATCTGGCGATCGAACCAGAGATGGATGCCTGTAATCGGCGAGGTTTCGAAGCGGCTGAGAGTCTGGCGTAACGGCTCCGCTGCCGTTGTGTCCGGCAACATGCGGGACAGCCCTTCGAAGGGCAGGGCCAGAATTACGAAATCGAAGCTCTCTTCCCCGCCCGGCAAAAGCAGTTTCACGTCGGCAAATTCAGCCCGGAAAGATTCCGCGCTGGCTCGGAAGCGGACCTCTCCTCCGCGCACCATCATGTAATCTCCCGCCCGGTTGTAAAGCTCGGTCAGGGGAACCGTGGGCACGCCCATGCGTCCCGCGCCTCGGGATTTCAGAAACGACTCACGCATGACCTGGGCCGCGTACGGGACCGAGATCAGATCAATTTCCTCGTTCAGGGCACTGACCAGCACCGTCTTCCAGAAGCGATCGATGGCGCGCTCGGTCTGGCCATGGCGGCGCAGCCATTTCAGGAAAGATTCACCAGTGTCGCTCGGCGCAATCGGGGTCAGGGCGGCAAGCCCAGCCGCGATAGAAAGCTTGTCCGTAAGGTTGAGACAGGAGGCGCGCAGAAAAGCCGGCGCAGTATGCAGAGGAGCAGGCAGAGCCGAAGGCTTGATCACCGAGGCGCGTCCGCCGGGCTCGAGAAAAGTCATACGCTCATACCAGCGGATTTTGTCCTCGACGCCAATGCGCTGGTAGAACTCGATCAGGTTGGTGCAGCAGCCGAGCAGCACGTGCTGGCAGTTGTCCACCACCTCGCCGGTGCCGGGATGCTGATAGGAGGATGCCCGTCCGCCCAGGTAGGCACGCCGCTCGAACAGTGTGACACGAAAACCACTTTCGGCCAGCGCGCTACCGGCTGCCAATCCCGCGAGGCCGCCTCCTACCACTGCTACTTTTGGGGATTGTGTCCAGCGCTCCGTCATCAAGCCAGGCGTTTCACCAGACCCTTTCCCAGGATGACGACTTTCTCGCGCACCGTGAGCTTGATCTTTTTGCCGAAGACGTCATACTTGCGCTCCGAGATTTTCTCCAGCAGGCGGCGGTAAATGCTCACCAGCACCCAGAGCGCGGGCTGGCTGTCTTCGTCGATGAGAAGCATCAACTCGTGAGCGGCGCCGTAGTATTCCCGGGCCCGGTCGGCTTCGGCCGCCAGCAGCCAGCGCAGCCGCTCCGGAATCGCGGCCTGGCGGAATTCCGCGGGCGCAATCCTGAAGCGGTCGAGGTCTTCGGCAGGAAGGTAAATCCTTCCCATGCCGGCGTCTTCCTGAATGTCGCGGATGATATTGGTGAGCTGAAACGCCAGGCCAAGATTTTCCGCCAGCCCTTCCGCCCGGGGGTCGCTGTAGCCGAATATTCGAATGCAAACCAGGCCAACCACCGAGGCCACGCGATAGCAATACAAACGGAGATCGCTGAAGGTGTGGTAAAGCACCTGGGGCGCGTCCGATGAAGATGAACCTGGCGCGCCGTCCTGGATATCCATGCCGGTGCCATAGGCCAACTGATCGAGCAGTTCAACCGGGACTTTGAAGCGCCGCTGAGTATCGGTCAGGGCCAGCAGCACGGGATCGTCGGTGGGGTGACCCGATTCGGCGCGGTGAAAGGCATCCAGCCACGCCTCCAGTCTTTGCCGTCTTTCGTATGCCGGAAGTTTGACGTCGTCGGCGATGTCGTCGCAGCGCCGCATGAAGGCGTACACCGCGCACAGCGCCTGGCGCTTGGCGTGGGGCAGGACCAGAAATGCGTAATAGAAATTCTTGGCCGCCGATCGGGTGATACTGCGGCATACGGAATATGCGACCGCGATTTGCGACGAGGTCGGCGAAAATGGCGACGGCATGGGCTGCACGGCAGCGCTCATATCCGGCCCCCCGCCTGCCTCCCCACCCGGCTCCCCAGCAGCTTCCCCAGCGCCGCCCGGGCCACTAGCGCCAGTTTGCGGGTCTTTGAGATGGCGGGACGGCGGCCCAGCACGGCATGTCCCTGGCGCTCGATGGCGTCCAGAATTTCCTGCCCGCCGCGGCTGAACAATTCGATATCGACCGCGAGTTCACGGTCCACCTGGCTGATCAGCGGCAAACCGCGCTCAAACCACTGCCGTGCCCGCTCCACCTCGAAGCGCATCATTTCACGGAATTCCGGGGTGTTGCGGCCCGCCGGAATATCACCTTCACTCACTCCATGACGCCGCAGGTCCTCCAAGGGCAGATAGATTCGTCCCTTGGCATAGTCATCGCTTACGTCCTGCCAGAAATTGGCCAGCTGCAGCGCGGTACAGGTGAAATCAGAAAGTCCCTGCCGGTCAGGATCGCGATAGCCGCAAAGATAGAGAACCAGACGGCCGACCGGATTCGCTGAATATTGGCAGTAGCCCAGCAGATCGTCGAACGTTTCGTAGCGCGTGACGCTCTGGTCCTGGCGGAAGGCTTTCAGCAGATCGTCGAAAGGCTGTTGCGGAATATCGAACTTCCGCACCGTCTCCTGCAACGCAACAAAGACGGGATGGCGCGGCGAGCCCGAGTAGCAGGCATCGAGTTCCGACTGCCACTGGTCGAGCATCTCGAGCGAGGCATCGGGGTCGCCTACCTCGTCGCCGAGATCGTCTGAAATCCGGCAGTAGGCATAGACATTGAAAAAATGTTGTCGCAGCCGCTCCGGCAGAAACCAGGTGGCGACGGAAAAGTTCTCGTAATGACTGCGCGCCAGGCTGCGGCAGTACTCCTGCGCGTCGGCCAGGATGGGCGCGCGCTCCGGAATAGCATATCCCACGGGAAGGCGGTCCCAGCCGGAAGGAACCGGCATGGGCAGAATACGGGAGTCGTTGCTGGCGATGGATGACATGTCAGTTTCGTCCTCCCGTATCTGAAAGTGCGGATCGTCAATCGTTGGACGTCCCCGTAGTATCTCTACCAGACGATAGAAAAACGGCTCCCGTCCCGCCACCTCTCAAGGCCGACGCTGAACCTCGAGTCCTCGAGTCTATGATCAGGCCCGATAAGATCGGGCCGGTATGATCCGGCCTCAGTGCCCTGGAATGATGGCCGTCTTGATATCACCGTTGCGGTTCAACATGTGGCGGAGGACTTGCTGCAACCGCGATAGGGGCGCCTCTCCGGTGATGTAGTCCGTCGAGCGAATCTTCTTTTCGGCGATCAGGGCGAAAGCCTTGCGCACAGTTTCCGGCGTGTGATGGAACGTGGCCTTCAGTGTGACCTCCGAATAGTGCAGGCGGTTGGTATCCATCTGGACCTTGGTGCCGCTGGCGCAGCCGCCGAAGAAGTTGACGGTGCCGCCCTTGCGCACCATGTCGATGGCCCACTCCCAGGCTTCGGGCCGGCCGACGGCCTCGACCACAACATCGCTGCCGCGCTTTTCGGGAGAGATCAGGCGCACGGCTTCCACCGCGTCTTTTACTTTGGTGATCTGCACTACCTCATGCGCGCCCATGCGCTTGGCGGCTGCCACCTGGGAATCGCGCTTGACCACGGAAATGACATTGCACCCAGTGGCTTTCGCGACCTGCACAAACATCAGGCCGATGGGCCCGCCGCCGATGACGGTGACGGTGTCTCCGATTTCGACGCCGGTCTCGTGCAGCCCGCGCAGCACGCAGGCCAGAGGCTCAACCATGGCGGCTTCTTCGTAGGTGACGTCGGCAGGAACGGCCAGCATGTTGGTTTCGACGATGCGCCGCGGAATGCGAATGTACTCCGCGTAGGCTCCATTGTTAAACAAAAGATCTTCGCAGAGGTTTTCCTGATGCTTGGAGCAGTAGAAGCACATCTGGCAGGGCGCGGAGTTCAACGCCACCACCCGCATGCCCTTCTTGAAGCCGCGCACGCCGTGCCCGACTTCTTCAATCACTCCGGCCAGTTCGTGTCCAAAGAGGGCCGGAGGAACGATCATGCGCGCGTGGTAGCCGCGCTGGTAAACCTTCAGGTCGGTGCCGCAAGTCAACGCCACCTGCACTTTGACCAGTACTTCTCCGTCGCCCACGCGAGGGATGGGTACTCTCTCAATTTTTACGTCCTCTTTGCCATAGAGGACGGCCGCTGTCATCTTACCGTTCACGCTCGGATTCCTTCCCACGAGCTGCCCGGTTGAATCGCTATTTTCATAGAATCAGGTTGGGGGTGGGCAGCCAGGTTCAGAGCTTCGACGCTGCTCGACAACGAGAATCGATGCGTGATCAACCGTTCCAGATCCATTTCACGGTTCATAACAAACTGCACCGAGGCCTCTTGCAGATCGATCGAAGCGCTATACGACCCCAACAGCGTTTTTTCATCGACACAAACTGCCCCAGGGTCAAATGCTGACTCCCCATGAACGGTCTGCGCGAACAGCAAAACCCGGCCTCCGGGACGCACTACGTCCATCGCAGTCCGGATCAAACCATTACCTCCGACCGCCAGGATGGCTGCATCTGCACCGCGTCCTTCGGTCTGCTCACGCACCGCTTTCACCAGGTCGGCACGCGAGGCATCAATACTGTTCCCCAAACCGTAACTTGTAGATATTGTAAGCCTTTGAGGATACAAATCGGAAGTGACTACCGTGGAGCCAGCCCGTTTAGCCAATACACTCAATATGATACCGATGGGACCCTGACCTATCACTACAACCCTCTCATCCGGCTGTAACCTCAATCTTTCGATCCCCTTCATGCAGGTGTTCACCGGTTCGACAAAACAGGCTTGCTCGTAAGAGACATCTTTCGGAATGCGCACCGTGCCCCGGCGCGCAATCCAGTCCATCACCCGAACATATTCCGCGAAGCCGCCGCCCGATGGCTCGAAGCCGGCAGTGCAGCCCACTTTCTTGTAGGTCTCGCACTGGGCGAACGTTTTGTGCCGGCAGTAGTAGCAATCGCCGCACGGGATGTGATGGAAGACGACCACCCGGTCGCCGGGCTGGAAGTCGCGCACTCCCGCGCCCACGGCGGCAATCATGCCCGCGGTCTCGTGACCAAAAATGCGGGGCGCGGAGTGCGAGCCGGTGGCAATTTTCTTCAGGTCGGTGCCGCAAATCCCGCAGGTGTGCACCCGCAGAAGCAATTCTCCGGCGCCAATTTTCGGTACGGGTACGGTCTCCAGACGAACGTCGTTCACGCCGCGATAAACTGCAGCCAGCATGGTGGCAGGAATGGCCTGCCTTTTTTCTTCGATTGCGATTTGTCCCGCTATCGCCATGGTCGAGTCAACTTCCTGCTTTAATTCTGATTCCGTCCCTCGGAACTGGGATGCAGGCCCGCTTCCGGGTCCTCCGCTTCTTCCGGCTCCTGGTTGTACTGTTCCAGCCATCCGCAAAGGGCGGCGGCAGCCTTGTCACTGTTTTTGGCCAGCCGCAGCACACGCAGCCAGAGCCAGGGGCGGAGGGCAACGAACCCGGCAAAAGCCGCAGTGCGGAACTGCCCATCGCCGGTGACGAACCGGCTGAGTGGCGGCATTTCAAAATCGGCTTCGTCGGAAATAGCTTTGAGCCCGACGAAGGTGATGTCGTGGGCCTGAGCGCCCCGGGCCACGGCTGCCGCCTCCATGTCCACCGCGTGCGCCCAGTAGGATTCCGCCAGCTTCGCCTTCTGCTCGACGCTGACCGGCTGGTCCACACTGACCAGCACCCAATGTCCCACCGCGGCCTCGACCCGGCTGCCGTCCTTGGCGTCGATCACGCACACCGGAGCCAGCACCGTCCCCACTTTCAGCGTGGAGTCGAGCGCCCCGGCGAAGCCGACCGACTGCACCAGAACTGGTGCATACAGATTGATGATGGCTTCGGTGGCTCGCCGGGCCGCTTCCGGCCCGATGCCCGCGCAAACCAGTACGGCGCGCTGGTTCTCGAAAAATTTGTACTTGCGGCCGTCGAATTCGCGTTCGACTGCCTTCCAGTGCCTGATCAGCGGGCGCACTTCGCGCTCCAGGGCGGCAACGATCGCGATTTTCGGCTGATTGGGCAATGTCAAAACCTTGCCGAGCCTTGCTCGGCCTGACCGGGTCCCTTCGACTTCGCTCAGGGCAGGCTCCGACCCGGTCCCACACGACCCTGGGTGATGCTACGCATATCCGTTTGCCTGAAACCACGCGACCGCCCGGCGCAGCGCTGCATCCACCGGGACGGTTTTCCATCCCAGGTCGCGCTCCGCTTTGCCCGAAGACACAAACATTTTCTTTCGGCCCATGCGAACCGCGTCGATGGTGGCGCGAGGCTCACGATGCCGGATGTATCCCGTAACTACCTGATCGACCACTCCGGTCGCCAGCGCCACCACGTAGGGAACTCTTATTTTGGGCGAGGGCAGCCCGGTGATGACCGCGAGCTTGTCGAGAATCTGCTTCAGGGTGAGGTTCTCGCCGCCCAGGATGTAGCGTTCTCCGCTTCTTCCCTGCTCCAGCGCGGCCACATGACCGCGGGCACATTCGCCCACATCCACGAGATTCAAGCCAGTGTCCACATAAGCGGGAAACTTCTTCTTGAGAAAATCGACCACGATCCGCCCGGTCGGCGTCGGCTTGATGTCCCGCTCGCCTACTGGAGTTGTGGGATTCACCACCACCACATCCATTCCCGATCTTCCCGCTGCGATCGCTATTTCTTCCGCCATGAATTTCGAGCGCTTGTACGGGCCAATCATGTTGGCCAGGGAAACCGGCGACTCCTCGTTGGCCAGGTAGCCATTCGATTGAAATCCCATGGTCGCGACGCTCGAGGTGTAAACCACCCGGCGCACTCTGCTTTCCCGCGCCGCCTCCAGAATCGCCTTTGTGCCCTCGACGTTCGAGCGGTACATCTCTTCCGGATCACGGACCCAGAGGCGATAGTCGGCGGCGACATGAAACACCACATCGCATCCCGCCACGGATTTCTTCAGGGAAGCGGCGTCGCGCAGGTCCCCGATCACTTGTTCGGCCTGCAATTCCCGAACGTTCCGGAGATCGCTGCCGGAACGGACCAGGAGCCGAAGGTCCGCTCCTTGCGCGGCCAGAGCGCGGGCCACATGACTGCCCACAAATCCCGTCGCGCCGGTGACAAAAGCTAGCATTTAGCACTTGGCAATTGGCCCAATCAGTCGTTGGTCGCTGGTCCTTGGTCGTTGGCCTTTCAACTAATTGTTCGACGGTTTGGCCGACGACCAACGACTAATGGCCAATGGCATGGTCTACCAAGCCTTACGCCTTCCGGGTGGAGAGGCCAAATGCTGCGTCCCAATTGCTAATTGCTGCTTCTCTCCGCCATCACTTTCTTGTACGTAGTCAGCGCGATCAGTGGGAAGTATTGCCGGTACATGTGGTACATCAAATAGAAGACGCGGGGAAAGCCGGTGCCGGTAAAGTGGGGCTCGTCCCAGGATCCGTCTTTCTTCTGGGTGCGGAGCAAGTAGGCGATGCCTCGTACCACGCAGTCGCTGCGCGTGTCCCGGGCAGCCAGCAATCCCATGACGGCCCACGCCGTCTGCGACGGAGTGCTGGGGCCGACGCCCTTGGTATTGGGATCGTCGTAAGAACCACAAGTCTCGCCCCAACCGCCATCCGGGTTCTGCACCATGCGCAGCCACTCGGCGGCCTGCTGCACGTAAGGCTCGTGATGGTCGATTTCCATCGCTTCCAGGCCGCGCAGTACCTGCATGGTGCCGTAGATATAGTTGACGCCCCAACGTCCAAACCAGGAGCCGTCCGGTTCCTGCTCGTCGCGGATAAACTTCAACGCTTTCTTCACCGCAGGATGGTTCTTGTCGTACCCGTAAGCCGCCATCATTTCGAGGATGCGGCCGGTGATATCGACCGTTGCCGGATCGAGCATGGCGTTATGGTCGGCAAAAGGCACGTACTGAAACACCATGCGATCGTTGTTCTTGTCGAATGACGCCCAGCCGCCGTTGCGGCATTGCATGGAGAGAATCCAGTCAATGGCGCGCTGCACGGACTCGCGCAGATAGCGCCCGTTGGGATGATCGACGTGGGTCAGACCCAGGCAGACCATGGCGCTGTCGTCCACGTCAGGATAGAACTCATTGTTGAACTCGAAATACCAGCCTCCCGGCTGGCCCTGCTTGTTTTTCACTTTCCAGTCGCCCGCGATGCGGACCTGTTTCTGCAGGATCCAGTCGGCGCATTTCACCATGCGGGGATCGGCGGCCGGCACTCCACTTTCGCCCAGCGCGAACAGGGCGTACGCCGTGTCCCACACCGGCGACTTGCAGGGCTGCATGCGGAAGGTCTCTTTCTCCTCGATGCCCAGTTTTTCGAATTCATCCATGGCGCGAATCACCTGGGGATCGTCCACCGAATACCCCAGGCAGCGCAAGGCGATGATGGAATTCATCATGGAGGGGAAAATCGCTGCCAGCCCGTCGCTCATCTCGAAGCGCTCGAGCATCCACTTCTCGGCGACTTTTAGCGCGACGGAACGCAGCGGCCGGATGTGGACCCGCTCAAACCAGTGCGTCAGCCGGTCCAGCGACAGGAAGAAGTTGCGCCATGAAAGCGATTTCTTGTCCCAGCGTAAATGCATGCGCGACCGGTCGCGCCCGCCCACAAACAACTCTTCGACCCCCAACTCCTCGGGGATCTTCTTGAAAGGCTTCTTGGCGTAGCAAATCGACAGTGGCACCAGAATGGCGCGTGACCACGAGGAAATCTCGTAGATGTTGAACCAGAACCATTTGGGAAAGAGAACAATCTCGGGAGGGATCGCGGGGACGGCGTCGTAGTCGTACTGCCCGAAAAAGCAGAGGTAAATCTTGGTAAAGGTATTGACCTCGGTGACGCCGCCCATCTCCAGAATCTTCTTGCGGGCACGCACCAGGTCAGGGTGATCGGCGGCGTAGCCCGTCAGCTTCAATCCGAAATAGCATTTGACCGAAGCACTGATATTGGATGGACCGCGGAAGTAAATTCCCCATCCGCCATCTTCGTTCTGATGTTGCAGGATGTAACGCGCAGCTTTGGCCAGACGATCAGGATTGCCGGTACCCAGCAGAACATGCAGGATGATGTAGTCGGCTTCGAGCGTGGCATCGGCTTCCAGCTCGCCGCACCAGTAGCCATCTTCGTGCTGCTCGGAAAAGAGGCAGTTGCGGGCGCCGTCAATGGCCGCGGCCACCCGGCTGATGAGATCATCAATTTTTCCGAAACGCATCTGCGGCACGGCAGAGGCTGGAGTGAGGGGGGAGGCGTCTTCCATAATTTGCTGTCGCTACTCCACGGCCGCCCCGCTGGGCGCGGCGGCAATAGCTTCCACGATTTCAGGAGGCAAGCCGAACCTCACATTCTCCGGCATGACCTCGACTTCCTGCACATTGGCGAAGCCTTCGGTACCCAGAAACTTCACAACTTCCTCGACCAGGCATTCCGGAGCCGAGGCGCCCGCGGTCAAGGCGATCGTCTTCACTCCCTGCAGCCACTCCGGCCGGATATTGCGGAAGCTGTCTATTAGATGCGATCCCGTGCCCAGGTTGCGCGCAACTTCCACCAGGCGGTTGGAATTGGAGCTGTTGTCGGATCCCACCACCAGCAGCAGGTCGGCGTCAGAGGCCACGTGCTTCACCGCAACCTGCCTGTTTTCCGTGGCATAGCAGATATCCTGCGCCGCCGGACCCTTGATGTTGGGAAAGCGCTGGCGCAGCGCGGCAATGATGTCCCGGGTTTCATCCAGGCTCAGAGTGGTTTGGGTCAGGTACGCCACCCGGCTGGGGTCAGCTACGGTCAGCGATGCCACTTCGTCCGGCGAGCCCACGACCTGAGTCACGACCGGCGCCTCGCCCAGCGTCCCGATGACTTCGTCATGGTCGCGGTGGCCGATCAGAATCAGCGAATAACCTTCCTTGGCAAACTTTACCGCTTCCACGTGGACTTTGGTGACCAGGGGACAGGTGGCGTCAATCACGCGCAATCCGCGTTGTTCGCTGGCCTCGCGCACTTCGGGCGAGACTCCGTGGGCGCTGTAGATCACCCGTTCCCCATTCGGGACTTCTTCCACGCTGTCCACGAAAATGGCGCCTTTGCTTTGCAATTCCTCAACCACGAAGCGGTTGTGAACGATCTCCTTGCGCACGTAGATCGGGGGACCGAAGGCTTCGAGGGCGATGCGAACAATATCAATCGCCCGCACCACGCCGGCACAGAAGCCGCGTGGCTTGAGCAAAAGCAACGTCTTTTCGTTCGGGTATGGGGCCATATTCTGCCTTCTCAGGGTACACGTTCCCTACGGATAATTAGATATTAGAGTATCGGAGAAGTACCCAGTTGGTCAACGTAAGCCGTAGAAGGGCTTAGGATTAACAGCGATTGGGTGTTTCCCGGCAGCGAACGGGTTCGCCCTACCCTGAAGATCACCAGAGCCGATTGATATCGTACTGATCGAGTACACGATCGGCGCTTAGGATCGGCAGGTGCAAGGCTTGAGCCTGGGCTACCAGCAATCGGTCAAAGGGATCGCGATGATGCGAGGGCAGCAACCCCGCCCTGGCAGCATGTTCAACGCTGATGGGCAGTTCGGTAAATCCTTCTTGCTCCGCGTAACGTCCCAAGTCCACGACCAGGCCCAGGGCATCTATCTTGCCCAGGTTGACCTTGATCGCAAGCTCCCAGGCGGTTGCCGCGGACACGAGAACCGTGTTGCTCCGGTTGCTGACGACAGCAACGGCCCGCTTCGAAAGTTTCGTCGCATCGCTGAACCACCAGAAAAAGGTGTGGGTATCGAGCAGGACATTCATCCGCGAGCCTATTGATCAAAACCCAAGTCAGACATCTCCCGATCTGAGAGAGGATCAAAAGCGCCTGATTTGTGTGAGATTTGACCGGCAAGCTTGCCGGGAACCCTCTTTGTCCCGCCAGGGGAAAGCGCCACAAGTTTGGCGACCGGGTGCTTGCCTCGCGCAATGACAACTTCTTCCCCCCGGCAGACCTGTTCGATCAACTTCGAGAGCTGGGTCTTGGCCTTATGAATGGTTATGGTCTTCATATGGTTAGCTAATCAATGTTAGCTAATTAAGAGTGGTTTCACAAGACAGAACTTGATGCGCTGGCCTTCTGGGTTTGGAGTCCTGAGGTATACTATGGTTGCCCGATATTCAGATAATCGGGCGTTTATGGAAACGAGCAAAGTGGGCAAACGCGGCGCCATCGTGGTTCCGGCCCGTCTGCGCCGTAAGTTCGGCATTGAGGAAGGCGGCCTGGTGGTGACCGAAGAACGTTTGGACGGAATCCTGATCCGCCCGGCGGTTGCAATTCCCGTCGAAATTTACAGTCCCGAGCGCAAGGCGGAATTCCTGCTTTCCAACGCGGTTGATGCGGAGGACTACCAGGCCGCCCTGCGGGAAGTGAGGAAGATGGGGATCAACCCATCGAAGGTCCCCCGCCAGAAACCTCATAAGGCGCCACGGACCTGAATGTGGACCGGCTCTTTCTCGATGCCAATGTGCTCTTCTCTGCCGCCTATCGACCCGACGCCGGCATCGCCCGTTTGTGGCAGCTCAATCATGTGGAACTGCTGACCTCGCCTTACGCCGCCGAGGAAGCCAGAGTTAACCTGATTGAGAAAGACCAACGGCAGAGACTGGGAAGACTCCTGGAGCGAGTCAGGATCGTCATTGGGGTTTCCGGAATACCTCCGGGCATCACGCTGCCCGAAAAGGACCGCCCCATTCTTCAAGCGGCAATCCAGGCGGGGGCCAGCCACTTACTGACCGGCGACAAGCGGCACTTCGGCAAGTATTTTGGCCGGCGCTACGGCGGGGTCCTGGTTATGGCGCCCGCTGACTACTTTCGGCGCCATGGCTCTTGACTCTCCCGAATACTTCTTTCAGGCATTGCTCTTCAGCATCTGCTCGGCGTGTTTGCGTGAAGTCTCGGTGAGTTTGGCACCGCTCAGCATGCGGGCGACTTCTTCCGTACGCTCGTCCCCGGTGATGAGGTGGACGCCGGTGCGGGTGCGTCCGCCGACAGCCTTCTTTTCGATCAGGTAGTGATGGTCAGCAAAGGTGGCGATCTGGGGCAGGTGGGTAACACAAAGGACCTGGTTCGAGCGAGACAGGCTCTTCAGCTTCTTGCCCACAGCCTCGGCTGCCCGGCCCCCGATGCCGGTGTCGATTTCGTCAAAGATCAGGGTGCGCTGCGCTCCTGAACTGCGCTTCCTGCTCGATGAGGCCTCCACGCTCGCCTTCAAGGCCAGCATGACGCGGGACAACTCGCCGCCGGAAGCGATGTGTTCCATCTGACGCAAGGGCTCACCGGGATTGGTGGCGATCATATACACCACCTGGTCGAAGCCGGCGGCAGTCCAGTTCGCTTCCTCGTCGGTGCCGCTGACTTCAATTCGGAAAGTGGACTTCATGGCCAGGTCATTGATCTCAGCCTCGACCAATTTTTCAAGCTTGCGGGCGGCTTCGTAGCGCTTCTTGGAAATAGCACGGGCCGCAGCGAGGTATTGCTCGGCCGCTCGCGCCAACTCGCCACGCAGCTGCCGCAGGATCTCGTCCTTGTTTTCCATCTCGGAAAGCTTGCGGCTGACTTCGTCGCCGTGTTTGATTACGTCTTCGAGCGTCGGACCATACTTGCGCTTGAGCCGGTCCATGGCGGCGAGGCGGTCTTCCACTTCGGCCAGATGCTCGGGAGAGGCCTCGATGCCTCCGGCATAGTCGCGCAGACTGGCGCCGACGTCTTCCACGCTGATGCGGGCAGTTTCGAGCGTGGCCATGGTCTCCTGAAATCTGGGCTCGTAGCGGGCCAGCTCTTCGATGTGTTTTTGCGCCGCGCGCAATGACGCGGCCGTCGAGGCGTTGCCTTCGTAGAGCAGGTCGAAGGCATTCATGGCCGCGCTGTGGATTTTTTCCGCGTTGGCCAGGACGCGCTTCTCGGTTTCCAGGCGCTCGTCTTCTCCCGTCTGCAATTTGGCTTCTTCAATTTCGCACTGCTGGAAGGTCCACAGGTCGAGCAGTCGCAGGCGGTCCTGCTCATCGCGCTGCAGTTCTGCGATGCGACTGTCGATGGCCTTCCACTTGGAAAACGCTTCCGCGGTCGCGTCGAGTGGAATATTGGCGAAGGTATCGAGCAGGCGCAGGCGGGTGGAGGCGTCGAAAGAAAGTAACGACTCGTTCTGGGCGTGAATGGTGGCGAGGTACGGAGCCAGTTGGCGCAATACCGCGACGATGGCTGGCTGATTGTTAACAAAGACCCGTCCCTTGCCGCCAGTCGAAATCTCGCGGCGCAGGATGATCGATTCGTCTTCCTGGTCGATACCGTTATTTTCGAGGATATGCGCGACGATCTTTTCGGCTCCGCCTTCAACTTCAAAGACAGCGGAGATTGTGGCTTTGTCGGCTCCGGCTCGAATGACGTCTGCGGAAGCCTTATCTCCGAGCAGGAGGGCCAGGGCATCAATGAGGATGGATTTTCCCGCGCCGGTTTCACCGGTCAGCAGGTTCAGACCGGGCGCGAACTCTACCGCCAGGTTATCTATGACCGCGTAGTTCTCGAGCCGCAGTTCGATGAGCACCGGCGTCCTGGAACGCAGAATGTTGAGGTGAACGAAGTTGAGCGCAGGATAGCATGAAAGATGGCTGGGAGGGCCGGCCCGCTCATTTCAGGCTGTACCCACTGCAACGTACCCCACTCATTTCGCAAAGGGCGCGAAATGAATGGGGCACCTTCAGGCACTCTGGGGCGATGCGAAAAACCTAGCTGGCTTTCCGCCTTTCATCGCGGTCTCGTTCGACGGCGCTCTCGGACGCCGGCGAACTCTTGCAGGTGGGGCAGACCGAGATGATTTCCTGGCGCCGCTGGCGCAGGCGGTCTTCAAAGGTGTCCCAACGACGGCTGGGGCCGCTGGGATCCACGCCCAATGACGCTTCCGTCCGCATGGGCGTGATGTCGGAGACGGTTTCTTCCTCAATGGAGGGAAGACGGCCGGAGCCCGCGTCAATCTGCTGCTTGGTGGTGGGGGTGATATTGCGATCGGTGGCCACGCGGTGCATGATCGGTTTGGCTTCCCACTGCGAACGGTAACGGCCGTTGTAGTCGGCCCATTTCTCTTCGGACTCAAGATCAGATTCGTTATAGGGCGGCAGGCTCTCGATCTGGTCCTGGGTCAGGTCAACCTGGAAATCACCCTCGTGGTCCATCGCGGTCCGGAGGGCTTCCGGGGGCACGATGAACTTGTTGCTGGACAACCATCCCCCGGTATCGACCACGACGTAATAAATGTGGCCCGTGGAGTGATCAAAAACGATGTCGTCGATTTTGCCCAACTTCTCGTCGCCGAATCCATACACCTTGGAGCCGCGGACATCCGTGGCCTCGTCGGAATCAGTGAAGCGATAATCGCGGAGCGTGCCGTAATGCGTCATTTCTCCTCCTTTAGATATTAAGTTCTGCTAACCCTCAACTCTTAGGATGCCAAGTGGACGTAGCGCGTTTTTTGCACAGGGTTGACGGGGTAATGGATCGTGTTCACCCGCGAATTAGGCCGCCGCCATGGTCTATAATCGAGACAGGAATCCTCCTAAAAACAATGAATCTGTATCCCTTGCTGGCAGCAGCGGTCGGCGGCGAAATTATTGACTTGGTGGGTGAAACCGGCCCCGTCGCCAAGGTGGTCTTACTTATTCTTCTGATCTTCAGCCTGGTTTCCTGGGCGATCATTCTGTCCAAGTGGAGCGTGTTGCGGCGGGCGCGGGTGCAGAGCGGCCGTTTTGTGCGCGCCTTCCGCAAGGCGCAGCGCCTGCAGGATGTGGGCGCGGTGGCGGAACAGTTCCGTCCCAGCCCGCTGGTGGGAGTCTTTGAAGGCGGATTCGAGGAGTACCGCCGTCAGGGCGCCGTGGCCAACGGCATCATCAGAAGTCCGCTGGCCATACAGCGCGCCATGCAGATCGCGAACTCGGAAGAGTTGACCCGCTTTGAGCGCAACTTGCCCTGGCTGGCGATCACCGGGGCGGTCACGCCGTTTGTGGGCTTGTTCGGAACGGTGTGGGGCATCATTGACGCCTTCCACGGCCTGGGCACGGCGGGGGCTGCCACCTTGCGCGCGGTTGCGCCTGGAATTTCGGAAGCGCTGATCACGACTGCCGCCGGACTGGTGGCTGCCATTCCGGCTGTGATTGCCTACAACCTGATCGGCGGATCGATTCGCGAACTGGCCGCCCGCGGCGACGACTTTGCCATGGAAGTGTTGAACGCAGTCGAACGCCAGCAGCCGCAGCCCGCCTACCGTACGGCGGAAGCTCCGGGGGTGCAGCGGTAATGGCCTTTACGGCTTCGAACGGACGAACCCAAACCTCCCTCTCCGACATCAACATCACCCCGCTGGTGGACGTGGTCTTAGTGCTGCTGATCATCTTCATGGTCACAGCGCCGGTGCTGCAATCCGGCATCGAAGTAAGTGTGCCCAAAACGCGAACGGTGAAAGAGATCACCGAAGAGCGGCTGGTGATCAGCATCAACAAGCAGCAGCGGGTTTTTCTGGGCAACGATCCCATCAACATCAACGAAATCGCCGCCCGGATCAAACAGAAGATTCGCGACCCTCAGCACCAGTCCATCTTCGTCCGCGCCGATGAAGACGTGCCCTTCGGCGCCTTCGCGACCGTCATGGACGCGGTCAAATCATCCGGCATCACCAACGTGAGCATCGTCACTCAACCCCTGGACGCGCATGGCAGCAAACGCTGAGATTTTTTTCGAACACGACCGCTGGGGCCGCAACCTCACGTGGTCGCTCGGGTTGCACATCGCGATTGCGGGCGCCATCGTGCTCTACGCGGTGGTCGCGCCCAGCAGCAGTGGTGAAGGCTGGGGTGCGGGCGGCGGCGGCGATGCCATGGGCGTGAGCCTGGTGAGCAACGTCCCTCTGCCGGCCAATCCGGTGAAGACGGAAAACGTTCTGGCCAACGATTCCAAGGGGCTCGCACAGTCGCAACCCAAGCCGGTGGAGAAAGAGCCGGACGCGATTCCCATCCCGGACAAGGCCACCAAGGTCAAGCCCATACCAAAGACCAGCGCGACTCACCAGAAGGCCAAGCCGGAGCCGGTCGTCGAGGCCGACAACGTAGTCCCCTACGGACAGGGCGGACCGGTCAGCGGACCGTACGGCAACTTCAACGCCAACGGGGCCAAGGGCGGCTTCGGCTTTACCGGCGGAGGCGGCGATTTCGGATCGCGCTATGCCTGGTACGTGCGCGTGGTGCAGCAGAAGGTTTCCGAGAACTGGCTGAAATATGAAGTGGACCCCAGCATCACCACGGCACAACGGGTTTACATCACCTTCGACGTGATGCGAGACGGCCACCCGGCGAACGTTCAGGTGGAGCAATCGAGCGGTGTCCCATCGCTCGACCAGTCGGCCACACGGGCCATCCAGCGCATTGACACTTTTGGTCCCTTGCCCTCGGATTATGCCGCGAATAAGGTGTCGGTAGAGTTCTGGTTCGATTACAAAAGATAGCAGCGGGCTTTTAGCTCCATGCTGTTAGCGAGTTAGAGGACACCATCATTGATGAAGCGATTTTTCTTACTACTGTTACCGCTGTTTCTGTTGACCCCGGGCTTCGCCCAGGACTGGATCAAGACTGGCACCGGGCTGGGCGTGGAAAAAGTGCGCCTGGCTGTGCCCGATTTCAATGCATCCACTCAGGATGCGAAGAACGCCGACCTGCTCAAGGCGTTCAATGAAACCCTGTGGAACGATCTGGACAATGCCGGCATCTTCGACATGGTTTCGAAAAGCTTCTATCCCCTGGGACAAGTGGGCACGCCCGCGGATGTGAAGTTCGAGGGCTGGAGCGCGCCGCCACCCAATGCGGCCATGCTGGCCTTTGGCAACCTGGGCGTGAGCGGCAACGGGATGACGGTGCAGGGCTGGCTCTACGACGTAAAGAATGTGACCTCGCCGCAGGTGCTGGGTAAGCAGTATCAGGACGCCGCCACCAGCGACGCCGCCCGCACCACCGCACATAAATTCGCCGATGAAATTATCTTCCGGCTGGGCGGCGGCATTCCGGGCATTGCGGAAAGCAAGATTTATTTTGTCAGCAGCCGCAGCGGGCACAAGGAAATATGGGCCATGGATTATGACGGCGCCAACCAGCACGCCCTCACTCACCTGGGCTCGATTTCACTGTCGCCGCGGGTTTCACCCGACGGATCGCGCATCGCCTTCAGTTCGATGACCAAGGCGGGCTGGGAAATTCTGATGTATTCTCTCGACCTGAACCGCCTGGTTTCGTTCCCCCGTTTCGGTGGAACCAATCTTTCTCCGGCGTGGTCGCCTGATGGAACCAGAATCGCATTCTCCTCCTCGCGCAGCGGAGATCCGGAAATCTATTCCGTGGACACCGCGGGCGCGGGGCTGAAACGCATTACCTCCTCGAAGGGTCCCGACGTTTCTCCCGCGTGGAACCGCAAGACGGGCTCACAAATTGCATGGGTAAGCGGACGCACCGGCCTGCCGCAGGTTTACACCATGGAAGCCGATGGCACCAACGTGCAGCGGCTCACCGACCAGGGCTATGCGGTGTCGCCGTCGTGGTCGCCGAATGGACAGTTCCTGGTGGTTTCGTGGATGCGCAGATATGGCCCGGGAGCGCCGGGGGCGCAGGACATCTACATCATGGATATTGCCAGCAAGCAGTGGGTGCAGCTGACCCATGACGGCGGGCGCAACGATTTCCCCTATTGGTCGCCGGACGGGAGGCACATCATTTTTCAGTCCAGCCGCGCGGGCAGCCTCCAGATATGGACCATGTTGGCCGATGGTACCAACCAGAAGCAGCTGACTTTTGCGGGCTCTAACAGCCAACCCAACTGGAGCTGGAAGTGATTTCAGGAATCGATATTCAGGAATGAAGGAATGGAATCATATCTGCCGTTTTTGCAGTTAATTCCCGGAAGAGGCGGGGCACGATTTCCCCTCTCCGGACCTGAGCGGGGCGCGGCGATTGCAATCACTGCGCACCAAGAGTACGGAGGAGCAGAGTGAAGCAACGAAACCTGAGATGGATGATGTTAGCGTTCGTCCTGATGACCATCATGACGCTGGGCGCCTGCAAGAAGAAAGTGGCGCCCCCGCCACCGCCGCCACCCCCACCGCCGGCCGCGCCGACGGCTTCGCTTACGGCCAACCCCAACACGGTCGATAAGGGTGGATCCACAACTTTGACCTGGCAGACCAGCAACGCGACCGACGTCAGCATTGATGGCGTAGGCGCAGTGCAACCCAGCGGGTCGCAGAGCGTCACCCCGGCCGACTCCACCACCTACACCCTGACCGCCAAGGGAGCGGGCGGAACGCAGACGGCCACGGCACGGGTCACCGTGACTTCGCCGCCCCCGCCGCCGCCTCAACCGTCGGCCACCGAGGAAGAACTGTTCTCACAGACTGTGAAGGACATCTACTTCGACTACGACAAGAGCGATATCAACGCCGACCAGCAATCGGCCATGCAAGGCGATATCGAGTTCCTCAAGCAGCATCCCAACATCAGCTTCACGGTGGAAGGACACTGCGATGAACGGGGATCGACGGAGTACAACCTGGCCCTGGGAGACAGCCGCGCCAACTCCGTGCGCAATGCCCTGGTACAGGGAGGCGTCGCCGCCGACCACGTCAAGACCATCAGCTACGGCAAAGAGAAGCCGTTCTGCACCGAATCGAACGAGCAGTGCTGGCAGCAGAACCGGCGTGGTCATTTCGTGTACGGTAAGTAAGATTTTGTAGCGCCGGCGTCCCGCCGGCAGTCGCGAGGGCGTCTCGCCCTCGCACGCGGGGAGGTACCGATGTTGCATCCCTGCCCGAGCGAAATGCCGGCGCTACATCTCTGCTTCGTCCTCTGGCCTGGACGCAATACACACTCTTCGCATCGTAGGTATTGGACTATGAAAACCCAACGATATCCCTTCTTACTCGCTCTTGTTGCCCTGCTCTGCGCCGGCGTCACACCGGTCTGGGGTGTTAACAAAGACATGGTGCAACTGCAGACCCAGGTGCAGGACCTGCAGGACCGAATCGCCCACATGCAGCAGTCTTTTGACGAGCGCATGGGCGTACTGCAGCACCTGATTGAGCAAAGCACGGACCGCGCCAACAAAGTCGCCACCTCCGTCACCGACCTGCAGACCACTCTGCAGAAACAACAGGGCGACAGCGGCGCGCACGCCGACCAGCTATCCGGCCAGATCCAGTCTTTGAACGACACTTTGGATGAACTTAAGGCGCGGCTGGGCAAAGTGAGCAAACAGCTCGAGGACCTGCAGGCGGCCCAGCAGAGCCTGGCTGTGCAGCAGACCCAGCAACAGCAGCAGGCGGCAGCCGCTCCGCCCCCGGATGTTCTCTACAACAATGCCCTGCGCGACTACCAGGCGGGCAAAAACGACCTGGCGGCACAGGAGTTCGGGGATTATGTGAAGTTTTATCCCAACACCGATCTGGCCGGGAATTCAAGCTTCTATCTGGCCGACATCCAGTTCAAACAGGGAAACTATGCGGCTGCAGTCAAGAGTTACGATCAGGTGCTGCAGAGTTTTCCGGATGGCAACAAGGCAGCCTCAGCTGAGCTGAAAAAAGGCCTGGCGCTGGTTGAACTGGGACAACAGGAAGCCGGAATTGCATCCCTTCGCCACGTGATACAACGCTATCCCAAATCGAACGAGGCCCTGCAGGCCCGGGACCGGCTGCGCAAGCTGGGAGTGGCGACCACGGGATCCACCCGGAAGCCACAGTAGTTGCACTCACCGCCGGGGCTACGCTTTGCCATGACGGCGATGCTTGCGGTGGTGATGGCGCTGACGATGACGAGCCGCGTGCTCTTTGGCTTCGCGCTTGTGAGCGGCCACGCTGGCGTTGGCCTGCTTACTCGCCGTTTGTCCCCAACCGGCCAATGCGAAGAGCATGATTGCTGAAAGGGTCAGTAACCGGGGCTTCATTCCGCCCTCCTTGTTTATTTCCTCAAATCTACAGGATTAACCCTTCCCTCCGGCAAAAGTTTCGCGATAGGCTAACCAGGCCGGGCCGCGTAAAACTCCATGCCTGGTGAGGACACATTCCATGACCGAAAAGAGAAACGATCTGGACGCGGCTCTGGCCGACGACCAGGACCGGGGCAAGGGCGCGGTAGAACAGGATAGACCCCAGGAGCCGGACAATACCTCCATGTCGGGCCAGTTGGGGCATCGTGACCAGGATCCGTTATTGAAATCTTCCGATACGGACTTTCCCGAGCCCGCCGCCGGCCCCGAACACTCAGGCGAACCCACGGAACCGAAAAAGCGCGGGGCGGCCTAGGTGACGATTTCTGTCAAGGGGGAGATTGAGTAGCGCCGGCGTCTCGCCGGCTGTCTCGAGGGCATCCTACCCTCGGGGTGGGGGCGGACGGCCCCACGACAGCCGCCGGGACGGCGGTGCTACATGGGCACCCGGCGCTACTCGCCTTTTTCTTTCTCTTTGTGACCGAGGTCGAGGCCGAAGGAGGGGTGGTCGCGCTGGCCGGTAATCTTGATCGGCACTTCGGTCTGTCCGTCTTTGCGGAAAAAGGGATCGACAGCCTTCAGCAGGAATGACTTCACTCCGGTGGTCGTCTGCGAAATCTTGGCCTGCATTCGCAGCTTGCCGTAAAAGTCGAGGTCTTCCTTGTCCAGTCCGTACTTGCCGTCGAGAGCGACCTGCGCTCCGGTGACCGTAAAGGTGAGACCGTGGAAACTGATCACGCCATTGTCCAGTACGAAGTTTCCCTTCAGCTCGGAGACACTGCTGCCTGCATTCTTGTTTTCCGGCTGGCCTTGCGCTTTGCGGCTTAACGTCTCGATTTTTGCCGTCACCTCGGGGCTGGTGAATTGCGCCTGTCCGACGTCAAACTTTCCCTTCAGATTCAACCGGTCAGACAGGTCGCCCGCTCCGGGGGGCAGGTCAAATTTCGTCTTGAAATTTATGGCTCCAGTCAGCGGAGGCTGGTCGGCCTTCACCGCCAGACGCAAAAGATCTTCAATCCTGCCTTTATCGACAGTCACGTCGAGCGTGATTTCCTTGCCCTTCTTGTCTTTGTCCTGAGACTTCACCACGCCGCCCTGCGCAACGATCACTGTATTCAGCAGGTGCGCAATGACCGGGTGCAGCAATGTGTCTCCATTGGTTCCGTCCACGGTGGCACTGAAGTCCGTCTCCAGATCGAGGGGATGGCCGCCGAGGGCCACAGTGAAGTCGGGGGTCGAGGTCTTGCCTTCTACTTCGATCTTTTCCAGCACGCCGCCAAATTTTCCCTTGGACGAAAGAATGCCGCTGATGCCTTTGAAGTATCCCAGGTCGGCTTTGTCGAAGGTGTACTCGGCTGCCAGCGGTGTCTGGCCGGGATCGTCCGGGCTCCACGGGCCGAACGTTCCCTTCGCATCAATTTCCCCAGGAGGAACGGCGTTGGTGAGTTGCGCCGTGAACGATGCAGGTCGGTCGAGCCCGACCGAATGCATGACCAGGTGGTGAATGGCGAAGACGTGAGGATCTTTATCGGCGGATTTCGGTAGCAAACGCAGCTCGGCGTCGTCGGAGACAATTTCTCCGATCAGGACGGGAATGTTCTTCGCCTTGGGCCAATTCTGATTCCCTCGGTCTCCCTTGGGAGGGATCTGTATGACCAACCCCTTGAGCTTGACCTGGTCCACTTTCCACGGCTTCCAGGGCAGTCCCAGAATGCCGGCCTGGGCGGAAAACTCCTGGATTGAAATCAGGGGCGGAACATCGGTGCGGCCTTGGTGGCGAAGAGCAAGGCCCGAGCCTTCGATCCGCACCCCGGGAAAGAGGAAAACATGGAATTCCTTGAGTTCCACATCGGCGTGAAACTTCTGGCCAAGCATCTCCACGACTCTCTTGCGCAGGTACGGATTGGAGAGATGGATTCCGGTCACGATCAGGGCCACGACGGCGATCACGACCAGTGATATCAGGATCAGCAGCGTCCTGCTTGCCGGTCTGGTTCTCGCTTCAATCATTGGCGCAGCTTCTCTGACGCTGTTTGGGAGCCAAGGGTTGGCAGCGGTACCACGGACCCCTTTTTTTGGAGTATGCTTTCCAGCAATTGGGGCCCAGCCGTCCAAGTCACCATTCGCAAGGAGGCTGAATATGCTTCCGGATTCTCAAGTGCACGAGTTCAGGGCCGCCTTACGGGGACAGCTGATCAGTCCTGCTGATGCCGAGTACGACACCGCACGCAAAGTATTCAATGCCATGATCGACCGCCGGCCCGCGCTGATCGCCCGCTGCGCCGGTGCTGCCGATGTCATCTCCTGCGTACATTTTGCCCGTGATCACGACCTCCCGGTGTCCATCCGTGGTGGTGGCCATAGTATTGCCGGGACGGCGGTATGCGATGCCGGACTGGTGATCGACCTTTCGCGAATGAAAACTGTTCGAGTCGATCCTGCACATCGTACGGCTCGCGCCGATCCCGGCCTCTTGTTGGGGGATTTCGATCGCGAAACCGAGGCTTTCGGGTTGGCTACCACGATGGGAACATTCTCCATAACCGGCATTGCGGGGCTCACACTGGGTGGGGGACTTGGCTGGCTGATGGGCAAACACGGCCTCGCCTGTGACAATCTGCTCTCCGTCGATGTAGTGACTGCCGATACCCGCCTGCTGACTGCCAGCGACCATGAGAATGCGGATCTGTTCTGGGGCATACGCGGAGGCAGCGGGAACTTCGGCGTGGTCACTTCCTTCGAGTATCAACTCCATCCGATGGGACCGGTGCTGGCGGGATTGGTGGCTTACCCCATCTCGCAGGCGCGGCAGGTGCTGCGTTTTTTTGGTGAGTATGCCGCAACCTGTCCGGATGAACTCGGCCTGATGGCTGCCATGCTCACCCTGCCCGACGGCAATACGGTTATGGGGGTTGCGGGCTGCTACACCGGCGATCTGGAGGCTGGGGAAAAGGTTCTAAAGCCGCTGCGCTCGTTTGGCTCGCCCGTGGCCGATCACTTCCAACGGATGCCTTACACCGCTTTCCAGAAAGCGCTGGACTGGTGGGCGGTCCCGGAGCAGCAGCATTATTGGAAATCCAGTTTCATGCGGGAATTGCCGGACCCTGCACTGGATGTGATGGTTGACTTTGGCACACGTAAGCCGTCGTCTGGCTCTGGATTCGGAGTGGAATTGATGCACGGCGCAATGCAGAGGGTACCGGCCGACGCCACTGCCTTTGCCCACCGGGACGCGCGCTACAACTTCCTCCTGCTCGGTCACTGGGATTCACCAGCCCGGAATGAAAGTTGTCTGCGCTGGGTCCGCGAATTCTGGGACGCCATGCGGCCTTCGCTGGACGCCGGGGTCTATGTGAATTACATGAGTGAGGGCGAGGGCGAAGAACGGGTGCGCAGTGCCTACGGAGCCAATTACGACCGCTTAGTGAAGTTGAAGAACAAGTACGATCCGACGAATTTGTTCCGAATCAATCAGAACATTCGCGGGTCCAGAATCACCGCCTAGACGCCGAAGCGCCCCGCCGGTCTTGCTCCGCCGCCGGGCGACAAGAAATCAGGCGGTTATCCGAGAGTCAATGGAGACTCGCGCGGTCACAGCCTGTTCCAGCCCACACCCAACTACCGCAACTCCTCCATCACCTGTTCCAGCACTTCCCTGCCCGGGCGCACGGCGGATTCAGGCAGCGTGGCCAAGGGCTCCTCAGCCATGTTCAGTAGATCGACGAAGGTCGGCGTCTTGGAGTTGACGTAAAACACTCCGGTCAGGACTTCGCCCTTTTCATGGGCTTCGTTCAGGCGGGTGATGGCCTTGATGCGGTTGGTGGGGTCGTACTCTTCTTCAAGTTTACGCAGGCGGAGGTGAGAGCCGTCGTGCATGGTCACATCGATGGTGGTGCCGGGATCGTAGTCGATGGCAATGTCTTCGAAGGCGGGCACGAAGCTGAGTTCCTGCAGCGGCTCTTCGTGGTCTTTCATGTATTTGTAGGATTTGGTCGAGCCCTCATGATCGTTGAAGGTCACGCAGGGTGATACCACGTCGAGCATGACCGTGCCCTGGTGCGCGATGGCAGCTTTCATCATGGCGTGGAGCTGCTTCTTGTCCCCAGAAAATGACCGTCCCACAAACGTTGCGCCCAGCGTGATGGCCATGGCACACGTATCGATCGGAGGCAGGTCGTTGATCACGCCCGTCTTCAAAGTGGAGCCCATGTCGGCGGTGGCGGAGAATTGGCCCTTGGTCAGCCCGTAAACGCCGTTGTCTTCGATGATGTAAATGATGGGCAGATTGCGCCGCATGAGGTGAACGAACTGGCCGACGCCGATGGAGGCAGTGTCGCCGTCGCCGCTGACACCGAGGGCGATCAGGTGGCGGTTGGCCAGCACCGCTCCGGTAGCTACCGAGGGCATGCGGCCGTGGACGGCGTTGAAACTGTGCGAGCGCCCCATGAAGTACGCCGGGCTCTTGGAGGAACAGCCAATGCCGCTGGGCTTGATCACGCGCTCAGGCGGAACCCCCATTTCGTACATGGCGTCAATGATGCGCTCGGAAATTGCGTTGTGGCCGCAGCCGGCGCACAAAGTCGTTTTGCCGCCGCGATAATCGAGGACTGCCAAGCCAATGCGATTGGTCTTCGGTGCCGGAGCCGGCCGGTCGGGAGTGCTGGTCGCCATTTACTTACCCTCCATGGTCATGAGTTCGTCGGTGACCGAGCGCGCGTCGAGCGGCAGGCCGTGAATGTGGGCGATGCTGCGAAGACGGGTGTGGAGCGCAGCCTCCAGATCCATCTTCAGCAGAGTGAGCATCTGGGCGTCGCGATTTTGTTCCACCAGGTAAACCCGATCGTGCTGCTTCACAAAATCGTGCACTTCGCGGGTAAAGGGATAGGCGCGCAGGCGCAGATAGTCGGTCTCAATGTTGTATTCCTGGCGCAGCTGGTCGCGGGCCTCAATCAGCCCCCAGTGCGATGTTCCGTACCCGATGATGCCGATCTTCGACTTTCCGGTATCCACTTCCGGCCGCGGTACAAATGAGCGGGCAGTCTCGAACTTGCGGTTGAGGCGCTCCATGTTGCGTTCGAAGTCGTCGGGGCGTTCGCTGTATTGAGCTTTCTCGTTATGTCCGCTGCCGCGCGCGAAGTACGCGGCCGCAGGATGATCGGTGCCCGGCAGAGTGCGGTAGCCGACGCCGTCTCCGTCCACATCTTCGTAGCGGGCGAAGCCGCCCAGGCGATCGAGATCCGCCTTGCTCAGCACCTTGCCGCGGCTGATCGGCTTCTCCGGATACTTGAAGGGATCGGCCATCCAGTTGTTCATCCCCAGATCAAGGTCGGACATGACGAAGACCAGGGTCTGGAATTGCTCGGCCAGATCGAAAGCGTCGCCGGCCATGGTGAAGCACTCTTCCGCCGAACACGGCAGCAGCAGAATGTGCTTGGTGTCTCCGTGGGAAAGAAACGCGGTAGAGAGAATGTCGCCCTGCGAGGTACGCGTGGGCAAACCGGTCGAAGGACCGACGCGCTGGATGTCCCAGATCACGCCCGGGACCTCGGCGTAGTAGGCGAGTCCGGCAAATTCCGCCATAAGCGAAATCCCCGGCCCGGCCGTCGCGGTCATGGCGCGTGCGCCCGCCCATCCCGCGCCCAGCACCATGCCGATCGCGGCCAGTTCGTCTTCCGCCTGCACGATGGCAAAGGTAGCTTTTCCGTCGGCGCGAATGCGGAAGCGCTTCATGTAGTCAATCATGCTTTCGGGCAGAGAGGAAGACGGCGTGATGGGATACCAGGCCACCACGGTCGCGCCGGCGAACATGCAGCCCAGCGCCGCGGCCGAATTGCCGTCGATGATGATCTTGCCCGCGGTCTTGTCCATGCGCTGAATGAAATACGGATCACGCTTGACCAGGTTGGCGGCCGCGTAATCGTATCCTGCCTTGACCGCCGCCAGGTTCAGGTTGGCCGCTTTCACCTTTTTGGCAAACTGCTTGCGGATGGCCCTTTCGACTTCGGCTACGTCGATTTCCAGCAGCTTGGCCACCACGCCCACATAAATCATGTTCTTGACCAGCTTGCGCAGCTTGGCCTCAGGGCATACGGGAGCCACCAGCTTGTCGTAAGGCACGGCGTAAAAAACCAGATCGGAGCGCAGCCGGCTGAGGTTCAGGGGCTCGTCATACAAAACGGCTGCGCCCGCGGCCACGGACATCACGTCTTCCTCGGCGGTCTCGGGGTTCATGGCGACGACAAAATCGATTTCTTTTTTGCGCGCGATGTAGCCGTCTTTATTGGCGCGGATGGTGTACCAGGTGGGCAGACCGGCGATGTTCGAGGGAAACAGGTTCTTGCCGGAGACGGGAACTCCCATTTGAAAAATACTGCGCAGCAAAACTGTGTTGGAACTTTGCGAGCCGGACCCGTTGACGGTCGCGACCTGGATACTCATGTTGTTTACGACCGGTTTCGGCTCTGGTTGGCGGCTCTCAGCGTGGAGAGATACATCGGTGGTGGCCATTCCCTTCCCTTCCTTGTCCCTGGAGCGGAGTGCCTCCGCCCGCAATTGCTGATGCAGCAGAACTCTTTATTATACGGCAGCCAGCGGCGTAAGAGGGTTGATGTACCTGCCTGAGAAACAGACCTTCAATAGTCCATCGGAGCAGTCGAGATGCCGCGTTCCGAGTGATAACATTGAGCGTGGAATGCAGGGCGGTCACGGATGCCGCCTGCTCAATGCGAGGTCACGCATGATTTCGCGTACGGCTTGCTTCCGATCAGTTGCCCTTATCTGCTCCCTGGCCATTAATCTCGCAGGCCAACAGCGCGAGCGTCCGAGCGCAGTTTCGCTCAGAGTCGATCCGGCGTATCTGGAACTGAGAGTCGGGCGTGCCCACAAATTCTCCGCAGAGGCCCAGGGCTTGCCAGATGCCGCGACAGTCATGTGGCTGCTGAAGGAGAAGCGGGGCGCAAGCATAACCCCCGACGGAGTCTTCACTGCCACCAAGCCGGGCGTTTATCACGTCGTCGCAATTGCGACTCTCGATGGCACTATCCTGAAGCATGCGACCGCGAAGATTACCGTATTGCAGCAATACGATGTGCCGGCAACGGTCGCCGAAACCCCCTTCTTCGGTCGCAACCCAGGAGCACCCGTTCGCTGTATCGTCCAGGTCAGTGCACTCGGGTGACCGCCACCAGCGGTTCCACCTGCGCAACGGGACGCACAAACACAAAATCCAGCAGGGTGTCGGTGGCGCGCAGAGCGGAGTTATTGCCGATCTGAATGGCTGTGGCATGGGAAGCCATTCCCAGCGCCGGGGCCCGCGTAGTGGTGCCGCTGATAAGGTTTCCGAACGCGTCCAGCACTGAGGCCTGTTGCGTGCCCTGGATTTCGTCCACGACAGTGCGCAGGCGATAGGCTTGGCCATAGTTGAAGCTGCTTAGAAGCGTCACGAATTCTTTGTTTGAAATGATTCCGGATTGCGCAGTCGGATCGCCGGCGTGGGTGGATGGCAGTTCCCAGTTGACCAGGCGCGAAGGCAGTACGGAGGCCTGTCCCTGAAGCAAGACCGAGAACTGGCTTCCCCCGGGGGTTGGATTCGAACGGAAGCGGAATTCGAGCGCGTAACGGGTGAGGTCGAGATTGAGCGCGTGGGTGGCGATTCCGGGCGCAAACTGGCTGAGCACGTGAATGGAAGCAGCCGGCAGCGTGGAGGGCGGAGCTACGGACAAGGTCAGCGCCTTGATGTCGGGCCGTTGCAGATTTTGCGAGTCGGAGTAATAGGCCACATACACCTGCCCGCTGGGCAGCAGCATCGGCCAGGAATAGCCGCCATCAATCTGCTTTCCGGTGTAAGCATCGAGCACGGTGCCGTAGCCGAATGTCTGTCCTCCATCGTAGGAAACGAAGGCGGCCAGCTGCCGGGGAAATCCCGTAGTGTTGGGCGGCTGGACGCCGGGAATCTGGATAGTCTCGCGGCCCAGCAGAATGAGCGCCGGTCCCGCCTGCACCATTTCCGGCCCCTGCAGGACCCCCACCTGCGACGTGTAGGAGATCAGCGGCCCCCAGCTCATTCCCATATCGCTGGAGTAGCGTCCGAAGGTATCCAGGCTGTCGTCTGACCGCATGATGGCGAACAATGTATTGGGTGCGGTCTGGGCGATTGCGGTTTCGCTGAGCGAAGGATCGCCCAGCAAACGAAGAGACGAGAGTTTTGTCCAGTTGAAACCGTCGTCGGAGGACGCCCACAAGCCGGGTGCGTTGCCGGTGCCCAGCGTGTACTTCCCGTAGCCGGCGCCATACATCATCTGTCCAACCACCAGCGAGGGCGCTACGCTGTAGGTGTCCGTGGACGGATCGTCGAAGAATGTGTACGGCGACCAGGTCAGTCCGTTGTCGGTCGAGCGGCTGTAGGCCGCGAGCTCATTACCATTTTGATCGGCTTTGCCCAGGGAAATGATCAGTGCCCCCAGGGGGGTTCGGAGCAGCGCCGGGTCGGGCAATGAAGAATCGAAATAGACGACTTCAGGGCTCCAGGTCTTGCCCTCATCCGAACTGCGCCGTACCACGACCAACGGACTGTTCACGTGAGTGATTCCTTTTTTGTACGCGAGAACGAAATCTCCGTTGGCCGCCTGGGCCACACCGGGAAAGCCGTTATACAAGCCGTCACTCTGGATTACTGTGCGTCCGCCGATGTTGAGCGGTCCCGCGGTGACAGTATCCGTCACCTTGAGCCCGTTGCTGGTCTGCCAGGCAGAGACGTCATGAACGTCGCTGAAAAAAGGAAAGACCGAGTAACCGTCGAAGGAGGTCGCGGCGCATCCCGGCGCAGGCCCGGCAGTCAATAAAAGTCCCTGCGATGCCTGCGGACCTAACCCGGGCACTTTCACCCAGAGCAGGGCCTTCCCCGCCGCGGCATCGTAAGACTCCAGCCAGGCGGGCATGGGCTGTTGGCTGGTGGCGTCCCACACGGCCACGCCGGATCCATTTTTTGCCAATGTGAAATCGAAGACCGATTCGTCCAGAGCGATGGCTACGGGATAGCTCTGCAGTGTCTCCTGCCCGGTATTCTGTATGGTCACGGACAGTACTTCAGGTGCAGCATTCGGGTCGCAAGGGTGGATGGAAGGAGGGACGGAAGGGGGGATGGAAGGCTGTAGCGAGCCGCCACAGCCAGACAACGACCCGAGCAGGATGCAGGCAAATATTAACCCCGGTATGTTGACGCTGACCGGGCGCCGAAAGGTCAAAGTGAACTCCCGAACCTGGGAGGAAACTTGTGTCCTGCGAATGGCTGAAGTCAGGGCCTTGAATTCGTGGCAGGAAATTCAGCGTAACAGTCAGAGGAGGGAGAAGGTTAGGCACGGAGGGACGTGGATAGCTGTGTCAGTGCTCTGTCCGACCCACACTTCTAGTCATCGCCGGTAAAGAATTGCGCCATCTTGCGGAACTTGGCATAGCGCGTGGCGACCAATTCTTTCACTGAACTTTTCTTCAGCTCGGCGAGTTGCTTCTGCAGAGTGGTGTCGAGCAGGGCGGCAGCGGCTTCGTGGTCAACGTGGGCGCCACCTTCGGGTTCGGGCACGACCCCATCGATGCATCCCAGTTCCTGTAAGTCTTCGGCGGTGATGCGCATGGCCTGGGCGGCGATTGCTTTTTTGGTGGGATCGCGCCACATGATGGAGGCGCAACCTTCGGGTGAGATCACGGAATAAATCGAGTTCTCCATCATCAGCACGCGGTCGGCGATGGCGATGGCGAGCGCTCCGCCGCTGCCGCCTTCTCCCGTGATGGTCGTAATGATGGGAATCTGCAGCCGCGCCATCTCGCGCAGATTGTGCGCAATGGCTTCCGCCTGGCCGCGCTCTTCCGCTCCCAGGCCGGGATAGGCGCCCGGCGTGTCCACGAAGGTGATCAGCGGGCGGCCAAATTTTTCCGCGATTTTCATGACCCGCATGGCCTTGCGGTAGCCTTCCGGGTTGGGCATGCCGAAGTTGCGGTAAACCTTCTGCTTGGTGTCGCGGGCCTTCTGATGTCCGACGATCATCACCTCTTCGCCGTGGAAGCGGGCCATGCCGCAAATGATGGCGGGATCGTCCGCATAGCCGCGATCGCCGTGAATCTCGCTCCAGTCGGTGAAGACGCGCTCAATGTAGTCGAGAGGATAGGGACGCTGGGGATGCCGCGCCAACTCCGTCTTGTCCCAAGCCTTGGAGTGCGATGTTGACATGTCTGTGCGTAAGGCCTCGATGCGATCGCGCAATTGCTGGATCTCGCGTTTTGTGGCCTCGTCGGGCCCGGACGCCGCCTGCAGGCGGGCGATCTGCTCCTCGACTTTCTCCAACTCCTGGTGCGTTTTTTCTCCAGGCTCCATCTTGCCGCCGCCGTTCCGGGCCAGGCGCGCTTCCACCATGGAGAGAAGGAACTCGGCCCCTGCCATCACCAGCGCTTCGTTGGGCACCGGTGGTGCGTTCTTCGCTGCCACCTTGGAAGTCTTTTGAATGGAAACTCTTTATCTGCCGCAGATTTCGGTACGGCTCGTCATGAAGCGGTCTAGCGGAGTGCTTTTTTTACCAGCGAGTCCACTCTCCGCTCCGTCGGTTGTCTCAGTCAATTACCCGCACCGCGCCGCGGCCACACAGTTCCTCGACGCGCGCGATAAAATTTCGGTCCGGCAGGACATTATAGCCTTCCGCCTCCATCACCACCATGAAATCGCCCTGGCGTTCCACGTCAAATAACACCTTGGCCGCGCCTTTCTGCTGGGCGCAAAGGGTATGCAAAGCGTCCACCGTGGATTCATTCGCGGTCTCGAGCGGGACCCGAATGCGGAGCGAATTCGGTAACGGCACTCTGGCATCTTCCAGGGGAAGAATCTCGTTCACGGTCAGTTTAGGATTGGCGCCTTCTTCGATGCGAACCCCGCCTCGGATCAACACCGGCACTTCGAGCTTCACTTTTTCCTGCAGCTTGCGATAGGCCTCGGGGAAGACCAGCATCTCGACGGTACCGGCCATGTCCTCGAGCGCGCCCTGGGCATAAAAATCGCCGCGCTTCGACTTCAGCACGCGCAGGTTGGTGATGATGCCGGCGGTGGTGATGTTTTCATCCTTGCCGGTGGACTTGGGGAGCGCGGCAATCTCCGCCGTCGAGAGCGCGCGCAGGTCTTCCAGCTTGTCGCGATATTTTTCCAGGGGATGGCCGCTGATGAAAAAACCGAGAATCTCTTTCTCGTTGGCCAGCCGGATGTGTTCGTCCCAGTCCGGGGTGTCGGGCAGCTTGTTATGCGAGGCCGAGGCTTCTTCTTCCTGGAAGACGCCGAACAGGCCATGCTGGCCGCTCTCAGCATCGCGCTGGGTCTTCTGCGCGCCCTCGATGGCGCGGTCGAGAACGGCCATGAGTTGGGCGCGGCGGCCGAGCCCGTCCATGGCGCCGCTCTTGATCAGCGATTCCAGAACGCGCTTGTTCAGCAGCCGCAACTCCACCTTCTCGCAGAATTCGTAAATCGAGCTGTAACGGCCCAGCTCTTTGCGCCCGGCAACGATGGACTCGATGGCATTGTGGCCGACATTTTTCACCGCGGCCAGACCAAAGCGAATCGCGTTGCCATGGGGCGTGAAGTTGGCGTCGCTCACGTTGATGTCGGGAGCCTCGACAGCGATGCCCATCTCGCGGCATTCGTTGATGTACTTCACCACGTCGTCGGTATTGCCGGTCACCGAAGTCAGCAACGCAGCCATGAATTCCACCGGATAGCGGGTTTTTAAATAGGCGGTCTGGTAGGCCAGCAGCGCATATGCGGCTGAATGCGCCTTGGGGAAGCCGTATTCGGCAAACTTGGCCAGCAGGTCGAAGATCTTTTCAATCTTTTTGGGAGGATAACCACGCTGCACCGCGCCCTCGATAAAGCGCTCGCGCTGCTTGGCCATTTCCTCGGGCTTTTTCTTGCCCATGGCGCGCCGCAGCAGATCAGCTTCGCCCAGCGAGTAGCCGGCCAGGCGGTGGGCAATCTGCATCACGTGCTCCTGGTAAACAATCACGCCGAATGTCTCTTCCAGGATCTGTTCCAGTTCCGGCAGTTCGTACTCGATCTTCTTGCGGCCATGCTTGCGGTCGATGAAGTAATCGATCATCCCGCCCTGAATTGGGCCAGGACGGTAGAGGGCATTCAAGGCAGTGAGGTCTTCAATGGTGTTGGGCTGGTAGCGGCGCAGCACGTCGCGCATGCCACGGGATTCAAACTGGAAGACGCCGGAAGTCAGGGCGCTGTGGAAGACCTTTTCGTAAGTTTCGCGATCGTCGAGCGGCAGGGCTGCAAGATCGATCTTCTCGCCGCGGGTCTGCGCGATCAGTTTCACCGTGTCGTCGAGGATGGTCAGGGTGGTCAGCCCCAGGAAATCCATCTTCAACAGGCCCATTTTTTCGATGGCGACCATGTCGAAGGCGGTAACGATTTCGTCGTTCTTGGTGCGATGCAGCGGGACCAGCTCGGTAAGCGGACGCGGAGAAATCACGACGCCCGCGGCGTGCACGCCCGCATTGCGCACCAGTCCTTCCAGCTTGCGCGCGGTGTCGAGCAACTGGCGCACCTGCGGCTCGCTGTCATAGGCCTGCTGCAGGGGGGGCGATTCCCGGATCGCGTCTTCAAGTTTGATGTTCAGAGTTGTAGGGACCATCTTGGCGATCCGGTCCACGTCGGCGTAGGGGATGTCCATCGCGCGCCCTACGTCTTTGATCGCCGCCTTGGCCGCCATGGTGCCGAAGGTGATGATCTGCGCCACATTCTCCCGGCCGTATTTCTGGGTGACGTAATTGATGACTTCGCCGCGCCGGTTCATGCAGAAATCCATGTCGATATCGGGCAGCGAAATGCGCTCGGGATTCAGGAAACGCTCAAAGAACAACTCGTATTGCAGGGGATCGATGTCGGTGATCCGCAGCGAATAAGAGACCAGCGAACCGGCGGCCGATCCGCGGCCGGGTCCCACCGGGATGCCATGCTCGCGCGCGTAACGCACAAAGTCCCAGACAATCAGGAAGTATCCGGAAAACTGCATCTGCTGAATGATGGCGATTTCCTGCGCCAGGCGCTGCTCGTACTCGGCGACGCTATGCTTCATCGCGCCTTGCCCGGCTGTGCGCAGCGCCTCCAGCCGCCGCGCGAATCCCTCCCGCGTCACGTGCTCGAAGTAGCTATCGAGCGTATATCCCTCAGGCACGTCGAAGTGCGGAAAGGGATTGCTGACTTTTTCCAGCCGCATGTTGCAGCGTTCCGCGATGGCCAGGGTGCGGGAGAGCACGTCGGGCGCGTCTTTGAAGACGCGCTGCATTTCGTCGTGACTCTTGACGAAAAAGTCCGTGCCCTGGAACTTCATGCGGTTGGTGTCCTGGATGGACTTGCCGGTCTGAATGCACAGCATCACGTCCTGGGCATGAGCGTCGTCCTCGCAGAGATAGTGGCTGTCGTTGGTCGCCACCATGGGAAGGCCCAGGTCTTTTTCCAGGCGGAAGAGATTGGAGTGAATGCGATGCTCCTGCTCCAGGCCCTGGTCCTGAATCTCGAGAAAGAAATTGTTCCGGCCGAAAATATCGCTGTAGCTGGCAGCCGCCGCCCGCGCCGCGTCGTAGTTCTCTTCCATGAGGCGCTCGGCGACTTCGCCTTTCAGGCAGCCCGAGAGTCCGATCAACCCCTTGGAGTGCTCCGCCAGAAACTTTTTGCTCACCCGCGGCTTGTAGTAGAAGCCGCGCAATGACGCTTCCGACGTAATCCGGGCCAGGTTGCGGTAGCCCTCCTCGTTTTCGGCCAGGACGAGCAGATGGTTATAGGTATCGCCGTCGGGAGGAGTGCGCTCGATGTTGTGGTCGTCCTTCTTGCAGATGTAAAGCTCGCAGCCGACGATCGGCTTCACTCCGGCCTTGTGGGCGGCATTCACGAAATGGACTGCGCCGAAGATGTTGCCGTGGTCGGTCATGGCGACCGCGGGCATGCCCAGCTCTTTCACGCGCTGGACAAGCTTTTCCACGTCGCAGGCGCCGTCCAGCATGGAGTAGTCGGTATGGAGGTGCAGGTGAACGAATTGGGACATGGGTCGCTGGCTCTTATTCTAATGGGAAATGGCGGGTGCGAGAGGGGAGTTTATCCACAGACGAAAAACGCGGGCGGGGGCGCCCGCGCCACACCAGCCGCCTGTGGCCACATGAAACCACGTAGGCACGGACGCCCTCGTCCGGGCAGGCGAGCAAAGCTCGCCAATTAGCGGGGGAGTTGGAAGCTTACGCCGCGATCGTCGTTGGCCTTGGTGGTGGCCTCGATGTCCAGCCAGGAGAGCGGAAGCTTGGTAGCCCGCTGTTCGCTGAAAATCCAAAGCGTGCCGCCGACAATTGCGTAGTTCTGGACTTCCTGCGTGTGCTTGTCGCGGAAGACCAGCAGAGTGGGCTCAGATGGGCTTTCGGTCTGAGGTCCTGCCGCCTCGCCAGCCTGCGGTTGCGCTTCCCTTTGCTCCCGCAAGCGCGCGACTTCATCCTCCAGGCGATCAATGTCCTGTTGCTGCTGCGCGATGTCGTTCTGGGCGGAGTCCGCAGGGACGGAGTACGACGAACCGTAGTAGTCGTATCCGGGATAGTAATCCGGGGTCGAGTAGAAATCGCTGCCGTAGTAGGCGGGATAGCCGTAATACCCGTAGCCCGGGAACACCGAGCCAAAGAATACGCGATGATGGGAACGCCTTGAGCCGAAGACGGGGTGGTGAAAACCGTTGAAAGAACCACGAGAGTGGAATGCGGGTTGGCGCAAGCCGCTTCCGAATGCCGCTCCAAACTGCGGGGCCGAACTTAGGCGCGGAGCCGCGCCGAAACTTGCTCCACCGCGAAAACCGATTGCGCCGCCGGAGGAAAATCCGCCACGGCCCATGGAGGCCCCGCCCCGGGACCCACCGTGCATCTGGGCCAGCAAGGGAGCTGCGGATAACGCCGCAGCTAACGACGTAATGGCCAACCAGCGCCGCATACCACGGATTATAGCGCTATTAGCTTCTGGCTTCTAGCTTCTGGCTTCTAGCTTCTGGCTTCTAGCTTTTAACCAAACCTCACGCATGGGTCTGGCCAAAATCCAGCAGCCAGGAGCTAGAAGCAAGCAGCTAGACGCTCGCTTAGTTCTGATCTCCACCGCCATGTTTCTGGCGGCAGAGCTTGCAATAGGTTGACGGCAGGCTGTTGTCCACCCGGTGTTTCACCGGAGGGACGCTTCGCAGATAAGCAAAGATCGCCTTCAGGTCGTCGTCGGTGAGGTTGGCGAATTCTTCGAAGGGCATGATGGAATTCAGCTTTCGCGCCTTCACGAATCCGGTGCGCATGGCCTGGAGAAACAGAGCCTCGTCGAAGTAGCCGATGCCGGAGGCATCCGGGGTGATATTCGCGCTGGTGACCTCTCCCCATGGTCCGTTCAAAACCTCTCCGCCGCCATGCTCCAGGCCGCGAATCGGTCCTTTCCGATCAGTAGGGGTATGGCACCCGCAACCGATTGCGACCAGATATTTCCCCCGTTCTATTGGAGTGGCTTGTGGATCTGGACCACTCACCGGGCCACTCAAAGGTTGTGGCGCGTTGCGGATCAGATAATTTACGGGAAAATTCACGCGGGTGGGCGGCAACGGATTGTGCACCGGCGGGACCGAGCGCAGATAGACCACGATGGAGGCCACATCCTCGTCGGAAAGAGCACGGTAGGCCGCATAGGGCATCATGGGGAAAATGGTGCGCCCGTCGTGCCCGATGCCTTCGCGGATAGAGCGCGCGATCTGGTCATCGGTCCAGTTGGCAGCGCCCGTTTCCGGATCAGGCGTCAGGTTCGAGGCTACGACAGTCCCTGGAAGACCGGGCATTGGGAGTATCTGCCCCGCGAGTTCCATGCCCGGCAGGTTGGGAGCTCCGTGCGTCTTCCAGTCCTTCGGAGAGTGGCAGACTTCGCAGCCCACCAGCCCCACGACCAGATAGCGGCCTCGAGCCAGGCGTTCGGGAGTCCGTTCGAACTGGCGGCTGGTGGTGGCTCTGGCCCTGGGGCCGACGAAAGGGCGCCACCCGATGGTGAAAGTAATAGCCGCCGCCAGCAGCAGGCAAAGTACCAGCAGAATCTTTCCCAGTGTCTTCATACCTCACCTGAGCTTAGGAGTCCTGGATCCCTGAAAAACATTTGGGTACGACAGGTACGAGAAGGAATTCAGCGTTTCTTTTTGCCCTTATCGCTCTTGCTCGGCGGCTTACTCGGGGCGGCCGGCGTCTTTTTCGCAACCTTCGCCTTTTCGGGTTTCTGCTGAGGAGCCTTCGACGCTTCCGCTTTGGGGGCAGCCGGGGCCGCCAGCTTCGCGGCCTGCCCTTTTCCCTTCTTCTTCCCCGCGACTGAAGCCGCAGCCGCTGTTGCTGCAGCGGCCGCAGCGGCGGCTTCCGCGGCAGCCTTCGCCGCCCTTCCCCGCTTGGGCGGCGGGGGGGGAGGCGGTGGCGGAGGCGGAGGCGCCAGCGGCTTCAGGTACTTCAGGGTCTCGGTCCGTGAACGCAACTTGCCATCGAGCAGGAGCAGGAACACGTCATGCGCGATCTTGGGATACTCGGGCAATTGCGGTGTGATGTGCAGCTCCGTCATCTCCGGCAACGGAATCTTCTGCTGCACCTGCCGCCACTTGGTAAAGAAGCTCTTGATCTTCTGCGCCACCGCCTGCTGGCGGGCCGTGACCGCGAGGAACAGGATCATCTCGGGCCGGGCTTCCGAGAGCAACTTCCAGGCGCGCGAGGGCGTGGCGGCTTCCTTGCCCACGAGCCGTTTCGCCAGCTCCTTGGCGTGGTCCTCGAGATCGCGCCACGACTCGACCAGGTCCTTGCGCGGAATCTGCTTGCGCATGTCCGCGATATCTTTGTCGGCCAGCCGGGCGGTGAGGAAGTACATGACGGCCGACGCCGGATCCGGGGCGTACCCCAGTTCCATCATCTGCTGGCGGGTCTTCAGCAGCTGGGCCAGCTGCGCCGTATCCACTTTGGCGCTGGTCCAATGCGGATTCAGTACCTTGAGCCAGCCTTCTTTTTCGAGCACCTTCACCACGTGCAGCGGGTCCTCTTCGTAGGCCAGCTGCGCAATCTCGTAGCCCACCGCCTTGTGGGTAATGTACTCGATGTAATTGTTTTCCTTGGCGGAATCAAAACGGGCCTGGGTGCGTTCCTCGAGCGGCCAATGAAAACGCGCGGCGAAGCGGCTGGCCCGGATCAGCCGGGAGGGATCTTCAACAAACGCGTAGTTATGCAGGACGCGGAGAACCTTGGCTTCGATATCGGCGGCGCCGTTGAAGGGATCCATCAGCAGGCCGCGCGAACCCGGGTTCAGTGACAGGGCCATGGCGTTGACGGTGAAGTCCCGGCGGCGCAGGTCCTCAATGAGGGTGGCGGGAGAAATCACGGGCGGCTTGCCCGCCTTCTCGTAGTGCTCGAGGCGCGTCATGCTGATTTCGGCGCGCACGTTGCCGGGCAGGCCCAGATACAGCGCCTTTACATCGTCATCGACGCCCGCAATCCGCACGCCGGCCCTTTCCAGGTCCTTTTGTAGCTTGAGGGGGTTGCCCTGGACGGAGAAATCGAGATCGCGGATGGGAAAACCGCTGATGATGTCGCGAACCGCGCCCCCGGTCAGGTAAATATTCATGCCGGCGGCGCGCGCGATGTCTTGCACCAGCGTGACGCCGCGCTGCTGGTCCGGCGTCAGCCGGATTTCCATGGTGTATATGTAATCGGCCATGCTTGCTTAAGGACGCGGCTCCGCGACCCGGTTTGGCACAGCAGAGAGTGGGTTTTCCACAGGCTTCCAGCCGGGAAAGCACACGACTCCGGTCGCTTTCATGTAAGTGACTCTATCCAATAGGCTTAGAATACATGAGATGGGACGCCGCAAGCTACAGAAAATAACACAAGGTTAACGGTTTGGCTACAAGGAACGTACAAGAGACCACCTTTTTACCCGAAAAGTGCGAGAATCGGCTGAAAACAGTTGTCAGTCGTCGGTCTTCAGTCGTCAGGACTCTGGCTGAAGACCGACGACCGAAGACTGACGACTGACCTTCCCATGCCCTCAACCCACAAAAAAGTCGTAGTGCGCAAGATGGACCGGGATTCGATCAATGGACACGTGTCTCCGGCCAATTTCGTCCGCGAAGGCAAACTCGAACTGCTGAACACCTCGGGCAACGTGGTGGCGATCGACCTGAAGGACATCAAGGCGGTTTACTTCGTCCGTGAATTCGGGGACTTCGAATCTCCCAGCCGCAAGACCTTTACCAGCCGCCCGCGCACGGAAGGACTGTGGGTGCGGCTTAAATTCAAAGATAATGAAGTGCTGGAAGGGATGATGCCCAACGACCTCAGCCTGACCACGGCGGAAGGATTTCTCATCAATCCGCCCGACCTGCGCTCCAACACGCAGAGAATTTTCGTTCCGCGTACCGCCCTGGAGTCCCTGACCGTCCTGGCCGTGATCGGAGCCACACACCGCCGCCGCAAGGGTGCGCCCACCGACACCCGGCAGGTGCCGATGTTCGGAGAGTGAAGGGGCAGGCGTCGGCCTTCGGACCTCGGGTTTCCCGGCCGAGGTCCGAGGTCTGACGCCCGAGGTCAGGGCTTTACCACTTGCAGGTTGTTGGTAACCGAGAACGCTCCGGAGACGCTCTTGGCCCGAATGGTAGCAATATTCTTGTCGCTTTCGTTATCCACCACACCTTCAAGGGTCACATGGCCGTTCTTTACGATGATCCGAATCGGTTTCTGCACTCCCAGGGCATACTTCTGCATGGGTCCGTAGCCGTAGATGGAACGATAGAGCTGAAGGCGAAGGCGGTCATCATTGGGGGAGACCGGCAGCACTTCAATCTGATTATCGACGTGCTCGACACCTTCAATTCGCTTAACTACATTCTCGGCGTCGGACTTCAAGGTCGGCCGAGTGACTTGGCCCATGAGAGTAACGTTGTATCCATCCACTTTGTAGGTGAGATAGTCGAACACGTCGAGATACGGCAGCATCAGCAGTTCGTGCCTGACTTCCCGGGTGATGCGCTCAGTGGCGCGCGCGGGAGCGTCAGAGGCCTGACGAGCCAAAACCGCGGAGCTTAATGCTAAAATTGTGCAAGCGACGAGCATGGTGCGCAGTTTCATTTGAATTTCTCCCTTACTGAATATCTTAGAGATGGTAAAGGGCCGGTTTCAGTTGCACATGTTAACAGCGAAATATCATTATTGCCCTGAGGCATTTGTCGTAAGCGCGCACCGGCCCCTGGAATGTTCATGAGAATATTTCCAGGGCATCACATTCAACTATGACTAGTCCCGAGGAAACTCACGAACTGGAGCTTCTGCTTCCCGCGAGCGTCACCGGGCCGCTGTGGAAATCGCTGCTGCGCAATCTTCGCGACCGCTTCTTCCCGGAAAAGCTTCCGCCCCTGCAGCTGACATCACGGCCGGTGAACACCGGAATGCTGATCGGCGACGCGGTCAGCCTGCCCTGGTACCGGACGGTGTTCACGAACCTCGGCAACGTGATCAATCCCGAGGTCCTGCCGCCGCTGGAACTGGAATCGAGGCCGGTGGATGTCGGCGAACTGGTCAGCGATCAGATGGGGCACATGTGGTGGAGTTCGCTGCTGCGCAACCTGGCCGATAAGGTCGCACCCGAACGCCTGCCTCCGCTGCAGCTGACGTCCGCTCCGGTGGATGCGGACCTGAAATCTGGGTCGATGCAGCTGGCGCGCTGGTCTTCGCTGATTACCCTGCCTAAAGTTCCACTGGCGGAACGAAAATACTTTACCGCCGCGCCGCCCCGGCCGAGTACAGCGCGGGTCGGACAAGCGCCGCCCTTCGCCGGCTTTGCGGGAATTTCTGCGGCCCTGTTCGACGCAACGCCGGCCCAAGCCCATCCCGCCAAATTGAAGACTGCACTTTCGCGCTCGCGCCTGCGCGAGGCCCTGCTGATCTCTCTGGCAGTCCTGGAAGCGGTGTACCTGGTGGGCTCGCTTCTCGGGCTGGTGTGAATTTCCTCGGTAAACCTGTCATCCTGAGCGAAGGCACGACTTCGCCTTGCGAAGTCGTGGCGGAGTCGAAGGATCCCTACCCGCTTTTCTGCCTCGCATTGAGACCTGGAATCTTCCGCCAGGTTGAGTTTGTTGCTCTCCTAGGGGTCCTTCGACTTCGCCGGCCCATTCGTAAACGAATGAGCCGACTCCGCTCAGGATGACAGTACCACCGTCTCGGGGACGCACCCGCACCTCTGCCTCCGTTACAATCACCGTTCTGCCTACTCTCTCAGGACAAAGCTTATGAAACTTGCACAGATTGCTTCCGCCCTCAACGCCCGTCTGGAAAATGGCTCGCCGGACACCGAAATTACCGGCGTCGCCGGCATTAAAGACGCAAACCCGGGACAGCTCACTTTCGTGGCCAATCCCAAGTATGCCGGCGCCGCGCGGACCACCCGGGCTTCCGCGGTGATCGTGACTGAGGAATTCCCTGCTGTTGCCACGGCCCTGCTGCGCAGCAGAAATCCTTACCTGGCTTTCGCGCACGCGCTCGAACTTTTTTCCCAGCCGCCGCGCTACGAGGCGGGCGTGCATCCGACCGCGGTGGTGCATGCTTCGGCAAAAATCGGCGCAGGGGCGCACCTTGGGCCTTACGTGGTAATCGACCAGGATGTAGAAATCGGCCGTGACGCGGTGCTGCTGGCGCACGTGGTTGTCTATCGCGGTGCCAGGATCGGCGACAATTTCTTCGCCCATGCCCATGCGGTGGTGCGCGAGGGCTGCCAGTTGGGCAACCGCGTGCTGCTGCAGAATGGCGCCGTCATCGGGGCCGATGGTTTCGGCTTCGCCAAGGATGACTCCGGCCACTGGTACAAAATTCTTCAGCCCGAACCCGTGGTGATCGAAGACGACGTCGAAATCCAGGCCAACTCCTGCGTGGACCGGGCCAGTGTGGAGAAGACCCGCATCGGCCGCGGCACCAAGATCGACAATCTGGTGCAGGTTGGACATGGCTCTCGCGTCGGGGCAGATTCGCTGCTGGCTTCACAAGTAGGACTTGCCGGCTCGACTGACGTGGGCAACAACGTGATTCTGACCGGGCAGGTGGGCGTGGTCGGCCATTGCAAGATCGGCGATGGAGCCATCGTCACCCCGCAGAGCGGCGTGGCGGGTGACATTGAAGCGGGAGCGATTGTCAGCGGCGCACCGGCGGTCGATCACAAGCTGTGGCTGAAGTATTCGGCGCTGCTGAGCAGGCTGCCTGAAATCGCGCGAGCGGTACGGGCTAAGACGTCAAAGGATTGACCACGGAGGACAACGAGGAAAGAGTTGAAACTTGTTCCTCGCGCATCTCCTCCGGCAAACCGCTATCGATCGCTCTCCTGACTTTCTCCATCAGTTGTTCGCGGCTGCCAAAATCTTCCGGTTCAATGGGCGGGTGGAAGTTCAGAGTGACGGTCCCCGGTTTGATGGAGAACCTGCCCTTGGGCATGACGTAATGCGAACCCGAAATGGTTACGGGCACGACCGGTACTCCGCACTCCATAGCTAAATAAAACGGGCCTTTCTTGAAGGGCAGCAACTTGCCGTCGAACGAGCGATGGCCTTCGACGTAGATGGTCATGTTGATGCCCTGGCGCAGGACTGCGGCTGCCGCCCGCACCGCCGAGATACCCGCGTCGCGATTTCCGCGATCCACCGGAACCAGCGACCCCAGCCTCATCGTCCTCCCCAGCAGCGGATAGTCAAACAGCTCTTTCTTCGCCATCACCGAAGTGCGGCGCGGAATCAGCGGCAACATAATGGGCGGATCGATGTTGGAAACGTGGTTCGACATGAAAACGTAGGTGCGTTTGGGATCGAGCTGATCGAGTCCGATGGTTTGCACCCGTATCCCGGCCAGCCGCGCCCCCATCCAGGCCGCTCCCATCGCGACTCGATAAAGAAAACGGATATCGCCAGTCAGAAACGTCCAGGGAAAACAGATCAGCGCCGCCAGTGGAAGCGCCAGACTCCAGAAGGCGAGCATCACAATAGTGCGAATCATGGAGCCGACGCTCCCATCGCCTGCGACGCGCCTTTCAGCCAGGCGGCCCGGCGCGCTTTCTGCTCTGCCGTGATCTTGTCCACATCCGTCAGCTCCAGCTCAACCTCCTGGCGGCTGCCCATCTTCCAGTGCAACTCGCGCTCACCGGCCGAATTGCGTACACGCAGGCGAAGCGTATCGCCCGGGCGGACTTCCGAACGTGCGGCGAATCCGCGATCGGCTTTCTGTCCGTTGATCTCCAGAATGGAATCTCCGACGGCCAGACCGGCAAGCTCGGCTGCGCTTCCCGGCGTGACGGCAGACACCACCAGCGCAGCGTCGAAGTTCTGGGTGGCCACGAATCCGACATCGGCAATGTTGATCGTGCGCCGTGACAAATGCAGTCCCACGTTCTTGAAGAAATCATCCCACGGAATTTCATCCGTGCCGGCAACATATTTCTGGAAGAACCATCCCAGGTCGGCATGGCTGACGGCCTCGGCGGCACGCCGCACTCCGTCGGTGTCCGGGAAGAATTGTCCTTTCTGCGCGTAGTTCTCATTCATCCAATGAAAGACGTCGCGAATCGAGCTGGCGTCGTGGGTGGCCTCGCGCACCTGGAGGTCGAGCAGCACGCCCAGCAGGTTTCCCTTGTTGTAATAAGAAATACTGCGCGTGGGCAGGCGGTAGTAGTCGTATTTTTCCAGCCACGCATCCAGACTGGATTCTTCTACCGACTGACTGAGATGGGCGGGACGCCGTTCCAGTTCGCCAATTTCGGCGGCCAGACCCTTGAGATAGCGGTTTTCATCCAGCAGGCCGGCGCGCAGCAGGATAATGTTCGCCGCCGTGGTGGTCGTGCCCTCGCTGAACCACAACGCTCGAGTGTAGTTCTCCCTGGTGTAGTCAATGGGCTCAAGCGACTGGGGCCGGATTCGCTTCACATTCCACAAGTGGAAGAATTCATGGGCCGTCAGGCCGGCAAATGCCTGGGGATTGTTAGCCAGGGTCTCCACGCTGAGATCGATGGCAGTGCCGTTGGCGTGCTCCATGCCGTTGCCGGGAGCTCCTGGCTTAAAGTGATAGAAAAACAGATAAGTCTGAAATGGCCGGTCTTCCATCCACACCGTGGCTGCGGAGACGAGGCGCCGCAGCATGGCGACGATTTTCCCCATGTCGTAAACAGAAGGATCGGAATCTACGATGACGCGGTAGTGCCCGCCGGCCTCGTCAAAATCTGATTCGTGGAAAGTGCCGATCTCAACCGGAGCATCCACCATGTGATCGTAGTCGGGCGCCGCGAAGGAATCCCCTGAGGCCGGCAGCGCGGTTGCAATGTGCCACTGCGCAGGCAGGCTGGTGAATGAGACTTCCACGGATGAATTACGCCCCTCGACCGGATACATCAGTATCTCGGCCAGGTTAAAAAACGCGTGCTGTGGATTCAGCTGCGCGCCAAAGGGACCAGATTGATCCGCGTAGATTTCGTAGTCGATTTCAGCGCCTTGCGCGGCCCCGCTGAGATGCCACGTCATCTTATCGGTCTTGCGCAGCGGAAGCGGCTGCGCATCGCCGGTTTTGGCCCGGACCCAGTTCACGTACTGGGAAAAATCCCGCACCTGGTAGAGCGCGTTCCACGCCGGCATCTGCACATCGCGTTCGGATGCTCCCGGGCCGAGGAGCATCTTCACTTCGACCAGGTGCTCCGGCCGGTTGGCCAGCGACACGATATATCGCACCGGGGCGGAGTGCGAGGAGGGCGGGGAATTCTGCGCTCTCCCCTGCACCGCCACGAGCGCGACGAACCACACTAAAGCAAAGGCTAGGCGCGATCTGGGCGAGAGGCTCACGCTTTCGCAGACGCCTTCAACGAATGGTTGCCCGAAGCGCCTCCGGCAATTGATTTCAGACGTTGCGGCAACTTTTCGTAAATGCCGCCAAAGCCGCCATTGGAAAGAATGGCCACGACGTCTCCCGGCCGCATTTCCGGAGCGGCCGTCTGCACAATCGCATCGGCGTCGGACAAGAGGCGGGCCCGCCGTCCCATTTTTTGCACGTCGGCCACCAGCGCGGCCACGTCCATGCGTTCGCTCTCGGGGATCGATTCAGATTTGAATACATTGGCCACGACGATCTCATCCGCCACCGCCAGACTGCGGACCAGTTCGCTCTGGAAAACATTGCGCCGGAGCGTGTTGGAACGCGGCTCGAGAATCGCCCACAACCGCGCCCCGGGATAACGCGCATGCAGCGCCTTGAGGGTGCCCGCAATCGCGGTAGGATGGTGCGCGAAGTCGTCGATGATGGTGATGCCGTTCACCTGAGCCCGCACCTCGAGGCGGCGTTTCACACTCTTGAACGTTTTCAAGGCTGCGGCGATTTGCTCCCTCGGAATTCCGCATCCGGAGGCCAGCGCCGCGGCTGCGGTCGCATTCAGCACGTTATATTCTCCGGCCAGTGCAAAGTCGAACTCCGACCAGGGCTTGCCGTCTCGCAGCACGGTCCAGGAAGTACGGGCCGGGTCCAGGCGCAAATCTTTCACCTGCCAGGTCGCGCCCGAACTGCTTCCGTAGCGCTCCACCGGACAAAACGCCTTGGCCAGGCAGCGCCCGATACTCTCGCCGGTGTCGAGCGCGACGATCCGCCCGCGTCCCGGCACCAGGTTGACCAGGCGCTTGAAGGCCGTCTCCACTGCGTCCAGGTCTTTGTATATGTCGGCGTGATCGAACTCCACCGAAGTCAGGATGATGGCGTCGGGGAAATAGTGTAGAAACTTCGGCCCCTTGTCGAAGAACGCAGTGTCGTACTCGTCGCCCTCGAGAATAAAGTGTTTGCCCTGCCCCAACTGGAAGCTGCTGCCGAAATTTTCCGCGATGCCTCCAATCAGGAACGAAGGCTGCACCCCCGCGCTGTGGAAGATCCAGGCCAGCATCGAGGTGGTCGTGGTCTTGCCGTGCGTCCCAGCCACGACGAGAACTTCTTTCCCGCGCAGGAATTCCTCGCGCAGAATCTGCGGCAGCGAGCAGAACGGAATGCGCTGGTCGAGAATGTATTCCAGTTCAACGTTGCCGCGTGAGATGGCGTTTCCCACCACGACCATATCTGGCCGCGGATCCAGATTGGCCGCCGCGAAGGGCTGGGCCAGCGGGATATCCAGAGAAGCCAGAAAGTCCGACATGGGCGGATACGCAGCAGCGTCGGAGCCGGTCACGCGAAAACCGCGCTGCTTGAGCATGCCGGCCAGGGATGCCATGGCGGTGCCACAGATGCCGATCAGGTGGATATGTTTGCTATTGTTCATAGGCTCATTGCCGCATGTTCCTGGCGGGAACACTCCGCGTCCTCGGTGGCAGATTTGGCTTTACTTTCATCCCGCAGACCGCGAGGAAACCGCGGCTGACGTGGCTGCTTCCAGTATTTTAAGGTTGACCCCGCTGCCCGTGACGCTCATCGCTGCCTGCACCCCGAAGGGCAAAGTAATGTTGCGCTGCGATACGTGTCCGGACTTTAAACCGTAAGCCACGGGCACGCCCAGATCGCCGACCACGCGCATGACAACTTCCTCGAGCGTATAGCCCTGATCTTTATTGCTGTTCTGCGCGCAATCGAGCATTTCGCCAAAGATGATCCCTCGAACATCGGCCAGTTTTCCGGCGAGCTTCAACTGCATGAGCATACGATCGATCTGGAAGGGTTTGGCGGCGATATCCTCGAGAAACAGGATTGTGCCGGCGGTGCGAATTTCATAGGGCGTGCCCAGAGAAGCCACCAACATGGAGAGGCATCCTCCGTAGAGAAGTCCTTCCGCGGAGCCCGCAACCAGCGATTTCACATCCGAATCCAGTTCGAGCGTCCACTCTGACGATCCGTTCAGGGCGCGCTCCCAGGAATTTCGGTCAACGCCATCGGCGTGCGCAAAATCCTTGGCCACCATGGGGCCGTGAAAAGTAATCAAACCAGCCGCGTCCGCGAAGTATGTCAAAAGAGTGGTCAGGTCGCTGTAGCCGACAAAAATCTTGGGATGCGCCTTGATCTTTTTCAGATCGAGGATGTCGAGCAGATAGTTCGCGCCGTATCCGCCCCGGGCGCATAGGATTGCTCGCACTTCATCGCGGACAAACATTTCTTCCAGTTCCCGGGCCCGCCGCGTGGCTGAACCGGCGAAGTACAGATCGCGTTCGAAGATGGAATCGAAGTAGAAGGGCCTGTACCCAAGTTCGCGCAAGGCGGCGCAGCCTGCTTCCAGCAATTCGGGCTTGACGTTGCTGGCCGGGGCCACAATGCCCACGGTGTCGCCCGGCCGGAGCGCCGGCGGCTTGAGGCGCGCAACTTTAGGCAGTGAAGGCATCTGTATTCCATCTTAAACGTGAACGTCGAACCGCACCCTAAACGAAAAACTCGCCGCGGCAGACCACTTCCGCCGGCCCTCGAAGAAACACGTCGCTCTCCCAGCGCACGGTCTGCACTCCGCCGGAAGCGTGAACCCGCAGCGGAGACTGGGCGCGTTTGGTGGCGATGGCGGCCACCGCGGCAGCACAGGAACCGGTCCCGGAAGACTGGGTCTCGCCGACTCCACGCTCGAAAAACCTGACTTCAACATTGCCCTTATCCCTAACGACGACCAACTCGACATTGACTCCGTGCTTGAAGTGGCGATCACGCCCGATTTCGGCGGCCTGGGCCTGCCATCCCGGAACGAATTGCGGCACAAACACAACGTAGTGCGGATTCCCCATGGAAACCGGGATGCCGCGCACCTCGCCCCGCGCCAGAGGTATGGCCAGTTCCTCGCCGACTTGCGCTTCCCCCATGGCGGTCTCGAACTCATACCGGGATTCGCTGCGACTGATCAGTTCACAGCGTTTGATCCCGGCCCCGGTGCGAATCGCGAACCTTTCCCCGGCCTTCTCCGAGCAGAGGTAAGCGGCCACGCAACGGGTGCCGTTGCCGGAAATTTCCGCTTCCGAGCCATCGGCGTTGAACAGTTGGGCTCGCACGTCCGCATCGGGATCAGGAAACAACCACTCTACGCCGTCTGCGCCGACGCCGTGATGGCGGTCGCAGATGCGTTGGCTGAACTCGGCAACATTGGCTGGAACGTACAAGCCATCAATGATCAGGAAATCATTTCCGCAGGCATTCGCCTTTACGAAAGGAATGGCTCGCTGCGACGGCGTCATTCGGTCTGCACCGGGCCCAGGGGAAGGACGCTCTCGAGCACGGAAGCATGCCGCAGGGCCAGCAGTACTTTCTCCTGCTCCCGGCGGGTCCCGCTCAACTCGAACTGAAGACGCACATGATTCCGGGTCTCAGCCATCCGGACGTTCGCCATCATGGCGTGGATGCTCTCCAGCGCGGCGTTGATTTCCGCCTTCATCTCGTCGGCGTTGCTGCCGGTCACCTCGTAACAGTTCAGGGTCAGCTTCAGATTGAGTCTCTGCTCGGCATTTCCCAGCAGAAACAGGCAAACCAGAATCAGCGCCGTGGCAAAAACCGCAGTGACGTAAAGCCCGCCGCCAACGGCCATGCCCACGGAGGCCACGACGAACAGAGTGGCGGCTGAGGTGAGACCGGTGATCAGGCTGCCTCGATTGTGCAGGATGGAGCCCGCGCCGATGAAGCCAATGCCGGGAATAATTTGGGCTGCGATGCGGGTGTGGTCGCCGATGTAGCGGACCGCCAGCGCGTCCGAGAGCAGGGTAAACATGGCGGCACCGACGCAAATAAAGAGATTCGTGCGCAGGCCGGCGGGGCGATGCTTGATCTCGCGCTCCAGCCCGATCGCGCCTCCCAGCAACGCGGCCAGCACCAGACGCAACAGGTACACCCCGGCCGAGGACATCTCGTTGGCCAGGACATCGTGAACGTGTTGCACAAGTGGCATGGAAGCTTGGGTGGCTGGATTTTATCACCGGAAAACTTCGCCCTTGCCGCCTTCCGGCGCCCGCAGTTAACCCGCGTGATTACCGGGACGGGGCGCGAGTTCTATAGATGATCGCTTTCGGCTGGCCCGAGGCATGAATCACCGCCAGGGGCATCAGGTACTGCCTCTGGACGCCGGTGGAAACCGCATCCCCGTCGAAGGCAATGACGAAGTCGGCGTACCGCGGGGGATCGGCCAGCGCCCGCTCCCACAAACCATCCTGGTCGAGCGGCTGTTTCCAGGTGCGGTGGTTGCCTTCGTTGATCGTCCGCCGCAGCGGGATTCCAGCCTGCTGCAACGCCCCGACATGTTCGCCCAGGTACATGAGCAACGTCGAATCTGGCGGCAACGCTTTCAGATAGTCCGCAAGTTCGCGCTCCACGGCAACCCGCCCTCGCGAATTGACGATTGCTTCACCAAGGCAGACCGGGGCGGACCAGATCCATCCGTAGCTGGCAGCCACCAAGACCACGCCTGCCCCTGCCGTTGAAAGCCTGAAGGCGCGACGTCGCATGAGTTCCGCCGCGAAGTAAACCGTCAGAGCCACAAACACCGCGAATGCCGGCAGCAATTCCAATCCATAGCGCACGTTGTAATAGGAAAACGGCCACCACCCGGGCATGAAGATGGGGACACCACTGTAGGCAACGGAGAGCGCGTAGAACGGCACCGGGACCCAGAGCAGCAGCAGCGGCCATGCTTGATTCCGAAACCACCTCCGGGCCAGGCCCGCGGTCACTCCCGCCAGCGCCAGCAGGATCCAGAGTTTTTGCCAGCCCTCAGCGGCGAGATTCACCTCCGCCGACTTCACAAAGTAGCTGAACGCGGTTGGAAGATCATGGCTGCCAGGATGGAAGGCGTCCGGCGTCCGCTGTTCGATGGCCTTCGCCGAATAGGGGCCGTTGGCGAATTCCAGCGGATTGCGATAGACAATCGCGTTGTAGGCCAGCCACAACGTCGGGGCCGCAGCAGCCAGCAGAATAAATTTTGCGAGTTGGCCTCTGAGGCCGTGTACCCGTTGATGGTCTCGCAGCGCTACGGCCAACGCAGCCACACACATCACAACCGCCAGAAACCATCCGTCATAACGGGTCAGGCATGCAGCGGCCAGGCAGATCCCGCATTTGACCAGCGAAGAATTGGGGGGCGCGTTCTCGTTTGCAACGGACCGGCTGCACTCCTGCACGAATTCGATGAAATATACGAGGGTCCAGATGAACAGCGCCAGATAGAGCGGCTCGGTCATGGCCGTCGATTGCAGGTAAATCAGGTTCGGATTGGCGGCGTAGGTGAGCGCAGCCAGCCACGCCGTGAATCTCGCCATCGGGCTGGCTTGAGAAGCCGACTCCAGAACCCCGCGCACCAGACGGAAAATCCCCACCGTTCCGAAGACGTAGGCGACCATCGAGGGAATCGATCCGCCGACTCCCGTCTTCCACATCCAGTTGGACACCAGAAATGGAATCATCAGCAGGTGGGGCAGCGGCAACCAGACGGTCCCCAGTTGCAGCAGCCCCGGAGTGCGGGAATCGAACACCCGGCGGGCAATGTTGATGTGCGCCACCGCATCGCCATAAAGCAGAATTTCGCCGCGTCGCAGATAAAACAGAAAGGAAAGAAGCGAAACCAGTGCAGCAAGCCATGCCAGCAGGGCGGTTCCCTGGTCCCAGCGCCGGATCGGCTGCGCGCTCATTCCAGATGGGTCAGCTCGCGGAAGATTTGAAAGCGGGCGTCAATTTCCCCGCGGGTCAGCGACTGCAATCGCTCGGTGCCAAAACGCTCCACCGCAAACGATCCCATCACGCCGCCGTAAAACAGGGCGCGCTTGAGGACTTCGCGGCTCAATTCGCCTTGCGAGGCGATGTAACCCATGAAGCCGCCGGCAAAAGAGTCGCCCGCACCGGTGGGGTCCTTGACTTCTTCAATGGGCAGCGCGGGAGCTCGAAAGGGATGGCGGCCGATGCCGTACGCGCCTTCGCGGAAGAAGATTGTGGCGCCGTACTCGCCGTGCTTGATCACCAGCGCCTGCGGCCCCATGGCCAGCACTTTCAGCGCGGCCCGCGGCAGGTTGCTCTCTCCCGCCAGACTTTTGGCCTCGGTATCGTTGATCAAGAGCACGTCCACCAGTTTCAGCGTTTCAACCAGCTGCTTGCGTGCGTTGTTGATCCAGTAATTCATGGTGTCGCCGCCGGTCATGCGCACCGTCTTCATCTCCCGCCGCACCATGGCCTGCAGGTCAGGCTGGATGTTGGCCAGGAACAGAAACTGCGAGTCCTGATAGTGGGAGGGGATGTGGGGCTGAAAATTCTGAAACACGTTGAGGTCGGTAAAGTCGGTCTTCGCCTCGTTCAGATTGTCGAGATACTGCCCGCCCCAGCGAAACGTTTTCCCCTTGGCGTGTTCGATGCCGCGCGTATCCACCCCACGTTCTTTCAGGACGCTTTCGTGATCGGCGGTGAAATCCTCGCCCACAATCGCGACCACGCGCACGTCGGTGAAATAGCTGGCAGCCAACGCGAAATAAGTGGCCGCGCCGCCCAGAACGTCTTCAACTTTACCCGAGGGACTGGCGATGGTATCGAACGCCACTGAGCCCACTGCGACGATGCTCATGCTTTCCTGGCCTTGAGATATTTATCGAGGATGAGTTTCAACTTCTGCCGCGTGGCCGCGGGAATTTTGCTGCGATCGGTGAGAATGGCGTGCGCCAACGCCGAGCCGCACTTGCAGGCTCGCTCCCGGGGCATGGCAGCTACCGTCTCGCGCACCACCCGGGTCGCGTTCTCGGCATTTTTCAGCAGCACGGCCACGATCTGGTCCACGGTCACCGAATCATGGTGCGGATGCCAGCAGTCGTAGTCCGTGACCATCGCAACGGTCACATAGCAGATTTCCGCCTCGCGGGCCAGCTTGGCTTCCTGCAGGTTGGTCATGCCGATCACGTCCATGCCCCAGGTGCGATAGACATTGGATTCGGCTTTCGTCGAAAACTGCGGCCCTTCCATGCACACGTAAGTGCCGCCGCGCTTGGCGGTGACGCCCGCTTTTCCGCACGCGCCTTCAACCACCTGGGCCAGTTGAGGACAGATGGGATCGGCAAAGGCAATGTGGGCCACGATGCCGTTGCCGAAAAAAGTGTCCACGCGGTGGCGGGTGCGATCGAAAAACTGGTCGGGGATGACAAACTCCAGCGGCTTGTGCTCTTCCTTCAGCGAACCCACGGCGGAGATGGAAACAATCCGTTCCGCGCCCAGCTGCTTGAAGCCATAAATGTTGGCCCGGAAATTGAGCTCGGTGGGAAGAATGCGGTGTCCCCGGCCGTGGCGCGCCAGGAACGCGACTTTGCGGCCCTCCAGCGTGCCCAGGATATACGCGTCCGAGGGTTTGCCGAAGGGCGTCTTCACGCGGACTTCTTTAACTTTGGTCAGGCCGGGCATTGAGTACAGCCCGCTGCCGCCAATGATTCCAATTTCTGCTTGTGGCAAGGGTCTCCTCGGAAAGGGGTGATTATACAGGGGGCGTAGGACTGTGTGGGACCGGGTCGGAGCCTGCCCTGAGCGAAGTCGAAGGGACCTGGTCGAGCGGCCCAAAGGGCCGCAGGTTTTCGAGTGATCCAAAAAAGCGGTGCTTCGCACCGCCTGACCGGGTCGGAGACCCGGTCCCACACAATCAAAAGCTATTTTGCCGCTGCGGCCATTCCAAATACTTCCTGCTCCAGCTTGTCGGTTGTGTCCTGGTCCAGGCTCTCAGTGACCATGACTGTATCGCCCTGCACATCGATGACGACGGGCCCATCTTCGGTCAGCCAGGTTCGCTTGCCGGTCAGGTGGTCCAACGCGGCGGTCTCGACCGGCGACTCCGTACCACCTTCCGTCACATCGTGCACATGCAGGTATCGCTTGCTTAATCCGGCGGCGTAGATGGCCGCAAAGTTGGCTGCCTTTTCCGGAGTGGACCACCGCGAGGTGTAGAGCAGCGCCAGGGGTGCGGCGGGATCGCCCTTGGGCCGCACTGCGAAGTAGTAACCCCCACGCCAGTGCGGATACAGGGTGTGCGAAATTGCAGCGCCGGCATACTGGTCAATCAGAACCGCCACGTCGAATTCACCCACCGCGCCCACATCGAAGCGCTCATAGTTTTTGAAAACCTGACGCAGGTCGGGCACGGGCATGGGCTCAAGGCGCTCGCCGGAAAGATAGGTCTCGGGTTCCATGATCTGCCGCGTGGTCCGCGGAGGATTGCGAAAAAGGTCAGCGAAGGCCTTTTCTTTCCCCTCCTTGATCAGCACTTCGGCAATGAAATCGATGCCGTAGCGATAGGGAAAGGTCAGCGCTTCCTTCATGTAGATGGGGGCATTACGGAACTGCACCGAGTCCGCCGTGCCCACCAGCATGCCGTCCTTCAAACCCTGGACCACTTGCGGCGAGTCCTTCAGCGACAGGCCCATCGGCTCCAGCATGTAATCCACCAGCACCGCCATGGCCTGGCCCTCGACCACGGCCTGACGCGTGGTACTGACCTCGTCATTCTCGATGTCCTGTGCGGTAATTTCCTTCTTCTTCGAGAGGTCGGCATCCACCGGCTTCATGTATTTCTCGAGATTGAAAGACTGGTCCTGCAACGCATGCGTCAGTTCGTGCGCCAGCACCGGCTTCTGCTGCTCCGCGCCCAGCCAGTCCAGAAGATTGACCGTCCTGGTCTTGGGATCGTAGTATCCCGCGACCTGCTCTTTTAAGAGCAGGGGCAGGAATTTTCCCAGGTCGAAGTCTCGCGGCAGCAGTCCGAATTTTTTGAGCACCAACTCGGAGCGGCGCAGGCGTTTGGCGTCTTCATCCTCGCTGGTGTGCTTGCTGACGTAGCTTTCCACTTCATCGCGGCTGACCAGTTGCCGCTTGACCTCATGCTTGATGGGAAGCAAGGTGTCATTGCTGGCAAAGCGAAGAATCTCATCCACCGAGCGGAAGAGCTTCTCCGCTTCCTGCGGTGAGATCTTCTGCTCTTCGGCAGGTTGAGTGGTTGGTTGTGTGGTCGCGGGTGACTCGCCCGCGGCTTTTTGCTCTGCTATCCGCACTCCCGCCTGGGCCTGCCCGGAGGCGGTGAACGACAGAAGAAGCAAAACAACTTCAACGATCGAGACCCAGCGCCACTTTCCGCCCATCTTCAATCTGGCCATTGGATATGAGTTTATACTTTTCCCATGAGGGTGAATCTCTGGGCCTCAACCGAACACGCGCTGGACTACCTGGGCCGCGCCGACTCCATCCCGCACCGGGTTGAAGGCGAATCCACCCTTCTGGAATTCATCCCGCCAGCCGTCCGGCGGATTCTCGATCTCGGTACCGGAGACGGACGCCTGCTGGCCCTGGTCAAACTGGCGCATCCCGAAGCCACCGCGGTGGCAATCGATTTCTCTCCCGCCATGCTGGAGGCCGCACGCAAACGTTTTGCCGGCGATCCCTCGGTCACGGTCGTGGCCCACAATCTGGAGAATCCCATTCCCGAGTCAGGCAGCTTTGACGCGGTCGTGTCCAGCTTTGCTATTCATCATCTCACCCACGAACGCAAGCGGTCGCTTTACGCTGAGATTTATGCCCGGCTGAATCCCGGCGGAGTGTTTTGCAATCTGGAGCATGTGGCTTCTCCTACGCCCGAGCTTCACGAAGAATTCCTGCGGCACATCGGATGCACAGGAGAGACCGAAGACCCTTCCAATCAGCTGCTGGCTCTGGAAACGCAGCTGCAATGGCTGCGCGAGATTGGGTTTGATGATGTCGATTGCCACTGGAAATGGCGCGAACTGGCGCTGCTGAGTGGGCGGCGGAGTTGAGTGTGTGGGTCGGACACTCTTGTCCGACGCCCTTGACCTTGACTATTTAAACTCGACCAAATCAAAATCAAATTCAAAGGCGTCGGACAAGACCCATACAAACTGCTGCGTCACTCAGCCTGCAACCCGCTTCGCCACCCACTCCCCCGCCTCCCGCGTACCCAGGCTGCCGCCGACGTCCTGCGTGATCTTTTTTTGCCGCACCGCTTCGAGCACCGCGGCCTCAATCCTTTCCGCCTCGTTAATCAAGCCCAAATGCGCCAGCATCATCGCCGCCGTAAGAATCGCGCCCAATGGATTGGCAATGTTCTTGCCCGCAATGGGCGGCGCGGAGCCATGCACCGGCTCGAACATGGAGGTCTTTCCGGGATGAATATTTCCGCTGGCGGCCATGCCGAGGCCGCCCTGCAGTCCGGCGGCCAGGTCGGTGATGATGTCGCCAAACATGTTGTTGGTCACGATCACGTCGAACTGCCGCGGATCGCGCACCATCTGGGTACAGAGCGCGTCCACGTACATGTGCTGCGAGGTGATCTGCGGATACTCGCGGCCCACTTCCTTGAAGACCCGCTGCCACAGTCCTCCCGCGTAGCTCATGGCATTCGATTTGTCGCACATCAACACGCGTTGGCGCGGCGTGCCATCGTGCTTCTTGTGACGCTCGCAATATTCGAAGGCATAGCGGACCACCCGCTCCACGCCCTTGCGGGTGTTGATGTCTTCCTGCACGGCGACCTCATCCGGCGTGCCTGGTTTGAACACGCCGCCCGCATCGACGTAAACGCCCTCCGTATTTTCGCGAACGACCACAAAATCAATGTCCCGTGGTTCGACTCCTTTAAGGGGACAGAGCGACGCGTCCAGCAAACGCACCGGGCGCACGTTGGCGTACAAGTCCATCTTGAAGCGCATGCCCAGCAGGATTTCCTTCGCATGAATATTGGACGCCACCCGCGGGTCGCCGAATGCGCCCAGCAGGATGGCGTCGAAATCGCGCTCGAGCATGGCGAAGCCGTCAGGCGGGACGGTAACGCCATCCGCCAGGTAACGATTGGCGCTCCAGTCGAAATGGGTCATCTCGACCCCGGCACCCGAAGCCTGGAGGACTTTCACAGCCTCGGCGATGACTTCCGGACCGATGCCGTCTCCAGGAATGATGGCAATACGTTTTTTGGAACTCACGGGATGGAAGATTATCAACTCGATCGGCGAGGCGCAAAGATTAAAGAGAGGGACAAAAATGGAGGACGGGCGTCCTCGCCCGTCTCGCGGTAAACCGGAGCGGCGACGCCCGCTCTCCACCGGCGCGCTATATAATCAAAACAGAGAAAATGAGCGTGACCGCACAACAAAACACGGTGGACGCGCCCGCTTCGAGCACTGCTCCGCCGCCCGCCGACCTGGGCGACCTTCGCGCCGAATTTCAGGCTCTGGTTGGGTCGGCTGGAGTTTACCGACTCCCTGCCCGCGCCAAGGTTTCACTCACCGGCAGCGACCGGGTGCGCTGGCTGAACGGCATGGTCACCAACAATATCCGCGATCTCGCGCCCGGACAGGGCGTGTACGCTTTCCTGCTCAATCCCCAGGGGCACATCCTGGGCGATTTGTACGCCTACAATCGCGGAGAGTCATTGCTGGTCGATACCGACCAGTCGCAACTGGAGAAGATCCTCGCCGTCTTCGACAAGTACATCATCATGGACGACGTAGAGGTGAAAAGCGAGAACCTGGCAGCCATCGGAATCGCGGGACCAAAGTCCCGGGAAGCCTTAGAGGCAGCGGGGTTCGCAGTGCCCGAGCTCAGGCCTTTGCAATTTGTCGCGACCGCCTGGCAGCAAAGTGCCGTGACTCTCGTGCGTGGCGATAACCCGTGCGTGGAATCTTTTGAATTATGGCTTCGCGCCCGGCGACCTGGACCCGATGCACGAAGCGCTGGTCAAGGCCGGAGCCAAAGGCGTGGGGACGATGGCGCTCGACCTGTTGCGCATTGGCGCCGGAATTCCCCGCTATGGCATCGACATACGCGAACGCGACCTGCCCCAGGAAACGGAGCAGGAACGCGCCTTGAATTTTTCCAAGGGCTGCTATGTTGGCCAGGAGATTGTCGAGCGCATTCGCTCGCGCGGCCAGGTGCGCCGTAAATTTACCGGCTTCGAAATCAGCGGGCCTTTGCCTGCCCTGGGAAGCAAGGTTCTGGTCGAAGGCAAGGAGGCCGGCGAAATTACCAGCGCCGCTTCCCTGCCGCTCGCCGGCGGCGAGCGCCGGGTGGCGCTGGGCTACATCCGCCGCGAGGCAGCGACGCCCGGCAGGCAGGTCGAGGCCGACGGCAGCGCTGCCAGCGTCGCCAACCTGCCTTTCGCGGAAGCATTCGAGTAATCCAAGGAAAGAATCTATGTCTGAAAAAAAGCAGGAAAGCTTTACCGTAACCGACCGGCGGCTGTTCACCTCCGACGGCGAGTTGCGCCAGGAAGTCAGTGAAGAGGAAGTTCCCACCTCAAAACCGGCTCCGCCGGCGGCCGCGGAAGTGAAGCCTGCCGCAGCCGAACCCTCGCCCCTGGATACATCATCGCTCGATACATCAGCGCTCGATGCGTCCGTGCCGCCGAGTCCCAGCGCGGCCGAGCAAAAGGAACAGGCCGATGCCTACCGCAAGTCGGCCAGGGAACTGGATGCCCGCGTCGAACTCAGCGGCCACTCCGCGAAAGAAATGGAGATGACCTTCGAGCGCTTCATGGCCTCTCTGTATATGACCGCCATGCTGCAACTCGGGCTGATGCAGGAAGAGAGAGGGCAGCCGCGGATCGACCTGCTGGGTGCGCGCCAGACCGTGGACACGCTCAGCCTGCTGGCGGAAAAAACCAAGGGCAACCTCACGCCCGCGGAAGAAAACTTCTTGCAGAACTGTCTTTACGAACTTCGCATGGCCTACGTGGAAGTGACCAATGCACTGGCCCGGCCGCCGCAGGCGACCGGCACGAACCCTGCGAAACGATGAAAGCCACGCTGACCGTGCTGGGGAGCGGCACGTCGATGGGCGTGCCCACCATTGGCTGCGACTGCGCCGTTTGCCGCTCTTCCGACCCGCGTGACCGCCGCACCCGGCCCTCCGTGTTGATTGAGTTCGGTGGGCGCAGCGTGCTCATCGACACCACGCCCGATTTTCGCGAGCAGGCGATCCGCGAAAACATACGCAGCCTGGACGCGGTGCTCTACACCCACGCTCACGCCGACCACATTCTTGGCATTGATGACCTGCGCCCGCTGAGCTTTCGCCACAAACCGGGCCGCCTGCCGCTCTACGCCCGTCCCGATGTGGTGGCCTTCATCCGCAACATGTTCCGCTACATCTTTGACGCGGACTATAAATTTGGCGGACTGCCGCAGGTGGAACTCAAGCCGATGGAAGGGCCGCTGGAATTGTTCGGCGCGCGCTTCGAACCGGTCGCCGTCATTCATGGCGAAACTGAAATCTACGGCTTTCGCTTCGGGTCGGCTGCCTATCTTACCGATCACAGTTCCGTGCCTGAAGCCGCGTTCGACAAGCTGCAGGACCTCGACATCCTCTTTCTGGATGCGCTGCGGCACAAGCCTCATCCCACGCATTCGACGGTGGAGAATTCGCTTCGCATCGTGGAACGGGTGAAACCCAGGCGTGCGTTCTTTACCCATATTTGCCACGATCTGCCGCATGCGGAGACCAATGCGTCGCTGCCGCCGCATGTGCGGCTCTCGTATGACGGGATGAAACTGGAATTTGAGATTTAGAAAGGAAAATCTTTAACCGCAAAGGCCGCAAAGATACTCCGCAAAGTTCGCCAAGGCCTGGTTGCGGTGAATGGGTTCTGGATTTAGCCAGGAGCCAGAAGCTAGGAGCTAGAAGCTGCTTTTAATGCATGTCTTCCACAAACTCGAAGATGTTCCTCCAGACTTCGGCCCGACCGTGGTGAGCATCGGAAACTTTGACGGGGTGCACCGCGCCCACAGCCACGTGATCCAGGAAATCGTGGAGCGCGCGCGGCAGCAGGGCGCTAAGGCCATGGCGGTCACCTTCGAGCCCCATCCCGTCCGCATCCTGAAACCGGATTCCGGACTGAAGCTAATCACGCCCACGCCGGAGAAACTTCGCCTGCTAGAGGCCAGCGGCCTGGATGCCGTGCTGCTCCTGCCGTTCGGACGCGATCTTTCATTGATGACTCCACGGCAGTTCGCGGAACAAATACTCAGGAAGCAACTGCGCGCCCGCGAAGTGCACGAAGGCTACAACTTTCATTTCGGCCATAAGGCCGCGGGCAATGTGGATATGCTGGCCGAATTCGGACGCGAGATGGGCTTCGAAGTCAAAGTTTATCCGGAGATGAAACTGCGCGGCGAGCCCGTCTCCAGCAGCCACGTGCGCCGGCTTCTGGGCGAAGGCCGGGTCAGCCGCGCCCGGCACCTGCTGGGACATCCTTTCAGCATGCTCTCGACGCCGGGCCGCGGGCGCGGATACGGCTCCAAATACACCGTGCCCACCATCAACCTGAGCCGCTACGAAGAATTCGTACCCAGGGATGGCGTTTACATCAGCCGCACCCGAGTGGGCAAAGAGTGCTTTGACTCGGTCACCAATGTGGGCGGACGTCCCACATTTGGCGCGGAATCATTCGCGGTCGAAACTCACCTGCTGAACTTCCATCCCATCGAGCTGGCGCCCGACACGGAAGTGGAGATTTATTTTTTGCAACGTCTGCGCGATGAGATTAAATTCCCCTCGGTCGATGCGCTGCGCGAACAAATAGCACGTGATGTACACAAAGCCCGCCGATACTTCCATCTTCTGAAATTGTAGGCAGAATTGTTTCTCTGTGTCCTCAGAGTTCCGAATCAAGAAAACCACAGAGGGCACTCGGAACCGGAGCAACCTTCGTGTAACTTTGTGTCCTTCGTGGTTTGTGCCTTAAATCATTAACCACCAAGGACACGAAGGTACACGAAGGATTCCGTGTCCTCGGTGGTTCCAATCAGGAAAATCCTCAGAAGACACTGAGGACACGGAGAGACTGGTTTTCGGTTGCCAATTGGCCGCTGACCATTAACAATCCGTCCGATGGCAACCAGCCTGGCCTTCCCCTTTACCCAAGCCACCTCCGCGCAACGCCGGACGCTCGTTGCCGCGGCGCTGGGCTGGATGCTCGACGCCTTCGACGCCATGCTCTACGCCCTGGTCCTGACGCACATTATGCGCGACCTGGGCATGACCAAGGGGACGGCCGGCCTGCTCAACAGTTTGACCCTGCTGGCATCAGGAATCGGCGGCGTCGCATTCGGATTCATTGCCGACCGCCTGGGCCGCAAGCGCGCCCTGATGTTGAGCATCCTCACTTATTCCGTTTGTTCCTTCGCCTCCGGTCTCGCAACTTCGGTGCTGATGCTGGCGGTTTTCCGTTTCATCCTCGGGCTGGGAATGGGCGGAGAGTGGAATACTGGCGCCACCCTGGTCGCCGAAACCTGGCCGGCCGAGTTGCGGGCCAAAGCCATCTCCATCGTCCAGAGTTCATGGGCCATTGGTTACGCTCTGGCCGCGCTGGTGACCGGCGTGGTGCTGCACTATGCCGACTGGCGCATGGCATTTTTCGTCGGAATTCTGCCCGCGCTGGTGGTCTTGTGGATTCGCCGCGGCGTGCCCGAGTCGGAAATGTGGCGGCAACGTAAAGTCCGCGGAGTTGACGATTCCCCGGTGAGTGTCCCGCAGATGGGATTCGGCGGCCTCTTCAAGCCGCCTTACGGAAAGCACACCTGGGCGCTGCTGTTCATGAATTTCTTCGGCATGTTCGCCTGGTGGGGATTGTTCACCTGGATCCCGCCTTACCTATCTCTACCCGTCGAGCAGGGCGGACGCGGCTTCGGAATCATGGGCACGACCACGCTGCTGGTGGTATTGAACCTGGCCGGAATGTTCCCCGGATACGCCAGCTTCGGCTGGGTGGCAGACTATCTTGGGAGGCGCAAGTCTTTTATTTTATATACTTTCATGGCGGCAGTTATAGTACCGATTTATGCCATGGCCAGGGCGCCCTGGGCCTTGATGGTGCTGGGTACGGTGTTGGCATTTTTCGGCACGGGATTTTTCTCCGGCTCGGGAATTATCGGCAGCGAGATTTTCCCCACCTCGGTCCGGGCCCGCGCTTTGGGCTTTACCTACAACGGCGCACGCACGATGAGTTCAATCGCGCCGTTCGTCATCGGGCGGGTGGGACAGGCGAACGGTCTGAGTTGGGCATTCTACCTGTGCGCTGTGTCGTTTCTGCTGTCTTGCCTGGTGGCGACGCAGTTGCCGGAGACCAAGGGCAAGCAGTTAGAGTAATCGGCGCTTCGGACCTGATTGAGTCGTAGGAGTAGTAGGATTTCTTCAGTCAGCCGTTGTGGGAGATTCACGAATGCGCAGGAGTCGTTGGTTCCTTTTGGTCACGTTTGTCTTCCTCGCAGCCTCCCTGCGCGCCGACTGCGTGAGGGGTCAGGACCATCGTTCCAGCAAGAACTCAGGAGTATTGATTACCGACTTCACGATCAACGGCACCCAAGCGCTAGGTTCAGACGAGCTCGCCGCCATTGAAAGCGAGATGACAGGTTCCTGCTTTGACGAGAACCCGGACGAGATAGAAGAACGGGTCAGAGCTTTGTTTCAAAACCGGGGATATTTCGGCGTGGTGCTCAACAGCCTGCGCATCCAGCCGAATGACCCCGTCGCCGTGCCCAAGACTGTGACGGTGGAAGCCGACGTTCTGGAGGGCCCACGCTACCGGCTGGCGGAGATCGGCTTCGTCGGAAACCACGCCTTCGACGCGGACGAACTCCGCAATAAGTTCCCGTTCAAAAAGGGAGATCTGTTCGCCAGGGACAAGATAGCCAGCGGTCTTGATGCTCTTCGTGATCTCTACGTCTCGAGTGGTTTCATCGATTTCACGCTCATACCGGATACCCAGATTCTATCCAACGCCACCGTTATTCTCTCTGTCTCAGTGATGGAGGGTCAGCAATACCACATGGGAAAACTGGAGATCTTTGCCAGGAAAGAAATTACCGACAGGCTTCGGGCAGAGTGGCAGATGACGGAAGGCGCAGTATTCGACATGACCTATCTCGAGAAGTACATCGGGAGCAATCGTTCCCTGCTGCCCCCTGAATTTCAACGGCAACATATGCAACTGGTTCGCGACTGCCAGGATGCCACGGTTGATGTCCTCGTGCCGCTGGACGCTACAGATCCGAGATCGCAAGCTGCGCCGAAAGAGCTGGGGTGCGACGAGTCAAAAGGCAGGCAGTTGGAGTAACGATCATTCAGTCCAGTACGCGAACCTGTGTGCGTGTCATCCTGAGCGAAGAGTTTGCTTCGCCATGCGAAGCAAACTCGCAGTCGAAGGATCCCTATCTGACAAATCAATCTCGCCCTGCATGGGAAACTTCGGCGTACCAGCCAGTGAGAACTGGCGATGTACGAGCGATAGGGGTCCTTCGACTTCGTTGGCCCATTCGCCTTGCGAATGGGCCAACTCCGCTCAGGATGACAATTCGAAAACTAGTCTTCGCCGGCGGCGCTGCCCAGCACGCGAAGTTTGGCATCCTTGCCCATGGCATAGCGCGGACGACTGGCTGGGGAGAGAGCTGCGGCCACCAGGGCCACACCCGGCATAATTTTCCGGGAACGCTCGGTTGATTTGGCAACCGACTCCCAGGAGTCTTCTCCGGGATCGCCCTTCGCCGGGACGGGCTCCGGAATAGCCTGCAGGAAGGAACGGATCCAGCGGTGCACATTGTGGTCTTTGACGATCTGGCGCAGCAATCGCATGCGGCAGCGTTTATCGTCGGCGCTCATGTGCGCGGCGTCGTACAGCGCCTGGGCCACCTCGGCAAAATCGTTGGGATTGACGATGATCGCCCCGCTGCGTAACTCCGGTCCGGCGCCCGCGAATTCACTGATAATCAGCACTCCGCGCTCGTCGATCTGGGCGGCGCAGAATTCCTTGGCGACCAGGTTCATTCCATCCTTAAGCGGAGTCACCAGGCCGATGTCGGCGGCGCGATAGTAAGCCAGAAGTTCGTCCCGGCCCAGATTGCGATGGATGTAGTGCACCGGCACCCACCCCGGTTCGGTGAACTCGCCGTTGATCTGGCTGACCAGCAGTTCGACTTCGCGGCGCAAATGTTTGTAGTTGGGGATTTCCTCGCGGCTGGGAACCACCACCTGCACCAGTGTGATGTGCCCTCTCATCTCGGGAAAGCGGCGCAGCAGCAGGCGGAATGATTTAAGCCGTTCTGGAATCCCCTTGGTGTAATCCAGTCGGTCCACCCCGAGAACCAGCGTCTCGTCCGACACCCGTTTCCTGAGATCGGCGGCATGGGCTGCAATCTCCGGGCGCTTGGCATCGTTCTCAAACGCTTCGAAATCGATGCCGATCGGAAACGTGCCTACCACCGTGCGCCTTCCTTCCTGACTTACCAGCAAGTGCGGCGTGCCGTGTTCGACCCTGGCCTCAGGCAGAAGGCGTTCGAGACAGCTCACGAAATTTGAGCGGTCGCGATCGCCCTGGAACCCGATCACATCGAATTCCAGCAGTGACTTGAGGATGGGCTTTTTCCACGGAAGCTTTTCAAATACGTCGGGAGAAGGAAAGGGGATGTGCAGGAAAAATCCCATGCGCGCATGCACCCCGGCCTGCCGCAGCGCGGAAGCGGTCAGCATCAGGTGGTAGTCATGGACCCAGACAAAATCGTCGTCCCGGGCAGTTTCGGCAGCCACACTGGCAAACTTGCGATTCACGCGCTGGTAGATTTCCCAGTACTCAGGATCGAAATTACAGCGCGAAGGCATGTCGTGAAACAGGGGCCAGATGATTTCATTGGCAAAGCCGGAATAAAACTTGGCGATCTCCTCCTGAGTCAGGGCCACCGAGCGAAGAGTATAGGAACGGCGATGCGCGGCACGGACCAGAAAGGGTTCGATATTTTCCTCCGGCCCGGTGCCGGCCCAGCCGATCCAGACTCCGGGCTGGTCGCGCCAACCCGCTTCGAGGGCGGTGGCCAGTCCTCCCGAGCTTCTTTCCAACCGGGCGCCGCCTGCGTGTTTCCGGATGAGAATCGGCAGCCGGTTCGAAACATTGATCACTCGTCCCGTGATTTCGTTCATCCTTGCCCTCCCGAGGCGCGAAGCCACTCCTCCAGAAACTGGAGCAGTTCTTGAGGTGGTTGCAGCCAGATATCGGCTGCAGTCGGCCGTGATTGTGGGCGCACTAAAACTGTCAGTCCGTTGCCCTTAAGCGCCTGGAATGCATCTTCATCGGTCTGGTCGTCCCCCAGGTAGGCAACCGCCGCTTGCGGTCCCGATTCCTTTAGGATGGCGCGAACCGCGTCCCCTTTGCCTCGACCGGCCACTCGAATTTCCAGGCCGCCGTCAAATTCGAGCAAACTCAACGGGGCCCGATCGAGCAGTGACTGCCAAAGTTCGGGTACTTCGCGCGCCAGTTTCTCGGCTTTCGCCTTGCTCAGGCCGCGCCAGTGCACCGCCACTCCTCCGGGCTTGATTTCAGCGCGGTCTTCCAGTCCAGCGTCACGGAGAATCGACGCCGCAGCCAGCAGATAGTCTTTGTGTTCAGGAACCGAGCTCACTTCATACCTGCCATCCGCCGTGAGCCGCTCCAGGCCGTGGCTTCCCCAGATTTCAGGCTGCGGAGAAATTCCGGTGAGCTGCAACAGCTCCTTCACCGGACGGCCGCTGATCAGCACCACCCGGGTCCCCTGTTTCATGATGCGGACGATCAAGGGCGGCACTTCGGGATAGGGCACGGCGAGGTTGCGGTCCACGCAGAACGGCGCCAAAGTGCCGTCGTAGTCGAGTAACAGGATGCGGGACGGAGCGGTGCGCAGTTGCTCCAGAAACGGACCGTAAGTGATTTGCCGCTCGATTACCTTCAATGTCACCCCCGGATAGCGAGATCGGAAGTAGGACAGCCACACCCAGCTGCGAAGCGCAGGTGAGTTTGGCTCTGACCAGGGAACGATCGTTCAGCTCAACAGAGCAAAACGGCAGTCAGGGACGAAGGGCCAGATATGGACGCCGAATCAACCTGGTTGTGGGTGAAAGTCTGTGGTGCCGGAGTCACCCGGGTGCGCATAAACGGGCACCGGGCACACAAAGCGATGGTCACAAGCAGGAGCATCGACGCCTGCTGGGCGCGCAGTGCAGTCGCAGGCAAGTCCACCGCCGGGCAAACGAAAATAACCAGCAAAACCAGCAGTACGCCGACTGCCGCAGCGAAGTGTATTTTCGTAAGCACAACCCGGATTATACACCGGGCAGGCGCTCCCAATGCGTCATTCATAGGGTGGATTTGCCTGATTTCAAAAGATTTATCAGGTCCAGCGGAACCAGCGAAGGGCCAGCGCGAAGCAGATTCCTCCCCACAGCACCAGAACCAGCAGGCGTCCCGACTGAGCCCCCAGGGAAGCACCCTGAAGAATCGTGGCCCGCAAGGCGTCGTTCAGCGCAGTGAGGGGCAGCAATTTGATGAAGGGCTGCAATATCGCCGGAAAGCGTTCGGAGGAGAAAAATACGCCGGAGAATATCCACATCGGCATCATCACCAGGTTCATCAGCCCGCTGACACTTTCGATTTTCTGCGCGCGGCTGGCGGTGAGCAGTCCCAGGCCCCCGAAGGATATGGCACCGACGGTTGTGAGCAGCAAAATGGTGAAGACCGAGCCCAGCACCCGCATGTGGAACACCAGCACGCCAAAACCGAGCAAGAGTACGATTTCAATCACCATCAGCACCAGGCGACTGCTGGTCAGAGCCAGCAGAAAATCACTACGCCGCATGGGAGTGCCTACAAAACGCTTGAGCAGTTTGCGCTGGCGCATGTCCACCAGCGCAAAACCGATGCCCCACATGCCGGAGTTCATCAGGTTCATGCCCAGCAGGCCGGGGATCAGGAAGTCGATGTAGCGCGATCCCGGCTCACTGGAGGCCACCTCCGTGGTCGGCACCGGGTTGGTGCGTCCCGCCGCCGCTTGCAGGGCATCGTCCACCTCGGCCCGGCTCAGCACGCTTTCCGGGCGCGCAGGGTCGTAGCGATACTGAAAAGTATTCACGCCATTGGGCACGATCACCAGATCGTACTTTCCCAATCGGAATCCCTGCAGCGCTTCCGCCTCCGCCGCCACCGTGGCGTGAATCGAGGAACTCCGCGGCGAGTGTTGCAGCAGATCCAACGCATGATCGGCGCCGGGACCGGCCACAATGGCAACCGGAGTCACGTCGGCCGGCTTGTTGCGAAAGGCGATGCCCAGCCCCAGGGCAAGCAGCACCGGGAAGCCAAAGACCCAGAAGACCACTTCGGGCTCGCGCTTGAGTTCCAGCAGGCGCGCCATCAACAGGTGGTTGAAGCCGGACCAGCGCCCGTTGCGGGGAGGGACCCTCGCGGGCGCAGGGACCTGCGTTGGCGGAATTTGTTGTGCGACGGTCATTGATTGCTCTCCGGTTTATTCACCCATGCGCTGATTCAATCTTCCCTCAAGTGGCGGCCGGTCAGGCGGACGAAAACATCTTCCAGGCTGGCCTGGCGAGTGGTCAGATGCAACAGGTGGCGGCCTTCACGCTCGACCGCGTCCAGCAGCGCCGGGATCGTCAGATGCGGTTCGCGTACGTTCAGGCAGAACATGCCGTTGTCATCGCGAACCGACTCGACTCCCGGAAGGGCCCGCCAGAGGTGAACGGCATCGCCGTTCGAGGTCGTCCCGTCAATCTGGAATTCCACCATGTGGTGACCGCCCAGCCGCTCGATCAGATCAGACGGCGTACCTTCGGCGATCACCTGGCCGTGATCCACGATAGCCAGCCGATCGCACAGGCGCTCGGCTTCGTCCATGTAGTGCGTGGTGAGCAGCACGGTGCCTCCGGCCTGCTGGAAACCGCGAATGATGTCCCAGAGTTGACGGCGGCTCTGAGGATCGAGCCCCGTGGTGGGCTCGTCCAGAAAGAGAATTTTGGGATTACCAACCAGAGCCGTGGCCACGGCGAGCCGCTGGCGCTGGCCGCCCGAAAGCTTGCCTACCCAGGAATCGGCCTTCTCGCCAAGCTGCATCTGCTCCAGCACCTCAACCGCCGATCGAGGCTGGCGATAGAAACCGGAAAACAGCTTGATGGTTTCGAGGACGGTCAGCTTCTCCGACAGGCGCGTCTCCTGCAGCGAGATGCCCATCTTCTCGCGCAGCTCGCGGCCGTTTTCTTTCCAGGTCTGGCCCAGAATCGTGACCTGCCCCGAAGTAGGCTCCAGCAGACCTTCCAGGATTTCGATAGTGGTGGTCTTGCCCGCCCCGTTCGGCCCCAGCAGGCCGAAGCACTCGCCCGCCTCGATTTCCAGATTCAGGCCGCGCACCGCCTCCACCTTGCCATCGTAGGTCTTGCGCAGGTCGCGGCATTGGATAGCAGTCGCCATGCCGAGATTCTAACCGAGCCCGCTTGTGAATGTGGGCGCGAGCGTCCTTGCTCGTGCGGGGGTGCCTGGGCGCCCGAAGCCACCAACGCGATATCCACAGACTGCTCTCGATTAGAATGGTGTCCTTCCCATGAGATCCTCGCGGCGCGGCTTTACTTGACCCCGCTTCTCCTAAAACGCCCGTGCGTCGTTTCCCCATCATTCAGGCTTAAACCAGGAAATTCGAAAGGATCTCCCTATGCGAAAGCTATGGCTGTCACTGTTTCTCGCGGTCGTGTCGCTGGCCTCGGCGCAGGACTCCCGCCACTTCACCTTCCACTACGGCTTCACGGTAAAGAACGTGCCCGCGGGAGAGCGGATCCGAGTGTGGATTCCGGCGGCGCACTCCGATGATTTTCAGGAAGTGAAAGTACTTTCGGCGACCGGTGACCTGAAGCTGAAGAAGACTCGCGAGTCAAGATTCGGCAACCAGATGTACTACGCCGAAAGCTCGAAGGCAAAATCGCCTGATTTACACTTCGAGGTCATTTACGACGTGGTACGCCACGAGCGCCTGACGCTGGGCGTAGCCCGGCCCCGCCTGGCCGAAGTTCAGCTCAAGGAGAGCGATCGCAAGCAGTACCTCGAGCCCGACAAACTGGTCCCGATCACCGGGGTGCCGGCTGATCTTGCGGTGAAGGTGACCGAGGGCAGGACCACGCCCCTTGAGAAAGCGCGCGCCATCTATGACTACGTCTTCACTACCATGCGCTACGACAAAACCGGCACGGGATGGGGGCACGGCGACGTGCTCTATGCCTGCGACGCCAAAAAGGGCAACTGCACCGACTTCCATTCCCTGTTCATCTCCATGGCCCGTTCCCAAGGAATTCCGGCGCGCTTTGAAATTGGATTTCCACTGCCTCCCGACCGCCATTCGGCGGAGATCGCCGGCTACCACTGCTGGTCCGATTTTTTCGAGCCCCAGCATGGCTGGGTCCCGGTGGACATCTCGGAGGCCTGGAAGCATCAGGAGAAGCGAGATTACTTCTTCGGCGCGCATGACGTGAACCGGGTCCAGTTCACCATGGGACGCGACCTGCGCCTGAGCCCCGCGCAGGACGGCCCGCCGCTCAACTACTTCGTGTATCCCTACGTCGAAGTGGCCGGCAAAGAGTATCCCAATGTGTCGCTGGCATTCTCCTTCGCCGATGTGGATGCAGGAAAGGCCGCGGCGAAGTAGTCAATTTCAAACCAAAACCCGGCCGAGCCTTGCTCGGCTGGGCGGATGAGGGCACCCGCCCCTACGTGGGTCGCGGCACCTCAGTCCTTGTCCGCAGAGCTTTTCTGCGGGAATACTGTGTGCTTCGGTGCCGGCATCGGCGTGCTCCCCATGCGGTCGCGCCACAGAATCAGGTTGAGCACCGCGGTATTGACCGCATCGGGACGGGTAAAGTCCATCTTCGCCGACTCCGCCGCGCCCTGGCCCTTGGCTGGGTTGGTCTGGTAAATCACTCCGTTGTCGCGATTGCTCCAGTCCGCTGTAAACGGCGGCTGCGTCCCCGGTCCCGCGAATAATGGCGCCATCACCGGCGCATAGGCGTCGTTCTGGTTCATCGGCGGCAGGCCCAGCAGCGTTTCCATGGTGTGCATCATGTTTACCGTGGTGTAGAAGCGGCTGTCCACGAAGGGCTGATCGGGCGAGCCCGGCGAATATTTGCTGATCTCAAACGCAATCGAGCGGTGCGCATCCACGTGGTCGGCGCCATCCTGGGCATCGTCCTCAATGATGAAAATCGCGGTGTCATCCCAGTAAGGACTGTGGGAGACGGCATCGACCACGCGGCCGACCGCCAGATCATTGTCCGCGACCGAGGCCGCCGGGCGCGGCTTGCCGGGCGTCGTGCCGTGGGTGTGATCGTCCGGCAAGTAGAGCAGGACGAACCCTGGCAGCTCGGTTCCCTTGCCTTCTTTGCGGGCGCGAACAAAATCCTCAAACTCGTTGAGGAAAAGGTCGGCGCGCAGCTGGTCCGGATATTCCGTGTTGAAATCAGGGAACCGGGGATGAAAGTGGTCCCGCAGGGCCGCCTTGCTGGCCTTCATCCCTTTCAGTACCGGCACGTTCCAGGGCCACGGGCTTGCCGATCCGTGGGGTTGGCCCACGTCGGGCGGAAGCGGTTCACCCTTGCGAACCACGGCGCGCTCGCACTCCGAGCTATAAGGAGAGGGCGTGCCCTCTTTCGGCGAGGCGCCCGATTTCTTTGCTGCCTCACACCACACTCCCGTGATGAACTCGCCATAGTCGCGGTAGGTCAACGCGTGGCTTGCAAGATTGTCCCAGAGATAACCGGTGCCGGGAGCGTCCACATCGGGTTCACCCAACTCCAGTGGAGATTCATCGGCCACCGTTCCCTGGAAGTCGTAGGTGCGTTCCTTGCCGCGATAGGCAATCTGCCAGGTCTTCTCGTTGTAGTCGCTGGTGATGGCGGCGTTCGACCAGTCGTGACCATCGCCGGAAACTTCGCCGCTGTCATAAAAATTGTCCAGCACTCCGAACTGGAGAGCCAGCTTGTGCTCGTTGGGCGTCACATCCGCGCCGTACATGGTCAGGGAGGAATCGCCGTTGCCCACTTTCCGGCCGCCGAGCTTCAGATCGCCCAGAATCTGATCGTAGGTACGGTTCTCCTTGAGAATGTAAATCACGTGATGAATCGGGTTCAGCCTCGTCCGAAACGTGATCTTTCCGGGATCGGACAGGAAGAGATTGTTTTCCTTCACCTTCTGCGTCAACTCGGGGAAGCGTGTCTCTACATTGCGAATGTTCAAGCGGGAGAGTGAACCGTACATTAAGGTCGCAATGTAGGGATGTTCGTGCCGCCGCCGTTCGCTCTTCAATTGGCTGATGCCGCGATTGGGGCCCGCCCCTTCTCCCTTCGCGGTCGCGATCAGCAGGTCATCGCCGCGAACGGCCAGGGCGCTGGGATACCAATCCGTCGGGATGAAGCCCAGCGCTTCCTGAGGCAGCGGAAAATTGATCCCCGGCTTGGTCAGCGCCGCGGAGTCAAAAACCGCAACCGCATTCAACGAAGAGTCCGCCACAAACAGGCGCGTGCCGTCGGGCGATTGCGCCAGCGCCGTGGGATAAGTGCCGGAGTGTTCCTGTCCAGCAAGATTGGTTGAGGCAAGGTGGACGACCGATCCCGAAGCCGTGTCAACGGTGGCGACCGCATCGGCGTTGGATAGCGCGACGTAGAGCCATTTCTCATCCGGGCTGAGCAGAAGATCGGTGGGATGAGAACCGGGCGCGATGGGATCTTTCGGCTCCAGCAACGGGATCCAGCGGGTCACGCTTCCCTTTTCAATATCCAGCTCGGCCACGCGGGAAGAATTCCACAGGCTGCACCAGGCGCGCCGGCCATCGCGACTGACCACCACGGTATAGGGAAACGACGACGGAATCATCTCGTGGGTACTGAGGTCGAATTGCTGTAGAACGCGCCCGTCGCGGGAATCCAGCAGCACGGCGTTGTCGGAAAGATTGTTGGCGACGAGTAACCGGTCGCTGCCTCGGCCTGGAATCACGGCCAGGCCGGCGGGATATGGAATCGCAGTCCCTGCAGCGGTCTCGCGAACGCCAAATGCGACCTTTCTGCCCGCGCCAATCTTCTGCGGCGCGATCTTCAGAAATCGCCCGGGAGTCACCTTGCCATTTTCAAATTTGTACACTGCGATGCCGTTGCCAGTGTTGCCCCGCTTCGCCCCGGTCGGGTCGGAGATTGAGTCCATCGATGCGTACAAGTGGCTGCCGTCGGAACTGAAAGCGAGGCCGATGAAATAGCTCTGGTGGGCGGTGTCAGACAAGCGGGCATCGGGAAAATCCCTGAGCTGGTTGGTCTGCAGATCAAGAATAGTGACAGACTGGTGCGCCTGCGTCTGCTGCGTGCCGTAGCCCATGTTCACCAGCGCCGCGTAACGGCCGTCGGGGCTCAGCGCGACAGTCGCGGGAAAACTGTTCACCGCGCCGATGCGGCCGGGCGAGGGCGTGTCCAACACCTTGCTTGTAGGCAGGGAAAGCCGACGGGGCTTGGCGGAGTCCTGCGCGGAAAGGGGCGCCAGAGAAACGGCAATCCAGAGTATGAGTACGCGCTTCAAGGTTCCTCCAGAAGATGTCTGAAGAATGATACCTGTTAATCGAGGAACCGCGTGGGGACAGCCGCCCCCGGCGGTCCGACGGAGCGAAGCTTCGCTAGTTTGGTAGCTTGGTGATGCCGGCAAAAACCGGTCGAACTGCGCTCGACTGGACAGCCGGGGGCGGCTGTCCCCACGTGGTTGATGATTTAGTGAGTGTCGGTAACTTCCTGATGTTCGGGCTGTTCGGGTGCTACGTTATGTCGGACGTCAGCCCCACGCACCCAGAAGATTACATCCTCCGCGATGTTGGTGGCGTGGTCGGCCACGCGTTCCAGGTTGCGGGCCACCAGCAGCGCGTCCAGCGCCTGGCGCGTGGTTTCAGGATGCTCGTTCATGGACTTCACCAGCACGATGAAGGCTTCATCCTTCATGCGATCGACCACGTTGTCCATTTCGAGGACCGCCTGCGCCAGTTCCGCCTTGCCTTCGATGAAGGATTCGAGGGCGCGGCGCACCATGGCGGAAACCGCCGCCGCCATGCGCGGGATGTCAACAGGAAGATCGGCTTTCGGCAGGTCCACCATGTCCATCACGCGCTCGGCAATATTCACAGCCTGGTCGCCGACGCGCTCAAGGTCGGCGTTGATCTTGGTGACGGCGAGAATGAAGCGCAAGTCAACCGCCATGGGTTGCTGCATGGCCAGAAGATCGAAGGCCATCTCGTCGATTTCGCGCTCGGTGAGATTGATCTGGGTTTCGCCTTCGAGCACCATGCGGCAGCGCGTCAGGTCGCGCTCGATATACGCCTGGCAGGCGCGGTCCACGGCCTGCTCGGCCAGCCCGCCCATACGCAGCAAACGTGCCCGGAGCTCGTCCAGTCCTTGCAGAAATCGGGTGCGCGCCATTATCCAAACCTGCCTGTGATGTAGTCTTCCGTCCGTTTGTCGGACGGGGTGGTAAAAATCTTTTCCGTCTTGTCGAATTCGATGAGCTTGCCCAGAAGAAAGAACCCGGTGTACTCCGCGACCCGCGAGGCCTGCTGCATGTTGTGAGTGACGATTACGATGGTGAAACGCTCTTTCAACTGGAAGATGAGCTCTTCGATCTTGCCGGTTGAGATGGGGTCGAGGGCGGAGCAGGGTTCGTCCATCAGCAGGACTTGCGGCTCGACCGCGATGGCGCGCGCAATGCACAGGCGCTGCTGCTGGCCTCCCGAGAGGCTGGCGCCCGACTTCTTGCGCATCGTGTCCTTGACCTCGTCCCAGAGGGCTGAGAGCGTAAGCGAACGTTCGACGATTTCATCCAGCCGCCTGCGATCGTGGAATCCATTCAGCGTCAATCCCGCCGCCACATTGTCGTAAATGGACATCGTAGGAAACGGATTCGCCTTCTGGAACACCATCCCGATACGCCGGCGGATCTGCACCGCGGAGGTTCCGTTGTAAACATCCATTTCGCCGATCCGCACCCGCCCCGTGGCACGGGCTTCGGGGACGGTCTCGTGCATGCGGTTAAGACAGCGCACGAACGTGGACTTGCCGCATCCCGACGGACCAATGATCGCGGTGGCGTGGTTCGCAGCCACCGTCATGTCGATGTCCTGCAAAGCCTGGGTCTTGCCGAACCACGCATTCAGCTTATCGACTTGGATTCCAACGCCCATAATCTCAGTGTGCTCCCTTAAGCATACCGCGGCCGGCCACCAGCCGCACTGCGCCAACTGAAGCGACGATCAGGATAATCAGGATCAACGCGCCCGCCCAAGCCTGGCGGTGCCATTCATCGAAGGGCGAAATCGCGTAAGTGAATATCTGCAGCGACAGGGCGGCGGTGGGCTGCTCCACTTTCCAGTTCCAGTACTGGTTGCCGAATGCGGTGAACAACAATGGAGCCGTCTCTCCTGCTACCCGGGCAAACGCCAGCATCACTCCGGTGATGACACCCGAGGTCGCGGTGCGCAGCGTAATCGAAAGCGTGGTGCGCCAGCGCGATACTCCCAACCCGTAGGCCGCTTCGCGCACCGCTTGCGGCACCAGCAACAGCATCTCTTCCGTGGTCCGGGTGATGGTGGGCACCATCATGATGGCGAGAGCTACGCCGCCGGCCAGGGCCGAAAAGTGTCCCTGACTCAACACCACCAGCCCGTAGGCCACAATGCCCACAATGATCGAAGGCACTCCATTGAGCACGTCCGCCGTAAAGCGGATCAGGTTGCCGAAGCGGGTACCACGGCCATACTCGGACAGATAAATTCCGGCGCCAATGCCCAGCGGCACTCCCATCGAGCTGGCAATCAGCAGAATGTACATCGACCCGGCGATGGCATTCGCCATGCCTCCTCCGGCCTCGCCGGGAGGCTTGGGAATCTGGGTCAGGAAAGCCCAATTGATGGAGCCGATTCCCTTGTAGATCAAATAGCCGAAGACCGCTGCCAACGGTAGCAGCACCAGGACGACAGCCCCGATGGCAGCCAACGAAACCATGAAATTCAGGCCGCGACGCCACAGGCTGATGGGTGCGTCGGCAAAATCGGGCGGGAGCATTATCTTGGCTTCAGGCATGGCTCCTCGCAGGCGTGCCACGGGTCACTGTCCACACCAGCAACTGGGCCAGAATGTTGACGATGATGGTCACGATAAAAAGGGCTAGTCCGACCTCGACCAGGGCACTGAGATAGACGTCGCCCGTGGCCTCGCTGAATTCGTTAGCGATCACGCTGGCCATGGTGTAGCCGGGCGCGAGAAGAGATTTTGCGATTTCCGGGCGGTTGCCGATCACCATGGTGACCGCCATGGTTTCACCGAGCGCCCGGCCCAGGCCCAGGATCACGCCGCCCATGATGCCGGCGCGGGCGTTGCGCAGCACCCCGGTGCGGATCATCTCCCAGCGCGTCGCGCCGAGAGCCAGCACGGCTTCCCGCTGTTGCTGCGGCACCGCGGTCATGACCTCACGGGTTATCGAAGAGATGATTGGCACCACCATGATGGCCAGAATGATCCCGGCAGCCAGCATGCCGATGCCGTAGGGCGCGCCTTCGAAGAAGCCGGTCCAGCCCAGATACTTTGCCAGCCAGGGCTCCACATACTGGCGAAGCAGAGGCACCAGAACGAAGATCGCCCACAATCCATAAATAACGCTGGGAATGGCAGCCAGCAGTTCGGTGGTGAAGGCCAGGCCCCCGCGCAGCCAGCGCGGCGCCATTTCAGTGATGTACACCGCCACGCCGATGGCCAGGGGCACGGCGATCAGCAACGCCAGTATGGACGACACGATGGTGCCGTAAACAAAGGGCAGGGCGCCGAACTGATCGTTGACCGGGTCCCAGTCGCTTTGGAAAAAGAATTTCCAGCCGAAAGCATGCCAGGAAAGATTGGACTTGGTGATCAACTCGTAAACTATCAAGCCGACCAGAGCCAGCACGGAACAGCCGCAGGCCAGCATGGCATAAAAGAACGCGCTGTCTGCGCGTCGACTGTCGCCGGCTTTGATCAGGGATTGCACCTGGTCTGCTGGGACCGCCGTAACTGCTTGTTCCGGAACGGGTTGTGGGCCGGTCAGTCGAGGCGCTCCTAAAGCTCGATTAGCCATTTCCGGCAAGGTAGCACGATCGTGTTACAGCAGTGTTAAAATAACTGTTTGCCCCTGCCTCCGGGAAGCTTCCTGTCGAAGACCCGGAACTGTAGCTCTACTGATTCGAGTAACAGGTTCAACGGTACGGACCCAGATTTTGCAGTTTCATGTTTTTTGCCCTTATGCCGCTACGCCCCGAGAATACACGTATTACGTTCCGCAAGCTCAGCCGGCAATTGTCAAAACTGCCAGGAAAACTGTCGCCAGAGAATGTCCATAAATTCCGCACTTCCAGCCGCAGAGTTGAGGTGCTGGTTTCAGATTTGAGTGAACGGCAAAGCGGCAACGATAAAAAGCTGCTCAAGCTTCTGGCTCGACTTCGAAAAAAGGCAGGCCGTGTGCGCGACCTGGACGTGCAGAGCGCAGCCTTGCGCAGCCTGAAGATACCGGAGCAGCACGTCCGTAAAGCCCAGCTCATGCGTACCCTCGCCGAGGAGCGTTCGCAACGGGAGAAGCGCCTGGCCAAGTCCCTGGACAAAAAAACTGTCGCCGAAGTCCGTAAGCGGCTGAAGCGTGCCGCCGCCAGCCTGGAGATTCCAAGGAATGCCGACCCGCTGGCCCTGGCCAGGCAAAATCTGAACGCACTCGAATTGGACCAGGGCGCGATAACGGAGAGGACCCTGCATCAGTTCAGGATTGCCGGAAAGCGGGCTCGCTACCTGGCAGAACTCGCGGACAAAGGCGCGGAGGCTTCGCGCCTGATCGCGCTCCTCAACCATATGCAGGACGTGATCGGCGACTGGCATGACTGGGTCCAGCTGGCCGAGCGGGCGGAAAAAATGTTTGGCGGGGTCCAGGATTCCGCACTGGTGGCCGTGCTGCGCAACGTGACCCGCGCCAAGTTCCGCCAGGCGGTAAACACTCTGAGCGAAACCCGGGCCGCGCTCGCCGCAAAGAAAATCCCAACCACCAGCCGCGAACCCTCGCGGCAATCCGTGGCCTGACTCTAGTGTGGGTCGGACACTCCCTTCGACTTCGCTCAGGGCAGGCTCTGTCCTTCCCACACACAGCACCCGCACAAATGCGACTAAATAACCTGCAAATCCAATTGCCCGTGAACCTCATCTAATGAAAGTGGTCGATCGACTGGAGAAAACCCACCCTTGAGGTCCCGAATCGTTGTTTTCATTGCAGTGATTCAATCCATCTTGTTTTTAGCTCATTGGTTTTTGTACGAGACCTGGACATTCTTCTGGGGAGTGCCGCTGGCATCGAGGATTTCCCCTCTGCCGATAGTACTGGCCCTGCTCTCGGTCAGTTTTGTGCTGGCTTCCCTGCTGGCCTGGCGCTCTTCGCATGTGGTGGTACGCGTGCTCTACACCCTCTCGGCAGCCTGGCTGGGAACTTTGAGCTTCTGTTTTCTGGCGGCCTGTCTGTGCTGGGCAAGCTACGGCGGCGCCCGGCTGGTGGGAATGCATCCCGCGCGGCACGAGCTGGTAATTGTCTTCTTTGGATTCGCGCTGCTGGCAAGTTTGTACGGTATGGTGAACGCCGCCTGGACGCGGGTACGGAGAGTGAGGGTCACGCTTCCCAACCTTCCCGCATCGTGGCGAGGACGGGTGGCGGCACTGGTGACCGACACTCATCTGGGCCACGTCCGCGGCTTCCGTTTCATGCAGCGCATCGTGAGTACGCTCACCCGGCTGCGGCCCGACATCGTCTTCATTGCGGGTGATATGTACGACGGAACCGTGGCGCGAGTACGCGAACTCGCCCAGCCCTGGGCACGGCTGGCGGCCCCGCTGGGAGCGTTTTTTGTCCTGGGCAATCATGAGCAGTTCAGCGACTCCGCCAAATATCTCGATGCAGTCGAGCACTCCGGCGTGCGCGTGCTGAACAATGAGAAGGTGACGGTCGATGGTCTGCAGATCGTGGGCGTGCACTACGGCGATTCCACCAACGACGACCACTTCCGCTCGGTCCTGCGCCGCGCCGACGTGGACCGCGACCGGGCCAGTATCCTGCTTACCCACGCGCCTGACCGCCTCAAGATCGCCGAAGAAGAGGGCTTCTCCCTGCAACTCTCCGGCCACACCCATGGCGGGCAGTTCTTTCCATTTACCTGGATCACCTCGCGAATCTATGGAAAATTTGTCTATGGCCTGCAACGTTTGGGCAATCTGATCGTCTATGTCTCCTACGGGGCAGGCACCTGGGGCCCCCCGCTGCGGCTGGGGACAACGCCCGAAATTGTCCTGATCCAATTCGACTGATTGGCCAGTGTGGGTCGGACACGCGTCGCAAGCTACCCTGAAAACGGCCCCGGACAAGCACTTTAGGCGCTCCTCCTCGAACCGGGAGAAGGTACAATGTCACAGATCATGCGCACGCTTCTCGACATCCTGGTGCAGATCTTCCGCAACCTTTGGGCCCACAAGCTGCGCTCATTTCTGACCATGTTCGGCATCGCCTGGGGAGTGGGATCGTTGCTGCTGCTGGTGGGCGTGGGCGAGGGCTTCCGTTCGGGCAACAAGCGCGAGATGGCCGAGTTCGGCAAGGACATCATGTTCATCTTTCCGGGGCGCGCGCCCGCAGTGCAAGGCAGCATGAACTCCGCCCGCTCCTATTTGCTCACCTACCAGGACTACATTGATATCCGCACCCAGGCTCCGCACGTGCGCAATGCCTGCCCTTTGCTTTCCCGCACGGACCTGCACGAGGTGAGCGAGTTCTCCAATGCCGGAGGAGAAATCCTGGGCGTCGAACCCCAGCTCAGCGAAATAAGTTTTCTTCCCCTGAAGGAAGGACGCTGGCTCAATGAGCTGGACGGATCGCAGAGGCGCAACGTGATTGTCCTGGGAAACGAACTGCAGAAGACCCTCTTCCCCGGGCGGCCCGCGGTGGGCGCATTCGTTCTGCTGAACGGCATCCGCTTCGAAGTCGTGGGCAGCATGCCGCACCTCGGCCGCGGCGACAACAATTGGCTGAACATGCGGGGCTACATCCCTTTCCAGGTGATGGCAACATATTTCCCCCTCAAGGGCGAAAATCACGAAAACTCCATCTCCTTCATTGAATATCAGCCAACCCTGAGGGCGGACCATGTGCTGGCGCAGAACGATGTTTACAAAATCATCGCCCGCAATCACGGTTTCGACGCCAGCGATGAAAACGCTTTCGACAGCTGGGACACGATCAAGCAATCACAAATGGTGGGGACCATTTTCGACGTCATGAACATGTTCCTGGGAGCGGTGGGGATGGTCACGCTGGCCCTGGGCGCGATCGGCGTCATCAACATCATGCTGGTAGCGGTCAGCGAGCGCACCCATGAGATCGGATTGCGCAAGGCCCTGGGCGCTACCAACCGCAGTATCCTGTTTCAATTTTTTCTGGAAGGGCTGCTTCTCACTCTGGGCAGCGGCCTGATCGGCATGGGTCTGGCCGGCGGTTTGATGGCCATGCTGGGCACGGTGCAGGGGCCGGGCGGATTTGATCCCCCCAAACTGGTTCCCATGTCGGCCGTCCTGGCGATTGGCAGCCTGACCCTGGCCGGAGTGGTGGCTGGTCTTTATCCCGCGCGCAAGGCGGCCATGCTGCAACCAGTGGAAGCGCTGCGGCAGGAGTGAGGAAATTTGTAATTGGGTAATTGGGTAATTTTGTAATTGAAGAAATCGTAAAGATTCTCAATTACCAAATTACCCGATTACACAATTACCCAATGATCTATGTTCCGTGATCTGCTCCGCGAAGCCTACGGCGCCATGCGGTACAACCGCCGCCGCACTGCGCTTACCATGCTGGGCATGGCGTGGGGGATCGCCACGGTCGTCATGCTGCTGGCTTATGGCGACGGTTTTGGCCAGGCCTGCGCCAATATCTTTGCCAACTTCGGCACCAAGCTGGTCATTGTGGTTCCGGGGCGCACGTCCATGCAGGCGGGCGGTCAGAAGGCGGGCGTCCTCGTCCGCTTTACTCTGGATGACGTGGATGCCCTCAGCACCAACCTCCCTCAGATCACGAACATCACTCCCGAAGTCAGCAAGCAGGCGCACATCCAGTACGACACCAGGGTTTTCGACTTCCCCGTCACCGGGAATTATCCCAGCGTGCTTGCGGTTCGCACCCTGAAACTGGCGCAGGGCCGCTTCTACAACGCCGAAGACGAGATTCAGCACTCGCGGGTTGCAGTAATCGGCTCGGAAGCGAAAGAAAAACTTTTCTCCGGACGCAACGCCCTGGGTGAACACATTCGCCTGGACGGCCTCAGCTTTGAAGTCGTGGGTATTCTCGATGCCAAGATGCAGGAGGGAAATGACGACATAAACCGCGTGATCTACGTCCCCTTTACCACCATGAGCGACCTGAAAGATACCCATTACCTCGACTCCATCTGGTTCACCTACCTGACTCCAGAATACGAGCGCCTGGAACAGTCGGTGCGCTCCATCCTGGCCGTGCCGCACAAGCTTAACCAGACGGACCGCCAGGCGGTGAGAGTGTTCAACCTCATGATGCAGGTCCACCAGTTCGAGATCATTACCCTGGGGCTGAAGGTGCTGATGGGTTTCATCGGCACGCTTACGCTGGGCATCGGCGGTGTCGGATTGATGAACATCATGCTGGTCTCGGTCACCCAGCGTACCCGCGAGATCGGGGTGCAGAAGGCGCTGGGCGCGCCCCGGCGCTACATCCTGATGCAGTTCCTCGCCGAGGCCCTGACCATCACCTTCATCGGCGGGGTGCTGGGCGTGATTCTGGCATACACCGTCGCGCTTTCGGTGGGTAGGCTCACGTTGTATAGCGCTTTCGCCAAAAATGGCGAGGCCGGCGACATCCGCCTGATCATCGCCCCCGGAACCCTGATCGCGGCCACGTTGATTCTGGGCTTCGTGGGACTGGTCAGCGGCATGATTCCCGCTTTCCGCGCCTCCCGCCTGGATCCCATCGAAGCCCTGCGCCACGAATAAAAATCAAATAATATGTGTGGAAACAAGGAGATCAGTCGTCGGTCGTCAGTCTTCAGTCGTCAGCATGGCTCTTGCTGAAGACTGACGACCGAAGACTGAAGACTGCACTATGAAATTTGCCAAAATTGTCTTCCGTGTTGCCGCCATCTGGGGTGTGCTGGTAATCACTCCGCTTTATTTCATGTTTAACCTGATCGGCCGCAACGATCCCCCGGCCATCACCCACCCCGCTTTCTTCTATGGATTCATAGGAGCTGCGCTAGCCTGGCAGATCGCGTTTTTCATCATCGCGACCGATCCGGCGCGCTACCGGGCGCTGATGATTCCCTCGGTTTTCGAAAAATTCAGCTATGGGATTGCGGTGGTGATTCTGGTCATGCAACACCGCATGCATGCCTCGGACCTGGTTTTCGGCGGAGTGGACCTGCTGCTGGGCGTCCTGTTCGTGATTGCTTTCTTCGTCACGCCGCGTCGCCTCGCGCTGAGATCAGGCGATTTCCTGGCTAGCGGCTCAATTTCAGTTCGTGATGAAATTGCCGCCGCAAGGTTTCCACGGTCAGACCGATCAAGCCATACGTGGCGGCATTCGCAAGCAGGGACCAATACAACCCGAGGGGAAAGTGGAAGTGAATACTCGCAAACACAACGGGGCAGGTTAATTCCACGAGACTTACGATCGGGTCGGCGGAAGTCATCGCTGGAGGCTCGCTGGCGAAGGCGTAAAGGGCCCAACCCACCGCAACCAGAAAGCCCACACTCGCCCACAAAGCAATTCGGTATTTCATGACACCACCCCCTGCCAACTTCTGTCCTAATGGTCTCACCGATTCCTTCAAACTCCAAGTGTGATGACGATGGCCCTATAATCGTACGGCTCATTGCGTAGCGAGCTTTCACGAAAGCAGACATGCAACCCACTGACAACCGCGAGTCCGGCAAGTGGTTGACCAGCGTGCTGACTGACTTGCATTTCTGGGTCCCGGTGGCAGTCCTGATCGGCGGCCTGCTGCTTCTGGAATACATTCACTGAACACTGAACCGAGGATCCAGCGGAACATGCAATCGGTCGTCACGCCCGGGCAAGGAGACACGCAGCTCAGGTGACTTCACGCTCCCGAAAGCTGCAGGTGCTGGGCATCCTTTCCGGCTTTACCGCCGGCGCCTGGCTGGGTGCTGCCGAGGCGCCAACCAAGCTTGTGTCCGTCGGTGTGTCGCCGCTCGTGATTTCGCTCATCATGGTGGCCGGCGTTTTTCTGGCGCGCTGGAGCCTGCCGGCTTTGATCCTGGGTACGTCTTCGGTCCGTGCCGACCTTCGGCGCGCGCCTCATCTCATCATCTGGGCCCTGCTCGCGGGATGTCTCTGGGCCGTGGCCAACACCATGACCATCTTCGCCATCCGCGATATCGGATTAAGCATCGCCTTCCCGCTCTGGAATTCAAATAGTCTGCTGGGGATTCTGTGGGGTTTCATTTTCTTCAACGAGTTGCGCCAGGCGGGCTGGCGGCGCTGGACGGGCGTGCTGGGCGGGGCGCTGGTGATGTGTGCCGGCGCAACCTTGCTGGCGATTGCGTCCTCCACCCAGGCCCCGGCCGCTCACTCCATGCGCGGGGTGTGGGCCGCCCTCGGCGCCGGCGTCCTCTGGGGGACGATGTATATTCCCTACCGCAAGGCTTATTTGTCCGGGATGAACCCGCTTTCCTTTGTCACCTTCTTCACCTTCGGAGAACTGGGAATGATGTCCGCTCTGGCCATCGGCTATCTTGGAGTGGCCTCGCTCTGGCACGAGCTGGTCAGTGCGCGCGACGTGCTCTTCTGGCTGATGCTGGGGGGCTTCATCTGGGTGATTGGCGACGTTTTTCAGCAGTACGCGGCGAAGTATGTGGGCATCAGCCGCGGCATTCCGCTGTCGAACTCCAATCAACTATGGGGATTGCTGTGGGGAGTTTTCGTTTTCGGTGAATTGCGCGGCAGCGGCACTTCCACTTATATGCAAGTCATCGGAGGCTCGCTGCTGATGATGCTGGGCGTGGGAGCCATCGCGTTTTCCTCCGCAGCCGGCAAGGAGCAGGCGAAGTGGCAGGAAGCCTCGCAGCGCGAATCGCGGCGCTACAACATCGCGGCAGATTACGTCGAGGCCCGTATGCAGGGCATGCAGACCGCCGGAGAAGTCAGGCCGCCGCGCACGGTATGGGACTGGCTGCTGGTGGCCGTCGCCAGCGGCGTGTTCGTGTTTTTCGCGACCCTGGCGCGCGCCCCCCGGATGTCTTTTCATTGGGGCCCGGCGCTGCTTTTGATTGCAGCCACAGTGGCCCTGCTTCTGGTTTGCGGCGTTACACTCTGGCGTACCACCCGTTTTAACTGAATCCATCGTGAACAAATCTTCCAAGGTTGACCTGGCTGGCGTGGGACTGAACGCCACCGACACGCTGATTCGCCTGCCGCACTATCCCGCGCTGGGGTCCAAAGTCGAATTTCATTCGGCTGACGTCCTGCCCGGTGGCCAGGTCGCAACTGCGGTCGCAGCCTGCCAGCACTGGGGCCTCCGCACCCGCTACGTGGGCAAGATCGGCGATGACAGCGCAGCCGCGATTCATCGCACCGAATTCGAACGACTGGGCGTGGAGACTCATCTCCTCACCGCCCGGGGCTGCGCCAGCCAGCAGGCTGTCATCCTGGTGGATGACGCGGGCGAGCGCACCGTGCTTTGGAAACGGGACAATCGATTGACGCTGCTCCCCGAAGAACTGCGGCGCGAATGGATCACCAGCGCTCACGCCCTTCACCTTGACGGACATGACACCGCCGCCGCAGTGACAGCCGCGGGCTGGGCCCGGGACGCGGGTATCCCCGTGATCGCTGACCTCGATGACCTTTACCCGGGCGTGGAGGCTTTGTTAGGAAAAATCGATTACCTGATTACCAGCCGCGACATTCCGGGACGTCTGACTGGCGAATCGGACTTGCGCCAGTCTCTGCCCGCAGTTCGCAACCGCTACGGCTGCCGCCTCACCGCAGCCACGCTGGGCGACGAGGGCGTCCTGGCCTGGGATGGCTCCCGGTTCCACTACGCGCCTGCCTTTCGCGTGCAGCCGCTGGACACCACCGGCGCGGGCGACATCTTCCACGCCGGATTCATCTATGGACTTCTGCAGGACTGGCCGCTGCCCCGTCAACTTGATTTCGCCTGCGCCGCCGCCGCCCTGAACTGCACCGGCGCCGGCGCCCGCGGCGGGATTCAGCCGGTAGAAAATATCGAACGGCTGATCGCCTCGGGCCCGCGACATCCCGCTGCTTTCGATTTCCCGCTTTAGGTTAACCATCATCCTCGTACATTTTTGGCAGACCTCTTCAGTCGGTCAAATCCTCGACGCAGATGTTCCTTTGCAGTTAGACTGGCGGGGCTTCCGACCATCGCCATCAGCAGCAAGATTCGGGCACTACAGGCGCGCAGAAATGCCAAGATTGGACGTCCGGGAAACATCCTCGCAACTCTGGATGTGGGCGATCGTCGTTCTCGGCCTGGGTCTTCGGACGGTGCAGTATGCGAGGAACCGGTCCCTATGGCTGGATGAAGCCCTCCTCGCCCTCAACATCCTGCACCGCCCGGCCAGCGGCCTGTTCCAAGGGTTGGACTATCACCAGGGAGCTCCCGTCGGTTTTCTGCTGCTGGAGAAGCTGGCGACAAAACTGGCAGGCGGCGGAGAACTGACACTGCGGGCCTTTCCCCTGGCCTTCGGGTTCGTCGGACTTTTCTTCTTTTGGCGCATGGCAAAGCTTTATGTTGATCCGGGCGCAATTCCGTTCGCCCTAAGCCTGTTCGCCTTTTGCGGATCTCTCATCTACTACTCCTCCGAAGTGAAGCAGTATTCCAGTGACGTCGCAGTGACGATCATGCTGCTTTGGCTGCTCTCGAAACTCGCAGGCGGTCCGCTGACAAGCGATGAACTGGTTCGCTCTTCCGCGCTGGGCGCGCTTGCGATCTGGGTTTCGCATCCCGCCGTATTTATACTTTCGGGCGCCGGCCTTGCCCTGTTGGTCTTCGCTCTTGTCAGGAATGACTGGCCACGCCTGGCACGTATGTCGTGGGTTTGTGGAATCTGGGCCCTGAGCTTTGCCATATGCTACTTCGTTTCCCTTCAGCCGCTGAGCAAGGATCATTCCCTGCTGGATTTCTGGCGCGACTACTTCCCTCCTCAACCCTTGTGGTCATGGAAGACGCTTCGGTTCCTGATCGAAGGGTCCCTCAAACTGTTCGATGATCCGGCGCAGTTGCTGTCTTCGGCCGGCGCCGTCATCTGTGTCCTGGGATGCATCAATCTGGCGCGCAAAAATAGTCTGCGCTTCTGGCTGCTCTCGGCCCCTCTCCTGGCGACGGCCCTGGCCGGAATTCTGCATCGATACCCCCTGGGCGGCCGGTTCCTCCTGTTTGCGCTTCCGATTTTGTTTCTCATGATCGGAGAGGGAGCGATAGCGATAGCAGAGGCCGGCGGGCGATTCGCACGTCCGGTCCAGATCTTTCTGCTGGTTCTCCTGCTGGCGAAACCGGTCTGGCTGGATGTCCGATCCCTGATTTACGAACGGAACCCCGACGATATCAAGCCGGCGATTCAGTATGCGCAAGCCCACCAGCAGCCCGGCGACGGGTGGTATGTGTACCATTTTGCGCGCTACCAGTTCTGGTATTACGCACAGATTTACCAGATGCGCCCTCGGCTGGTTCGGATCGGAGTGGACTGCGGCACTGAGAGTGCCTGCTACGCGGAAGATCTTGACCCGCTTCGCGGCCAACCTCGCGTCTGGATATTGTTCTCCCACATCCGGGTGCAGGAGGGACGGTCGGAAGAAGAAATTGTCCTCAACCATCTCGATCATCTGGGGGTCCGAGTGGATGCTTACAAAAGCATTGGAGCGAGGGCGTACCTCTACGATTTGAGCGAGCCGCCCGTGAGCGCTACGCCTGCGAAGAACTGACTACCGGACCGCGGACAGCTATCGCAGCCCGGCACACAACGCTTCCTTCCAGCGCCGGTTGTCGATGGTCCAGCAGACTTTGGTCTTTCTTCTCTGGCGCAGCGCGTCCGCCCAGACCGCCTGGTTGCGCTCGTCAGCCGCCACGTTGAGGCGGTCCACGACGGTCATTCCCCGGGTCAACGCGCTGCCGGTTTCGACTTCGACGTAGTGTTCGCTCCACTGAGTTCCGATGGTGGGATCGAGCGCGATGCTCATCGCCACCGGATCGGGCAACGAGATGCCGTCTTCTCCCGTCTGTTCTTTGTAGGCTTCGCGGGCGCGGCTGTTGCACTCGATGGCGAAGCGGGCAAGTTCGTTGTTGAATCCCAGAATCTTTGCGATGTCGGCTTGGTCGAGGACGGCGTCACCGCGGCAGGTCTGCCAACCGACCAGCTCGACCGGAAGACCACTGAGCATGATGACCCGTGCTGCTTCCGGATCGACCCAGATGTTGTACTCCGCCGCCGGAGTTACGTTGCCTTCGCAGCAGGGCGCGCCGCCCATGACCACGCAGCGCCCCACTTGCGCCGCGATGGCGGGTTTGCGGGTCACAGCCAGGGAAAGATTGGTGAGCGGGCCCAGAGTCACGACTGTTATCCCGGGATTCGCTTCGATGGCTTCGATCATGGCATCGACGGCGTGCAATCTCTCTGCCGCCTGGCGCGGCGGCGGATAACCGTGATCGCCGAGTCCGTCGCGGCCGTGAAACCAGGTCGCACTTTCATGGGCGCGTTCCAGCGGCTTCTCCGCTCCGGCAAAAACAGGAACACTCGCTCCGCAGAGCTCCGCAGTGTAGAGAGCATTGCGTGTGGCCTGCTCGACCGCGACGTTTCCAGCCACGGTCGTGATGGCGACCACTCGTACCTCGGGAGCTCGCAGCGCCATAATGAGGGCGACGGCATCGTCAGAGGCCACGTCGGTGTCGATGAGAAAGCCTCGCGGCATCCGCGTAGCATAACAAAACGGTTCTTCGCCCCCTCCCTTCCATGGCAGGGGCAGGGTCCCCGGTAGCGGGTCGGTTTGGAGACCATCAACCACGAAGAGGACGAAGGAATCCCAGGAAAACAAAGCCTTCGTGATACTTCGCGTCCTTTGCGGTTTATGCGCTTGCGGTGTGATTGACTAGTTATCTGACTAGTCATACAATGAAAATGATAAAGGATCACGCGATGAAGGAATGGCAGCTGCAGGACGCAAAAGCCCGCTTCAGCGAGTTATTGAACATCACGCTCGAGAATGGCCCCCAAATCGTGACGCGCCGCGGAATTGCCGCAGCGGTATTGGTTCCCATCGACGAATGGCGTCGCCTGCAGCAGTCCTCGCGGCGCAGTCTGAAATCCCTCCTTATTGAGCCTGGCCGGCGGTTTGAGATTTCGCTTCCGGCGCGCGGTAAACTCCGCTGTCGGGCCCCGGTGGATCTGCCTTGAACGGCTACCTGCTCGACACCAATGTGGTCTCGGAATTACGCAAGCCACGCCCCCATGGCGTGGTGCTGGCCTGGATAAACCAACTGCGGGCAGACGAGATTTACCTCTCTGCTGTGACCCTTGGCGAACTGCAGACCGGAGTTGAACTCACGCGCCGGCAGAACCCCGCCAAGGCCGGCGAGATTGAGCTCTGGGTTGATCAATTGGCGGAGTCGCTGCAGGTCTTGCCCATGGATGCCGCCTGTTTTCGCGAGTGGGCGCGGCTGATGCAGGGCAAGACGGAGCGCCTCATCGAAGATGTCATGATTGCCGCCACCGCGCGCATTCACCACCTGACCATCGCCACCCGAAACGGAAGAGACTTCAAGCAGCTGGATGTGCAGGTCGTCGATCCATTCAGGACCCCGCGCTAGACCGTCGCCCCACGCGACCACCCATCGCGGTACACTATTGCCCTCGCCATGCCGACTTTAGCCGCGGTCGATATCGGATCGAACTCCGTGCGTCTGAAAATTTCCCGCCTTTCCGGACGGCGTCTGGTCGAGATTCACGAAGACCGCCAGGTCACGCGCCTGGGCGACAGCGTCTTCCGGAACGGTTTTCTCTCGCCCGAGGCCATCGACGATACCGTCAAAGCGCTGCGGCGTTTCCATCGCGCGGTGCAGCACGCCGGCGCGGACACGGTGCGCGTGGTTGCCACCAGCGCGGTGCGCGACGCGCGCAACTCGCGGGCCTTCCTGGAGTGGGTGCGCTCGGCTACGGGATGGAAGGTGGAAATCATCTCCGGACTGGAAGAGGCCCGGCTGATTCACCTGGGCCTGGTTTCAAGTCTGCGGGTCAGCGGCGCTGCCACGCTCATGGTCGATCTGGGCGGCGGAAGCTGTGAGCTCACGATTTCCAGCAAGGGTCACATTCGCGATACGGTCAGCCTGCCTCTGGGCGCGGTCCGTCTGACCAATGAGTTCCTGGCGCACGATCCACCCCGCAAATCGGAACTCCGCCGCCTGCGGGGATTTGTCGAGAGAGAAATCGGGCGCATTGCCGACCGGATTGCACGCTCCCGTCCCAAGACTGTGATTGCGACCTCGGGCACGGCTGCTTCCCTGGCCGCGGTCTGTCACGGTTTGTACAAAACGAAAGGTTCGCGCGCCGCCGCGGTCTCGCGCACCCAGATGCGCCGGATCGCCAAGATGCTGGCGCGCCTTCCCGTGGCCGAACGCAAGAAACTTTCCGGCGTGGGACCGCGGCGGGCTGAGATCGTGGTCGCGGGAGCGGTGGTCTATGCCGAACTTCTGGAACGCTGCCAGTTGTCCGGCTTCCGCTACTCTCCGCTGGGATTGCGCGACGGGCAGCTGGCACAAATGGCTGCGGACTACGATCGCAGTACCCGTTCCGGCAAGCACATCGAATCGGAGCGCTGGGACTCCATCCGCGCCGCCGTTGCCCATTACCACGTGGACCTGGACCATGCGCTGCAAGTGCGCGAATTCGCCCTGCACTTGTTCAGGAGGTTGAAGTCCCTGCACCGGCTCCCTCCGGAGTATGAAGAATGGCTGTCGGCGGCGGCGATGCTGTATGAGGTCGGCGACTACGTCAATCGCAACGGGCGGCACCGCCACGCCTACTACATCATCGCCCACTCGGAGATTCTGGGATACACGCCGGAGCAACGACGGATTATCGCGGCCATCGCTCGCTATCTCGGCAAATCCCGGCCCTCTTCCGGCGATGCCGCCATAGAAGTTCTGCCGCCCCCCGACCGGGAATTTGTATCCAAGGCCTCGCTGCTGCTTCGGCTGGCGCGCGCTCTCAATCTCGGACGCAGTGGCGCGGTGCGGGGGGTTGGCGTGCGGGCAAGCCGGGGAGCGGTCAAGCTGACCCTGCGCGCCAAGCCGCGCGCCAGCGTGGACCTGGAGTTGTGGGCCGTGGAAAAAGAGAGAGCCTATTTTCGCGAGGTTTTCGGCCGTGAGGTTTCCGCCGCGGCGGCATAGAGCGTGCGCAGAATCTTGGGCGTGAGGCACCAGGTCAGCGCAGCCGAATTGCGGTTCATTTCCGCCCGCGCCACCGCGCCTTTCTTGAGGTCGATCGCCGCTTCACAACCGCTTTCACTGATCGCCCGCCCCAGAAATTCGCTGAGAGTCGGGTTATGGCCCACCACCATGATGGCGTCGTGCCGGGCGTACTTGTCGAGCATCTTGCGGAAGTCCGCGAACGAGGAGGTAGGGCGCAATGCATCCTCCAGTTGCAGTTTGCCTTCATAACCCATTTCGTTGCCCACCAGCGAGGCGGTCTGCGCCGCCCGCTTCAAGGGACTCGAAATGATGACCTCCACCTGCACGTCCAGAGCGGCCAGGGCGCGACCTACATAACCGCATTGCTCGACCCCGGCCTCGTCCAGGGCGCGTTTTTCATCCTTCTTGAGGTTGCTGAGCGGCTGCCCGGCACTGGCGTGGCGCAGGAAATAGAGAATCATTTCCGATTACCTTCCCTTCCCGACTGCAATCCGACGCCTCTGATGAGGTGTGGGAACCGGCATGGCTTCGACCGCCTGTTTGCCTTCGGCCAGCCCGAGCAGAAAGTCTTGCGAGCTGAAGGCCACGGCTGCCGCCGGCGGCTTGCGCTTGCCCTCGGCCTGCCAGGTGCGGACATAAACCCCGTCCTTGCGCAGCACGCGGGCCTTCACATTATCCACCAGGTAGGCATCCAGGATCTCATGGCGGACGCGTTCGCGCCCCAGCGCGTCTTTCAACGGGAACATGACCTCGACGCGTTCATAGAGATTGCGCGGCATCCAATCGGCGCTGGCGAGATAGACCTCTTCCTGGCCTCCGTTGGCGAAGCTGAAAATACGGCTGTGCTCGAGAAAGCGGCCGACAATGCTGCGCACCCGGATGCGGTCGCTCACCCCGCGCACGCCGGGCCGCAAGGCGCAAATGCCGCGCACGATCAGATCAATTTCCACTCCGGCCTGCGAAGCCCGGTACAACGCCATGATGATGTTCTTGTCCAGCAGGGCGTTCATCTTGGCGATGATGCGTGCCGGACGTCCATGACGCGCATGCTCCGCCTCGCGTTCGATGAGGCCCAGGCACCGTTCCGCCAGGTCGAGCGGGGCCACCAGCAAGGGTTCGTAGTTGGCATGCTCGGCGTAGGCGGTCAGAAAGCTGAAAACGTCGTGCACCGCGCTCGTGATTTCCGGATCGGCGGTGAGCAGGCTCAGGTCGGTGTAGATCCTGGCGGTGCTGGCGTTGTAGTTGCCGGTCCCCAGGTGAGCGTAGCGTCGGGTCACGCCATCCAGGTCGCGCCGCACCAGCAGGGACAACTTGCAATGCGTCTTCAGTCCCACCAGGCCGTGGAAGACCTGCACTCCGGCATCTTCGAGATCGCGGGCCCAGCGGATATTGGTGTCTTCGTCGAAGCGCGCTTTCAGCTCCACCACGGCGGTGACTTCCTTCTTTTCCGCCGCCGAAATCAAGGCCGGGACGATCAGGGAATGCTCATTGGTGCGGTAAAGCGTCTGCTTGATCGAAAGCACTCGCGGGTCCCGGGCAGCCGCCTCAATAAATGACACCACCGCGTCGTAGGAGTCGAAGGGATGGTGCAGCAAAACATCATGGCGGCGCAGTTCCTCGAAGAGGTCCTGCGATTTGGCGGTCAATCGCAACTCGCGCGGAGTAAAGGGCCTGAACTTGAGCTCCGGATGTGCCGTCTGTTCGTAAATATTGAACAACCGCGAAAGATTCACCGGGCCGTGGACGGAAAAGACCTGCCAGGGTTCCAGCTCAAAGTTGATGCGCAGGCGTTCGATGATTTCAGGATCGGCGTCAGCCTCGATCTCCAGCCGCACGGCATCACCCTTGCGCCGGTTATGCAACTCGGTGCGGACCGATTCGAGCAGGTTGCGCGATTCCTCTTCCGCCAGGTAGAGATTGCTGTTGCGGGTGACGCGGAAGGCGGCCGAGGAAACAATGTCGTAACCGTGATACATCCGGGCGGCGTGGAAGGCGACCAGGTCGGCAAGAAAAATGAAGTCGTCGGTGCCATCCGAAGGCAGCCGCACCAGGCGCGGCAAGGCACGCGGCACCGTGACCACTCCGGTGTAGGTAAGCGCGGAGCGGCGGCGGCGGCGCAGCAGAAAAGCCACGCACAACGCCTTGTTGATCACGCGCGGGAAGGGATGCGCCGGGTCCACCGTGACCGGTGTGAGCAGCAGGTCGAGTTCCTTCTCACAGTACTCCTCGATGAAGGCGCGGGCGCGTGAATCCAGTTCGTGCAGGCCGAGAACGCGGATGCCATGGTCAGCCAGGGCAGGGCGCAGTTCCTGGTTCCAGCAGTGATACTGATCGTCCACGAACTCATGGGTGTCGCGCGAAACCACATCGCGCTCTTCCACTAGAGTAAGGCCGTCAGGTCCGGCCTCGGTGTATCCGTCTTCAATCTGCTGCACCAGGCCGGCCACTCGGACTTCGAAGAACTCATCCAGGTTGCTGGCCGAGATGGAAAGAAATTTCAGCCGCTCGAGCAGAGGGTTCTTGTGGTCCTGCCCTTCTTCGAGGACGCGGCGGTTGAAGGCCAGCCAGGAAGCTTCCCGGTTGATGTAGTTGGCCGGATTGTCCAGCGCGAGGCGAGCCATGATTCCGCAGAAACAGCAATCCTTAGGGAGACCACCTGGTCCCGGAAGATTCCGGCTCAGGTCTGGACCGAAGAGGGCCGGGAACCACCAATGTCGCCGCCCCCAGCTTGCGCTTGATCGAAATAAGTATAGAACAGCCGCTGGATGCTCGGGCTTCAGGGCCCGCTTGAGACTCCGTGAGATTCGATCCTTAAAAATATGGGGACGAGCCTCACAGCCCGTCCCCGGTGGTGGTGTTCTGTTCTCAGACTCGGGACAATGGCTACTGCACCATCTTGATGGCGCCTTTCACCTTTTCCGCTACGTTCTCCGGCAGGGGTGCATAGGTAAGGTCAGCCGTCATTTTCTGGCCATCATCCACCATCCAGTTCAGGAAATTGGCAAGGATTTTTCCCTTGGCCGCATCCTTGGAATGTTCCGGAATCAGCAGCCAGGTGAAACTGGAAATGGGATACGCGTCCTTGCCGGGCGCGTTCGTGATGGATACACGGAAGTCGGCCGGCATGCTCTTGGCCGACGCCGCCGCAGCCGTGACGCTTTCGAGCGAGGCTTTGATGAACGTCCCCGCGGCATTTCTGACCAGTCCGTAGTCAATCTTGTTCTGCACCGCGTAAATCAGTTCGATATAGCCGATCCCACCCTGCATCTGGCGGATCATACCGGCCACACCCTCGTTGCCTTTACCTCCCAGACCTACCGGCCACTTTACCGAAGTTCCCTTTCCCGGCCCATTGGCCCACTCAGAGCTTACTTTAGAGAGATAGTCGGTAAAGATATAAGTGGTACCGCTGCCGTCGGAGCGGTGGACCACGATGATGGTCTGATTGGGCAGGTTGACGCCCGGATTCGCCTTGGCAATGGCGGGATCATTCCAGCTGGTGATCTTACCCAGGAAGATTCCGGCCAGCGCCTCCGGGGTGAATTTCAGTTCGGTGTTAACGCCGGGAATGTTGTAGGCAGGAACCACCGCGCCCAGCACGGTCGGAATGTGCAGGATCTTGGTCTTGGCCTCGGACAGTTGCTGGTCGGTCATGGGGCCGTCGCTCGCGCCAAAGTCCACGGTCTGGGCCAGCACCTGGCGAATGCCGCCACCGCTACCGATCGACTGGTAGTTGAATTGAATGTCGGGATGGGCCTTGTGGTATTCGCTGAACCATTTCTGGTACATCGGATTCGGGAAGGTAGCGCCGGCCCCATTCAAGGTCGTCTGACCGAAGGCGGGCACAGCCAGAACAACACAGAGAAGCGCAATGCGGCGTATCACTCGATGTTTCCTCCTTATTATTTTGCTGGGGCAGTTTTACGCCGCAAATGTTACAGGACTGTTACAGCGGGGTGAATTTCCAGTGAACGGGGCCTGGTTGCGTAGGGACAGGTGCCCCCACCCGTCCAGCGGAGCGAAGCTCCGCAAGGCTTCTGGTTAAGGTTCGCAAATTCCAGGCGAGCGTTGCTCGCCCGCCCGGGTCCTGAGCGAAGTCGAATGAGGGCGTCCGGGCCTAGGCAGTTCCGCATTTATCAGTGACCGGAGTCGAGGCGGGCGATTTCGCGCGCGAACAGCGGGTTATTGGGGAACTCATCGCGCAAACTGGCCAGCACCCCTCGGGCGCGCGCCTTGTCCTTGTCGCGAACATAAGCGATGGCCAGCAGGATGCGCGCGAACGGACCCAGGTAGCGGCCATGGTCGGCCGTCATCTGTAACTCCACAATTCCCTGCTTCTTGTCTCCCGAAACCCCGCCGATGCGCAGCAGCCACCGTACCGGCGCCGCCATGCTCCCGATGATGTATTTGCTGAAGCCCGTCGCCACGCGGGCATCGTAGCAATCGGGATCCACCGCCAGGAGTTTGTCAGCCCAATCATTGGCGTCGCGGGTGTACTTCAATGACGCCACATTCCGCTTTTCGATAAGCGCGGCATAATCGGCCTGCAGGCCGGATGAAAGCGTCATGGCAAACAGCGCGTCGCGGTCTTTCGGGCTGGTCGCGAGACGCGCGCCAGCCACGCTTTGAGCGCGGGCCAGGGCGGCGTTAAATCGGTCGCGTACGCCACTATCCGGATTCGGCCTGTCTCGGTTCAGGAAACTCTTGTCGTCCTCGTAAAACTGGGCTTCCAGCACTCCCAGCCGGTGAAATTCCGAGAACAGGATTCCCGCGGCCTCGGCCGTCGGCCCCACCGGGTCCTGGGGATGCTCGCGCTGCCAGCTCAAAAAGACCACGTGCGCCTGGTCGAAATCAAGGTTGTAGAGGAGGCGAAACCCCTGGTCCAGAGAGGTACGAATCGCCGGTGCATCGGCCGCGGCTGCGGGGACCACCAGGCTCGCCAGACAGAGAGCGACGGATAGAGCTGCCTGCCTCACCGATCCTGGGCTCACTTTCTTGGTCATATCGGGCAAACCGCTGTATTGTGCCTGTCTTCGCGCCGCCATGCAACTTACTTAGAGCTTAGATGCCAACCGGCAAAAGCGCGTCCAAAACTTGCAAAAAGTTTGTCAAAACTGAGTGCCCGGGCCCGCCCGCGTTCCGATTTTGCACTCAAGCCCAAATTGCAATTTGACATCGGACTGTCTTTCTGCAAATATCGAAATATGCCCCTCGCCTCCACCAGGAAAAATACCGAGAAAGTCGCCCAGTATGCCGACATGCTCTCCGCCATGGGCACGGAGCCGCGACTCCGCATCATGCAACTGCTGCTATCCGCCCATCCCGACGGCCTGGTTGCGGGCGATATCCAGTCCGAGCTCGACATTCCCAACTCCACGCTTTCTCACCATCTGGACAAACTGAAGAACGAGGAACTGGTGAGCGTGCGCCGTGAAGGCACCTTCTTGCGCTACACCGCCAATACGGAAGCGCTCGAGGAACTGCTGCAATTCCTCTACGCCGAATGTTGCACCCGGAACAAGGCAGTGAAACCACAAAATATCGTCCAGCTCTGCAAATAGGAGGACCATCGTGAGCAGTACCGACATCAAGAGCGTCATCAAGGAAAAATACGGCCAGGCGGCCTTGCGGGTGAAGCAGGGCGGCAGTGGCTGTTGCGGCGCCACGGCGGCCGTCGGCTCGGGCTGCGACCCCATCACTTCCGATCTTTACAACTCCTTCCAGGCCGGACAAGTTCCCGAGGAAGCCATCCTTGCCTCGCTGGGGTGCGGCAATCCGACTGCGTTGGCGAAACTAAACCCCGGAGAAGTAGTCCTGGATCTCGGCTCCGGCGGCGGTGTGGATGTTCTGCTGTCGGCAAAGCGGGTTGGGCCCACAGGCAAGGCCTACGGTCTCGATATGACGGATGAGATGCTGGCGCTGGCCAACGAAAACAAGCGCAGGGCAGGCGCGGAGAACGTCGAGTTCCTGCGGGGCGAGATCGAGCACATCCCTCTGCCCGACAACTCGGTGGACGTGATCATCTCGAATTGCGTGATCAATCTTTCCGGCGACAAGGATCGTGTCCTTCGAGAAGCCTTTCGCGTGCTCAAGCCGGGCGGACGCTTCGCGGTTTCCGACGTTGTGACCCGGGGCGAAATCGCACCCGAGATTCGCCGCAGCGTGCTTCTGTGGGTCGGCTGTGTGGCGGGGGCGCTCGGAGATGACGAATTTCGCACCAAACTCGCGGCCGCCGGTTTCGAGCAGATCGACATTGAGCCCACGCGGGTCTATCGCGCCGAAGACGCGAGGGAAATTCTTTCCGCGGAAGGCGTTGATGTGGATGCAATCGCGCCCGAAGTTGATGGCAAGTTCATGAGCGCGTTTGTGCGCGCTGTCAAGCCGGCAGGCGTAGCAGCGAAAGCGTGCTGCGGACCGAGCTGCTGCAACTAGGAGAAACGATCATGCAAGGACACTACAACGTCCTGTTCCTGTGCACGGGCAATTCCGCGCGCTCCATCATGGCCGAAGCAATTTTGAACTTCAAGGGCCGCCCAAACTTTACCGCCTACAGCGCCGGAAGTCATCCCTCAGGCGCGGTTCGACCGGAAGCTTTGCAACAGCTCGAAATCGCGCACCTGCCAACTCAGGGACTGCGCAGCAAGGCCTGGGATGAATTCTCCCGGCCCGGTTCTCCCCATCTCGATTTTGTCTTTACGGTTTGCGATAACGCCGCCAAAGAGGTCTGCCCGGTATGGCCGGGGCAGCCGATGACCGCGCATTGGGGCGTGCCAGACCCGGCTGCAGTTCGCGGCAGCGCAGCGGAGAAGGAACGGGCGTTTCGCGAAGCGTTTTTTATCCTCGACCGCAGAATCAGCCTGTTTCTCTGCCTTCCGCTCAAAAGTCTCGACCGCCTCGCGCTCAAGCGGGAGCTCGATAACATCGGCCAGACGATGACACCGGTCCCCAAGGAATAGCTGCGTTTTTCTCAACCGGCTGCGCCTCGATCAAGTTTGCCGCAGCACGAGGACTCTTCCATGAACGCAACCCGTCGTCTTAGTTTTCTAGACCGGTATCTGACCGCGTGGATCTTTGCCGCCATGGTCACGGGCGTCGTCCTGGGTTGGCTGGTGCCCGGAGTCGTGCCGTTTCTCAATCGCTTCAACATCGGAACGACTTCGCTCCCGATTGCCGCGGGATTAATCCTGATGATGTATCCACCCTTCACCCGGGTGCGATACGAAGAGCTGCACGAGGTCTTTCGCAACCAGCGGGTGCTCGGCCTCTCGCTACTGCAGAACTGGGTGGTAGGGCCGATTCTGATGTTCGTTCTCGCCATCGTGTTTCTCCGCGGATATCCGGAATACATGGCGGGAGTGATCATGATCGGCCTGGCGCGGTGCATCGCCATGGTCATCGTCTGGAATGAGCTGGCCCGAGGCGACACGCAATACGCAGCCGGCCTGGTGGCCTTCAATTCCCTCTTCCAGGTCTTTTTCTATTCCGTTTACGCCTGGGTATTCATTACCGTCCTTCCAGCGTGGCTCGGCCTTCGCAGCGCGGTCGTCAATGTCTCCATGGCGGAGATTGCCAAGAGCGTCTTTGTCTATCTGGGAATTCCATTTCTCGCCGGGTTCCTGACTCGCGTCGCACTGGTTCGCGCCCGGGGAGCGGATTGGTATAACCGGAATTTCGTCCCCCGGATTAGCCCGCTGACGCTGATCGCCCTGCTGTTCACGATTGTCGTGATGTTCTCGCTGAAAGGTGAATATATTGTTCGCCTGCCTTTGGACGTCCTGCGCATCGCCCTGCCGCTGCTGATCTACTTCGTGCTGATGTTTCTGGTGTCCTTTTACATGGGCAGGAAGCTGGGCGCGGACTATTCCAAGACTACAACCCTGGCATTCACCGCTGCCTCGAACAACTTCGAACTGGCGATCGCGGTTGCCGTGTCAGTATTTGGCATCAACTCCGGGGCCGCCTTCGCGGCGGTCATCGGGCCTCTGGTGGAAGTGCCGGTGATGGTGGCGCTGGTCAATGTGGCACTCTACTTTCAGCGCCACTATTTTCCCAACCCGCAAGCGACGGCCATCGAACCGGTTTGCTCGCCCGCTGCCCGGTAGGTATTGGCTCGATTCGACACCGTCCCTTTTGAGCGGCGTCATCCTGAGGGACTTCAGTCCCGAAGGATCCGGCGTGCACCAGCAGCAACGCAGGGGCAAGGAGGGGACCTGCTTCACGCCAGATCCTTCACGGCCTGAGGGCCACCCAGGATCACTCCTGCGAGTTAGAAGAAATTTCAAGCTGAGCGACCCGGCGCATAGTGGGTCAGTTTGGAGACCATGAACCACGAAGGGCACGAAGGTACACGAAGGAAACCCTGGAAAACAGAGCCTTCGTGATACTTCGTGTCCTTCGTGGTTTATGCATTTGCCGTGACATGTTTGACTGCCCTCCCCCCCTTTGTTACCTTCAAGGGTTCCCACTCCCTGAGTGCCTGCGCCTAATTCACGGCGATGAAACAGAAACGAGAAGCTGATGGCCATCAAGTTCCGGGGAGTTGATTTCCTCGAATTCGATTCCCTGCTCACCGACGACGAACGCCTGGTCCGCGATACCACGCGCAAGTTCATCGAAGACAATCTCATTCCCATCATCGAGGAATGCAATCGCGCGGGCCGCTTCCCCCGCGAACTGGTCAAGCCCATGGCGGAGCTTGGCCTCTATGGCGCCAGCCTCACCGGTTACGGCTGCGCCGGGATGTCGAACGTCGAATACGGCCTGGTGATGCAGGAACTGGAGCGCGGCGACAGCGGGGTCCGCTCGTTCGTCAGCGTGCATTCCTCGCTGGTGATGTATCCCATCTACACTTTTGGCAGCGATGAGCAGAAACAATTCTGGCTGCCCCTGATGCAGAAGGGCGAAAAGCTCGGCTGCTTCGGCCTCACTGAGCCGGATTCCGGCTCCAACCCCGGCAGCATGCGAACTCGCGCCAGAAAGTCGGGCAAGGAATACGTTCTCAACGGCGAGAAGATGTGGATCACCTCGGGCTCCATTGCCGATGTCGCCGTCATCTGGGCCAAGGTCGAAGACGAGGACAACAAAATTCGCGGTTTCCTGGTCGAGACCGATCGCCCCGGCTTCCGCGCCGAGGACATTCACGGCAAATGGTCGTTGCGCGCCTCGGTCACTTCCAGCCTTTCTATGCAGGACGTTCACATCCCAGAGGCGAATCTGCTGCCGAAGACCGGCGGCTTAAAGTCTCCGCTCATGTGCCTGAGCCAGGCGCGCTACGGGATCGGTTGGGGCGCGGTGGGCGCGGCCATGGCCTGTTATGACTGTGCCCTGCAATATTCACTGTTCCGCAAACAGTTTCGCGATCAGCCCATCGCCTCACACCAGCTGGTGCAGGAAAAACTTGTCTGGATGATTTCCGAAATCACCAAGGCCCAGCTGCTGGCCCTGCAAGTGGGCCGCCTCAAAGATAAAGACAAAGCGGCCCCGCAGCATATTTCCATGGCCAAGCGCAACAACGTGTGGATGGCGCTGGAGTGCGCCCGCATGGCGCGCGACATTCTGGGGGCCAACGGAATCGCCGACGAGTACCCCATCTTCCGCCACATGGCCAACCTCGAATCGGTGAAAACCTACGAGGGCACCCATGACGTCCACACCCTGATCATCGGACAAAGCGTAACCGGGATTGATGCGTTCTAGTGTGATGTCCCAGCAATGCGTGGAAATGTAAGGAGCAGGTGGGGTGGCTGAAAAAGCAGGTCCCCATTCGACTCCCCCTCGTGTGCACTCGGAGTTCGCTCAGGGCAGGTCCCTCCACTGCGCTCGCTTCGCTCCGCTCCGGTCGGGATGACAATATTAATACAACGAATTTCCAGGACAGGACGCTAACACTACGTTCGGGATTCAGGCGGCATCGCCATCTTGCCCTGCGACGAAGGTAACCCTATCCCCGCCGTAGTTACTTGTCTTTTGCTCAGAATCACGATACATACATGCATTCTATGTCGAAGTGCCTGCCTGCCCTCTGTTGCCTGGCTCTGCTTTTGACCTCTGCCCCTCCCGCACGGAGTCAGTCTCCGGCGAAGCCTGCGGCCACGCCTGACTACTCCAAGGAAGCGGCCGTGGTTGAGTTGTATTCCACGAAAGTTGCTTTTGAGAACGATGGAACCGGCACCCGCGAATCCAACACCCGGGTACGCCTGCAATCGGACGCCGGCGTGCAGCGCTTCGGCCTGCTTGTCTTCTCCTATCAAAGCTCCAGCGAGACCCTGGACATCGACTATGTGCGCGTCCACAAACTGGATGGTACGGTCGTGGAAACTCCGGCGGACAACATCCAGGACATGACCACCGAGAGCTCCCGCGAGGCCCCGATGTACAGCGACCAGCGGGAAAAACATGTTGCGGTAAAGGGTCTGGGGACCGGAGACATACTCGAATTCCAGGTGCACTCAAAGGACAGCAAACCCCTGGTGCCCGGCCAGTTCTGGTACGCCTACAACTTCTCGCATGACGGAATTGTCCTGCAGGAAAAGGTCCAGATCAGCGTTCCCGGTGATCGAGCCGTCAAATGGAAGAGCCCCGAGTCGAAACCCGTGATTACCGAGGAAAGTGGACGGCGCGTCTTTACCTGGTCCAGCTCCAACCTCGAGAACAAGACTCCAGAACAGGAAAAGCTCGACGGTGAACGGGTCCAGTACCAGAATGCCCGCGGCCTCGCCCCCGCCCCCGAGATCCAGCTTTCCAGTTTTCAGAGCTGGGAGGAAGTTGGACGCTGGTACGGCGCGCTGCAAAAGGAAAGAGTGCAACCCGGTCCCGAAGTCCGCGCCAAAGCCGCCGAGCTCATCAAGGGCGCGGCCGACGAAGACGCCAAGATTCGCGCCATCTATAACTACGTAAGCACGCAATACCGCTACATCGCCATCGCCTTCGGGCTGGGGCGGTTTCAGCCCCACTCGGCAACCGATGTCTTGAGCAATCAATATGGAGACTGCAAGGACAAGCACACCCTGCTGGCATCATTGCTCCAGTCGGTTGGAATTACCGCATACCCGGCGCTGATCAGCTCTGGAACGAAGATTGATCCCGACGTGCCCTCGATCTCACCCTTCAACCACGTGATCACCGTGTTGCCCCGGGGGAGCAGCTATCTGTGGCTGGACACGACTTCGGAACTCGCGCCTCTGGCATACCTTCTTCCCCAGCTGCGCGACAAACCGGCGCTGGTGATTCCCGGCGACGGGCCGCCGGTATTTGTCACGACTCCCACGGAGCCTCCGTTTCCCAGGTCCTCCCTCTTCAAGGCTGAAGGAACACTCAGCAAAGCCGGGGTCCTGGACGCGCATATCGAGCAAAGCTCGCGCAGCGACCTCGAACTCGTCTTCCGTACCGTATTCCGGCGGGTCCCGCAACCGCAATGGAACAACCTGGTCCAGCAGATCTCTTTTGGCTCGGGCTTCGGCGGGACGGTAAGCGGGGTGGTGGCAAGTTCCCCCGAAGCCACCGATGCACCGTTTCATTACAGTTACGACTACAGCCGGAAGGACTATTCCGACTGGGAGAATCATCGCATCACGCCGCCCTTTCCTCCCATGTTGATGCCCGCCGTCAGAAATGATCAAACCCGTTTTGCCTGGCCGCTGCCTTTAGGGACACCCGGTGATAGTCTCCTCGAGGCCACCATCAAATTGCCCGATGGCTATACTGCCCAGCTGCCCAAGCCGGTGGATGTCAAACGCGACTTCGCGGAGTATCAGGCTTCCTACGAATACAAGAAAGGCGTCCTGACTGCGCGGCGTCGCTTGGTAGTGAAACTGGCGGAAGTTCCCCTGGCTGAATTCGAGGAATACAAATCCTTCCGCAAGGCGATTGAGGATGATCAGAACCAGTACATCGTGCTGTCGGACGGTTCTTCGCCCCTGTCCGAGGGTGCGACGGCGATGGCCAACCCGGCGCTGACCTTGCCCGACAGCGAGGACGCCGACGCTATGCGTGCTGAAAACCAGGCGCGAGAGAGAATGCAGGGACGCGACTTGCCGGGAACCATTGAGGAACTGAAGCATGCGGTCGAGGCCGACCCTAAATTCACTCGCGCCTGGGTCATGCTGGGACAGCTCTACATGATGTCCAGGAAAAACGACCTGGGTGTGGACGCTTTTCATAAAGCCGTCGATTCCGATCCTCAGTCTCCCGTTCCCCGCCAGATGCTTGCCCTTGCGCTTAGCACCTCGGGCCGCTCGGACGACGCCATTAAGGCCTTGCAGGACTTGCTCAAGATAAAGCCCGACGACCGCGACGCCGTGATCCAGCTGGCCAACACTCTCATCAGTCAGAAACGATTTGCCGAGGCTGTTCCGCCACTGGAGTCAGCTACCCAAGCGCATCCCAAAGACGGGCGGTTGCTGCTCCTGCTGGGCTCGGCTTACTTGCGTTCGGGGAATCAGGAGAAGGGGAAGGCCGCATTGGCGGCGGCCCTGGAGAGCGAACCGGGTCCAGAATTCAAGAACGACATTGGTTATGAGATGGCCGACGCCGGCGTCAGCCTTCCCGAAGCGTTGCAGTACGCCAAGGATGCAGTTAAGGAGGAAGAAAACGCTTCGAGAGCTGTCCACCTTGACACTTTGGAGGCGTCGGGGCTGGCGCCCACTCCCCTTCTGGCCGCCTATTGGGACACTTTGGGTTGGGTGTACTTCAGAATGTCCGACCTCCCGCAGGCGGAAAAGTACCTGGCTTCTGCCTGGGAGCTGTCGCAGGACGCGACCATCGCTGACCACCTGGGACAGGTGTATGAACAGGAGCACCAGCCACAAACAGCTGTCCGCATGTATCGTCTGGCGCTGGCGGTAAATTCCAGTCTGCCCGATACTCAGAAACGGCTGGACCATCTTGCCCCAGCCAAGCCAAAGCCCGCCAGCGTCGGCCTGGGGGGAGACCTCAGCCAGATGCGAACCACCAAGCTGCCTCGACTTGTGCCGGACACGGCCAGCGCCGAGTTCTTTTTTCTTTTCGCTCCCGGGCCCAAACTGGAGGAGGTAAAGTTCATCACCGGGTCTGAGAAATTGCGGACCGCGACCAAGACACTGTCCGCGACCACATTCCATGTGCCCTTTCCTCCGGGAAGTGATGCCCGCCTGCTTCGTCGCGGCATTTTGGCCTGCTATCCCTCGTCGGGCTGCGCTCTGGTTCTGCTCCCTCCCGGTTCCGTCCACTCTGTGAATTGATGCGGCTGTACTTGAAGACCCCGTCCCAACCGTTCCCCGCTCGTAACTTCCCCTTCACAGTCCATCGGCGGTATATTCGTTGACCGCGCTCGGATACAACTTCCTACGATCGGGGGGCACTCATGACAGCTGTAGTCAAGACCGAAGCAAAAGCCAGGACCTTTGGCCGGAACATCGAAAGTGACCTGGCCTCAAAATTCCTGCGGGTGGTGGAGACCGCAGCCATTGCATCCGCCCACACCATGGGTCAGGGCGAACGCAAACTCTCAGACCAGGTAGCCACCGAAGCCATGCGCAAAACCATGGATTCAATTCCCATGCGCGGCACCATCGTGATTGGCGAGGGCGAACGCGATGAAGCGCCCATGCTTTACATCGGGGAAAAAGTCGGCGCCGAATTTCCCGACGGCACCGAAGTCCCCGAGGTGGACATTGCCGTCGATCCGCTCGAGGGCACGAACCTGTGCGCCACTGGCGCGCCCGGCGCCATCACCGTGCTGGCCGCTTCCGAAAGCGGCGGACTGCTGAATGCGCCCGACTGCTACATGGAAAAGATCGTGGTCGGCCCGTCCTGCAAGGGCGCGGTGGACATTGACGCGCCGGTGATCGACAACCTCAAGAACATTGCCAAACGCATGCATCGCGACGTGGAAGACCTGGTCATCATCGTGCTCGACCGTCCACGGCACGAAAAGCTGATTACCGAGATTCGCAAGGCGGGAGCGCGGATCCGCCTGATCGGCGACGGCGACCTGTCGGCGGGAATCGCGGCCGCCGTCATCGGAACCGGCGTCCACGCGGTCATGGGATCGGGCGGCGCTCCTGAAGGCGTGATCACAGCCGCCGCCATTCGCTGCCTGAATGGTTACATGCTGGGACGCCTGGTGATCGACAAACCCGAACTGGAAGAGCGCATCGCCCGCATGGGCATCAAAGACAAGAACAAGATCTACGAAGCCGAGGACCTCGCCCCCGGCAAGCAACTCATCTTCGCTGCCACCGGAGTGACCGAAGGGTCGTTGCTGAAGGGAGTCCGCTTCTTCGGCGAAGGCACGCGGACATCATCGGTCGTCCTGACGCTGCGCACCGGAAAAGTGCGCTTCATCGACAGCATTCATCTGGAAAAGGGTCCGGATGTGAAGGTGCGGTTCGTGTAACCGTCGGGGAGGTCAAGAAAAGGGATTGTCGATGCGGAGGTCTTCGATCTCCTGCCCGTTCTGGAGGTCTTCGCTGTACAGCACGGTACACTGGCTCTGAAGAGCGGCAGCGACGATGAGACAGTCATACCAAGACAAGCGATATTTTCCCGCTATGCGCATCGCTTCGACGTACAGAGCAGGCGAGGAGTGAACGGCCAGTAGCGGGCGAAACACGGTGATCAAATATTGCTCGGCCTCGGCCACGTTCATCGGGTGCTGGAAACGCCGGAAGGCAACGTTGAAGAACTCCTGCACCACCTGATAGCTGACGAGTCCGTCGCCCGTGTCCGCGGCCCGTCGGATCAGTTGCGTCGCTCGCTTCGCTTTGGCGGGCGATCTTGTGTCGAAAGCATACACAAAGATGTTTGTGTCGAGGAAGAATCTACCGCTCATTCATCTCGTCCCGGGTATAGGGCCCTGACGAACGCACGTGGCGAAGACGGCGCATCAGGGCATCGACAGCGGCCCCTCCTCCGGCTTGTGCCGCGTACTGCTCCAGCCATTCTCGAAAAGCCGCATTCAGCGTCTTGTGTTGTGCCCTCGCCACCAGCCGCGCCTGCTCGATAAGGCTTTCGTCCGCACTTAAAGTTATGTTCTTCATACGTACATAGTGTACACTGTTTTAGTGTAATCTCAAGCCTACTGCGGCGTGGGCGGCCATTCCTGCGACACGCCCGCGAACAGGCTGACCGTCTTCTCCAGCCGCCTGGTTCCGTCGTGGACCGCGATCTTGTGCGGCTTGCCGGCCTCGTACCCATCCCACAGGGAGACGCCGGCGTAGGCGCCGTCCTTGCGCAGGGCGTAAAACGTCATGTCCATGAAGCGGAGGCGGTCCATATCGCCGTTGTAGTTGCGCACGATGCGCTTCAGGGCATCCATGCTCGCGTCGAAGGGTGACATGCCGTGGCGCATGTTCTCGACAATCGTATGCGCGCCCACGACCTTGATGTTCTCTTCCCCGCTACCGGTCGCGCCGGCTGAACCAACGTCCTGGTCGGTATAGCATCCTGCCCCGATTATCGGAGAATCGCCCACGCGTCCCGGCAGCTTCCAGGCGAGGCCGCTGGTGGTAGTGCTGCCGGAAATCTCTCCCTTTTCATTCAGCGCGGAACAATGGATGGTTCCGGTCGGGGGAAACAGGACCTTGCGGATTGCCACCATGCGCTGTTCCGGCGCAATTCCGATATCGGCGGCGACCTGCTTCATGCGCTCGATGCGGCGCTCGAAATCATCGGCGTGAGGCGACGCCGGCAGTCGCTTGTGCCACTCGGGACTGGACAATCCCGGCCCCCACCAGTCGGAGTGCGTCTCCTTCCACAGCAGCCAAATCTTGCGGGAGTGTTCGGTCAGCAGGTTCTCGCGGGGAAAACCCTGGGCCACGGCAAAGCGCTCGGCGCCTTCCGCGACCAGCATCACGTGCCCGGTGTGCTCCATCACTGCCCGAGCCAGCTGCGACACATTCTTGATATTGCGCACGCCGCCAACCGATCCCGCTCGCCGCGTGGGGCCGTGCATGCAGCAGGAATCGAGTTCGACCACGCCTTCCTCGTTGGGCAAACCGCCCAGTCCGACGCTGTCGTCGTTGGGATCGCTCTCCGGGCCTTTAACCACTCTCAGCGCGGCCTCCAGCGTATCGCCGCCGCCTTGGAGAAATGAAAAGGCCTCGTCGAGATAGTCGAAGCCGTTGGCCGCGCTGATGATTATCGGGCGCTTGCCGGCCGCAGCCTCAGCCTTGTCCGGGCCGGATTTCTTGCGCTCTTCTCCCTCCAACCCTAAAGAGACGGCTCCTACTACGGCGGTAGAGAGAAAATCCCGGCGCGAAAAGCCCATTGCGCTCCTCCATTGTGTGACGGAAGTTGCAGGAAACCGGAAAGGATACCACGTTCGTGCAGAGGCGAAGCTGGCCACGGATTTTCACGGATTTTCACGGATCTTCACGGATCAGATCAAATAGAGACAATCCGTGAAGATCCGCGTAAATCCGTGGCCCAAAGAATTTCTTACGACGCCACAGCCAGTCCGCCCTTTCTCTGGCCAGTGCGGAAACGCAGCAGCGCGGCGATGCCGCCGACATGATCGAACTCGGGCTCATCCTTGACGTACACCAGTTCAACGTCGCGACGGATGGCCGCGGGGACCAGGGCTTCGCACACATCTTCCAACTTCTGCGTGCCCCGGCCACACACCGGACAGTAGCGCACCATGTGCGCGTCAAGATGGCCGCAGCTGGGGCATTCGACCGCGTGCGCGCTGTAATTTTCGGCCATCAGCAAGGTTTGCACTTCGCCCATTTCGAGCGACCGCAGCACCCGGCGCAGGCCGGTCACGCCACGCCCGTTGCTTCTGGACTGACCCAGAACTTCTCGCACCAGCTCCTGGCGGCGTTGAGTGAGCGATTCTTTCAACATGCATTTGCCCTGCTCCCGCACCTGCTCTTCGCTGACCTTGCCGACGTCTGCGGTGAAGCGGCCGAGCAGTTTCTGCTTTACGTAAGGGGAAAGCTGGGCCTCGAAGTCGTGTCCGTGGATGTCCGGGCATCCTACAACGACTTGATCAAAGGCTCCCTTCTCCAGGCCCTGCTTCAGTACTTCGGCCACGTTCTTGAAATGGTGCAGGACTTCATCGTTGACACTGCGTTCTGCGTGGCCGGCGTCGTAACCGAGAAAGCCGTCGCCCCGGCGCCGTGACAGAGTATGGAAAAGGGCCTCGTGTTCGGTAACTTCATCGAGGTACAGATCGAAGAAACGCGCCCGGTGACGGTCCACAACAGCCACTCGCAAACGCGGCTGCCGGCCCAGGACCAGGGCCAGTTCGTTGAGGTGGAAGCGGCGGTTGACGAAGAGTTGAGTCGTTGCCAGTTGCGGCGGCAGATCGAATTCGCGCCAGAGGTTCCGCGCGCCACAGGCAAACACCGCTTTGCCCCGGGCGTGATTACCCTGCCAATCCGCGGTCAGGTCGAGGACGCGCTGCAGATCCGCCCGGGCGCAGGCATTGCGGCCGTTTTTCTCCGCCTCGCGCAGGGCCTGGCGGACCAGGTCCTTGGCCAGGATGGTCTGCTCGCGGTGCGCCTTGTTGCTGGGCCGGGCGGGCTGAAAATAGAAGCTGATGGCGCAATCCGTTCCACTGCCCTGAAATTCCGCCAGCTCACGGATATCTTCGCGGGTGATCATTTCACTCTCCTGAGTGCGACAGCAATTCTGCTGCCGCGGAAATCAGTCGGTGCCCGTGCTCTGCAGTGCGCTTTTCCTGAATCGACCGGCGATCGGCGGTGAGCGCCGCAAATGTTCCCGCGCGGCGATGATCGAGGCGTGGATCGACTCCGGCTTGCGATCCGTGATGGCCGAGATCTCTGCCACCGAAAATCCCTCCACCGTGTGCAGAATGAAGGCTTCGCGATCGCGCGGGCGGGCGGCGGCCAGGGCAAACTCAACCAGCCGGTTCATCTCGTCGGACGAGGCGATGTCCTCCGGCGTAGAGGTGCGGCGGTCTGCGATCACGCTTTCCCGGGTCAGGGTTTCATCCGGCTGATGGAACTGCAGTTCAGGCTCGTCGCTGGCCCGCACATTGGGCATGCGGGCCGAATCCTCGAGGTGGACCGACACCACGTTATCGGAGTTCCGGGCCTGCAAGTCGCCGATGGCATGGATCGCCAGCCGGTACAACCACGGCTCCAGAGCCAGCTTCTCCGGCTTATCTCCGCCATCGCCCAGGGCGCCGGCAATGACCTCGTCAATCACTTCATCCTTGGTGACGGAATCGGGGACCATCTGCTCGGCAGCCTCGCGAAAATACAGTTCGCGCTCCACAAAAAGCTCCAGGCGGGAGAGATTTGCATTCACGTAACAGCGGATGTCCTCAGCCGACACGGTCGATGGACGGACCGACGCCAGGGTTTGCTCGAAGGGGACCTGCGCCTCCACGCGGGACCTGGCCGAGCGGCGCCGCGTCCACTTGTGTGAATTCCGCAGCAGGTCTTTGTGGCGAGTGGTCTGTTGCAGCAAATCGTCGAATGTAATCTTGATCGCCGTCACCGCGGTTGGGGCTGAGCGCTGTGCCGCCAACTGGCCCGAGGGCAGGCGCAGGTTCAGCGAGACAGTTACCGCCTTGCGCGGAGACGCTTGCTCCACCACGGCCTTGAGGTGCAGCAGTTCGGGTCGGAAAACCTGTAGCCGCTTACGCAGTTTTTCCACCAGGTGATTGATTTCTTTTTCGAGATCAGGTGTTTTACGCAGCTTGTAGCTGATGTGGACATTCATGCCAAGCCTCAGAACACGGGTAGCGGGTCCCGTGAAGCTTTGTCGTCCTTACTAATTGGATTCTACACCCTCAAGGAAAGGGTACGACTTCAAAATTGGAAGGTAATCAATCTAATTTTTGCTACGTGCTGACCGAATAATTGAAGAGGGGCAGCCCCCGGCCTACACAGCAACGGTGACCGACGTCTCCGTTCTCGTGACCGGCCGGTACAGCGTGTCGCGCTCCACCGGTTCCCTGCCGGCTTCGCGGATCAGGCGAACCAGGTCCTGGCGGCGCATGCCTTGCGGAGTGGTCGCGCCCGCATCATGGTAGATTTTCTCTTCGATCACCGTCCCGTCAATGTCATCGGCACCGAAGCGCAGCGCGATCTGCGCGATCTTCGGCGTCATCATCTGCCAGTAGGCTTTGACGTGGGGAAAATTATCCAGCACCAGGCGGCTGACGGCGATCTGCTTGATATCGAGCATGCCGCTGGTCCTGGGCAGATGTTGGAGCGGAGTGTTATCGGGATGGAAGGCCAGGGGAATAAACGTCTGGAAGCCGTGGGTCTCGCCCTGCAGCGCCCGAAGTTTGAGCAGGTGGTCAACCCGGTCTTCGTCGTTTTCCACGTGGCCGTAAAGCATGGTGGCGTTCGACTTCAATCCGATCTGGTGCGCCAGCTTCGCTGTATCCAGCCACTGATCGCCGTCGATCTTGTGATCGCAGATAATATGGCGCACCCGGTCGGCAAAAATCTCAGCCCCGCCGCCGGGCAGTGAATCCACGCCCGCGGCTTTCAACTGTTCCAGAGTTTCCCGAATCGAGAGCTTGGCCCGCTTCGACAGATACGCCACCTCGACCATGGTGAAGGCCTTGAGGTGCACCTGCGGAAAACGCTGCTTGAGCCCGGAAATCAGGTCGAGAAAATACTGGAATGGAAGGTCGGGATGCAATCCGCCGACGATGTGAAACTCCGTAACCGCCTCGGTGTAACCCGAAGCCGCCGTCTCGAAAGCTTCTTCCAGCGCCATGGTGTAGGCGCCCGGAGTGTCCTTCTTGCGGCCGAAAGCGCACAACCGGCAGGCGGCCACGCAAACATTGGTCGGGTTCAGATGGCGATTGACATTAAAATAGGTCTTGTCGCCATGCATGCGTTCGCGGACGTAGTTTGCCATCCAGCCTACCGCCAGAATATCGCCGGTGCGGTAGAGGGCGAGGGCGTCATCCAGGTTCAACCGTTCACCGGCCACGACCTTGTCATGGACGGGCCGAAGCCGGGCATCGTCAGTCTGGAATGAATGCGTCGTAGGCATCAGCTCAATGATAGCATCCGGGCTAGCGCTACTACTTCAGCAAGAGGTCTCCGGCGATGAAGAGAAAGAACACAATCGAGATCACTCCGTTCATGGTGAAGAACGCCGCGTTCAGCCGGGACAGATTGCTGGACGACACCAGCGAATGCTCATAGGCCAGAAGCAGCGCCACCACGATCACTCCTGCCACCGCCAGTTTGCCTAACCCGAAAGCCACGACCAATCCCATCAGCAGGACCAGCATGAGCAGGTGGAAGAAGCGCGCAATCCAGAGGGCGCGCGGGATACCGAAGTAACGCGGGATGGAATGCAAGCCCGCTTCCCGGTCGAATTCATAGTCCTGGCAGGCATATAGCACGTCGAAACCTGCCACCCAGAACGTGACAGCGGCGGTGAGCAGGAGAATTCTTGGATCAAACGATCCGCGCACCGCTATCCAGGCGGCGGATGGAGCAATGCCCAGGGCCAGGCCCAGGACCAGGTGCGACCAGCGGGTGAAGCGTTTGGTGTAGGAGTAAAGCAACACCACAGCCAGGGCCACCGGCGAGAGCAGCAGCGCCAGGTGGGTCAGGCGGGAAGCCGCCAGCACGAAAACCACGCAGGAGCAGACCACGAAGGCCGCGACAAATGCAGGCGTCAGCGTCCCGGCAGGTAAAGCCCGGGTTTGGGTACGCGGATTGGCAGCGTCAATGGAAGCGTCGGCCAGCCGATTAAACGCCATGGCGGCGGAGCGCGCCGCGACCATTGCCACGACGATCCACAGCAGTTGCTGTCCCGCAGGCAGCCCGTTCGCCGCCAGCATGGCGCCGCATAACGCAAAAGGGAGCGCAAAAACCGAATGCTCCCACTTGATCATTTCCAGCGTAACCCGCAAATTGCGCAGTACTGGCACACCAGAATTGTAAAGCACAATGTGTGGGTCGGACACTCTTGTCCGACCCACATTCTCAAGCTGGATCCCCGCCGCTGATCAACGGCACAAACCGGCAGGCTTCGCGCAGAACCATCAACGCCTTTCCGCCCTGCTTTCGGACCAACTGCAACTCCTGCGCCTCCGGCGGCCCCACGGGGATGATCATGCGTCCACCCTCGCGTAGCTGCTCAAACAACGCCGGGGGAATCTGTGCCGCCGCCGCCGAGACAATGATGGCGTCGAAGGGAGCATATTCCGGCAAGCCCCTGCTTCCGTCCCCGGTCACTACGGTGACGTTGGTCAAACCCAGGCGGGACAGGTTGTCCGCCGCCTGTCGTGCCAGTTCGGCATGACGTTCCACAGAGTAAACATGTTTAGCGAGCTGAGTCAGCAAGGCGGTCTGATATCCGGAGCCGGTTCCGATTTCCAGCACTTTCGACGAAGGCTGAAGTTGCAGAAGTTGCAGCATGAGCGCCACGATGTAGGGCTGCGAAATTGTCTGACCCGCAGCGATGGGAAGAGGATGGTCCGCATAGGCCTGGTCCCGGTAGCGCGGTTCCACGAATTCGTGACGCGGGACATTCGCCATCGCATCGAGCAAGCGCTGGTCGCTGATGCCGCGAGCCCGCACCTGGGTCTCCACCATGTGCTGGCGTTCGACCGCGAAGCGATCGGACTGGAGTTCGGCAACCAACGCCGCTCCAGAATACTCCTCCCCATTACCCGTGTGGTCGCGGGCGACTCGCCCGCGACCACGCAGGACAGGCCATGCATACAAGCCCAAACTTTCCCTCGCGACTACTTTTTGCGCTGCCGCACCCGCACATCGATGCTGACCACGCTATTCTGGTCTCGCACCCCCACAATAGAAACGTTGCGGGTGATGTTGTACTCCACCTGAATAATCTGCTGCGAGGCCTGGGCGACGTTTGTGGTGTAGGTCAGGGTGAGGTTGTTTTTTACCTGCTGCTCGATGGTGACCGCCGGACCCGTCTGGGTGGACGAGGTTTCCGTATTCAGCCCCTGGGGATCGATCTTGATGCGGCTCACGCCGAACAGCTTCTGCACCCGGTTGCTGACTGTGGCGTTCAGGGCCGCGCTCAGGATCGCGCTCGACGTCTCCGAGTTGAAAGCGGACTGCGACTGGTTCAGCTGCGCCGATTCCTCCGAAGTCTGCCCGAAGGCCAGCAACCCGATGATGTCGGAGGTAGGCAGCGGCGGCTCCGAGCGGTAAGTGACATTGGGCCGGTCGATCTGGCCGTTCAGGTTGAGCGTAATGTCATAGTCGCGCACTCGCGTGGACGCCTGCAGATCGAGCACTGCCGTCGTGGTCACCGGGTTGATAAAGGTGATGTCGCCGCGCTCCAGGCGGTATTTGGTCCCGTTGAACTGCACCTCGCCTTCGATGATATCGGCGCGCCCCACTATGACGGGCTTGCCCGCCGTGCCCCGGAGATGCAAATCCGCGTCCCCGGAAAGCCGCAGGCTGGCGGTCTGCATCTGCAATTCGGGAGTGGTGGCAATATGAACATCCAGGCGAATACGATTCAGCAGCCGGTTGGTGGGTGGCATCGCAGAAGCTTGCGCCCGCTCCAGATACGCTCCGAAATCGAAACCTGGAGTCATGGCAAGTTTGTTGACGATAATTTCGCCGTTCAAGATCGAAGCCGAGGAGGTCCCCACAAAATGCAAATCCGCATTGGCGGTGGCGCTGACGCCGGGGGGATAGCGCAGGCGCACATCCTCTCCCCGCACGGTCAGGTCGAAATTCAACTTGCCGTTATACGCGTTGGCGTAGCCGCCGAAGGTGACCAGACCTCCGCCGGTGTGGGCGGTGAGACTTTGGATCTGCAGACGGTCCTGATTGAAGATCAGCGAGCCGTTGATATCGCTCAGCGCGCTGGGTAAATCGATATATGCGATGGCCCCGTGGTCCACTCTCAACTGGCCCTGAGTAAGGGGTTTGGCCACCGTGCCTGCCACCGACAGATCCACCGAGACTACTCCGGAAGAAGTGAAGTCGGGATTGAGACTCTCGATCAGCTTCAGATTCACCCGGCCCTGGGCGCGCAGATCGAGTTCACGCTCTCCGCTCAGGTGCACCTTGCCGGTCGCCGAAATGTCGGTGTCCTCACCCACCAGATGGAACTGGTCAATCTGCAGCGTCTGCGCGGCCACCGAAAAACGGATTGGACCCTGGTTCTTGATCTTTACGTCTTCGACGTCGGAGTCCAGGTTGTCCACGTTAGCGGTGAATTGCAATTCGCGGGGCCGCCGCAGCGGACCCACCATGTGCACTTCACCGTCCGCCCGCGAATGTCCGTTCACCGCCCCGCGCAGGTAGGTTTTGAAGATGGCATCCAGCTCCAGTTGGTGAAAGCGGAAGTACACATCCGCGGGCCAGTCCTCGCGCAAGTGCACGTTGCCATCGATCTTAAGGTCCGCCTGTTCGAATTGGGATTCTCCCGTGATGCGCAGTTCCGGCCCCTGCGATACGGCATTAATAGTGAAGTCGCCGGCGCGTTCTTGGTCGAACGTAAGATCGTGGATATGGATCGCAGCGTTGAGCCTGGGGGCTTCCAGAGTGCCGGAGCCTTCGGCGGTGAAGTCGGCGCGGCCGGTGACGGCGATGCGCGCCCTCTGCAGCGTGCTGACCCGCGCCAGGTCAAAATTGTTGCCAGTCAGATTGAAGTGATAGGCATGACTGGACAGATTGTAGGTGGCCCCGCCGGCGACATTGGACGTGCGGTAGGCCAGCTGAATATTCTTGAGCTCGACTTCCTCTCCCTTGAAATTCAACTCCGACGTCAACAGCTCGACCGGTTCTCCGTAAATACTCCCCTTGCGCAGCTGCATGCTGCCTTGCCCTTCGGGTACGGAGCGCGTTCCAGAGACTTGCAGGTGAAGATCCACGTTCCCACTGACCGGATAGGCATAACCGGCCAGGGCAAGAAGTCCGGCCAGATCCGCATTCTGCGTATCCAGATGCGCCTGGATGGGGCTGTTATCGGTGAATTGCCTGTCGGTAAGCTGGGCGTGAAAACCAAACTTCAGCGAATCGGGATCGCGGCTCAGTGTACCGTTCCGCACGGCGAAAACCGAGGGTGAAAGTTGAATGTCCGCCTGCAATGCGTTCCAATCGATCCTTCTTTCGGGGGTATAAGCGGTGGCTGGAATTGTGGTCTCGAAGTCCTGCGACAGCAAGTTGCCCGCGATGGCGATCTGGCTGAGCTTTCCCGTGGCGGTGCCGGTGAACGAGGCATGCCCTTTGAGCGTGACCGGAATCTGACCGGCGTATCCCGCCGCGCTGAAAACCGGCTGCCATTCGCCGAGGTTGGTCGTGGTCACCACCAGTTTGAGCGCTGCGGTGGACGAGAGCGTACCCGAAGCATGTAGCTGGGTGGCGCGAGTGGCTGCGGTCAATTCCGCGAGTTCCAACTCGCCCGGAGCGAAGCGGTAGGTGCCCTGAGCGTGCCCGGTGAGCGGGAATTGCGCGTTGCTTGACGGGGCCGGCGGCAGCACATCGGCCACAAACTGGGCTTCGGTGTTGCGGATGCTGTCCTTCCAGCTGGCATCCACCTTTCCGCTGACCAATCCCGCAGGTTTGATCCGTTGAAAAGGACGTGAAGCCGTGGCCAACGCGGCCGCGATCTCCCCCGCGGACAAGTCCTTAAAACGAAGCCGCGCGCTCCCGGCCTGGCGGTCGGCTAGCTTTTCTTTGGGATTGAGGTTTGCGGGTTGCGGGCTGAGCCATTGCGCGATATCAGCATCGCCCGTAACGCTTCCACCCAATACGTGACCCTGAATCTGGGAGAGTACCAACCGCCTTGGATCCATGGCATATTGCGCGCTCAAGCCCGCGTTGTGCACCCCGACCGGAGCGTCCCGCCAATCGAGATTCGACAACAGGGCCTTGCCGGCGGATGAAAAATCATTCACTGACCAGGAGCCATGCCCGGCCAGCTGCAGAACGCCGCGCCGCACCTCCGGATGCCGGATCATCGCGGCGGCCTCCGCCAGATCGAGGCTGAGTTCGTAGTCCGCGACGATTTTGGGCTCCTTGAAATTCTCCAACTGACCGGTGGCCTGGAGGCGGGAGCGCCCCGAGGTCGCCTTCAGCGAGCGCAATTGGATCCGGCTCCGGCTCAGGGTGAAGTGGGCCTCCGCGGTCCAGGCAAAGGGGCGATATCCGCCGAAGGCAGTGTCCGCTTTACCCAGCAGAATGTTCCCTTCGTAGCTGCGGCGAAACAGGGAATAACTCAGGTCAGCCGACACGTCGCGCAGGGCAAAATCCAGCGGCATTCTCTGGTCTCCCCAGATCAATTCGCCCCGGCGCACTTCGAAACGGCTGATGGAAAGCGCGAACAGCTGCTCCATTGTCTTGCTGGGCGACGTCGCCTTCACCTTCGGCTCCGGCTGGTTGGTGGTGCCGTCGGAATAAAGAATGACGTGGATCACGGGATGATCGAGCACCACGTAGTTGAGCCCCAGTTCACTACGCAGCAGCGACCAGATTTTGACCTGCGCCATCAGGCTGTTGACATGGGCAAAGGGAATTTCTCGCGGCCCTTCGCGGCCGTGGATGGTCAGCTCCCGGACTTCCACCTGGAAATGGAAGGGAACGACGTGGATGCTGCCCAGCTCAACCCGGCCGCCTGTGGTTCGCTCCAGGGTAGCGATCAGGCGCTGGCGCACCAGCGAGCGGAAAGACTCCGTAGTGCTATACCAGCCCACGGCCAGCAGCACCAGCGCGCCCGCCAGCATAAGCCACAGCAGATACTTCCAGAGCCTGCGCCCTTCCGGCTTCGCGCCGGTTTCACTCATTGGTTCCGGCCTTCGGAGGCGGGTGCAAATGCTTCGCCGCGGATCTGGCTTCCGGCCCGCAGATTGTGCAGCCAGGTGGTCAGCAGCTGGCTGATTTTCTTCTGAATGAGAAGTTCCTTGATTTTCCCCGTGACTTCCGCCAGGGGAACGCTCTGGGCCCCGGATTGACGAAGCTGGGGCAGCAGTTCCTGCTTGTAATAGCTCTCGATGCTTTTGGAATCTACCGTGACCGATGGCCGCAGGCGCGCGTCCACCAGGCGCATCAGGTCAAGTTCCAGCGCTACGTTGTGCCTGAGGGTTTCCTCGCTCAGCCGGTACTTGTCCAGCAGGGCCTTCCAGCCCAGCTCGGTTTCTGCACCGGCGTACTGTTTGCGAATCTCAGCCACGCGCTGGGCCACTTCCTCCGGCGAGGCGTGGGGCGGGTCCGCGGCGGGCTGTTGTTCGCGCAGCAACTCCTGATCAATCAGGCGATCGAGAGCAGCCTTGCGCTCTTCCGTGGTGATGCGGTCCAGGGGTTGTCCGCCGCTGAAGGCTTCGTAACGCAGCGAATCCTCCCAGTCACTCAGCAGAATGATATGGCCGTTCACCGTGGCCACAATGCGGTCGATCACCTCCGCCGACCCGGGCTGGACGCCGAGCGCGAGAAGCAATAAGACGCCGATCAGGATGGAGATCCTTTTACCCATCAGAAAGTCTGTCCGATGCTGAAATATACGTTGAAATGGCCCACCCGCTTTGGAACGAAATCAGTCGCCGGGCAGGACGCACCTTGCGCTGGCACGCTATTGCATTGCGGGAACGCTGGCGGGTTCAGATTGTATCCGAAATCGAAGCGCACCGGGCCCACCGGTGTCTTGTAACGCACTCCGATTCCGATGGCATGCGAAATGTAGTTATAGTCGCACTGCTTCGCGGTGGCAGAATGCATACAGAAGTCAGGGTCTCTCTGACTCCAGCGCAGCAGGTTGTGGAACAGGTCATGTGCGTTGGTAAAGACGTTTCCGGCGTCGTGGAAAATCGCGAAGCTGATGTTGTCCTGGAAAAACGGCAGAGTCGGGGGCGGCATGCGCAGTTCAATGTTGTTTACAAACAAGGCGGTGCCCCCCAGTGGAAATCCGGTATTGGGATCGCGGGGCCCGGCCTGATTCAACCCGAAGCCGCGGTGCGAGTTTCCGCCGCCCGCGAAAAAACGCTCGGCCAGGGGCAAACAAATCTGAGGGGTTGGGCAATCGCCTCCCGGTTGGGGCATGATCGTATTCCCGTAGGGTAGCTCCACTCCAATGCGAGTGGAGCGGGCCAGAACAAATTTCTGGTCCGAGTTCCGTTTTCTCCCGATGGAATAGTAAGTGGAATTTTGGATCAGTAACCGACCGAAATCGGTCTCCGAACCAAAGTGACTGTCGGCCACGCCGCCATCCACCGTGGTGTAGTTTCCCTTGGTAGTTTCCAGATCATTATCGCGCTTGTTGCGAATATAGGTGAAGTTCGGAATGGCAACCCGGGTGGGCAGGGAGAGCAGCGGAATCTGGTCGGAACTGACGGTTTTACTAATGTCGTTCGCCCGTACCCGCCGGTAGGTAAGTCGGTAGGTCATGATGCTGGCCTTGTTGATGATCTGTTCGGCTTGCACCGATCCCTCCAGCCGCTGTGAGGTAAACGTGGTCACATCCACCGTATTGTCGTAAAAAGCGGTAAAGGTGAGCCGCCAGTTGGGATTGTTGAACAGGCGCGGTGCGTCGTAGCTCATCAGGCCCCGCTGCTGCAGGCCGCCCACGTTGGCCTTCAGGTTCACGGTATGGTTGCGGCCGCGAAAGTTGAGCCGGGTCACGCCGAATGAGACGCGCGGGCTGACTCCAGTTTCCCCCAGCGGCTGGTTGCCGCTCGAACTCGGCTGTCCCGTCTGGAATTCCAGTCCCACGCCGTAATTAAAGGTGTAGCGACTGGCTTCCTGCACGTTCACCAGCACATTTTTCTTCCGCTCGCTGCTTTCCGGGTTCTGCACGGCTGTATCGACCTGGCTGAAGATGCCCAGGTCGTAAAGCCGTTTCTGGGTATTCAGCATATCGATCTGGCTGAGTGGGTCGCCCGGCTTGATCTGGATTTCGCGCTGCACGATGAACGGGCGAGTGTGGTTCAGTCCAGCCGTGAACACATGGTCCACGATGACTTGTTCCCCGGGGTGGACCGTATAAGTGGCGTCCCGGACCTGAGGGTCGGTGGTCGAGCGCTTGGCCGAAGCTTCGAATGTGGCATTGGGAAAGCCGTTATTGAAGTAGTAATTCAGAATGATTTCGCGGTCTTCGTTGATCTTGGAATACGAAAACCCCTGTCCGGGAGAAATATTGAGAGCGGGGAGCGGGCTGGTCAGTGCGGTCTCGTTGCCTACGATCTGTAAGGTCCCCACCCGGGTCTGTGGGCCTTCTTCGATCTGCAGCGTGATCGCCAAATCGTTCTCCCCGCCTTGATAGTTGTCTTCCACTTTGGGGGTAATCGTGGCATCCAGAAAGCCGTTGGCGCGATACGGGTTGGCGATCAGGTTGCGCACATCCGCGTTCAAAAGCGACTGGCTGTAACGGCCATGCGCCAGAAAGCGCCCGGCAGGCTGAATCTGCATGCGGGCCCGAAGCAGGTCCTCGCTGAAGACATGGTTGCCCGTGATGGCCAGCTTCACCAGCTTGTGCCGTTCGCCGGCGTCGATGTTGTAGGTTACCCGCATTTCACCGGCCGACATCGGGTTCTTTTTCACCGTCACTCTGGCATCGAAGTAGCCCAACCCCTGCACGTAGTTGAGCAGGTTGCGGCGGCCCTCGTTCAGCAAGTCATCGTCGAGCGCGTTCTCCTCGTACACCGGGACATTCTTCTTGATCTGGCTGCGGCTGATCTTCAAGCCTTCGACCGCGATTTCAACCTTGGGTCCGGGCTCGATTTCAAAAGCGTAGTCCACGGTATTGCTTTGCGGACGATAAGTCCGGCTGGAGATCGCGACCTGGGAAAGGAGCCGGTCCTGCTTCTGATACTTTTTCCGCAACCGGTCGAGGGCGCGGCTGACGCGTTGCACGGTCACGTAGTCCCCGGTGTGCATCTTGGCAATATCCTGGATCTGCCCCACGGAAAATCCCGCCGGCCCGCTCACCGTGACGCGGCCCACCCTGGCATGGTTCCCGGGCACGAGGCGGATGAGCACATTCATCTGTTGGGTCTCCGCCTGGGGCTGCTCCTCGTCCGTGACCGACGACTGGTAGTAGCCGTTCTGCTCCATCAGCTGTTTGATGCCGTCCAGTCCGCGTTCCAGTTTTTCCCGGGTGAACAATTCTCCCAGCTGCAGCTTGGTTGCATTCACGATCTGGTTGGCAGCTGGGGGATTGGGTGCCCCTTCCACGAAAATCTGGCCCACAAAAAAGTTGGCCCGCATGCGAAACGTCAACTCCACCTGGCCGTCCGGGCTGCGTTCGGCCTCGGCTTGAATATCGGCAAAACGTCCGGTGGCATGCAGCGCCTGAATGCTTTGCCGCACTTTTTCGCGTTCCAAAGGGGCACCAACCTGTTGTGGAATCAGGTCCGAGAGCCCCACCGTGCCGGCCGCGGGTAGGTCGGCAAAATCAATCTTCTGAACGATCAAACCCTCGTAGGCCGCCATCGCTCCAACCATCGGCACAGGCGTTGCTGGTTCCTGGGCGGGGGACGGCTGCGCGCGTGGAGCGGCGGAAGGTTCTGTCGCCGGAGTCGATTGCGCCGCCGCGCTCAGAGCGAGGGAGACCGCGAGCGCCAGCCCCGTAAGAATCCTCCTCACTCCCTCTAAACGCAAACCGGCTCCTCGCACACGCGGGCGATAGTGGTTCGATGAATGGCTGGCAGACAGTGTTGCATTTGTCCTGGGATACTGCGCGGCACCTATAATAAAGGTTTGCAGGCCGGGAACTGGTGACCTCTTTGGGACTGGAAGAAAGATACTCGCGGCAGGTGCTCTTCCCGGGAATCGGACGGGAGGGACAAGAACGGCTGGCCAGCGGCCGCGTGGCCCTGGTCGGATGCGGCGCTACCGGCTCCGCCCTGGCTTCCCTGCTGGCCCGCGCCGGCGTAGGAAACCTGCGCATCATCGATCGCGACTACGTCGAGCCCAGCAATTTGCAACGCCAGTCCTTGTTCGATGAGGCCGATGCCGCCGAAGCCATGCCCAAGGCGATCGCGGCCGCACGCAGGATTGCAGCCTTCAATTCCCAGATTGTAGTTGAGCCGATGGTCAAGGATCTCGTCCCCGCCAACATTCAGGCCCTGCTGGAGGGCATCGACCTGGTCCTCGACGGCACCGACAACTTCGAGACCCGCTACCTCCTCAATGACTTTGCCGTGATGGCTTCTCGCCCCTGGATCTACACCGCGGCCGTGGGCAGCTATGGCATTACGATGAACGTGCTGCCGGGAGAGACCGCCTGCCTGGCCTGTCTTTTTCCCGACCAGCCGCGCGGTGCCTTCGAGACCTGTGAAACCGCTGGCGTGCTCAATTCTGCTGTAAACCTGGCAGCGTCGATTGCCGCGACTGAAGGCATCAAGCTGCTGGTAGGCGCCGCTCCGCAGGTCCGGCGCACCCTGCTCTCCTTCGATGTATGGCGCAATGAGCGTGCCGAGGTCAATGCCGCAAGCCCGCGCCCGGGATGCCGTGCCTGCGGCGAGCGCGACTTTGTTCATCTCGCAGGGGAAGGCCGCCCCCACATCACGTTGTGCGGACGAAACTCGGTGCAGATCCACGAGCGCCACCGGCCGGTTGACTTCGTGGAAGTCAGCACCCGGCTGCAGCCCCACGGCCCGGTGCGGCACAACGATTTTGTCCTGAAGTTCTGGCTCACCCCCTATGAGATGACCCTGTTCCCCGACGGCCGGGCCATCATCAAAGGCACCACCGACACGGCGGTAGCCCGCAGCCTGTACGCACGATATGTGGGAAGTTAGGTAGCCCCGGCGTCCCGCCGGCTGTCGGGCGGGCATCCTGCCCGCCCCGTCCGGAATCTGAGGTAAAGTTCGAAATGGAGGACAACCCGATGCGTCAGCTACTCAGTCTCCTGGTGATCACTTGCTGCTGCGGTTTCGCTACCGCTCAGGGCAACCACCTTCCCGGAGCCTACGCCCAGCCCTTCGCCCCACGCCTCACCACCCCTTCGGCTTCCCCGGAGGCATTGGCCACGCCGTCCCTGACCCTGGATACCCCGCCTCTCACAGTCGGGGCCAGCAATAGCACCCTGAGCGAAACCAGCTTGCCGGTGTACGTCAACCAACCGCTCTGGTATGCGCCGGGAGTGCGCTTCAATACGCCGGTGGAGGAACCGTCGGCCTCCGCCGCGGCAATCACGCCGGGAGCCTCCGGCAACGGAATTGAACTCGGAGCCGCCATGTTTCAGAGCAGCTACGGCGCCGCGCAGCTTGTGGACAAGGCTGCTCGACCGAAGGCGAAGAGGGTCTATACGAACCAGGACGTTGCCAGCGTCAACGACACCAACGGCCTGATCAAGTTTCCCGGCAAGCAGGAACACGCCAACTAGGGTCGTCTGACATTGCTCGGAGGGCGGTGGCAGCGAGCAGCCGTTACCGCCGCCCCTGTTCATTCACGGACACCTTCCCCCGAAATCGGACACCTGCTCTGCGAAGAATAAGTTTGACCTAGAAGGGCGGGGGTGTTCAGCGCTGCGCTACAGCCTCCAGCGCGTCAAAGAAGCCGGGATACGAAATGACCGCCGCCTCCGCTCCGCGAATCTGTGTCTCTCCTTCCGCACGCAAGGCAGCTACCGCGAACGCCATGGCGATACGGTGATCGCCCAGAGAGTCGATTTCAGCGCCGCGCAGCTGCTGCTTCCCCGGAATTTTCAGACCATCTTCGCGCTCTTCCACCTGCGCACCCATGGCGCGCAGATTGGTGGCGATGGCGGCAATGCGATCGGACTCTTTTACCCGCAACTCGCGCGCGTCGCGAATCTCGATGCCGTCTTCGGTGTAGGGTGCGATCGCCGCCAGTACCGGAATTTCATCGATCAGCGTGGCGGTATCGACCCCGGCGATCGTGATTCCTCTCAAGTCACGCCCTTCAACTTTCACCGTGCCGCGCAATTCCCCGTGCTGCTCTTGCAGTTGGGTCACGGAAATTCCCATGCCCAGCAGCATCAGGATATCCAGCAGCCGCGCCCGGGTGGGATTCATCAGCAGGTCCTCGATCACCAGTTGCGCGCCCGGGAACACTCCCGCCGCACAAAGGAAGAAGGCTGCGCTGGAAATATCGCCCGGAATCGCCGCTTCAATCCCCCGCAAGGTTTGCCCACCCGCAATCCGGGTTTCGCGACCTGAGTGCGTAAGTTCCGCCCCAAATGCGCGCAGCGCCAGTTCGCTATGATCGCGCGTGCGTATGGGCTCGATCACTGACGTCTCTCCGCCGGCGAACAGGCCGGCGAAGAGCAGACATGATTTCACCTGCGCGCTGGCCACCGGCATTTCGTAGGCGATCGCTTTCAGCTTTCCGCCGTGCACCCGCAATGGCGGCCGACCACCGTTCTGGGCGGTGATCTTTGCCCCCATCATTTCGAGCGGCGCGATGATCCGCGCCATGGGGCGCCGGGAAAGCGATTCATCGCCAGTAAGCTGGCTCGCGAAAGCCTGACCTGCCAGAATGCCGCTCAACATGCGCATGGTGGAGCCGGAGTTGCCGCAGTCCAGAGGCGACTTCGGCGCCTGTAATTTTGGGCCGCGCCCCTGAATGACCACGCTGTTCCCAGTGCGCACCACCTCGGCCCCCAGGGCGCTCACGCAGCCCAGCGTGCTGGCACAGTCCGCGCCGGTAGAAAAATTCTCCAGCCGCGTATCGCCTTCCGCAATGGCCGCCAGCATGGCGTAGCGGTGCGACACAGATTTGTCCCCGGGCAGCCGCAGCGTTCCGGCGACACTGCGGGCAGGACGCACAACCACGATCGAATCTTTATTCATGCCGGATTCCAATATAGCGAATGTTAAGAAGATTGAACCACGGAGGACACTGAGGACACTGAGAAGTCCTGGCGCCTCATGCCGGTTTCGAGCAGGTAGAAAAGTCTAGGCCAGCGCCTTGGCCTCGGCCGTGGCTTCCTTCAGAATTTCCGGCGGCACTTCCCGGATGGCGAGGTGGAATTCGAACATGGGTGTTTCCGTCCCCCGTCCCCAGCGGTTGACTTCCCAATGGGCGCGAATAAACTTCACTTCCGCATGCCCGCTCAGATCGAGCAGCAGGGGATGCTGGCCGCGGTAGAACTTCTGGGGAAATGCGGTCAGCGGCTTCGGCCCCCACGCCGCGCCATCAGCGGAGCCATAGACGCTCACGTCCAAGGCTTCCTGCTCGATAATATTGGTGATGTCGAGGGTCAGCAGGAAAACGCGGCTGGACGCTCCGCCGATGTCCATGGTCGGCCCGTCGCCCTTGGCGCTGGCCACGGTCTTTTCGGGAACCAGAAGAGTGTTGATCGTTGTCGGTGAAGGCATGGCGAGAGAATTGTAGCAAAGCCCGGCAGCATTCTTGTCAGCTCCGAGATTACTCCCCGAAGCTAGAACACGTGGGGGCAGCCGCCCCCGGCGGAGCGGAGCTCCTCTATGGTTTCCCCGTCCGCCCCCCCCAATCTGTCGAACTTCGCTCGACCGGACAGCCCGGGGGCGGCTGTCCCCAGGTGTTTATAGTCCGTCGAAGAACTGGCGCAGCAGCTTGCCGGCTTCCGCAGGCTGCTCCCAGGGTGAATAGTGGCCGGCATGCCGGATGATCTTCAGCTCGCTGCCTGCAATATTCTGCCGCATCAACTCGGCTTCCGGAGGCCCGGTGACGATGTCTTCGTCCCCGGTCACAATCAAAGTTGGAACATTGATCGTTTTGAGGTCCGGCACCGAATCCGGCCGCTCCGCCATGCCACGCTGCACCTGGGCAACGTTTCCGGCGGACGTCTTTCGCATCATGCGCAACGCTCCATCCACCAGGTCGGGACGACTCTGGCGCGTAGTCTGTCCCATCAATTTTGGAACCATACTCTCGAAAAAGGGCTCGGTGCCGCGCTCCAGCACCTCGGCGGCAGCCTGCAATCGTCCCGCCTTCGCCTCCGCAGAGTCGGGCGGAGCCTTGGTGTTGCACAGCGCCAGCGCCGCGACGCGCCCACGATAACGCCGCCAGAACTCAAACAGCACATAACCGCCGATCGAAACTCCCGCCAGCGGCACCCGCCCCAGTTCCGCGTGATCAAGAATCCTGGCGACATCGGCCGCATGCTTCGCCATGGTAGCCGGCCCTTCACCGGCCGATGATTCGCCGTGTCCACGCAGGTCGGGAAGAATCAGCTGATATCGCGACAGAGCCTGGGCCGCAGGCAGCCAGAATTCATGATGCACGGGGAAAGGATGGAGCAGCACCAGCGGCGGCCCGGTCCCCAGAACCCAGTACGTAATCTCGGCGTCGCCACTCGTGATATGAATCATCGCTCGATCTGGATCGGATTGTGTGGGTCACACTGTGTGGGTCGGACTGTGTGAATCGGACACTCTCGTCCGACTCACACAGATGCAAATTTATGCCTCGGCCTGGTGCCCTTGCGGCACTTCAGCCCTGAGCGGTTCCTCCGGCATCACGATCCACGCGATGGGATACGAGAGCAAACCGATACCCGTCATCACCGCCGTAATCAGCCACACGAGGCGGACCAGGGTCACATCGAGATCGAAGTATTCCGCGAAGCCGGCACAGACTCCCGCAATCTTGCGATCACCCCGAGGACGCACCAGACGCCGGCGCGCTACCGCGCTCCCGATTCGCTTGCCACAGTAAGCGCAATGACTGGCATCATCCTGAATCACCTTGCCACAGTAATTGCAGTACATAGCTCCTCCACTCCCAACATATCTGCTCAACAATACGTGCCATCACACGGGAAGGTTCCCAGGCCTAGTTCTCCCGATAAGCCTCTTTGATCCGCTTGCGCGCCGTCTCGGCCGGCAGAGAGTTGGAATCCTTGGCCACAACAGCCTGATACTTGGCCAACGCCAGGTCGCGCTTCTGCAGCAGATCGTACATCTCCCCGGCCCCCAGGTTGGCCTTCTGCAACGCGTCCTCATCCGGCTGCGCGGCTTGTCCCACCTGTTCGTACGCGGCTGCGGCTCCGCTGTAGTCCTTTTGAGCACGCAGCAAATCGCCCAGGCTGAGGGCGGCGATTTCATAATGCAGGCCGGGATAGTGTCCTTCCCTGCCCGCCTGCCAGATTCTTCGATAAACCACCGCTGCCTCCTGGCTGCGTCCGGCGGCACGCAGCAGATGACCCTCCTCCAGCGCCAGCAGAATGTCCTGGGGAAAGCGCGGGACCAGCGCGCGCACAATCGGCAGGGCTTCATCATAGCGATGCTCGCGGCGCAAAAACACCGCCAGCAGGATCTGCGCATCGATGCTGGTTTCGCCATTCCCCTGGGCACACTCCTTCAGGTACTCCAGTCCCTTCTCCTTGTTTCCTCCCAGCCCGACCATCGAGGCTGCCACCTTCACCCCCCAGGGCAAACTTCCGACAACGTAGTTGTGCGCCCCCACGATCAGCTTCGCCTCCACCGTGGAGGGAGAAAGTTCGAGTACGCGTTCGTGATCGCGGCGCGCCCCTACGGCATTCCGCAGGGCCGAAAACCAGGCGCGTTCGATCAGCGCGGTATAGGTGGCGAACTGGGCCCGGGTCACGCCGCGGGCATAGAGCGCGTCCACATCGTTCGGGTTTGCGGCCAGCCGCTTCTCCTCCAGCTGCAGCGCCCGTTCCACCAGGTTCTTGATCTGCTCCTTTACCTTCGGGTCCGCCGGACGGTGCGGCGCGGAAATAAAAGTGTCGTTGGCGTACTCTCCCGTGTTCAGCACGCCCATGCGATAGAGTTCCCGGAACAAGGTCGAGGTCAGCAGATGATTCACCGCGAAGGGATCGTCCGGATGCCGCGCCAGCACCTGTTCAAACTCCTGCACCGCCCGGTCGTAGTCGAGGTTGTAGAAATGGTTGAAGGCGATCGGGTTCAGCGGATCATGCGGCCGATAAGCAAGGGAGGTGGGATTGGCATCCGAGGACGCCACTGCCTGCGCAGCCAGCAGCACACACACCAGAAGCAGCAGGGCGCGGCGTGGAAGGAAAAAAAGCAAATTCTCTCTCGTCGGAGTCGCTGAACTTTAGTTTACCTGAAGCCGGCGGACTCCTGCCTCGAACCAGGAAGGTTACGGCTTGCGTCGAAAAACGGACTGAAAGTGTGCCTATAATCTCAACGTCCAGAACTAGGGTTTCATTATCAGTCGAGCGCATCTTTCCTAGTGGCAGCGGTAATTCTTGCGCGATTGGAGACGGGCACTTTGGGGCTCAATCGCCAAAGAATCGGTGTTTCAATAACTTACCAACCTTGGGCTTTTGGTCACCGGCTTGCGATCTGGGAAAGGCGAGGATTGTTATGTCTAACGTGGTCCACGACGCGCAACACGAGTTCTGGCGGCCCCCCGTAGTCCCCGGCGAGGCGCCCCGCCCGGTCAGGGTGGAAGTCTGCGACGGTTGCGCCAGCGAGTTCATGGTGGGCTCACTCTTCTGCCATGTCTGCGGAGCCTCTCGTGAAACACGGCCTGCCACCGCTTCCCGTTGGACGCTCTACCTGGAATTTCACAATATTCAGCGCGCGCTTGGCCTGCCCACCGCCTCACTGGTCGCTTTCCTGATCGGAATGGCGTGCCTGATCATGGCCGGGATCGCGGTTAGCATGATCTACAGCATTCAAACCTTCAACGATTTTCAGGCGGTACAGCTCTACCGCATGCAATGGCTCCTGGGAGCCATCGCGGCCTTCGCCGCCGGCCTGCTGCTCAAGAAGTCCCCCGAAAAGAAACGCTAAAAATTCCGCCGCCCACGTAGGCCCGGGACGCCCTCGTCCGGGCAGGCGAGCAACGCTCGCCCCGTCCCTTCGATCAGTTTCCTGATACGACCCGGCAAGTGCATAAACCACGAAGGACACGAAGTATCACGAAGGTTCTGTTTCCGGGTTTCCTTCGTGTACCTTCGTGTCCTTCGTGGTTCATGCTCCCCAAACTGACCGCTACCCAAAGCCAGCCGGGTTTCGCCCGGCCGGGCGGGTGAGGGCACCCGCCCCTACGTGGGATCGTTGATCACGACCCGCCTCTGTTGATGCATGCGATACAGATGATGGACCGGTCCAGTGCCGCGTCCCAGGGGATGGGCGTTGGCAATCGCGGCGGCGACGTAGGCCTTGGACAGCAGCACCGCCTCGGGCAGGCCGCGACCCCGGGCCAGGTGGCAAGCCATCGCGGTGGAGAATGCACAGCCTGTGCCGTGCGTGGATTTCGACTCCAGCCGGTTGGATTTGAACACCTCCTGCTCCGTTCCGTGGCGAGTGGTAAAACTCAAAAAATCAATCGCTTTTTCCAGGTGGCCGCCGGTGATGACCAGCGCTTTCGCGCCCATCTGATGCAGCCGGGTGGCCGCCACTCGCATTTGCTCCAGGTTCGTGACCGCGAGCCCGGTCAGGGCCGCGGCTTCGTCCACATTGGGGGTGATGACTGCGGCGCGCGGCAGCAACCTCTCGATTAGAACGCGCAGGCCAGGAGCATCGATCAGATCGGCGCCGGATGACGATTTAATAATGGGATCGAGAACCACATTGCCCAGCTCCGATTTTTCCAGAAAGTCGCTGATCACCCGGGCTACCTTCCCGGAGCCCAGCATGCCGATGTGAACCGCCGCAATCTCAAGATCGGCGCTCAGTTCCCGCAGGGTTTCCGCAACCAACTCAGGATCCACCGCCTCAACCCTCTTCACCCCCGCTGTGGACTGGACGGTCAAAGCCGTGATACAGGCCACACCGTAACAACCGTGGGCGGCGATGGTCTTCACGTCCGCCGTCACCCCGGCTCCGGAAGAGGGGTCAAACCCGGCAATGGTCAACACCACGGGTGGAGCCTGGGCCATAGCGCAAATGTAACAGTTTCAGACGTGCTCGCAAGCAACCCACGTGGGGACAGCCGCCCCGGCGGTCCAGTCGAGCGCAGCTCGACAGATTTCTTTGGCCGACCACCCAACCCGCGGAGCTTCGCTCCGCCGGACAGCCGAGGGCGGCGGTCCCCACGCGATTGGTGTGGCACGAGCGAGGACGCTCGCCCCCACATCAGGCAAAATCTTGAGCCGGGAGATTACCTCCACGCACACCGAGGTAATGTTCGTAACCCGCTGAAACTAAACAGGAGGTAATAAATTCCTTTCGATACACTTTGGACTATAGTTACTATTATGTAAACATTTAAGGCCATTGACTACAGCAATATGGGTAGCATTAGTCAAGATTAACAGTATGTTACGTGAGACATCTATTACTAGATAAGCATCTTGCTACGGTCAAATCCGCATTGACAGCCAGTCACCAGCCCGGTAGCCTTGTCAAATCCTTGGCGAGGGTGGGTGCGAAAGACTGCGAACGACTTAGAGATGTGAGGTGACAATGCGAGGACATATAGCTCATATCCTGGCGACGGTTTTAATGGTCGTCAGCCTAGGGGCGGCTCAGCGACCGACCAGCTCGGAGTCCGTGAATACCGGAAACAAGGCAATACCGGGCAAGGTACTCCGGACCAAGCCGTATCAAATTGGGACGGCGTCTTGGTACGGAAGCTACTTTCAGGGCCGAGCCACGGCCAGCGGTGAGCCCTACGACATGTACGACCTGACCGCCGCGCACCCTACGCTACCCCTGGGCAGCTGGGTACGGGTCACCAACCTGCATAACGGGCGGGCGGTGGTGGTGCGTATCAACGATCGCGGGCCGATTGTTCCGGGACGGATCATCGATCTTTCCTACAACACCGCGCGCGTGCTCCACTTCGAGTCCAAAGGCTTGCAGCGGGTGCGGCTGGACGTGATCAGGACCAGCAAGAAGACCCAGCCGGAAATGATGGCTTCCCTGCACTACTAGCCTGCACGCTTCAAATCCCTTACACTTCCTTAGAATGTACGATCCGAGACAGCATCTGATCGTGGCTTTGGATGTATCGACCGCGGCCGCGGCACAGAAGATCGTGGCGGCCCTGGGCGAATCCGCCTTGACCTACAAGGTGGGGATGCAGCTCTACACCGCCGAAGGTCCCAGGGTCGTGCGCGACCTGATTGCCTCCGGCCGCCGGGTATTCCTCGATCTCAAGTACCACGACATCCCGAACACGGTTGCCGCCGCAGTTCATCAGGCGGGCGAGTTAGGAGTGGGAATGCTCACCGTGCATGCCGGCGGTGGCGGAAAGATGTTGCGCGCGGCTGCGGAAGCCGCCCGCAGCGTGAGCCCGGCCCTCATGGTGCTGGGAGTCACCGTGCTCACCAGCATGGATGATCAGGACCTCGACAAAGTCGGGGTGCGCGGGCGCGTCGTGGACCAGGTTTTGCGCCTGGGGGCGCTGGCCCTCAACAGCGGCTGTCAGGGCGTGGTGGCGTCCGCGCTGGAGGCTTCCGAACTACGCTCTGAACTGGGCGACCACTTTCTGATCGTGACTCCGGGCGTGCGTCCGGCAGGCCAGGACCATGGCGATCAAAGCCGGGTGGTGACGCCCTCCGAGGCGATCGCAGCCGGCGCCACCTATATCGTGGTCGGGCGGCCCATCACCGCAGCCCCTGATCCTTCCGCTGAAGCCCGATCGATTCTTGAGCAAATGAGCCTGGCGGTCAGCGCCTAGCGCGAGTCTTGCCGTCTTCCTCGTTGTGAGTGCAACCGCCCGAGGAGCAGGCTATCAACAATGCTAGAGTTTCTGGTCTTTTGTGTGTTGGGCTTGGCTCTCCCCATTATTCTCTTGGGAATCGCCTGGCGCCGATATGACCGGCAGATGAGGACGACAATTATCGTCCCAACTCTCAGTGTGGTTCTTCTCCTCTTAGCCATTCCGCATGGGTTGAGGTGGATCATCCTAGGCCCCGACTACAGCCATCGTTTGTTCTCGACCATCGAGGTCAATATAGTGGTGGTATTTGTGGCGGCACTGTATTGCGCGATAAAGAAGCGATGGATAGGTGCAGTGGCTTCAGCCATGCTTGCTCTCGCCTGGCTCTGGATAGGAGCCATAAATTCCGTAGTCTGACCGTTCGGACAACCGTCTTAAAACGCGGTTGCACTCCTCCGCCATGAGCGTAAGCGTTCGCAGCAGTTAAAATCCTAGAGTTTCTCGTAGAATTCGCAGGCCGAGCAGGAAATAAAAATTCCGCCGGGAACCCCGCGCTCGCGATCTTTTACCCGCTTCACAATTCGCGTGGGTTTGCCGCACTTGGGACAATCGGTGCTCTTGGTGGTATCCATTTCCTTCTTGCGGTCTGCTGTCTTCGCAATCTTGACTGCCATTGTCTGATCTCCTTAAGGCCTTACGGTCTGATGTCTTGTGTCTAAACTCAGTAATATTCCAGTCCCAGGTGGGTGATCAATTCTTCGCCCTTCAAATGCCGCAGCGTGTTCTTCAGCTTCATTAGCTGAATAAACAGATCATGCTCGGGATAAAGTCCGGGCGCGCTCATGGGAGACTTGAAGTAGAAGCTCAGCCACTCCTGGATACCCAGCCCGCGCAATTGCTTGCTGCGCTGCGCCAGGTCGAGAAACAGCACCAAGTCGAGCACCAGGGGCGCGGCCAGAATCGAATCGCGGCACAGGAAATCAACCTTGATCTGCATGGGATAGCCCAGCCATCCGAAGATATCGATGTTGTCCCAGCCCTCTTTGTTGTCGCCGCGCGGCGGGTAGTAATTGATGCGGACCTTGTGCGTGAACTTGCCGTAAAGCTCGGGATAAAGTTCCGGCTGCAGGATATGCTCCAGCACCGACAGCTTGGACTCTTCCTTGGTCTTGAATGACCCTGGATCTTCCAGCACTTCGCCGTCGCGATTTCCCAGAATATTGGTGGAGAACCAGCCGTTCAGCCCGATCATGCGCGCCTTGAATCCGGGCGCGAGGATGGTCTTGATCAGGGTTTGTCCGGTCTTGTAATCCTTGCCGCAGATGGGGGCCGAGTTCTCCCGCGACAATTCCTGCATTACCGGAAGATCCACGGTCAGGTTGGGGGCGCCGTTGGCGAAGGGCACGCCCTCCATCAGCGAAGCGTAGGCATAGATCATCGAAGGCGCGATCATTTCGTCGTTCTGAGTCAACGCCTTCTCGAACGACTTCAGCGACTGGTGGGCCGCGGTCTGCTCAATAAACGTTTCTGTCGAACCACACCAAATGGTGACCAGCCGCGACGCGCCGGAAGTCTTCTTGAACTCCCGCATATCAGCCCGCACCTGCTCCGCCAGGTCCATCTTGTTCTTGCCCTTTTTGACGTTCGGGCCGTCGAGCTTCTTCACATAGTTGTGATCGAAGACCGCGGTACGCGGCTTGATGGAGGTAAGAAACGGCTTCACCTGCTCAAGCAGATCGCGTTCCAGCACGCCCGCCTTGGACGCGGCCGCATACATGTTGTCGTCAAAAATGTCCCAGCCGGTAAAGACCAGGTCGTTGAGCGACGCCAGCGGAACAAATTCCTTAATCTTGGGCGAGAGAGCATCCGTACGCTTGCCCAAGCGAATCGTCCCCATCTGAGTAAGCGATCCGATGGGCTTGGCAATGCCCTTGCGCACCGCTTCCACGCCGGCGACAAAGGTGGTGGCCACGGCCCCCATGCCGGGAATCATGATCCCCAGTTTGCCTTTGGCCGCCTGGAGCTCACTGCTGGAAGACTTCGATTCTGTCTTAGTTCTTGCGTTCTTCGGCCGCGTCGGCATATTTAAGCTGCTTCCTCAGGGCTTATGGGAATGTGAGGCGAACCGCTATGTTCTCGTATTGAGTCAGCATTTGCAACCGCGCGACCAGCGAATGGCTGCGGAAGCAATGTGAACGGCTGCATCCCGGAGTTTTTTAACCACGGAGGACACGGAGGCAAACCGACTTCTACGTGGTCTCTGTGTCCTCCGTGGTCAGAAGCCTTTACTTGTCCAGATCCACGGTCTTCACCGGCAGGTCCCAGTGCGCATCCAGAATCTCAAACCTGCGCTGCTCCTCGCGCTCGTAGGCCGCCTGATCGGGCCAGAGCTGCTTCTTCAAGGCGTCTTCCTCAAAGGGTTCATTGGCCACGGTGGAGTTCTTGAACACGATGGTCACACGGTAGTCCCAGCGGCCGTCTTCGGTGGTGTGATAACGGGGCTGATCCATCCAGACTTTGAGCATGCGCCCCATTTCAACTTCTTTCCTGAGCAGGGGGTAGTGGTTCTTTTTGAACAGGCGGAGAAATTCGTCGGCGTGCCCCCACTTGGTCTTGTAGTAGTACTCGACCACAAAGGGCTGGCCGGGCGCGGTGGTCGTGTTCTGCGCCACGCTGCCTGTAACGCCCATTATCAGCACGATCAACAACAGCACGAGACGCTTCACGGTTGGTCTCCTGGTACGAAACTATTTCAGTTCAGATTGCAGATTTCAGATTCGCGGAGTCCTGGCGTCCTTTGCCTTAAGGGGCCTGGTCTCCGGCCGGTGGGCAACAGATTTTACCGCAAAGGTCGCAAAGAAAAGCCGCCAAGGACGCTGAAAACCCTGGCCGCCGGCGACCTTCTCAGAAATGGTAAACGACTCCGGCACCGACGAAGATATTATGCTGGCGGCTTTTTCCGATATCCACGTTCAGTGGGGGCACGCCGGAGTAGAAGTCCCGCGCTTCTCCGCGCAGGCTGAGGCGGCTGAATAATTTGACGTCGAGTCCGACGCCGATCTGAAAGATTGCGGTCGTGGTGCCGGTGTCGCCCGGATTGGTTCCGCCAAACTCCAGCGTGGAATTTGTCTTGAAATAGCCAAAGCCCCCGCCCGCGCTCACCCAGGGCGAAATTCCGCTGTCTGGAAATAAGTTGGCACGCAGCGACGGCGTAACCATGAAGGACTTGTAGTCCTTGGGAGCCAGGTTCACGGGGTAGTGGACGTCTTCGCCGAAGTTGATGACGAGCGGCACCTCCGCCGTCAGCCCCACAATGCCCAGATCCATGAGCCGCCGTCCGTAGTTGGCCTCTACGCTTAATCCGGAGCCCGAGGTCAGCAGGGCGCCAGGAGCGGTGGTGTCGATGGACGCGTGGTCGCTGACGAAGGTGCGGCCAATCAGTCCGGTCAGCTCATTCTTTTCCTGGGCGCCGGCCATCGGGACCAGGCCCGCCAGCAGCACCAGAAACGCAAGTGAAAATAGTGTGCGTGCCATTCCACCCCCGCGAAGTTCCCTGTCTGGATTGTGGCTAAAGGTTAGCATGCGACACCCGCGCTTGATTCGGGAAAGGGATGCTTGGTTTGATGCCGCCTCCGACTTCGGGAAACGATCCAGCAAGGGTGTTAAAATCAATAGATTGCATGGCCACGAAAACCCCACCTGTAGCGATTCAGGAGCCGCGTCAATGCGCCCCACCCCGGTCTTCAGGCCCTACCCGGGTGGGCTTCGTCAGCCTGGGCTGTCCCAAGAACCTGGTGGACAGCGAAGTGATGATGGGTTTGCTGCAACAGGCTGGCGCCCAACTGGTCTCCGGCGCCGAAGACGCCGACGTGATCGTGGTCAACACCTGCTCGTTCATCGCCAGCGCCCAGCAGGAATCGGTCAACACCATCCTCGAAATGGCGAAGCACAAAAGCGAGGGGAGCGCGCGGAAACTGGTAGTCGCGGGCTGCCTGGTAGAACGATTTCGCAACGATATCCGTCAGAACATCCCGGAAGTGGATGCGGTGGTCGGAACCGGAGAGCTGGAAGGAATACTCGCCGCCGCCGGAATCGCTCCTGCCGCGCCCGTAGATTCTCCCTTCAGGATTCTGCAATCGCGCGCCGAAGGCGACGCCCGCGCCGAGCAGGGCCGCTTTTCGCGCGAGAGCTGGGACGGCGCCATCGCCGACCTGCCCAACTATCTGTACGACGAAGCAACGCCTCGCGTGCTGGCGACGCCGCGCCATACGGCCTATATCAAGATTGCCGAAGGCTGTGATCATCCCTGCACGTTTTGCATCATCCCCCAGCTGCGCGGGCAGTTTCGCTCGCGGCGCTTTGAGTCCGTGATCGCCGAGGCGGAACGGTTGGCCCGCTCCGGCGTGCGCGAAATCACTCTCATCGGCCAGGACACCACCTGCTACGGCGAGGACTTCGGCCTCAAGGACGGTCTTGCACTCCTGCTCGAGAAACTGGCTGGAATCGAAGACCTGCGCTGGGTGCGATTTCTCTACGCCTATCCCAACAAGATCACGGGGCGGCTGCTGGAAACCATCGCATCGCACGAAAAGATTTGTTCCTACATCGATGTGCCGTTGCAGCACGCGTCGCCCGGCGTCCTGAAGCGCATGAAGCGGGGCGCCGGGGCCGATATCTTCCTGCGCTCGATTGAGAAGATGCGGCGTACGATTCCCGGCGTCACGTTGCGCACGTCGTTCATCGTGGGCTTTCCGGGGGAGACCGAAACCGAGTTTGAGGAACTGTGCCAGTTCGTGCGCGACTCCGAGTTCGACTGGATGGGCGCCTTCGGCTACTCCGATCAGGAAGGCGCGGATGCCTTCTCCCAGGAGAAAAAGCTGCCCGAGCGGGAGATTGAACGCCGCCGCAAACACCTGATGGGAATCCAGCGCAAGATCAGCAAGCGGAAAAAGAAGGCCCTGGTGGGCCGGGAGTTCGATCTGGTGCTGGAAGGCATCTCCGACGAGAGCGACCTGCTGCTCGAAGGCCGGACCCCGATGCACGCGCCCGAAATTGACGGAAAAGTTTTCGTCAATGACGTTCCCGATCGAGTGGAACCGAAGACCGGCGAGTTTTATCGCTGCCAGATCACCGAGGCCCACGACTACGATCTGGTCGCCAGGATTTTGTAGGAAGCCGATGGCCCGCAAGCTCAAGCTGAAGTGTCCCATCTGCAAGAAGCCGGTAACCAGCCAGGACGCGGAGTTCCCTTTCTGCGGCGAGCGCTGCCGCCTGATTGACCTGGGCAAGTGGGCCAGCGGCGCGTATGTGATCTCGTCGCCGGTGCAGGACACGGGTGAAGGCCTGGAAGATTCCTCCGGAGATTCGGATGACGATTACTGAGGGTGGGCGGGACGCCCACCCGACAGCCGGCGAGACGCCGGCGCTACAAAAACCGGGGTCTTCTTCTTGAGCGCGGACAATGCTTCCGGGGCGTCCCGCCCGCGTGCGCCGCTCTGGGCCACTCTGGTGGCTACTTTCTTCGGAATCGGAAATCTGCGTCCTGGACCGGGCACGTGGGGTTCCGCCACGACCGTCCTGCTGTGGTGGCTGCTGGCGCGCTGGATTGCGCCGGGCTGGCTGCCCTGGGCGGCAATCCTTCTCGCTCTGGCGGCGATTCTGGCTGGAATTCCGGCGGCCACCCGAGTGGCCCGCGCCGGCGGTAGAAAAGACCCGCAATTTGTGGTGATCGACGAAGTCGCCGGCCAACTCATCACGCTGATTGCAGCGCCGGTCGCGTGGCAATCTCTGCTAGCTCGGCTTTATACTTTTCCGAGGATTCGATATCGTGAAACCGTGGCCGGTGCGCAGCCTGGAGCGCCTCCCCGAGGGCGTGGGTATCGTGGTCGATGATGTCGCCGCCGGACTTTACGGACTGGCGGTAATGCAGATCGCCCTGCATTTCGGTTTGCTACCGCGATAGCAGAGCGCCGCATCTTGGAAGCTGGAAGCCATGGGAATTTCCGACCGTCTGCTGGGCAAGAAGAACGTCAACGGCCACCCCCACATTGAGGCCGTGCATCCCAGCGCAGCCTTGCCGGGCGGTGAAGTGCGCATCGTGGGCCGCGGCCTGCGGCCTCACGAATTGCGCCGGCCGCAGGTCCGCTTTGGTGATGTCGAGGGGGCGGTCGTGATCAGCGCGGACGATTTTCTGGTGGCCCGGGTGCCGCCGGGCGCTTCCACCGGACCCGTCGTCGTCTCCACCAACGAGCTGTCCAGTAACCCGCATCAGATCAAAGTCGCCGCTCCGATTGCGGAGAACCTGCATCCGGTGACCAATCCGGCGCTCGATGCCGAAGGCAATATTTACGTCACCTTCTCGGGAGAGCGGGGCCAGAAAGTCCCCGTGGCCATCTTCAAAATCGATACCAACTACAAGGTGAAGCCCTTCCTGGCGGAGATGACCAACGCCACCGCGATCGCGTTTGACCGGGCCGGCCAGATGTACGTCTCCTCGCGTTTTGACGGGACGGTGTACCGGGTCGCGCCCAACGGCACCATGTCCACCTATGCGGAAGGAATGGGCGTGGCGACTGGAATTGCATTCGATCCCAACGAAAATCTTTATGTCGGCGATCGCAGCGGAACGGTTTTCAAAATCGGCAAAGACCGCCAGATTTTTGTCTTCGCCACGCTCGAACCCAGCGTCTCGGCTTACCATCTTGCGTTCGGCCCCGGCGGGGACCTGTTTGTCACTGGACCCACAACCTCCAGTTTCGATTCCGTGCACAAGATCGATTCCCACGGCAGCGTTTCGACTTTTTACCGCGGCCTGGGACGGCCGCAAGGCCTGGCGTTCGATATCGATGGCAATCTATACGTGGCCGCTTCGCTCTCCGGGAAGCGCGGCATCGTGAAGATCACGCCTGACGCCAAGGCGTCGCTCGAAGTAGCCGGCCCGGGGCTGGTGGGCCTGGCTTTCGCGCCCGGCCGCTCCGCGGTGCTGGCCACCACCGGCGCGGTGCATCATCTTTCGTGGGGAGTGCAGGGAGCACCGCTGGTTCCGGAATAGCTATCTGGCTTCTGGCTTCTGGCTTCTGGCTCTCGCCTTTCCGTGCAGGCATCGGCATTCTCCGTGGTTCTATTACAGTCGTCAATCTCCAGTCGTCAGCATGCCGGTCTTAGCTGATGACCGACGACCGACGACTGACGACTCCTTTCATTTACACTCTTACCCGTGAACGCGGAGATCATCGCCATTGGCTCGGAGCTGCTGACTCCTTTCCGTCAGGACACGAATTCCCTTTACCTGACGGAAAAGTTGAACCTGCTGGGCGTCGAGGTAATTTTCAAGACCATCGTGGGCGACAGCCGCGAACATCTCACGGGAGCGGCCAGCCTCGCTCTGTCCCGCGCCGAAATCGTCATCTTCATGGGCGGGCTGGGACCTACTGAAGACGACCTTACGCGTGAAGCCGTGGCGGATGCGTTAGGCCTGGAAATGCGCCGTGACCCTGAAATTGTTGCCGGCCTGGAACGCCGCTTCGCGGCGCGGGGCTGGAAGAACATGTCCCCCAACAATCTCAAGCAGGGGGACGTGATTGCCGGGGCCGTGGTCCTGCCTAACGCCAATGGCAGCGCGCCCGGGCAGTGGATCAGCGGCAGGTATGAAGGCCAAGAAAAAATCATCATTCTGCTGCCCGGCCCTCCGCATGAACTGAAGGCGTTGTTTGACGAGCAATGCATGGACCGGCTGCGGTCCAAACTGCCGCCGCAATTCATCGCAACCCGGGTCCTGAAAATTGCCATGATGGCTGAGTCGCAGTGCGATGCGCGGGTGGCGCCCATCTACAAACGCTATACCGACGTGCAGACTACGATCCTGGCGGGCGCGGGCGAGATCCAGCTGCATCTGAAAACCCGCGCGGCATCGCTCGAAGCGGCGCAGGAGCGGGTGGACCGGCTGGCGGAAGAAATCGAAGAGGAACTGGACGACAACGTCTTTTCCGACAACGGAGACTCGCTGGAACAGATCGTCGGCTACTACATGCAGATGCGTAATGCCACGCTGGCAGTGGCTGAATCCTGCACCGGCGGATTGCTGGCTGAGCGAATCACTTCGGTCAGCGGCAGCTCGCGTTACTTCCTGGGCGGCGCGGTGGTGTACTCCAACCAGTTGAAGACAGCCTTCGCCGACGTTCCCGCGGAGTTGATCGAAAAGCACGGCGCTGTCAGCCGCGAAGTGGCAGCCGCGCTGGCCGAGGGCATTCGCCAGCGCTGCGGCGCGACCATGGGGATCGGCATTACAGGCGTGGCCGGCCCGGCGGGAGGGACGACGGAGAAGCCGGTGGGCCTCGTCTTCCTGGCTTTAGCCGGCGAAAAGGGGACCGAAGTTGCGGAGAGAAATTTTCCCGGAGACCGCAAGCGTATCCGCTGGTTCGCCAGCCAACTGGCACTGGACATGATCCGGAGAAAACTGATGTAGAGCAGTCGTCGGTCGTCAGTCTTCGGTCGTCAGCAAGACTGCCGGGCTTTGCCCGGCTGGACAGCCGGGGCGGCTGTCCCCACGTGTTTTTTGTGACGACTGATGACTGACGACCGACGACTGCTATGCGTGTCTTCGTTGCCCTCGATATCGACGCTGCCATTCGCGCGCGTCTGGAGCTGTTTCTGGACGGCGTGCGCGGGTTTGCGCCCGAGGCGCGGTGGGTGCGTCCTGAGTCGATGCATGTGACGCTTAAGTTCATCGGGGAGAAATCCTCCGATGACGTGGACGGGATCAGGCAGGGTCTGAGCGCCATCCGGACTGGCAGCGTCGAGATTTCATTTCGCGGTTATGGATTCTTCCCGACTGCGAAGGCGCCGCGTGTTTTCTGGATTGGCATTGCGGCTGGACCACAGCTGGCTGCCCTGGCAAAGTCGGTGGATGACGCCACGGCCGACGTGGGCGTTCCGCGAGAAGAACACGAGTTCAGCCCACACCTTACGTTGGCTCGTGGTGGAGCGCGTCGTAGCGGTTCTGGCGCGCCTCACCGGGTCAAAGGCGACGGCCCTAACCCGGTGTTTGAGCACTTGCAGGAGAAATTGGCGGCGATGCAGTCCCTTGATTTTGGTACGATGACCGCCCGTGAGTTCTTCCTGTACCAGAGCCAGCCGATGCGGGGAGGCGCGCGGTACACCAAAATTGCACGCTTTGGATTGGAGTAGCGCCGGCGTCCCGCCGGCGCTACAAAATCGATGAGTACTCTTCTCACCGCCGCTTTTAGCTATCTGTTGGGATCGATACCCTTTGGCTTCATCCTGGTGCGCATTTTTCGCGGACAGGATGTTCGCCTGACCGGCAGCGGCAACATCGGCGCCACCAACGTGGCCCGCTCTTCGCCCGCGCTGGGGGTGCTGACGCTCGTTCTGGACGCGTTCAAAGGACTGGCCGCAGTAGGGCTGACTCGCATCTTTTTTCCTGGCGACAACCGGCTGGCCGGCATGGCTGCGCTTTTCGCGATCATCGGACACATGTTCCCCCTGTGGCTGAAATTTCGCGGAGGCAAGGGTGTGGCCACGGCGTTAGGATCGTTCGTGCTGCTTGCACCTAAAGCCTTGCTCCTGGCGGTAGCCATCTTTGTCGCGGTGGTGCTGGTGTTTCGTCACGTCTCTCTCGGCTCCATGCTGGCGGTTGCGCTCTTTCCCGTTCTCGCATGGCTCTTGCACGACTACGGCGAGGCGCCACAGATGCTCGATCCTGATGGCGGTTGCGTCTGCGCTCATCATCGCAAAACACCACCAGAATATTCGCCGGCTTCTGGCTGGGAGTGAACCTCGCTTTCAATGGAGACGGGGATGAGCCGGATTGCGGTCATCGGCGCGGGCGCATGGGGCACGGGTCTTGCTATCGTGCTGGGACGGGGCGGACGCCACCATGTACGGCTCTGGGCGCACGAAAAGGAAGTCTGCGAATCGATCTTGACTCGTCGGGAAAACGAACCGTTTCTTCCCGGCGTGCCCATCCCCGCGACGGTCTTGCCAACCGGCAGTCTGCAGGAAGCTTTGGAGAGCGCTGAAATCGTGGTCAGCGTTATGCCCTCGCAGCATTGCCGTCATTTGTTTCAGCAGATGTTCCCTCATCTCAGGCCGGAGATTCTCTTTGTAAGCGCAACCAAAGGGCTGGAGGAGGAGACACTTTTGCGCATGACTGAAGTGGCTGCGCAGGTCATCGAACTGAGGTGTGGATTCGCGCCGCGCATCGCCGCGCTGAGCGGGCCATCGTTTGCCAAGGAAGTGGCGCGGGGCGATCCCACCGCCATCACGGTGGCCTCGAAGGATTCTGAGGTGGCGGAGACTGTCCAGCGCGAATTCAGCGATCCTCGCTTCCGGCTCTACACCAACGACGATGTGGTCGGAGTTGAACTCGGCGGAGCGCTGAAAAACATTATCGCCATCGCGGCCGGGGTGTGCGACGGGCTGGGCCTGGGCCACAATTCGGTTGCCGCCCTGATCACTCGCGGCCTGGCTGAGATCACGCGCTTGGCCGTGGCTTGCGGCGGCCGCCAGGAAACCATGGCCGGACTTGCCGGACTGGGCGACCTGGTCCTCACCTGTACCGGCGGACTCTCGCGCAACCGCAGCGTGGGCGTCGAACTTGGCCGGGGCCGCAAGCTGCCCGAGATCATCGCGGGCATGCACGGTGCAGTGGCCGAAGGCGTCTTCACCACCCAGTCTGCGGTCGGCCTGGCTCGCGCTCATGGCGTCGAAATGCCGATCACCGAGCAAATGGATGCCATTCTGCATCGTGACAAGCCTCCCGCGGAAGCGATCCATGAGCTGATGACGCGCAGCGTGAAGAGCGAGAAAGGTTCTTAGCTGTCAGCTGTCAGCTGTCTGGCTTCTGGCTTCTGGCTCCTGGCTGCTAGCTTGTGGCTGCAAGGCGCCTGCTCATGGCAGCTCGTCGGTGGAGGCTACTTTTGTGATATCCATATTGTTTACAACACTTTAGGCTTGGTGTCTTTGTCGCTCCTTTGGCCGGGAATTTGGTGGCACTTTGGTAATAGACATTGGCCTTCGGGCTGCGCCTTGTGAGTGGCCTCACCCTTTAAAATTCCAAGAGGTTGCTGTAGCCGCCGGCAGTGAGCAGGAGGCGGGGGCTGGGCCACTTTGTCTTGAAATTACCCCTTCCATCACGCGTCCCCATTTTGTACGTCATCCTGGGTGTGCTCGCGCTCATCAGCGTGGTGCCGATGTATTTTTATTCGGAGCAGGTGGAGGCCATCAACCGGGAACGCCTGATCACCAACGAACGGCTGCTGCAAAATACGGTGACCCGCTCCCTGGCCGACGACATCTCGCAGCACCAGGAATCGCTGCGCATGATGCTGGCCAACCTGTCGTCCGCCCTGCAGGTAGCCAGCGGCGGAGACATTACCGCTGAGCATGTGGAAGCCCCCGAGCTGCGCGCCCTGCTGGAGCATTTCGTTTCTTCCTCCGGAGACCTGGCCTACGCCACCCTGGTGAATTCGGAGTCCAAGGGAATTTCGGCGGGACGCATCGCTCCCGACGCCTTTCTGCAACGCGACCTGGTACGGGCCTACGACGCCGCCCGCGAAGGCCGCGCCTATAGCGGCCAGGCGCTGGTGGTGGGCAGTGGAAAGTCAGCCCGCACTGTCATGCTGGTCAGCACTCCGGTGATGTATGGCGGGCGCTTTCTGGGAATGATCGGAGCGGTGGAGGACTTGCAGTTCCTGATCCGCCGCTTGCAGGAAGTCAATCGCGGTGGGCTTACGCCCTACGTGGTGGATAGCGAGGGCCGTCTGGTGGCGGGCGCAACTCCCGACTACGCTACCGGACAGGATTTGACCAACTCGGAGATCGTGCGCAACTTCCTGGAGCAGGGCGGGCAATCCCAACTGGTGGCGGCCACCCGGGAATTCAGCGTCACCCAGGGCAAGACCAGCACCAAGATGCTCGGCACCTACAGCCCGGTGGGCAATTTAGACTGGGCCGTGATCGTGCAGAAACCGCGCGACGAGGCGTATCGCGGAGTGTACGAGATGCAGCGCAGCGCCCGCATGCTGGCGTTACTGGCGATTCTGTTGAGCGTGGGCATCAGTATTTTTGCCGCGCGCCGCATCACCAATCCGCTCGAGGTCCTCACCGCATCGAGCCGGGCCATCGCCCGCGGCGACTTCTCGCAACGGGTCAAACTCAGAAGCCGTACCGAGATCGGAGAACTGGCGGCGACTTTCAATACCATGTCCGAGGAGCTCGAGCAATTCGTGCTCGACCTCAAACGCGCCGCGACGGAAAACCGCGAACTGTTCATGAGTTCCATTCAGATGCTGGCCGGCGCGGTTGACGAAAAAGACCCTTACACCCGTGGACACTCCGACCGCGTGACCCGCTATTCGATGATGATCGCGCGGGAGATGGGTCATCCCGAGGAATTTCTGGAGATCGTGCGCGTGTCGGCGCAACTGCATGACGTCGGCAAGATCGGCATTGAAGATCGCATCCTCAAAAAGCCGGGCGCGCTGACCCCGGAAGAATTTGAAATCATGAAGACCCATACCACCAAGGGCGCCAACATCCTGCGCCCGGTGGCCCAGCTGAAAGACATGATTCCGGGGATTGAGCTGCATCATGAATCGCTCGACGGGCGGGGTTATCCGCGTGGCCTGCAGGACGCGGAAATTCCCCTGCTGCCGCGCATTATTGCGGTCGCCGACACCTTCGACGCGCTGACCACCAATCGTCCCTACCAGCAGGCGCACAATCCCGAAGCCGCGCTGCGTATCATCCACAATCTTTCCGGAAAGCGGCTCGATCCCACTGCGGTCGCCGCCCTGACTGCGATTTACAAGCGCGGCGAGATTCGCATCCAGGCGCCGATTGTGAACGTCCCCAATGCTTCGGCGCTTCCCGCTCAAGCTTCAGTCACGCCTTCATCTGCTCCCGAGGCGCGGGCCGCCGTGGCCGCTGCGGAAGGCTCGGGGCGATAGCTTTCCGCTTCGCAGGGAGGAGCCTTTAACCGCAAAGAGCGCAAAGAACTGCACCCGTGATCTTTTGCGCTCTTTGCGGTATCTTTGCGACCTTTGCGGTTAAGAGCTCTTTGATCTTAAAAGCCGCGACGAACCGAACGTCCCGCCCGCTATAATTGATTCAGCACTCCCAGTTTCATGATTCAGACTCTCTTTGGCAGCCTCGACGAGCAGCAGAAACCCAGCTTCCTTGATCGCATGAAGGAAGCGGTGACCCGCACCCGGGAAAATCTCAGCGAACGCATCGAGGAGGTGGTCTCCTTCGGCAAGGAGATTGACCGGAACACGCTGGATGACCTGGAAGCTACTCTGCTGGGAGCTGACCTGGGCACGACCACCACCCATGAAGTCCTGGAAAAACTTCGCGAGAAGGCCGACCGCAAGCAGATCGGGAACGTGGACGAACTTAAACGGCTTTTGAAAGAAGAGATTCTCGCCATCCTGAAGACTGCGGATTCTCAACCTCTGGCCCGGGTGGAGGGAACACCCGAGGTGATTCTGGTCGTGGGCGTGAACGGCACGGGCAAGACCACGACTATCGGCAAGCTGGCCCAGGTGCTGCGTACTGAGGGCAAGACGGTCCTGCTGTGCGCGGCCGATACCTTTCGCGCCGCCGCCATCGAGCAGCTCGAAGTCTGGGGACAGCGGACGGGGACTGAAGTCATTCGCACCAAGGCGGGCGGAGATCCGTCAGCGGTGCTTTACGATGCCTTGCAGGCCGCGTCGGCCCGGCACACCGACTACGTAATCGTCGATACCGCCGGCCGCCTGCACACCAAGACCAACCTGATGGCTGAGCTGGAAAAGATGCGCCGCACCGCACAGCGCATCATTCCCGGCGCGCCGCACGAGACGCTGCTGGTCATGGACGCCACCACCGGCCAGAACGGCTTGCAGCAGGCGAAAATGTTCACGGACTCGGCGGGCGTGACCGGCATCGTCCTGACCAAGCTCGATGGCACGGCCAAGGGCGGCGTGGTGGTCGCGATATCGCGTGAACTTGGGGTTCCGGTACGCTACGTGGGCGTGGGCGAAAAGGCCGGCGACCTGTTGCCCTTCGATCCCAGGGATTTTGTGGATTCGCTTTTCGTTTAGCCTGCGTCGGCATCAAACCTTACCTGAGCTGAAAATTCCCGATGACTTCCAGGAAAGCGATCAAACGCGAGAGCAGAAAAACGCCGAGGAAGTCCCCGGCTTCGTCGAGTCGCGAGAGCGATGAATACTTTCTCCATCGCGCGCTTGAGCTGGCGCGTAAAGGTATTGGTTTAACTTCGCCCAATCCCTGTGTGGGCGCGGTCGTTGTCGATCATACCGGCCGCGTCGTCGGAGAGGGCTCACACACCTTTGAGGGCATCAAGCACGCTGAGGTGCTGGCGCTGGAGCAGGCGGGCGACAAAGCTCGCGGAGCGACTCTTTACATCAACCTTGAGCCCTGCTCGCATCAAGGCAGGACCGGGGCTTGCGCCGACGCGGTCATCGCGGCCGGTGTTCGCCGCGTGGTGGCCTGTTTGCAGGATCCCAACCCGCTGGTTGCGGGCAAAGGTTTTGAGCGTCTCCGCAACGCTGGCATCTCCGTGGCTTCAGGCATTTTGCTGGAAGAAGCTAAACCATTAAATGAAGCTTTCGCCAAATACATTCGCCAGCACACTCCGCTGGTCACGCTCAAGTCGGCCATGACGCTGGACGGCAAGATCGCTCCTCCACCGGGCGAGTTGCACCATCCCGGAGCGCTCGGCGGCGGGGGCGCGACCGGCGGATGGATCAGCAGCGATGTGGCCCGCGCCCACGTCCAACAGCTTCGACACTGCCACGATGCCATCATGGTAGGAGTGGGCACCATCATCGCGGACGATCCTTTGCTGACCGATCGCAGCGGCCTGCCGCGGCGCCGGCCACTACTGCGGGTGATTGTGGATTCGCGACTGCGCCTGCCGCCGGAGTCGCGTGTGGTGAAAACGGCGAAGGAAGATGTGCTGGTGCTGTGCTCCTTCGCGGAGGAGAAACGGAAGCGCGAACTGCAGGACCAGGGCATTATGGTGGAGCAGGTCCCGGTCGGAGTGGGCGACGGCCGTCCGGATATGACGCAGATCGCGCGCCGCCTGGGGACAATGGAAATCACCAGCCTGATCGTCGAGGGCGGCGCCATGATCAACGGCGCGGCGCTGGCCTCGGGTATCGTGGACAAAGTATTTCTGTACTACGCGCCCAAAATTCTGGCGGGAACCGGATCTGTGCCTTTTGCCACCGGCCCCGGCTTCGCCCGCATGAGCGAAGCGGCGTACGTAAAGGCGATCCGGCTCCACCGTTTCGGCGAAGACTTTGCGGTGGAGGGATATTTGCGCGATCCCTACGGAGACTAAGAGTAGCGCCGGCGTCCTGCCGGCTGTCGGTACCGCTGCACGAGCGAGGTCACTCGCGCCTACACCCCAAGAAATTCTGAAACGGCAAGCTGTCGAATTCGGGGGCGGGACGCCCCCGGATCCAGCCGGCGGGACGCCGGCGCTACAATACAGTCCATGTTTACTGGCATCATCGAAGAGGTCGGGCGGGTCATGGGCATCGCTCAGAAGAACGGCAACCGGCGCCTTACGGTTGCAGCCTCGCGGCTGAACCAGGAACTCAAGACCGGCGACAGCATCGCCGTCAGCGGCGTCTGCCTGACCGCGGTCGAAATCACGCCGCAGTCTTTTGCCGCGGACCTGGCGGCTGAAACCTGGAAGCGAACATCTTTTTCGCGCATCAAGAAAGATGCTCTGGTGAATCTGGAGCTGCCCATGCGTGCCGACGGTCGCTTTGGAGGCCACATCGTTCAGGGCCACGTGGACGGCACCGGCGAGTTTCTCGCGCTCGATCGAGTCCGGGGAGCGGGCGACTTCTGGCTGCGCATTGAAATACCGCCGGACCTGGCGCGCTACGTGATCTTCAAGGGATCGCTGTGCATTGAGGGCGTCAGCCTGACTGTGGCCAAGGTCGAAGGGACCAAAGTGACGGTGGCGATTATTCCGCATACCGTGACGATGACCAACCTGAAGTCACTCAGGCCCGGCGATCCGGTGAACCTCGAAGTGGACATGGTGGCAAAGTACGTGGAAAAGATGATCAAAGGGGAAAGTGCGAATTCAGGGCTCACGGTGGAGAGGTTGGTGGGCGAGGGGTTCTAGCGATGCTTTATTTGGCGCCTCCGACATCGACCGCAGGCACCACGATCAAGACCAACTTCAAAGGCGGCGGGCGAGGGCGCCCACCCCACACGCGAGGCAATTGCTAAATGCTGCCTCTCTATCAGGTCACTTCGATCGACGCCTCTATGCCCGGCTCGTCCAGCTTCAGGAACTCCTGCACGATCGGCTCGTCGCATTTCTCCATCTCTTCGTATGTCCCGAAGAAAATCGCGCGTGCTTCGTGGAGAAATACGACCCGGTCAGCCAGTTTCTTGGCCAGGCGCATATCGTGAGTCACGACCACGCTGGTCAGGTGCAACTGAATTTTCAGGCGCTTGATCAGGTCGCCGAGCAGTTGCGCCATCAGGGGATCGACCATGGTGGTGGGCTCGTCATAGAGGACGCATTCGGGCTGGGCGGCCAGGGCGCGGGCGATCGCCACCGAGCGCTTCATTCCGGTCGATAGGTCCGAGGGCAACTGGTCGCGCATTTCTTTCACTCCGACCATGTCGAGCAGGCCATCCACGATCTGGTAAATCTGCTCTTCCGAAAGCTGGCGCCGCTCGCGCAGGGGAAAGGCCACGTTCTCGCCCACGGTGAGCGAATCGAACAGCGCCCCGTTCTGGAAGACGATGGTGACCTTCTTGCGGATGCGTTCCAGATCTTCCGGACCGTAGTCGGTGATGTCCTCATGGGCCACAATCACCCGGCCCGAGTCTGGCTTGAGAAAGCCCATGATGTTCATCAGTGACACCGACTTGCCCACGCCGCTGCGGCCCAGAATGCAGACTGTCTCTCCATCCATCACGCTGAAGCTGACGTGGTCGAGCACCCGATTGTCGCCAAAAGCCTTGGAGACATCCTTGAACTCGATATAGGGTCCTGATTTGCCGTTGGTGGCCATGGAGGTTCAGTCGTCGGTCGTCAGTCGTCGGTCGTTGGTCGTGGGCCCTTGGTCGTTGGCCCTTCTTTGCGTCCTTTGCGACCTTTGCGGTTAACGCTTTTGACCTCGAGGTGCGCAATGTTGGTCTGGCCCGTCGCGCCGCTGACCGATGCCCTCAATAGTAAATGCTTCTGAATCACCCGGTCGATAATTTCAGCTGCGCTTCCTGCCAGTCTTCTTCAGTGTTCAGATTACGAAACATTTCTTTCGAGAAGCCATTTCGTTCCAGGTCTTTCTGCTCGATCACCCGGGTCTCGACCTGGGAGAACAATCTGTCGATCTTGTTTTCTCCGGCGCGCAGCGAGCGTTCCGCAACTTTCACAAAAGCCTGGCGGTAAACGGCACAGAGTGGCTGCAGGCCTCCGCCGGCTGACGGCACCACCACCAGCGCAGAGGTACGGCGCGCCTGAGCGAGCAGATAGCGTAACAACTCCGGCTGCAGAAATGGCATATCGACGGCGACGATCAGATTCAGCTCAGCGGGTGTGCCGGCGAGCGCGGCATGAATTCCGGCCAGGGGTCCCTGCCCCGGATAAATGTCTTCGACGACCGGGCCGAAGGCGGCGAATGTTGCGGCGCTGCCGACAATGTGTGCGCTTCCGGCGGCGGCCGTGACCAACTGCAACGCATGCGTGAGCAGCGTGTTCCCTCCGAAGTGCATCAACGCCTTGTCCTGGCCCATGCGAGAGCTCTTGCCGCCGGCCAGGACAAATCCCGAGACAGAATCCACGCCGCGATAATACACGTCCGCACCCTCATCTTCGCGGTCATCAGCGTGTTCTCCCAAAGGCCAATCATCCATTTCGGAGGGGCGGGCGCAAAGCGCCATACCGGCCCGACCGGCTTGCTCCCCAAATCACAGAACTGCCAATATTTCCAGCCAGTTGCGGGACCCGGTTTGATTAGACGAAAGTAACCTAGCCCAAGTGGCAAGCGCTGATGGATGATAGGTCGTCCCGGCGAACTCTCCGGAAGAAACGACCATGCCACAGAAGTTAATGGATGTCCTCATGCTTGGCCGCTGCTCCCACGAATTTTCCTGGCCCCGGCGGGCTGCCGACGGTCAGTACTACCAGGTGTGCCTGCTTTGCGCCGCAGAGTACAAGTACGACTGGAAGACAATGAAGCGGATCAAGCGCGTGGCGAGCGCTCCGGAAGCAACCGCCGAGCCCCAGCGCGGCAAGAACAATAAGAAGCCAACCTGGGTCCCGCGAGCCCGTCGCCTGGCCCTGCAGACACCGGTCCGCTATCGTCCCAAGGGCCTGGGAACATGGCATGAGGGCACGGTAGAAAACCTCAGCCAGTCGGGCGTGCTCCTGCTCGGGCCACAGCAATTGCCGGACAACACGCTGGTGGAAATGGTGTTCGAAATGCCGGAGGAGATTTCCGGCCAGAAGAACAGCACCGTTTTGTGCCAGGGCCGGATCATCCGGCGGAAAGATGTCCGCGACACGGAATCGGTCGGCCTGGCCGCATCCATTCTCGATTACAAGTTCCTCCGCCAGCACTGAGACGGTTTGCGGGCGAAAGCGGCAACCTGCTCCCGTCCGCGACCCGTTTTTGGCCTAACTGGTTCTCCGCCGCACGGTTATAGACTTGGTGTCGGCGAGCCCTTCCAACACAATTTTGCCTGAGACCAGCGGCTTTTCTGCATCTAAACTAGCTATACTCGGTTAGCCTAATCAGGAGCATTTCTTATGAAGGCGAAACTTTCCATTTACGTCACCGCGATCATGCTGGTCGCGATCCTGACGGTGGGCGTGGGCTGCACTAAAGCCCCGAATGACGCCCAGCTTACCAGCGACATCCAGACCAAACTGGCGACCGATTCCGGTTTGCAGGGTAAGCAATTAGGGGTGAAAGCGGAAGCCGGGAGCGTGACCCTGACCGGCACGGTGGACAACGACGCACAACGCGAGGCCGCTGCCCGCTACGCATCTGCCCAGCCCGGGGTAAAGCAGGTCATCAACAATCTGCAGGTGGCCGCTCCACCTCCGGCGGAAACGGCCGAAGCTACGCCTCCACCGGTCGAGGAAGCCAAGCCTTCGCCAGCTCCGGCGCCCAAGGCCCGACGGCATGAGCCGCGCCGGCGCAGTCTGCCCTCTTCATCCAGCGATACAAGTCAAGCTGCGCCCATGGCTGCGATGGCACCTCCTCCGGCCCCAGTGTCGGTTGTGCCCTCTACCCCGCCGCCTCCGCCGCCGCCGAAGAAAGTTACGATTCCTTCCGGCACCACGCTGGCGGTACGGCTGGTCGATGCCATTGACTCGGAAACCAGCCAGCAGGGCCAGACTTTCCATGCCACGCTGGACTCTCCGCTGGCGGTGGACGGCGACGTGGTCATTCCCTCCGGCTATGACGTTGAAGGTCACCTGGTGGAGGTAAAGAGCGCGGGCAAATTTGCCGGCCAGTCGGTGGTGGCGTTACAACTCGACCGCCTTTCGTCGGGAGGCAAGTACTACAGTCTGCAGACCGATCAATACCGGCGGCAAGGCTCATCGCGGGGCAAGAACACAGCCGAGAAAGTCGGAGCCGGCGCGGGCATTGGAGCCATCATTGGCGCCATCGCGGGCGGAGGCAAAGGTGCCGCGATAGGCGCGGCGGCCGGCGGCGGACTCGGTGGCGGCGTACAGGCAGCCACCAAGGGCCAGCAAATCAAGTTGCCCTCCGAGACCGTGCTGAACTTCACCCTGCAGGCCCCATTAACCGTCATCGCCACCAACCGGGGGCCGAATGAAGGACGCCGGCGCATGGATCCGAATCGCTCCGACACCAACCAGTCGGACCCAGACCGGCCACGCCTGAATCGTCCGGGCGATACGTCGGATTCAAGCCAGCCGGACCCCAATCAGTAAAGTTTTGTAAAACCCTCCAGGCCGGCCTCGTGCCGGCCTTTTTCATTTCCAGAATACGTACGAAATTTACTGACCAAAGCGCGCCCTCCCACATCCATATAGGGTTCCGGAAAGAGTCTTCTCAAGAGGCCTTCATGTGGATTGTTGCGCTGGCGCTGCGCCGGCCTTACACCTTCGTGGTTGTCGCTCTCCTGCTGCTGATCCTTGGCCCGATTGTTATCTTCCGCACGCCCACCGACATTTTTCCGAACATTGACATTCCAGTGGTAAGCATTTTGTGGAACTACGCCGGCATGAACGCAGAGGACCTCTCCAGCCGGATCGTGACCCTGAACGAGCGCGTGCTGACCACTACGGTAGACGACGTCGAGCACAGCGAATCGCAATCGCTGAACGGCATTGCGGTGGTGAAGGTATTCTTCCAGCCGCACGCCAATATCGAGAAGGCGATCGCGCAGATCACCGCGATCTGTCAAACCCAGTTGCGGCAGCTGCCGCCGGGCACGACGCCCCCGCTGATCATTACCTACAACGCCTCCACCGTGCCCATTCTGCAGTTGGCCTTGTCGGGACAAAAGCTTTCCGAGCAGCAACTCTTCGACTACGGCGTGAATTTTATCCGCACCCGCCTGGTCACGATTCCGGGTGCAGCCATTCCCTACCCGTACGGCGGCAAGTTGCGTCAGATTCAGGTGGACCTGGACACCAATGCCTTGCAGGCGAAAGGCCTGTCGCCGAGCGACGTGGTCAACGCCATCAGCGCCCAGAACCTGATTCTGCCCTCCGGGACCTCCAAAATCGGACAGTTCGAATATGACGTGGACCTGAACGGCAGCCCGCAAACGGTGGCCGAACTGAATGACCTTCCCATTAAACGCGTAGGCAACACGACGATCTACATCCGCGACGTGGCCTACGTGCGCGACGGCTTCCCGCCCCAAACCAACATTGTGCGGGTGGATGGGAAGAGGGCTTCCCTGCTCACCATCCAGAAGACCGGGAATGCTTCGACCCTGGACATTATTTCCGGAATCAAGCGCCTGCTGCCGCGAATCCAGGCCCAGCTTCCTCCGGAACTCGAGATCAAGCCTTTGGCGGACCAGTCCGTTTTCGTCCGCGCCTCCATCAACGGGGTGTTGCGGGAAGGGCTGATTGCGGCCTGCCTTACCGGACTGATGATTCTGATTTTCCTGGGCAGCTGGCGCAGCACGGTGATCATCGCGGTTTCCATCCCGCTGTCGATTCTTACTTCCATCATCGTGATGAGCGCGCTGGGCGAGACCATCAACATCATGACCCTGGGAGGGCTGGCGCTCGCCGTCGGCATTCTGGTGGACGATGCCACGGTGGAAATTGAGAACATCAACCGGAATATTGCCGAGGGCAAGGAGATTCAAAAAGCCATTCTGGACGGCGCGCAGCAGATCGCGGTCCCGGCCTTCGTCTCCACGCTGGCCATCTGCATCGTGTTCGCGCCCATGTTTTTTCTGACCGGCGTGGCCCGCTACCTGTTCGTTCCGCTGGCGGAAGCAGTGGTGTTCGCCATGCTCGCCTCTTACCTGCTCTCCCGGACGCTGGTCCCGACCATGGCCAAGTACCTGCTCCGCGGCCATGAACAGGAAGCTGGGCACCTGAACACGACCAGCCGCAATCCATTGATCCGGCTGCAAGTCTCCTTTGAGCTGGCGTTTGAAAGGTTCCGCGACCGCTACCACGAGATGCTGGAGAGCAGCCTGCATCACCGGGGCGCATTCCTGTGGGGCTTTGCCGCGGTGTGCGTGGGCTCGTGCGTGCTTCTGGTCCCCTGGCTGGGGCGGGATTTCTTTCCGAAAGTCGATGCCGGACAATTCAAACTGCATTTGCGGGCACGGGCCGGCACGCGCATTGAGGAGACCGCCGGCCTTTGTGACCGGATCGAGGCCTTCATACGCGAAGAGATTCCGCCCAGCGAAATTTCGAGCATCATCGACAACATCGGCCTGCCTTACAGCAGCATCAATCTCTCCTATAGCAGTTCGGCACCGACCGGGCCGGCGGATGCCGACATTCTGGTCACACTGACTCCCGGCCACCAGCCGACAGAACAATATGTCCACGATTTGCGCCTGAAGCTGGCGCCACGATTTGCCGGCGTGGATTTTTCATTTCTTCCCGCCGACATCGTAAGCCAGATTCTGAATTTTGGCCTGCCTTCGCCGATTGACATCCAGGTGACCGGCTATGACCTGCAGGACAATCGCCGCTTTGCCAACAAACTGCTGCGCCGCATCCAGATGGTCCCGGGAACGGCGGACCTGCGCATCCAGCAGCCCTTCGATGCACCCCATCTGCGCATCAATGTTGACCGCACCAAGGCGCAACTGGCCGGGTTTACGCAGCGCGACATTGCCACCAACCTGCTGATCTCGCTGAGCGGCAGTTTCCAGACTTCGCCGACCTACTGGCTCAACCCCAAGAATGGGGTGAGCTACTCCATCGCAACCCAGACGCCGCAATACCGGCTGGATTCCCTGCAGGGGCTGGAAAACATTCCGATCACCGGATCCAGCGGGGCGACTCCGGCGATTCTGGGCTCACTGGCGTCCATCCAGCGGGGCGTTGGGATGGCCCTGGTCTCGCATTACGACATACAACCCGTGATCGATATTTATGGATCGGTGCAGCGGCGCGACCTGGGCGGGGTGGCCGACGACATCAAGAAGATCATCGACGACAGCCGTAAGGAGTTGCCGCGCGGTTCCGAGATGGTGGTGCGCGGTCAGGTCCTGACCATGCAATCTTCTTATTCGGGACTGTTTTCCGGCCTGGCATTCGCCATCCTGCTGGTGTACCTGCTGATCGTGGTGAATTTTCAATCCTGGCTGGATCCGTTCATCATCATTTCGGCCCTGCCCGCGGCGCTGGCGGGGATCGTGTGGTTGCTGTTCGTGACCAGGACCAGCATCAGTGTGCCGGCGTTGATCGGATCTATCATGTGTATGGGCGTGGCCACCGCCAACAGCATTCTGGTGGTCAGTTTTGCCAAGGAACAGATGGAAGAAGGAAAGGACGCCCTGACGGCGGCGCTGGCGGCGGGATTCACCCGCTTCCGCCCGGTCCTGATGACGGCCCTGGCCATGATCATCGGCATGGTGCCCATGGCCATTGGTCTGGGCGAGGGCGGAGAGCAGAATGCGCCACTCGGCCGGGCGGTGATTGGTGGCCTGATTTTTGCCACGGCAGCCACTCTGTTCTTTGTTCCTGTGTTCTTCAGCCTGCTGCATGGACAGCGCAACCGCGCGGCGGAGACAAGGGTTGAAAGGGGCATTTAGTTGACGTCATCGGTTGCATTCATACTGGGAGCGCGCATGAAGGTTGAAAATGAAGGTTGAAAACGAGAAGGATATTTATCGGGAGACGGGGGCAGCGGCACCGCAGAAAAAACGGCGCTCCCATTGGTGGATTCTTGTGCTCGCGGTGGTTACGGCGGTGCTCGTGGTGATTGCCGGCATTCTTCCCCGCATCCAGGCGCGGACGGCCCTGCGCCTGGAGACCGCCGAAATGGCTGTGCCCACGGTGGCCGTGGTGCGGGCCAAGCGCTCCGCTCCTGCGCAGGAAATCATTCTTCCCGCCAACGTGCAGGCCTTTGCGGATGCTCCCATCTATGCCCGCACCAACGGTTACCTGAAGCGCTGGTATGTGGACATTGGCAGTCGCGTAAAGCAGGGCCAGTTGCTGGCGGAAATTGATACTCCGGAGGTGAACCAGCAGCTGCGGCAAGCCCGCGCCGACCTGGCCACCGCCCAGGCCAATCTCAATCTCTCAAAGATCACGGCCGACCGGTACGAAGGATTGTTAAAGACCGATGCAGTTTCGAAGCAAGACTCTGACAATGCCTCTGGAGACTTTGAGGCCAAGCAGGCTGCGTTGCAGTCGTCCCAGGCCAACGTGAAGCGGCTGGAAGAGCTGCAATCGTTTCAGAAGATCTATGCTCCTTTCTCCGGCGTCATCACGGCGCGCAACACGGATATCGGCGCCTTGATCAACTCCGGCAGCAGCGGAGGCAATGGAAACGAACTGTTTCACATCGCGCAGCCCGACAAGCTGCGGGTCTATGTCAGCATACCTCAAGCCTATTCTCAGGCGGCCAAGCCGGGTCTGACCGCCGACCTGACCCTGGCGGAGTTCCCCGGACGCCGCTTCGCCGGAAAGCTGGTGCGCACCGCGAATGCCATCGATCCCGCATCGCGCACGCTGCTGGTCGAGATCGCGGTGGACAATCCCACCGGGCAACTCTTTACCGGATCGTATGCGGAAGTACATCTCAAGCTGCCTACTCCGGCGTCCTCGCTGATTCTGCCGGTCAATGCGCTGCTCTTTCGCTCCGAGGGGCTTCGAGTAGCGACCGTGGGCCCGGGCCAGAAGGTGGCGCTGAAGCCGATCACCCTGGGCCATGATTTCGGCAATGAGGTCGAAGTTGTCGCCGGCCTGAACGGAGATGAAACCGTAATCGTCAATCCTCCGGATTCGGTGGTGGAAGGTGAGACGGTTCGGATCGCGCAGGGGGCACAGTGAGCAAGGCGGACGACGGACGACGGACTTCGGACTTCAGACGTCGGCTGAATTGCCCGAGGTCTGACGTCCGACGCCAGGCGTCCGCAGTCGGTTTTCTGGTTCTGATGCTTCTGCTCAGCGGCTGCGCGGTTGGTCCACGCTATAGCAAACCTGCGGAGCCGGCGCCTCCAACTTACAAAGAAACGCCGCCACCCTGGAAAACTGCTCAGCCCAGCGATCAGGTAGCGCGGGGCAAGTGGTGGGAGATTTTTCAGGACGCGCAACTCAACGCGCTGGAAGAGCAGATCAATGTCTCCAATCAGAACCTCAAGGCAGCGGAAGCACAATTCCGGCAGGCCCGGGCGCTGGTGCGCTTCAACCGAGCGGCTTACTATCCCACGGTGACGGCGGGCGCGTCGGCCGCGCGCGAGCATCTTTCCGAACATCGCCCGCTGGTTTCGACATCCACTCGAACCAACGCTACGGACCTGGTCATTCCGGTGGATGTGTCCTACGAAGCGGACGTGTTTGGACGGGTGCGGCACACGGTCGAAGGCGCGCGCTCGAATGCCCAGGCCAGCGCGGCCGATCTGGAAGCGGTGCGGCTCAGCCTGCACGCTGAACTCGCTTTCGACTACTTCCAGATGCGCACGCTGGACGCGGAAGAGCAACTCCTACGATCGAACGTAACTTCTTTTGAACGGGCGCTCGAACTGACAAAGAGCCGGTATTCGGGCGGAGTGGCCTCGGCGGTCGATGTGGCGCAGGCCCAGACCCAGTTGGAAAATACCCGGACCCAGGCGATTGATGTGCTGATTCAGCGAGCTCAGAACGAACATGCGATCTCCACCCTGATCGGACAGCCCGCTTCCACTTTCGCCGTTCCCCAGGCGGCCTGGAATTCTCCGCCGCCTGATATCCCTCCGGGGCTTCCCTCCGACCTGCTGGAACGCCGGCCGGACATCGCAGCCGCGGAACGCCGCGTGGCCGCCGCCAATGCCCAGGTGGGAGTGGCTCGGGCGGCTTACTTCCCAATCTTTACTTTGACTGGATCAGGCGGATTTGAGAGCACCGCGATCACAACGTTCATTCAGGGGCCGAGCGGGTTTCTGACCGCGGGAGCATCCGCGGCTGTGACTGCCTTCGACGGGGGCCGGCGCCGCGCCGTCTCCGAACAAGCCCGGGCAGCCTACGACGAGTCCGTAGCAAATTATCGCCAGACCGTCCTCACCGCCTTTCAGGAAGTCGAGGACAGCCTCGCGGTCTTACGCATTCTCAACGATGAAGCCCAGGCCCAGCAGGCCGCGGTGGCAGCGGCCGAGCACTCACTCCAGCTTTCCACCAATCGCTACAAAGGTGGCGTGGTCAGTTATCTGGAAGTGACCACTGCGCAAAGTACAGCCCTGGCCGACGAACGCGCCGCGGTTGATATTCTGCGGCGGCGCATGACCGCCAGCGTTGCCCTGATCAAGGCCCTGGGCGGAGGATGGAATTCCGCCAGCCTGCCGTCGGCGAGGGTTGAGTCGCGTTCGCAGACCGCAACCGGCCAGTAGCGGACACTGCCCAACGGCCTGTTCCCGTCTAGTACTAAAGTAATCCCCGATTTACCGGATTGCGCCTCTCCGGCATTGATCCGATCATCTATAGGTGAAGAAGAAAATTTAAGGAGGTATGCGCCATGCCTCTGATCCGCAATATTGAGGATCCCAGGGTTGTAACGCAGATGGACGGTCTTAACCGTCGCAACCAATTCATTCGAGAAATCGCCATTGCGATTCTGCCCCAGACTCGCGGCTTTGAAAGTGTCCTGAGCATTGCAAACCGGGTGTATGACCGGCATTGCTCGCCCCAGGCAAGACGGTCGGATCGCGTCAGGTTCGATGGTTCGAGGATGACCGCGCTCAGCGCCTAGCTCTGGTCCGCATTCGAACCGGCACCGTAAGAATCATCGTGACGGAGTCTGGTTGCGCTGGCGGAATGGGAGGGCAAGATGCCCTCCCGACAGCCGGCGGGACGCCGGCGCTACGAACGGCGCGCATTGCATCGAGGGATGGGCAAAATGTATGCTCTCCCTCCATGGTCCGCACAACTTTCGCAGCTCTCTTCTTTTTATTCACCATAAATTTCGCATTGGCCCAGCAGCCATTTCTTTCGTCGGAGCAATGGGTCAAACTGCGTGATGAAACCAGCGGCGCGGCCCCTTACGAAAATCTGCGCTACCTGACGCGTTTGCATCGCGTGCCCGCTACCGCGGAATTTGATCAGGCTGCGCAGTTTGTCCTGCAGCGGGCGCGCGAGTACGGGCTCGCCGAAGTCCAGAGCGAGCAGTTCCCCATCGACGGAAAAACTTCATACGGCCTGATGCGTTCTTATCTGGGCTGGAGCGTCGAAGCCGGACAACTTTGGGAGGTGCGGCCGCAACACCTACTGCTGGGCGATTGGGCGACCGACCCGATCCGGCTGGCTGACTACAGTCACTCCGCCGATGTGGAAGCCGCGCTGGTGGATGTGGGCGACGGCTCCCATGAATCCGACTATGGCGGCAAGGACGTGCGCGGAAAGATTGTCCTCGCCGATGGCGTGCTCGCCCGGGTGCAAGCCCTGGCCGTGGCCAGATACGGTGCCGTCGGCATTGTGAGCGACATGCCGAACCAGAGCACGGCATGGTCGGGTCTCGATCGTACCCTCGTCCGTTGGGGTCATCTGGACGCGCGCCAGCCGGCTGGATTTGCCTTCATGATTTCGCGCGACACTGCTGAATCATTGCGGACGCGTCTGCACGCGGGAGAGCAGATCGTCCTCAATGCAAAAGTGAAGGCTGAAGTCGGGCCGGGACACTGGACGGTAGTAAGCGGAGTGATTGCCGGGAGCGACCCCGCCGCCGGCGAAATAGTTTACAGCTGTCATCTGGACCACGAGCGGCCGGGAGCCAATGACAATGGCAGCGGCTGCGTGACTATTCTGGAATCGGCCCGCGTGCTGGCGCGGCTGATTGGCAGCGGGGCCTTGCCGCGTCCCAAACGCACGCTGCGCTTCGTGTGGGGACCGGAGGTTGAAGGCACCATGGCCTATCTCAGCCGCCATCCCAATATCCGGGCACGGATGCGCGCTGACATTCATATGGACATGGTCGGCGGCGATCCCTTCAAGAACAAATCCATCCTGCATGTGACCGAAACTCCGTGGTCTCTGCCCACTTTTGTAACTGACGTGGGTGCCACTCTGGCGGATGTTATCCGCACCGGAGCCGCCAACTATGCAGGCAGCGGCGATGCCCCCGAGGCAGCGGTCATCGAGAGTCGCGCCGGAGAGCAAGGCACTCGCAACCAGTTTCTGGCGGACGTAACCCCCTATGCTGCCGGTAGTGATCATGATGACTATGACTCCTCCACCGTCGCGGTCCCCTCACTCTACCTGCGCGACTGGCCCGACATTTACATTCACACCGACCATGACACGCTGCAGCAGATCGATCCCACCAAGCTGCGCCGGGTAGCACTGCTGGGAGCCGCCGCCGGATACGTGTATGCCACTCTGGATGCGGAACGGTCGCAGAACCTGCTTCCCTTTTATGCGTCGCAGTCTGAAATACGGCTGGCGCAACTGTTCCAGCAGGCGCAGCAAGTCGTGGCGGACCCGAAACTGGACGCCGCTGTGGCGTGGTACGAGGCGCGCAACCTGCTGCGCCAGGGCTTGCGCCGCGAACTTGCCACGTTATCGTCACTGCTGACGTTTGCGGGGGCCGACGCGGACCATTCAGCCCAGGAGAAGGCGCTCGCCGATCAGGTATCAACTTTCAATTCCTGGATCGACAGCCAAGCTCACGCTCGAGGAGCGCGGGGCGTGGAACCGAAAGCACCCTGGGCGGGGGACGCGTCCGCGCAAAAGATTCCGCTTCGCACCGGCGAATTCGGGCCGCTTACTTATCAGAACGACGATGTTCTCAAGGCGCGCCTTGGGCCCGAGCGGCTGGCGAAAGTCAAACTGCTCAACAGCGAGGCGACTCCACTGCTTCACGAGCAAGACCTTTCGGAACTCTACGCCTATGAGATCGTGAATTTTGTCGATGGCAAACGAACGGTGGGAGAGATCCGGGATGCGGTATCAGCCGAGTACGGCCCTCTACCCGTAAATCTGGTGAGCGACTATCTCGAAGCCTGCCGGGAGGCCGGCGTCATTCAGTGGAAATGACAAACGAAACACAACCCGGCAAGTCTATTTAGCGTCATCCGGAATCAGCTGATAGCTCACGAAGGCCAGCTGCTTGCTGTCAGGGGACCAGGAAGGAACGTTGATCGTTCCCTGCCCGCCGAAGAGTTTGGCCAGCAGCTTGATTTTTTTGTCGCTCAGCGACATCAGGCGAAGGGTCACATCCTTGTTCTCGGGATGTCCCGTCACAGTGTGGTCGTAGGAGAGAAAAACCATCCACTTGCCGTCGGGCGAGATGTGCGGAAACCAGTTGTTGAACTCGTCCGCGGTGACTTGCTCCTGCTGGCTGCCATCACTGCGCATGCGCCAGATCTGCATCGTGCCGGTGCGCTCGGAGTTGAAGTAGATAAATTCTCCGTCGGGCGAATATTCCGGACCGTCGTCCAGACCTTTGGCCGTGGTGAGTCGCGTTTCCTCTCCGCCGCTGGCAGGGATGGTGTAGATATCGAATTCATCATTGCGCTGGCCCACAAAGGCCAGGGTCTTTCCATCCGGCGACCAGCCATGCCAGTACGAAGGTGAATTTTTAGTGACGCGCCGGGGAGTGCCGCCGCCAATCGGCACGATATAAATGAGGGAGTGGTGGTCGTCCTGCGACTGGTCGCTGATGGCGATCTGGGTGGCGTCGGGCGAAATGCCGTGATCGTTGTTGCAGCGCGTGGCGAAGCCCGTATCGATGATTTCCGGTTTGCCTCCGGCCACAGGCAGGCGCAGGATATGGCCGTCGCTGTTGAAGATGAAAGATGCGCCGTCGCGGCTCCAGTTGGGGGCTTCAAAGTGTTCAGGCACGATGTACGCCACTCGCCGGTCGCCGGAATTGACCGCTACTGTTTCCAGCGTGCTGTAAAGCTTGGGCTTGGTCGCGGTGGAGGCGGGCGTGGTCAATTCAACTTTTGAAAACACGGCTTTCTCGATGACATCTTTATCGTGCGAACAGACACCGATGCCAACATAGAAGTCTCCCTCCAAAGGCACGCGCAGCCAGCCGCCCGCAACCTCGGGTTCGCCTTCAGCAGCGGCCAGGGCCATGTAAACGTACTCGCCCCGCTTGGCGATACGCAATCTCTTCGGGCCGGATAGATTCGACTGAATCTCTCGTGTGACCACTCCCTTTTCGTCGCGATATTGCAGCGCGGTCATCCCCACCCCATGCAGCGCCACGTCGGCATAAACGGAATCGGCGTCGAGGCTCTGCCGCAGCATCAGCACGGCTTTCTTGTGCGGATTTCCAGTGGCCGTGGGAAACGAAATGTCGGCGGTCAAGGTGACATCACCCGAAATCTTCTTCCACACAAACTGAAAGGCGTCGGCGGCAAACCACATGTTCTCGCCGCTGCCGGTCAGGGTGTAAGTTTGCTTCGCAGCGTCATATTCGACCGAGCCGGGGTGCAGGACCGTGCCAACATCGCCATGCTCTTCGAATATTCCAAGCGGCTCGGTTGGCGGCCTTGCCCAAGAGCGGGTCGGTGTGACGCCGCTGAACAGAAAGATAACGGCGGCTAGGACGGGCAAAGATGCGATTTGCTTTCCGTGCACAGAAGACCTCCGGCCTTTTTCGAAGGCGTAACATCTGGAGCGCGGGCGGGTAAAATGCCTTGGGGTCCCGACACATCCAGGCAAGTGTCCCGGCCGTCGATTCCACTCCTAAATCGCGGATCGTGTTGTGAGAAACTTCACGTGCCTCGGTGATCAGGGTCACATCAGGCTGCTCGGTCAGGCGTCACCATTGTAATCGTCGCTGGAAGTTGTGTGTCAGGACAGGAGGCTCTTATGAAGGGTTCGGGAAGAGCACGTCCAGAACTGTTGCGCCGGATTGCGGTGCCTACAGATTTCTCTCCTGGTTCGACAGCCGCGATGGCTTGTGCGCTGGCGCTGGCTGGCACCGAGAAAAGCAAGGTCACAGCCGTTTATGCGGTCGATCCTTTCGAGTACAGCTTTGGCCCAAACGATTTACGCTCCTTGAAGAAGAAAGAAGTGTGGACACGCGCACGTCAGGCCATGTCAGAGTGGCTGAAAACGAACAAATTCTCAGGCTGCGCAAGCCGCTTAATTGAAGGCGAAGCCGGACCGGCAGTCGCGCGATTCCTCGATCAGCAGGGCATCGACCTGACCGTGCTGGGCACTTCAGCCCGCAGCCATGCGGCCCGGCTGTTGCTTGGCTCGGTGGCGGAAGAGATTTTTCGCAAGGCCCATGGCCTTGTGCTGGTGCTTGGACCGAGGACGCTGGTCCGACGTCGAAAACAGCTGAAGCGGTTAGTCTTTGCCACTGCGCTTGAGCCCCATTCCCTGGCGGCCCTGTCTCGCCTTTCGCAGCTGGCCCGGATGTTTGACGCGAAAATATCCGTGGTCCGGGCGGTCCGTCCGGATATCAGGTCTCGCACGGAACGAAAGCGAATCACAACTGAAACCAAACTGATGATTGAAACCGCAGCCGACCCCGACCTCCTAAAGAGGATCGGGACAATGCACGTCGAATTCGGCCACTCCGTGAAGATCATTACAGGGTTCGCTGACCGCACCAAGGCTGACGCGATTGTCATGGGGGTTCGCGGTGGCGGTGAGTGGGACCGGGCCACCACGCACATCCCGTGGGCGCTCGCACATCGAGTGATCGCTCACGCCGCCTGCCCGGTCCTGACCATCCGAGGCTGATGTGGCGCAGACCTTGCCGGCGGATACCGCCTTAACACCGTGGCGAGCACTGACCGATTCCGAGGCCCGGGACCGGCTTCGCCGCTACGGTCCCAACACCCTGCCTGCCGCGCATAAGCAGACCTTGTTCTCCATCGCTTTTGCCACCCTCAAAGAACCCATGCTCGTGCTCCTGCTGAGCACTGGTGTTGTCTATCTCGCGGTCGGGGACTTGCGTGAAGCGGTTGCCATTCTCGCCAGCATTTTTCTGGTGATCGGAATCTCCGTGGTTCAGAAGCAAAGGACGGAACGTACGCTGGAGGCACTTCGCGATCTCACCAGCCCACGTGCGCTTGTGGTCCGGGCGGAAGGCACGCGTCGCGTTCCGGCTCGGGAAGTGGTCCCGGACGATATTGTTGTCCTCAATGAAGGCGACCGCGTCCCGGCCGACGGACAGCTTGTCGAAAGCGTCGTGCTGGCCCTGGATGAATCGCTGCTCACAGGGGAGAGCCTTCCGGTGCAAAAGCAGGCGGTGGTTGACCGGAATTCAATCGGGAAGGACGGCGACGACGGCTCGAGGGTCTATTCGGGATCGCTGGTGGTTCGCGGACATGGGATTGCCATCGTCACCGGCACGGGCGCGCAAACCGAGATCGGAAAGATTGGGCGTGACCTGGGCCGCCTTAAAACGGAGTCGAGCAGCCTGGAAAAAGAAACCGCCAGGCTGGTCCGTACCTTCGGATTGGTGAGCTTGCTGGTTTGCGCGTCGGTCGCGGTCGCCTATGGACTGCTGCGTGGTAACTGGATAAAAGGAATGCTGTCGGCGCTGGCCCTGGCCATCTCCATGCTGCCGGAAGAATTTCCGGTAGTTCTCACGATCTTCATGGCGCTCGGCGCCTGGCGTATCTCGCGCAAGAAAGTGCTCACGCGACGCTTCCCCGCGATTGAACTGCTGGGCGCGGCTACGGTCATCTGCGTTGACAAGACCGGTACTCTGACCGAAAACCGCATGACAGTGCAGGAAGTCTTCGCCAACCCGTCAGGGCGAGAGACTGTGACTCGCGACAAAGTACTTGCCGTGGCGGAGCTGGCATCCGATCAGAACACGCTGGATCCTGTGGACAAGGCCATCCACACCGCCACGAGCCTGCGGGAGTCTCCCGGCAGAGTGATCAGGGAGTATCCCCTGTCCTCAGACTCCATGCTCATGGCCAAAGCCTATGCCGAGTCAGTTCCCTCCACCTTCCTGGCGGCCAAGGGCGCACCGGAGGAGATTTTCAAACTCATACCCATGCCCGAACTGACCCGGAACGAGGTCGAAGCCGGCCTTAGGCGCATGACCGACGCTGGCATGCGCGTTATTGCGGTCGCGAGCGGAAGAATCTCGCCACCCGAACTCTTGCCGGAGGACAAACGTCACCTGCAACTCGACCTGGTTGGATTGATTGGCCTGGCCGATCCCATTCGCCCCACGGTTCCCGGCGCCATCGCCGAACTAGGCACAGCCGGGATTCGAGTTGTGATGATCACCGGGGACTATGCAGGGACCGCGCGGGCAATCGCAGCGCAAGCGGGCCTCACCAGTTCCAGCCAGGCCATCACCGGCGAGGCCCTGGAACAGATGGATGAACATGCCCTGCGGGAAAGGGTTCGCGACTGCAATGTGTTCGCCCGGGTGCGGCCCGACCAGAAGCTGCGTTTGGTGGAGGCGCTCAAGGCAAACGGAGAAGTGGTCGCGATGACCGGCGACGGCGTCAACGATGCGCCCGCACTGAAAGCGGCGCATATCGGCATCGCCATGGGCGCGAGAGGCTCGGACGTGGCTCGCGAGGCCGCAGCCCTGGTGCTCGCCGACGATGACTTCCCGGCCATCGTGTCAGCGGTCCGGTTGGGCAGAAGAATCTATGACAATCTGACGAAAGCCATGCGCTTTGTTTTCGCCGTCCACGTACCCATCGCAGGCTTGTCGGTCCTGCCGGTGATCTTCGATTGGCCGATTCTGCTGATGCCCCTGCACATCGTGTTCATCGAACTGATCATCGATCCGGCATGTTCCATAGCCTTTGAGGCTGAACCCGCGGAGCCGGGAATCATGCTGCGAAAACCGCGGGCTGTGGACGCACGGCTTTTCGACCGTTCAACCGTGTTTATCGGGTTGCTTCAGGGGGTTGGCCTGTTTGTCGCCGTGCTCGCGACATTCCTATTCTCCATGAGGTCGGGACACACATCCGAAGACGCCCGCACCATTGCGTTCACCACGCTTGTATTTGGAAATGTCGTGCTGATCTGGGCCAACCGGTCAGTCATGAAGACCGTTCTCGAGACGGGAGAAAATCGGAATCCAGCGCTCTGGCTGGTCACATTTGGAACCATCTCAACTCTTTTGGTGGTTTTATATGTGCCCTATCTCAGAACACTCTTCCAGTTCTCCGTTCCGCAGCTGAAGTACCTCGCCATGGCGCTGGTATTGGGATCCATCAGCATCACCTGGTTCGAAGCGTTGAAGCTGATACGGCGCCATGAGAGGCGTCATTAGCTGGATCACCAAAGTACAGACCACTCGGGATTTCTCCCCAACCACGAATGCGGCCCGCTCCGCTCGCTCGGGTCAGGCCATGACCGTGAGAACAGGGCACCTGGCCTCACAGATCACGTCGTGGGTGAGAGCCCAGGGGACGTGCGCAGCCAGGCGCGCAGAGGCCACACGGTTCGCTCCCATGACGATCAGGTCGGCATTGTGCATCGCTGCGGTACCCAGGACGCCTTCAGGCAGAAAATCCTTTCCCACCACAATTTCGGGCGGGGTCGTCAGCCTGGCGTCCGCGGGAACCAGTTCTCTCAACTTCCGAACGCTTTCTCGACTCGTTGTGGATTGCCACTCTGCCAAATCTTCGGCGGCAAACACGCCGGGGCAATAGGCGCCGGGACCGATAACCGCGATTGGCATGGGGGGCAACATGTGCAGAAGGACCAGCTTCGCCTGATACTCCTCTGCCAGCGACAAGGCATATGGAAACGCCTTCGCCGAAGCGGGGCCAAAATCGGTGGCAAACAGGATCGTCTGGAATCCGTTCTTGCCGGGATCCACCGAAGAAACCCCGGGACCGATCGTAAGCACTGGGCAGGTAGCCCGGCGCACCACTTCTTCCGTCACCGACCCGAGCGCGAGTTTCTTCAACCCTCCCCGGCCGTGCGTGCCCAGAACCAGCAGATCGGTGTTCTCACGATTCATGATCGACGACAGCACTTCCCAGACTGGACCTTGCTCCAGGAAAATATGAGGATTCAATTCCTTGATACGTGCCTCTGCGGCGAGGCGCGCCATTTCCTGCTCCGCCTCAAGTCGCTCGCGATCGAGTTCTCGGGGCAGCGGGTCCCAGGTAATCGACTCCCGGGTTTCCGGAACTATGGCGTGCGCGATCGAGATCAGGGCATGGTAACGGCGGACGATCGGAAGGGCGTAAGCGAGTGCCCTCTCCGAAACTGCCGAGAAATCCGTGGCAATTAGAACTCGCTTGAAACCTACACTCTGTTTCTGCTCTCGTAATTGGGCAAGGGCTGACATAAAATCCCTCCTCACTTCCACCTCAAAATCTAGACCCGTGGCGGAACAAATGACGTGATTGGGCTCGCTGTGGGGTGTGATTCCCGTCACAGGCCCCGGTCAGAGGAATGCGAATCCTGTCTTCCCTGAGATCAGATCGATGGCGGCGGAACGAGATTTTGGGACCAGATCATTGCTTTGATCACGAGGAAGCGATTAGATTGCCAGGTGCTGGCAGGTCAGTAGATGGGGTCAGTAAAGCAGGCTTCGGCGGACGGACCAAACGCTCCTCAACCTTTCAATGGTTGCCGCTGGCCAGCTCGCGAACGATGTCATTGACAAACGATTTGGCATCTCCAAACAGCATAAGCGTTTTGCCGAGATAGTAGAGGGGATTGTCGATGCCGGCAAAGCCCGGGCTCATGCTGCGCTTGATGACCATCACTGTGCGGGCTTTGTCCACGTCGAGAATGGGCATGCCGAAAATCGGGCTGGAGGCATCGGTGCGGGCAGCGGGATTGGTGACGTCATTGGCGCCAATCACCAGGGCAACGTCGGTCTGCGCAAACTCGCCGTTGATGTCGTCCATCTCCACCAGCCGGTCATAGGGAATGTCAGCCTCGGCCAGCAGCACGTTCATGTGGCCGGGCATGCGTCCAGCCACGGGATGGATGGCAAAGCGCACGTCCACTCCGCGCTTGCTGAGAGCGTCATAGAGTTCCCGCACCTTGTGCTGCGCCTGGGCCACCGCCATTCCATACCCTGGAATGATGACGACCTTGTTGGCGGCAGCCAGGATGGCGGCGGCTTCTTCCGCGGTCGCGCTGCGTACCGTTTTAGCTTCCTGTCCTGCCACAGCCGCGGGCTGCACCTGGCCGAAGGCGCCGAAGAGGACATTGCCGAAGGAGCGATTCATCGCCTTCGACATGATGACCGACAGAATGAAACCGGAAGAACCATCGAGCGCGCCCGCGATGATAAGGAGCTTGCTGTCGAGAACGAATCCCATCGCCGCCGCCGACAACCCGGCGTAAGAGTTGAGCAGGGAGATGACGGTCGGCATGTCCGCCCCGCCGATCGGAACGATCATGAACACGCCGAACAGAAGCGAAATCCCGATCATGATGGGAAAAATCTGTCTCGCACCCGGATGCAGGACGAGATACCCGGCCCCCGTCACTGCGATGGCGAGAAATAACAGGTTGACCAGGTTCTGGCCCCTATAGGTCAGCGGGCGCTGCGGCAGAATCTCCTGGAGCTTTCCTGCAGCCATCAGGCTGCCGGTGAAGGTCAGCGAGCCGAGAATGACCTCGGCGGAAAGCACGGCCATGGTAAAGCGGGAAATGTCAGGACTCCGCAAATAGAATTCGGCGGTGCCGACCAGGGTGACGCAGAGGGCGCCGAAAGCGTGGCTAAGCGCGGTCCGCTGAGGGACGGCGGTCATCTGCACCAGGCCGAGCGGGATTCCGATACACGTGCCAAGCACCAGGGCGATTGCAATCCCTCTGTAATCGACGATGCCGTGCTGCAACAGAGTCCCGCCGATGGCCAGCAGCATGCCAATTTCGCCGGCCCAGATGCCGCGCCGGGCCGTGCTGGGCGAACTCATCCATTTCAGCGAGAGAATAAAAAGGACGCTGGCAACCAGGTAGGTGATTTCGATTTCTGGCTGGGTGACGGGCAGGGTGTTCATGGTTTCGTCGGACGGCTGCTGTGGAACATCTTGAGCATGCGGTCGGTAATCAGGAAGCCGCCAACGATATTGCTGGTGGCCGCGATGATCGCCAGCATGCCGAGCACATAAGAAAGTCTGCTCTCGTGCCGCCCCACGAGCACGATGGCGCCCACCACGGCGATGGCGTCAAGGGCATTGGTCAACGACATCAGCGGGGTATGAAGCAAAGGTGAAACCCGCCGGATAACTTCAAACCCGATGAAGGCCGCCAACATGAAAACGAAGAGGCCATTGATCAGCGTGGAACTCATTGTTCCTCCACCCAAAAGAATCTATTTCCCGCCTGCGGAAACCAGTGCGGGTTGAGAGAAAAACTCCCGCACCCGCTGGTTGACCACTTCCCCGCCCCGGGTCAGCAGGGTTTCGCGAATGATTTCGTCCTGCGGATCAAGCCGCACCTTGCCGTCCTTCACCAGGTGCAGCAGAAATGCGGTGATGTTACGGGCGTACATCTGGCTGGCATGGTAAGGAACGCCGGTAGAGACGTTGATCCGTCCGATGATGGTGACGTCGTGGGCGACCACGGTTTCTCCGGGGCGGGTCAGTTCGCAATTTCCTCCGCGCTCCGCTGCCAGATCGACAATCACCGAGCCGGGCGCCATTCCTTTTACCATTTCTTCCGTCACCAGCACGGGCGGCTTCTTGCCCGGAATCACGGCCGCGGCAATCACCACATCGCTCTCCGCCACCACCCGCCCCAGAAGCTCACGCTGCCGGCGGTAGAAAGATTCGTCCTGCTGCGTGCCATAGCCGCGCGCATCTTGTGCGTCCTTGGCCTCGATCGGGAGCTCGATGAAACGGCCTCCGAGACTCTGCACCTGCTCCTTGGCCGCGGGACGCAGATCATACGCCATGGCAACCGCGCCCAGCCTGCGCGCAGTGGAGATGGCTTGCAGTCCGGCAACACCCGCGCCGATCACAAACACGCGTGCCGGTGTGATGGTTCCGGCCGCAGTCGTCAGCATGGGGAAAAATCGGGGCAGGGTCTCAGCCGCGATCAGCACGGCTTTGTAGCCGCAGACCGTTCCCATCGAGGAGAGCGCGTCCATGCTCTGGGCGCGCGTGGTGCGTGGTATCAGTTCGATGGCAAATGAAATAACGCCCGTGCCGGCGATCTGCTGAATCACGTCCAGCGATCCCAGCGGTCGCAGGAACCCAATCAGAACCTGGTCCCGGTGCAAGAGGGGAAGATCAGCCGCGCCGGTGGCATCGTTAGAGCCGTAGCAAAGAACCTGAACAATAATATCGGCTGCGCCAAACACAGCCGTCCGGTCAGGGAGAATCTTTGCGCCCTTTTCGACGAACTGCGCGTCCCGGTACCCGGCTTCCACCCCGGCGCCGGTCTCGATGACAACTTCAAAACCCGCTTTAGCCAGTGTCGGCACGACCATGGGAACCAGTCCCACACGCCGCTCACCGGGATAACTTTCTCTCGGGACGCCAACAATCACAATGCCATCTTCCTCAAAACGAAGGTGAGGGTCTGCTCGAGCCGCCACCAGAGGGAGCGGCAGGTTTGTTTGTGCGAAGCAGGAATATTGTACAGCTTCCCAAATGGCAGTATCGACGAGTCAGGCTTTAGGGAGACTGTTCTTTGGCGGGTCGTTCCAGTTTGGATTGGAATCACAATGACGAACCACGCGACCCCCGGCGACTGGGCACGGCGCGTGGCGCGGTCAAGTCTTCTGCTGAATTACCAGGAAGAAGCTATGCGGCGGTCGGCTCCGAAGCCCGGCTTTCCGCCTCGCGCATCTTTTTCTGCAGACGAATCCAGAGTTGTTCCAACTGCAGGTCTTCAGTTCGGCGTTCGTAGAGAATCGACGCCGCTTTTACCTCGTAAGGCGTCCACTTCGAAGGTTGGCTGGTCGAGTCCATAGAATACCCCCGCTATGATTGGGAAACGGGGCCAGTATACCCATCTGACCGGTCCCATACAAGCTGCTCCTGACCTTGTAGCGCCGCCGTCCCGGCGGCTGTCCGGCGGGCGCCCTCGACCGCCGCGGAAGAATGTCGAGTTGCCCAAGCACCTCTAGCAGATACGGCTATCCAACGGGTGGGCGGGACGCCGCCGCTACCCGAAATCCCTATAATTCAAACTTCCACTTCGGAGTAACAAATTGATAGGATCACAGGCCTGTCTTCATGATGTCTGAAACCAGACTTCGAACCCAGGGTACGATCCCATGAACCGTGCGCTCTTGATCTTGCTGTTTGAGCTCTGTTCCGCATGTCTGTTCGCGCAAATGGGCAGTATGACAGCCCCGACGTTTACCAAAGATGTAGCGCCCATTTTGCAGAAGAATTGCCAAAGCTGCCATCGTCCGGGTGAGGCGGGCCCCTTCTCGATGCTCACGTATGAAGACACACGGCCCTGGGCAGGGGCCATCAAGCTGGCGGTACAACAGAAAATCATGCCGCCCTGGTTCGCGGACCCGCAGTATGGTCATTTTGCCAATGATCGATCGTTGTCTCAGGAGGACATTCATACGATTGTGGCCTGGGTGACGGCCGGGGCCCCGAAGGGCGATCCCAAGGATATGCCTGCGCCGCTGAACTTTGTCGAAGGCTGGGGCATTCCGAAACCGGACGCCGTCTTGCAGCTGCCCCGGGAGTTCGCCGTGCCTGAATCCGGCATGGTGGAATACCAGTACGTCATCGTCCCCACCGGGTTCACGGAAGACAAGTGGGTCCAGGCGGCGGAGGTGCGGCCCACCGAGCGTTCCGTGGTCCATCACATCATTGCTTATGTGCGCGAGCCTGGATCCAACTACTTCAAAGATCAGAAGCCCGGCGTGTTTTTTGAAGCAGTCCCCTCGAAGACGGACGAGAAAGTTGACACCAGCGCTCTGCCCAGCGATTTCCTGGTCGGTTACGCTCCCGGCCAGCCTGCGGAAATTTTGCCTCCCGGTGAAGCTAAGCTGATCAAGGCAGGTTCCGATATCGTGTTCGAAGTCCACTACACACCGAATGGAAAAGCGGTGATGGACCGGACCAAACTGGGCCTGGTTTTTGCCAAGGAGAAGCCAGCCAAGCGGGTGCAGACGCTGTCGGCCAGCAACGGTACTTTCAAGATTCCTCCGCAGGACCCGAATTTTCGCGTGGACGCCTCTTTTGAAATACGCAAGCAAGTGACGCTGGCCTCGCTGCACCCGCACATGCACACCCGCGGCAAGGATTTTGAATATCGCCTGGTCTTCCCCAACGGCGAGTCCCGGACGTTGTTGCGCGTACCCGCGTACAACTGGCACTGGCAGCTCTGGTACAACCTCGAAGAACCGATTGTTCTGCCCAAGGGCACGCGCATCGAGTGCACGGCGCATTTCGACAATTCAGCGCACAATCCGGAAAACCCGGACCCCACCAAAACTGTAATCTGGGGCCAGCAAAGCTGGGACGAGATGATGGTCGGCTTTTTTAACCTGGTCTATGACGCCGACATGCCGCCCAAGGACTTGCTGCCGGAAGAGAAACCAGCCCACGATAAGACTCCGGTCGCGAGCAAATGAATTTTGACCGGCAAGTGCGATTACAGGACAACATGAAGATCATCCTTAGGACTCTTGTCATATCCGCGATACTGGGCACGTTTTGCGTAGCCCAATCGACTGGCCCGCAACAGAAGCACCTGCTGGTGATTGGAGAAGAAAAAGGATACCGGCACGAATCGGTATCGCACGCCATGTCCACGCTTGAGCGCCTGGGACGGGAAACCGGCTTGTGGGACACCACTCTCCGCACCGACACCGAGGCACTGACCAAGAAGAAGCTCGAGTACAACGCCAAAAATCTTAATAACTTCGATGCCGTGCTTTTCTTTACCGGCGGCGATCTTGAAATGGACGCTCAGCAAAAAGCCGACTTCCTGTCATTCGTTCATGACGACGGCAAGGGTTTCATCGGCATCCACAGCGCTGCCATTACCTTCGTCAACTGGCCGGAATACGGCGAAATGCTCGGAGGCTATTACGATGAGCACCCCTGGGGGACCTTCGACGCTCCCATCGTCGTGGAAGATCCGGCGTTCCCGGGAATGCAGCAGTGGCCCAAAGCATTCGTACTTCGCGACGAGATTTACCAGGTGAGAAACTATTCGCGCGACAAGTTGCGCGTGCTCATGCGCCTGGACGCCGGCAAGCTCGACCTGGCAAACAAAAATGTCCATCGCACCGACCGCGACTTCGCCGTGACCTGGGCGAAAATGTATGGCAAGGGTCGCGTCTTCTACACCACGCTGGGACACGTCGAAGAAAATTGGGACAAACCGGAATTCCAGAAGATGATTATTGAAGCTGTCAAGTGGGCCACCGGGATGGTTGACGCGGACGTGACTCCGCGGCCAATGCCTGCCCATTAAGTCACTTAACTGGAGGCCGGGCGAGACGCCCGTCCTCCATCAACCCGGCAACACGCGGGTGGTACAAATTTGAGGAGCCATGATCGATCTAAGACGCCGCGGAAAAAAGGAGGTGGAGCGCGATCGGCAAACCGCAGGCGCTAGAGCGCGACACATTCTCGGCGGCTTAGCGGCACGACCAAGGTCGTGCCCTTCCCAAGACCGCGGCGAACCCAGCGTTTTCCGCAGCATGCCAGACCAGGACGCGCAAGGCAGGACCGTGGCGGTGTCATGATCACCCGCAGAAGCTTCGCCAGGATGGCAGGGGCGGGAGTACTTGCCGCTGCTTTGCCCATGCACGCTTCCCGCAAGCTCGACGTGGGCATTGGCACCTACAGCTATCACAATTTGTCCCTGGATGACATGATCGTGCAGCTCAACGCCCTTCATGTTTCAGAGATCGAAATGTCCCGGGGCGAGTTCATGCTGATGAACCATCCTGGCGACGATCTCTTCCGTTCCGCCCGGAGCAAGTTTGACGCAGCCGGCATTCGCTGTCTGTCGTACTACAGCGCGACCCTCAAGGATGACCAGGACCTCGAAAACTCGTTACGCTTTGCCAAGATTCTGGGGGCACGTAACGTCACCGGTGACGCCACCGGCAACATTCTCAGCCGCATTGATCAGCGTTTTTCACAAACGGGCATGACATTCGGGATCCATAATCATTACTTCAAAGGTGAAAAATTCGCGTATGAGAGTCCGGAGGATGTTTTGCGGGCCTTGTCAGGACTCTCGCCCGCGGTTGGGGCCACAGCGGACATGGGGCATTTCGCATCCTGCGGTCACGATACGGTGGACGCGGTCCGAAAACTGGGGGCGCGCTTGAAGCTGGTGCATCTCAAAGATATCGAAGCTTCGGGCGGCGAAGTCAATGTGCTATTGGGAAAAGGCATCTCCCGTATCCCTCAAGTGATGAGAGAATTGCATCGCCAGAATTTCGCCGGCCTGGTCGCGGTCGAATATGAAAAAGAAGGCGATGTTAATGGCGATATGAAGCAGAACGTGGAATTTGCCCGCAGGCTCGCCTAGCCGATTGCTGAGACTGAGCGCTGCAGGTTTGGGACCTCGGTCGTGCTTCCAGACGTGACAAAACGGGCGGCGCTTAGCGCCTGAGGTTGGCCTTCGGGCTGCATCCGAATCCGCGCTGATCGAAAAACACGTCGCGGAGCAGAAGGACAGAAACCCATGTGGAGAGTCCTCGTATTCCTGGTACTTTCATCATGCCTGTGGGCCGAAGAGGCTCATCCCATTCTGCCCCTTGGTTCGGCTGCGCCCAACTTTGCGCTTCCAGGGGTGGATGGGAAAACCCATACCCTGAGCGAGTATTCGGCGAGCCCCGTCCTGGTAGTGGTGTTCACCTGCAATCATTGCCCGATTGCACAGATGTACGAGCGCCGCATCGGACAACTCGCCGCCGACTACAGAGGGCGTGGCGTGGCCGTGGTTGCGATCCAGCCCAACGATCCGAAAGCCATCCGGATCGACGAACTGGACTCCTCCGACATCAGCGACAGCCTGGACGAAATGAAAATCCGGGCAGAGTACAAACATCTGCAATATCCCTATCTCTACGACGGAGAAACTCAGGCCGTCACCCGCGCTTACGGTCCGCAGGCCACACCGCATGCCTTCATCTTCGACCAGGAACGGCATCTGCGTTACCAAGGACGCATCGACAACAGCTATCGCACCGAGCTGGTGAAAACACAGGATGCGCGCAACGCAATCGACGCACTGCTGGCGCACCAGGAGGTCGCGGTCAAACATACTGGAGTTTTCGGCTGCTCCACCAAGTGGCAGGAAAAGCAGGCCTCCCGCCTGAGTGCTTTAGCCAGGATTGAAGCCCAACCGGTAAAGCTCGAATTGGCTTCGGCCGCCGACCTCAAGGCGCTGCGGGCAAATCCCACCGGCAAGATGTTGCTGGTCAACTTCTGGGCCACCTGGTGCGGTTCCTGCGTACACGAGTTTCCTGACTTCGAGGAAACCTACCGGATGTACAACGTCCGTGATCTGGAACTGGTCACGGTATCGGCCAACATGCCGGACGAAAAAAATGGGGTCATGAAATTTCTGGAGAAGATGCACGCCACCAGCCGTAATCTTCTTTTCGGATCGGACGACACGGCCGCGCTCCAGGCTGCGTTCGATCCCAAGTGGGAGTCAGCCGTGCCCTATACGGTGCTAATCGCTCCCGGCGGCAAGGTGCTTTATCAGGAGCAGGGTTCGGTTGACATGCTGAAACTGCGGCGCACCATCCTCGCCAATTTACCCTCCGATTATGCCGGCTTCAACCAATACTGGTCGGCGGAATGACGATCGGCCTTAGCGCCGACAGCTGCGATCGCATTTTGCGGCACCAACCTCCGGCACCGTGGGCCCGCTTTCGACCAGGGCTATATAAGGCAGTCTGCGAGACGGTTCCGGCCTCCACAGAATTGTCTTTCTGCCCGGTCAGTCCTCTAAAAGCAGTACGGAACGTAAGAAAACGTAAGTTTTGGAAGCGCCCCCCTTCAGCGCAAGGGCGGCACCGATCGATTGTTTTCCTACGTTTTCGCTTGACTCCTGAGGATGATCGAAAGTAAAAGATAACTATCGCAATGATCTGAAACATTGTACCGTTCTCTTTAATTCTATCCAGTTCGAACAGGGGATCGACATGCCAGGCTTACGCGTTGAGTTTCGCCGCCTTCAGTTCCTCTTCGGCATCACCCTAACCCTTTCCTTGTTGCTGGCCCAGAACGCTGTCGGTCAGGCGAGTTATACAGCCCAGGTGCGCGGCACAGTAACTGACCCCAGCGGAGCCGTGGTGCAAGGCGCCACGGTGACCATTACCAACGATGGCACCAATGTGTCTACTAGTGTCCAAACCGACGACCACGGTCTCTATCTTCTGGCCGGTCTGCGCCCCAGCACCTACACCATCAAGGTGGAGGCGACCGGCTTCCGGTCGGCGGAGAGCAAGAATGTGATACTGGCGGTTGACCAACAGGGAACTCTGAACTTCAGCCTGAAGCCCGTCGGCTTCAACATCACGGTGGACGTGACCACGGCTCCTCCCCTGCTCGAAACCGACAGCGCCGCCCTGGGGACGGACGTCAGCAATGAATACGTGCGCGACATTCCCCTGTACAACCGGAGCCTTTTCGGTCTGGTGTTTCTGGCTGGGGGGGTCACCGAGACTACGGGATCGGGAATCAACGATAACTATCCTTCGGGCACGAACTTCGTGTCCAATGGCCAGCGCAACGCGACCGCGCAGGTCAGCATCGACGGCAGTCCCCTCAGCGCGCCGGAGCAGGGTGAAGGCGGTAACTCCAATGTGTACTACCAGCCTTCGGTGGAGATCGTGCAGGAGTTCAAGCTCCAGAACAACAGCTTTTCGGCAGAGTTCGGCAACAACGGAGGGACGGTCGTCAACATCGTGTTGAAGCAGGGCACCAACAAGTTCCACGGCAGCGGATGGTGGTACGGACAACGGTCGGCATTCGATGCACGGGATTTTTTCAACAGTGGCGAAAAGCCCGATCATCTCCGCGACCAATACGGCTTCGCGGTGGGCGGGCCCATCATCAAGAACCGTACATTCTTCTTCGTGGATTTCGAAAAAACCCGGCAACAGGATCCCGTGAACATTGAAGGGCATTGTGCCCACGGACCTGGAGCGCACCGGGGACTTCTCGCAGAGCCTGGCCAACCTGCCGGATCCGAGCAATCCCGACACCGCCAGCGCGGGCATTTACGATCCCTGTGCGAAGAACACGGACCCGAACTTCGTGTGTCCGCGCCAGCAATTTTCGGACGGCGGAATTCTGAACAAGATTCCCGCAGCCAACATCGATCCCATCGGGCAGGCGATCTTGAATTTGTACCCGCATGCCAATGTGCCGGACGCGGCCTATCCGGACCCGAACTTCCGCGCGGTGACGTTGGCGACCGCCCCAGCCTGGCAGTTCGATGTGAAGATCGACCACCAGATCTCCGACAAACACAAGATCGGTGGCCGTTACAGCCGAGGACACAATTCGTACACCGTTCCGACCATCGTCGGCAATGGGGACCAGGGCGATGGCGTGATCTACCTGACGACGGTACAGAACGGCAACCTTGAATATAACTGGTCGATCAAACCAACGATGCTCTGGACGAACCGCTTTAGCGTCGATCGGGTACACGCGCCCGGTATCAGCAATCACTATCCGACATTGAGTGATGTGGGTTTGCCGGCAATTTTGGAACAGAACGGACTGGACCGGATCCCCGCCATCAACGTGGGAGACCCTTTCCTCTCCATATTTACCCAGTGCTGCGTGGACACCGCTTTTGCGCACTCTCTCTACAGCTACTCGTCGTCGTTGCAGTGGGTGAAGGGGCGGCATTCGATCACTTTCGGCGGCGAACAGCGACAATTCTTTAACAACTTCTTTCAGCCAGACAATCCCACGGGAATTTTCAACTTCACCCGGGACGTGACCACCCAGAATCCCAATGGCGGCCTGGGAGACAACAATCAGGGCAATCCATTTGCGACCATGCTGGTTGGTTATCCCTCGCCGTCGGACTCCCAACTGCACATCATTCCGGCGGTAGCGGATAAATCGGTCGAGTCGGCCTTTTACGTGCAGGATGACTGGAAGGTCACTCCCAAACTCACTGTGAATCTAGGCCTGCGCTACGAGTGGAGCACACCTTATTCGGAGCGAAACAACCAATTGCAGTTCAGCAATTTTACGGGGGACACGGGGATTGACATTCCAGTGGCTCGAAGTGCTGACCCCGCCTTCGACTTCGGACAAATCGGGCAATTAAGGGAACGACGGTGTTCGCGAACTCAGGATATCGCAACGCCCGTGTGGACCGGAACAACTTTGCTCCGCGCCTGGGATTCGCGTACCAACTGGCAAGCAACACTGTGTTACGCGGCGGGGCGGGCGTTTACTACGGGTCGAACGTGGCCACCAATTTCCAGTACGCCGGGCCTTCGTTCTCGAAGACCGCGCCGTTGTATTTCACGACCGACAACTATGCGACGCAATATGCGACGCTGGAAAATCCCTTCCCCGCCGGGCTGGCGCCGCCGCAAGGCAGAACCTATGGGAAGCTGGCGAACTGGGGATTCGGCAACAGCAGCGACCTGGACACGGGCGTTGCCCGCAATGCCGAAATCTACCAGTGGAACCTGGGAGTGCAGCACCTGTTGCCGGGACAAATCGTGTTCGCGGCGGACTATGTCGCCAACCGCGCCACCCATCTTCCCTGGGCGGGCGCATCAGTTTCCACGCGAGAGCGTAACTTCCTGCCCTCGAGCATTCGCGAGAAGCTGGTGGCGCAACTGAATCCCACGCACGATCCGGACAATACGGCGGTGAGCGACTTTCTCGCCACCCCGGTTCCGAATCCTTTTCAGTGCTTCTTTGTAACCGTGGCATCGCCGGCATCGTACTGTCCAGCTACGCCGATCTTCAACCCCGCCGATGTGGCCGATTCGCTGTACGTGCAGGATCAGATCCCGCAGGGACTTCTGTTGGAGCCGTATCCGCAGTTCGCGGGAGGCTTTTCCGGTCTGCCGCGCCTGATTGCAACCTCGTGGTATCACTCGTTGCAGGTTCGATTCCAGAAGCGGGCAAGCCACTACGTCAGCTTCGAAGGGAACTACACTTTCTCGAAGTCAACCGACGATTCCTCGGCGGGACGAAATGCGTGGCTGACGAATCTGGAGTTCGACAATCCCCAACTGCTGGACAATCTGAAGGCCGAGCATGGGATCAGTTCGAACGACGCCACGCATCGGCTGACAACAGCCTTTATTATTGATCTGCCGGTGGGGCGCGGACGCTGGATTGGGCGCGGCATGGGCAGCCTGGCGGATGCGATCGTGGGCGGCTGGTCATTGAATACTTTCCTGACCATACAGACCGGGCAGCCGATTGCGATCATTGACAGCAACTCCCGGCTGACGGACGGAAACCAGCGGCCGAACGTAGTGTGCTCGCAGCTGACGACTGGAATCGATTATCACGAGGCGGCCAAGACAGGAGACCCATACCTGAACCAGAGCTGCTTCGCCGATCCAGGGGACAACATTCCGGGCAACGCGCCACGGCATTTTTCGAATCTGCGCGGGGACGGGGTTCGCAACGTGGATCTTTCGCTTTCCAAGGAATTCACCATCCGGGAAGGAAAGCTGCTGCAGGTGCGTGCCGAAATGTTCAATGCGGCAAACCACCAGCGCTTTGCCTTTCCGGATGTGGGATCGGGAGACGGCAGTTTCGGGACTGTGACCTCCACCACCAACAACTATCGCCGGATGCAATTCGGAGCGCGCTTCCAGTTCTGAGCGCGGATAGCGGCCAGCTGGCGGTTTGGTGGGCGACCAACCCTGTCGGAGTGCCGCGCTGACGTGTGGGTTTCTTTGCGTCCTTCGCGGCATTTTCCTTTGCGCCCTTTGCGGTTAAGGTGTTTCGTCTCGTTGCACGCAGAATCAAAATCCTGGACCGCAAAGTTCGCAAAGATATTCCGCAAAGGACGCAAAAAAACGTAAGGCCTCGAACCTGCCAAGGAGACATCATTCCGTGCCTGCCTCGTCGCGTTTAGCCAACCGCTTTGGCGTTGTCCTGACTTTCGCGCTTCTCATCCTGCTGGCCGGGTTCGGCCTCTCCCAGCAATTCCCTGCCGGCCAGGACTGGACCCACTACGTTCGCATCGGAGCGTACGGCCTGAAGAGCGACAACGCGGAACAGATCGTCCGCAACGCCCAGGAAAGCGACGTCTTTGGCATTGAAGTGGACAACGATATTCCCGGGCGCTACGAAAGCTTCGTCAATCCAGAGGAGAAACTGCGCGCCATCCACGCCGTGGCGGAGAAGGCGCACCAGGCGGGCAATCGTGCCTTTGTGTACATCGCCGGCACGGAATGCATCACGGCCAATGCCGACCAGACTCCGCACACCATGGCCAAGGAACATCCCGACTGGCTGCAGCGGAAGATTACCGGCGAGCCCGCAATCTTCGGCGGCGGCACAGCCTTCTGGATCAGAAAGGGTGACGAAGACGTCTGGGTCAGCCCCTACGCACCGGAGTGGCGCAAGATCTACATGCAGCGGGTGCGGCAAATTGCAGCCACCGGTATTGACGGCATCTACGTTGACATTCCGTACTGGATGACGCACTTCGAAGGCTGGGAAAGGACCTGGGCAAGTTTTGACGACTACACCGTAGCCGAATTCAAGAAGCAGACCGGGTTGGATGCACGAAAAGAGCTCAAGCTCGGCGACTTTAACGACGCCAACTTCCGCAAGTGGGTGGATTTCCGCATCCAGACATTCACCGATTTCATGCATGAGATCGACGTGAATGCGAAATCGGTGAATCCCCAGATCAAGACCATACCTGAAATCTACCCCGGCATTGAGCAGGAGGCGGTGCGGGTTGGCGCGGATGTGTACAGCCTTTACCCCGTGGTGGACGTGATTGCGCACGAGTACGAATTCGGCAACGGCAATCACATGGCGTCCTCCCGAAATCCGCTGGATTGGTTCGCCTACCAGGTAGGGATGCATTCCTTCCGCGCTTTTGCCCAGGGCAAGGCCACATGGATCCTGAACTACTCGTGGGACGGCGACAAGAAAGTGGACAAGCCCGAATCCATGATGAACCTGGCGATGTCGGAGATCATGGCCGGCGCAAATTTCTGGGACGCTCCCGGCCACTCCATGGCCGGCTCAAACGATCTCGCCACCCGGAAAAAGATCTTCTCGTGGATTGAGGCGCACCAGAAGACTTTCTACCTGCCCCGCAGCCCCATTCATCCAGTTGGAGTCTATTTTTCTCCCGCGACCCGCAACTACTACGCAGACGAGTTCATTCGCTCTTATCGGGGAATCCTGATTTTACTGATGCAGAAGCACCTGGAGTTTCAAGTGGTGACCCCGCGCACGCTGACGGAGTTTAAAGGCGATACCCTGATTCTGCCGGACGTGCGCATGTTGAATAACTCCGAGAGAAGCTGGCTGGAGCACTATGTTGGAGCGGGCAAGAAACTGATCGTCACCGGCGCGGATGCGACCCAACTTTCCCCCGCTTCGAACGTCGTCCGAATTGAGCCGTGCCCGGGAAAAGCGTACATGGCCGCGCTGGAAGCCGACTTCGAGCACACCACGCCCGATTCGCAAGCAGCCTTCCTGAAAAATCTGGAGCCTGGATCGGGCATTCAAATTGAAGCGTCTTCTCACGTGGCCACGTCCGTAGCCATGGTGGGAGGCGAACCGCACGTCTTCCTGGCGAATTTCGCAGGATTGCAGGGCGGCGTGAATCCGGTGCAAACGGTACAGAGCGGAATCCGAATTACAGTGTCGTCCGACAACAACGGCCCTGCTTTCGTTCTGCCTTTCATGGGCGAGGTACAGAAACTGGAAGGAGTGCGCCACGGCGGAGCTGTCTCCTATACGCTGCCCCCGGTTTCGAAGGGCGCAGTCTTCTGGTACCAGCCGGTTTCAGAAGGCACGAAATAATCGAAGCGCACGGTTGAGTCTCCAGGTCGTGCAGTGGTTCGGCATGCGGCAATTGTCCGGACATTGCCCGGCACAGTGGACATGCCACCGAGATCCTCTACGCGGCAGTGCTTTCGCGCGAGCCTCCGGTTTGACGCTCCAGAAGCGAACGGACGGATGCCAAGGCTGAGGTTCCGTCACGTTTGTGCGCGGAGTAGGCGATGTAGCCATCCGGCCGCACCAGGATTATGTCGTGGCCAGGCCGGAATCGCAGCTCAACGATATCCTTAAATGACCCGGCGAGCTCTTCCGCGGCCTGCTTGGTCGATGCCTCCGCTTCGTCATCCAACAGGAGCAGGAAACGGTTGCGAATTCCATTGCCGCCCCGCAGAGAATCATCGAAGTATCGCTCTCCGGCTCCTTCAACAATCGGGCTTCCACCATAGGCAATTCCGAGTTCGGAAAGCCTTTTCACAAAAGCGTGCTGAAAAGGGGCAAGACGCGACACCATGGGTATGACGGCATCGCGGAGAGCCTGCGCCAGCCGGCTCGGAGTTCCCATCGCCCTCGTCAGGAAATCCGTGGTCTCGATGACATTCCTGATCACCGGACGGCGTTCGGCGCTATAGCTGCTGAGCAACTCCTCGTTGCCATGGCCGCGCAGAACCAGGTCGAGCTTCCAGGCCAGATTCCAAACGTCATGCAGTCCTGTGTTCATCCCCTGCCCGCCAAATGGACTGTGAATGTGAGCGGCATCCCCGGCAATGAACATGCGTCCCACGCGCAGTTGCGCGGCCTGACGGTGATGGATGCGAAAGTAGCTGCTCCAGTGCAAGGCGAGCGCTTCCAGCTCCTTGGGTGCGCGTTCCTCCAGGATCCTTCGCACGAGCTCGAGTGACGGGGCATCTTCTTCTGTCTTCTCGACGGTCGCTACAATCCGGCGGCGAGTGGCGCTCATAGGGAAAATTGCTACCGGTCCTAATTCACTGGGACAGAGCTGCAGTTGGTCGGCGGGAAGCGACTGGTTGGTCTCAATGTCCGCTAACATGAACGAATCTTCGTACTCTGCTCCCTCAAACGGCAGATTCAGCAGATGTCGGACTGCGCTATGCGCGCCATCGCAGCCGACAACGAACGTCGCTGTGAGATGGATGGTCTCACCCTTCCGGTCGAGCGTTACACTCACGCGGTCGCCCTGCTCTGCCGCCGAAACAAATGTCGTTTCGTACTCGACCGCGCCAGCCTTTCAACGGGAGTTGCTCCACCAGCAACCTTTCAGTCACATCCTGGGGAACCATGGCAATAAATGGATAGGGGCTCTCCTCGGGCGCGAAGCGCATGTGGGCCAGGTTGCGGCCATGTGCGATTACGGCAACCGATGTCACGCGGTTGGCCCTCTCGAGGAACGGTGCGACGACCCCGGCCATGTCGAATATCTCAAGTGTTCGGGGAAAGATGGCGAGGGCTTTGGAGTGTTCCGACTGCCCGGAGCGGGTTTCGACGAGCCGCCATCTCAGGCCGCGGCGAGCGCATTCATTCGCCAGAAACAGTCCCACGGGCCCGGCGCCGACAATCAGAACATCTGTATCGGTCACGATATTAGGCATGATCTTCCCTCCTTTGTGAAATGCGTTTCAACGAACACCCGCTTCTCTGCGAGGTTTGCCACGGGGTACGGATCGCCTGGATACTTCTGCCAACGATTAGACGCATCACAATGCGGAGCGGTTGCGCAAACAGTCTTGGGAGATACGCCGCTATCGCTCGCAGCAGGAACGGAAATCAAGCGCGATGCGAATCAGATCGGCCCTCGATGGCAGCGCAGGCGGGCCGCTGCGAAGAGGAACGCGGCAGCGACAGCCAGGCCGATCCACAGACCTGGAGTGAGCAGGAATTTTCCCGGAGTGAGATGCATCAGCGGATCCATCGAGACGATACCCTCAGTGTAGGCGAGTCCGGCCACGCTGTCCCCCATGCGGTACCGCAGCAGGGCGGCGAAGTGCGAAGTGTTGAAAGCCATCTTCTCGACCACGCCAACCGCGAGTATCGGCAAAAAGGCCCAGAGGAACGCCGCGCGCCGCGCCCAGCCCGAAACCAGCAGCAGCCAGCTCCAGATGGGGGCATACCAGAGCGCGTGAATGGCTACCATGTGATAGAGCAGCACGATTGACATCTGAAACCACGACAGCTGAGTCCAAAGTGTCGCGATACTTGCGCGGTTGCCCAGCAGTACCGCGGTGCTGAGCACTAGCATGATCCACTGCAGAGCAAGGGTGATGGCAAAAGTAAGCAGCGGGATCACCACGATCGGTATGCTCGCCTTCGAAAGCACAGTCGTGAGGTCGGAAACCGGGAGTGACTTCCAGAACAGGATGCTACGATCGCGACGCTCGCTGTATAGCGCATCGAGAGAGTAGAACACGGCAACGACAAAACCAGCCGCCATGATCAGGCCCGCAGCAAAGCTGAACGGCTGCTCAATCAACTTGTGCTGCTGCATCGGATCGAGCGCCATCACAGCCCGCATTTTGCCGGGCAGGCGAATGGTGCTGATCAGGAAGCCGAACAGAAATAATGCGGCAACGGCCAGGGGCGCGACATAGATTGAACGGTACTCCCACAGTTCGCGTCGCACCGACCAGTACAGGCGCCGGGTCGCCGAGATGGACGCGGGCGTAAGCACCTGCGAGCTACTGATCTCCGAGCTACTGATCTCCGGGTTACGGATCTGCGACTCTCCGCCAGGCCCGGACGGCGCGTTCGATCGCGTATTCATCGCGCCGCTCCTTGCGCCTGCCCGGCCTGATTGCTCATGACCGCAACGAACAGGTCCGAGATGCTGGGCGTACGCCCGTCACCCAGCGCGGCCAGTTGTTCGCGATCTGCCCGATCGAACAGCAGGACACTGCGGCCGAGCGCCTGGCGCTCGTGGATCGGCTTGAGCGCCCGTGCCGCCGCGACCTGCTCCGGATTGACGGTCACTTCCACATAGCGCGATTCGAAGTCCTCCATGCTGCAATCGAATACGATACGGCCACGGTCGATGAACATGAGATCGGTGAGGATGTGCTCGACCTCTTCCACCTGATGCGTGGTCACCACGATGGTGCGGCTGCGATCGAAGTAGTCGTTCAGGAGAGTATCGTAGAACTGCTTGCGGTACAGGATGTCGAGGCCAAGCGTCGGTTCGTCGAGCACCAGCAATCTCGCGTCAATCGCCATGATCAGGGCCAGATGCAGCTGGGTCACCATGCCCTTCGACAATTCCCGGACTTTGCTGGCGTGATGGATGGTAGTTTTCGCCAGAAAACCTTCGGCCTTGGCGCGATCGAATCGCGGGTGCACCCCGCTGACGTAGTCGAGCGCCTGCGAAACCCGTATCCAGCGCGGCAGCACGGCGACATCGGCGATGAAGCAAACATCGCGCATGAGCTCATCGCGCTCCGTCCAGGGATCGCGTCCGAGAACCTTCAGCTGGCCCTGATATGGAGTGAGGCCGAGAATGGCGTTGAGCGCGGTGGTCTTGCCGGCGCCGTTGGGACCGATCATTCCGAGGATGCGCCCCTCTTCCACGCGCAAATCGATGCCGTCGAGCGCGACGGTTGTGCCAAAGGCCTTGCGCAGGCCGCGGGCTTCTATGCAGGCCATGGATTCAGCGCTCCTCCTTTTTTGCTTTCGCTCTCGAATCGGCGGGCTGCGCCGTCCTCGAGCAATTCCTCCGGAGTCAGGCCGAGCCGCTGGATGGTTTCGTAAATCCGGGGCCAGTCTTCGGCCAGAAACTTCTGGCGTTCGCCCTTCAGCAGCAGAGCACGCGCGCCGGCGTTGACGAACATGCCAAGACCACGCCGTTTCTCGACCAGTTCCTCGTCCACCAGTTGTTGATACCCCTTCAGCACCGTGAGCGGATTGACCCGATATTCAGCGGCGACATTCCGCACGGATGGCAGCGGATCGCCTTCCCTGAGCACGCCGTCGAGTATCATCGCGACCACACGGTCGCGCAGCTGGCGGTAAATCGGCTGATTGTCGTTCCACTCACGGTCCATCCTGTTTTCCAGACAGCAACCTTACCAGAGTATGCTTCCGTCACTGCGTCCGCTGCAGGTCGAAGTGGGCGTGGACGGGCTTGTCCCCGGGCTCGATGTAAGTCCAGTCCTCGATGTGATGGTTGGCATCGACGAAGGTGAACTTTGCGTGGTCCATATGCCCGTACTGTGTGCTGCCGGCGACGTCGAGAAAGTCGAATTCTACCGTCTTTCCGTCGGGCGACATCTTCCCGGTCATGCGCGGCCGGTTTCCCGCGTCACAATAGTGGGTGAGGAGCAGGCGGTCTTGGTCAAGGTACAGCATGGTGATCGGATCATCGGGCCTTCCCGCTCCAGTCATCTCGTGCATGATCGCGTTACCCATCGAGGTCACGCGCAGCGAGGTGTGCATGAGCTTGCCTTCGATGTCGGCACTCTGCGGGACGGTGGTCACGTGGCCTTCCCATGAGCCCGCCAGAGTTTTCAGTTGGTCGAAAGACTTTTGTGCGTCGGACTGCGCGAAAGCCACGGTGGAGAGCAACATCAGGACTGCGGACAGCACAAAACCATGGGATTTCATGTTTCATTCTCCTTAATTCCGGCAATTGCCGTCGGCCAGGACGGCGATGAGTTCGAACGAACTCTGCCGGCTTCAGCACTGTTATAGTTAACTATAACACTATATCTGATGTCAAGCAGTTTCTGAGCTGTCGTGCTGGTCAAAAAAGGGGAGGGGGATTTCACTTAGAGGTGCCCAGGCTCATCGCCCACCAACCTCAAAATCCTGGTTATCAGCGGTTCCGAGGGGTTAAATCTCCATCACCCACCCTTTTCGCAAACTACGCGAAAGAGGGCGGGACACCCGGGTCCTGTCGTCTGCACGCGAAATCGTCCGGTCCGGATATCTGTGTTCTGGTCCACAAATGTTGAAGCTTAGCTGGCGTACCCCAGCCCTGCCAGAACGCCTCGCATATAGGCAAAGCTGCTGATCACGCCCGGCATGGGATCGTCGGGATGAATCTCATACTCCAGATCTATGAAGCCTTTGTATTTTGTCGCCACCAGCGCTTCAAACATCCTGCGCACCGGCATGATGCCGTCTCCCACCGCGACCTGGCTCTCCTTGTCCTGAAAATTCGCCAGGTCCTTCATGTGCAGGTTGAACAACCGCGGGCCAACTTTGCGGATCGCCTGGACTACATCCGTGCCGGCGCGGGCGGTGTGCCCGGCGTCGATGCAGCACCCGATGCGCGGGTCCATATTCTTTACCGCCTGCAATACATCCAGGGGCGAATGCCACAACTTGTCCTCGGGGCCATGATTGTGGATGGCGATGCGGATGTCGTATTCCTTTACGAACTTTTCGATTCGCGGCAGAGTCTCCGGTGCGGGGTCGCCGGCGACAATGACGGAGATTCCGGCCCGTTTGCAGTATTCGAACTTGGCCCGGACGTCCGCATCTTCATCCTTCGCAAAATAAATGGCGCCCGCGGCGTGCAGCCTGATGCCCGCCGAGGAGTAATCGGCCAGCGCAGCGGCTTCCTCCTGGGGATCGGTCGGAAGATGATCTTTGACGTCCTTGGCGTTCAGGTCGCGCACATTCAACTGCTTCATGAAGCCGATGGTCTGCGCGCGGGTGAAGTTGCGGAAGGTGTAACTGGCCAGGCCCAGACGGATCGGCGAAGCATGGTCCGCCGGTAGCCGCTCCTCAGAGGACGCAACAACGCTGCCGGAAACAGCAAATGCCGCGGCACCGGATGCGACGGTACGAGCGAAGTTGCGACGGGAAAACATTTTTTTCATAAGCGACCTGGCCCTCGCCTCGATAATCGCCGCAAACGAAGGAAACCTCAGATATGCGGCTCCCAGCCCTTCTCGTACTCGCGGCCCCACATTTTCATCGCTTCCGGATCGCCCTGGATCTGTCCATCTTTGGTGTCGAGATGCAGCTCGCGGCCGACTTCCCATGCGATGTTCGAAAGCTGCAGCATCGTAACCGCAACATTGCCTACCGCAATCGGCGCGTTGAGTTTCTCGCCCTTACGGATTCCCGCGATGAAGTTGGTGAAGTGAGCGTCGGTCATGGAATCGGCGCCGAGCAGGTCGGCGGACGAGGTTGTACTCCCAGTCTTAAATTCGCCCGTCTTTTTGCCTTTCAGATCGTATATCTCGTAACCGTCGCGGTCGACCAGAACGCTGCCGGTGGTCCCCATGATGGTCGAACCACGATCACGGCCGTAATATTTCATGCCCTCGCAGCTCTTCCCTTCCCAGGTAATCATCTTGTCTTCGTACTCAAAGCTGGTCACCAGCGTGTCGTAAAACTGCCAGTCGTCCTTGAAATGGTACCGGCCGCCGGACGCAGTGACCCGCTTCGGATAATCCACCCCCAGCGCCCAGCGGCAGACATCCACCTCGTGGGTACCATTGTTGAGCGCTTCGCCGGTGCCATAGATTCTGAACCAGTGCCAGTTGTAGGGTTGCACATTGTCGGTATAAGGACGCCGCGGCGCCGGGCCTTGCCAGAGGTCCCAATCAAGTTGGGGTGGGACCGGCGCCTCCTTACCTGTGCCAATCGACTTCCGCACGTTGCTGTACCACGCCTTGGCAAAATAGGGCCGGCCGATGATGCCCTGATTAATTTTTTCAATAATCTCGATGGTGTGCGGAGAAGAACGTTGCTGGGTCCCCATCTGCACCAGCTTGCGATATTTCTGCTGGGCCTGCACCAGCAGCGCGCCCTCAGCAGGATTATGGCTGCACGGCTTCTCCAGAAAGACATGTTTGCCTGCCTGCAACCCGGCAATCGCCATGGGCGTATGCCAATGGTCGGGAGTGGCAATGGTGATGGCATCTACATCCTTCCGCTCGAGAATTCGGCGGAAGTCTTTTTCGGACACCGGCGCCTCGCCCATTTCCTGCTGCACGCTCTCGGCGAACTTCTTGAGGATGTTGCTGTCCACATCGCAGACATGCGAGATGCGCGCGGCGCTCCGGTTGGCCTTGAGCGCCGACAGATGAGCGTACCCGCGCCCGTTAAGGCCGATGACGGCAAAGTTCAGGCGATCGTTGGAACCGAGTATCTGGCCATAACTTTTAGCCGTGCTTCCCACGGCCAAGCCGGCCGCTCCAACCGCAAGCGCATTGAGAAACTCACGTCGTCTGACCATATTCATTTTCCTCTCGGAGGGCAGACGTCGCCCTTCTCTCACGCGCTAACAAGATAACCTGTGATCGGCCGGGGATTCCAGTCTTCGTAATCAACTTTCTCAGTCCCCGCAAAGGAGGTCTTTGCTTGGTCAGCGTTGGCGGTGTCATCGATACGCATTTTGATGAATCAGGCGGAAAGGATGGTGTGATTTGGCCTTGTCCGTAGAGATCAGACGACCGACTGCTGAAAGCAAACAACTTCTTGGCTTTGTTTCGTAAGAGTGCTACTGGATAGAGATAGGCGCTTGAGCCGGGTTACGGAGACGCCTGTGTCGGGGACTGACCTGTTGGGGAACTCCTTCCAGAATAACCATGCGGCGGATCACTTTCTTGCTGGAGTCAAATCAGTTCTTGCCAGGGATCACAACACAAGTGCAAGCGTGCAACTAGCTCCTCGAAGAGTTGCGCGCACTCTTCGTCTGTGCCGCGAGCTGCAGCGTTCCTGGAGTGCGCTCACTCGGGGATCACTCTCAGGTGGAGAAATTGTGAAGGCATCAATGATCAGTGCTCTCAGGTACTCCCAGGCGTGAACGATGTTCCCGCAGATTGCTCTGGGCGACTCGCACGAGACAGAGTCGGTCTGGTCGACACTTTCTGCTCAGCCTGCTTCTCGGCATTGTACAGACGCAATCCACTGGTCATCCGTCGCCGCCTCCCCGAGGGCTCGCTGAGGGCTCGACGAGGGCTCGACGAGTCCTCACTGAGTGAAACGTGGAACACTTCGCCACCTTTTTCAAGCTTCCTATCTTCGGGTTGTCACGAAATGCCAGTAACCAATAGCACCAGAGGGAACCCCTTACCCCGACGAACGGCCCGACAGGACACTCAGTTCACAACTGCGGCAGACCGGTTTCCCGTGCCGAATCACTTCTATTCATTGTGGGCAATTCACTCTCCCGGTCGCTCACATCACAGGGTGCTGTGCGATGGAAACTAGGTACAATACTTTAGATTGGGGCCATCAAAGTTTCTGGCCCGCGAACATAACTCTCAATGCCGGAGGCCGTCCTGTGACATCCCAACTTCGTCCTTATCTTGCTGTCGCTGTAGCTATCGTGACCGTAGTGCTTCTGGGTGCGCCGATCCCGATTCTTGCGCAGAAGGGTAACGAAACCGGATTGCCGCTCTATCCGAATACAAACACCGGGACGCAGTATCCACCAAGCCCGGCCGGATACGCCATCTACACTTGTCAGAGTCCCGATGCCCTCGCCACGGTCGAGGAATGGTATCGGCATGCGCTCCCGAAGGCGAAAGAGACCCAAGACAATAATCAGTTAACTCACGGCATCGTGCTAACAAACGGGAAAGACAAGGTGCTCGTGTACCAGCTTGGCAAGAGCCCGAAAGCGGTGATCGAGCTTCAGAAATATGTGCGTTAGGCAGGGGCGTTCGAACTAATTTAGCCAGATTCGGTCACCTTCAGGCTGCGAGGTTTTTAACCCAGCGTTCCTGCCGCTTTGATCGAGACTTGGGAGATTGCGGCGGCGAAAAATCGCGATTACACTCACAACCGGATTCCGGAGAAGCCCGTTGAACGATCAGGTGTATAGTTTCCGAGGCCGCAGTCACTCGGGCGGGAACTACCAAAGGAACAACATAGTGGCTGGAATCCCTCGACGGGTATATAGTGTGATGCCGCTGCGAGCTAAGATGGAAATTGGGGCCACCGAGCCACATGAAATCTCAAAGAAAATCTTTTAGCACCATCGCCCTCGCATCTTTATTGAGCCTGGCCGGATGTTCTGGTAGTGGTAACGGTGGCTCTTTGGGCGTCTTTCCTCCGCCCCCTCCCGAGCATCAGTTTCTCTGCGCCACCAGTGCCGACCAGGTTCTGTCCTTCACCATTGATCAATCCACGGGAGCATTGGGTACGCCCCTTGCGATAACAGGACCGAACCAAAGCATCGGAATGGCGGCTACTTTAACGTTGGGCCATTTATACGTTTCCGATTTTTTGAACGATACAGTAGATGGTTTCTCCATCAACTCAAGCACAGGTGCGCTCACCGCGGTCGGTGGTTCGCCGTTTCCCTTGGGGGGTACGCCTCCGGGTGCGGGCGGGTTGACTATGTTCGTCTCCGGCGGCGGCTATCTATATGCCACAGATCTTAATGCCGGCAAGGTGGCCGGGTTTACGTTCAATCCGAGCAGCGGGAAGCTTACACCAGTTCCTGGTTCGCCCTTTCCCGCAGGCAACACTCCGGTGCAAGCGGTGCAAGAAGGTCTTCAGAGCAAGTTCCTGTACGTAAGCAATCTGAATGATTCAGCGGGCGGGATTTCAGCGTTCACGATTAGCCAGGGCACGGGGGCGCTCACTCCCATTCCTGGCTCGCCGTTTCCGACCGGCTCACCCGGATCTTTCCCTGGACCGTCGGCGCTGGTGATGAGCTTCAACAGCAAATTCCTCTACGTCGCCTTGGTTGGAACGGCCAGCGCAAATAACAAGATCGCAGCGTTCGCGATCGACCCAAGCTCCGGGGGCCTTACGCCTGTCCCCGGCTCCCCTTTCGTTACTGGCAGCGACCCATTGCAAATGACTCTGGTGCCCATCACCCTCGGTCCGCGAGGGTTTCTTTACACTACTAACGTTCAGGACGGCACGATCTCCGGCTTCACCGCAGACGACAATACCGGAGTTTTAACGCCGGTGAGTGGCTCTCCCTATGCTGCGGGCACTTCGGTTGGGGGCCTAGCAGCGACTGTGGCAGCGACGTCTTCGGGAAGCTATTTCCTGTACGCAGCAGATCCTCAGGCTAAAAACATTAGAGCCTACACCATTGACGGCAACACGGGAGCGCTCTCTCCCATTTCTGGCTCGCCATTCCCAGCGGGGACCGCGCCCATGCTGCTGACAGTCGCAAGGGTTCCATAGCACCGCAAACTTGAAGCTCGGACGGAATCGGAGACATTACACCCAGCGACATTTCCTGCTGGAACTAATGCTGCAGGGTAGCGCTTACAACCGTGTCCGCGTCCGTCTCAATGGCTAGCATTTCATTCCCGCCGTCCACAACCACGAAGCTGAAGTGCATTTCGGAGTGCCAACCAATTGGATAGGCTTGTACATCGGTGCACTTTTAGCACCCATGATTTCCTCCTCTTGGAGTTCGCCGCTCGAGCTTTCGCGGCGGCGGTTGCTTTCCGGTGATCTGGCGCCCGCGCTTTGCCCCGATCTGCCTTACATTGGCGCCTAAAGTTTCTGAAACGACCGCAATTCTTCCGGATCAAGCTTCCCACTGCAACACGCCTTGCTCTAGACACTACAAAACTGCCAGTCGATCCAGGTAGATGCCGGAAGTACACGGGAGTATTCATCGAAGTGGGCTCTTGCTCGATGCCACCATTCCCGTCGGCATTCCACCTGGTCACAAATCCGC
>CAVVYF010000036.1:0-82110 GCA_963752375.1 Terriglobia bacterium
ACGTGAAGATGGACTCGGTCGAGCATGCGCTGGTTCTCAAGGAAGAACTGGTCACCAACGAAGAGCAGCACGATCTGGACAAGCTGGGCATCGCCAAGAACTCGCGCGAAGAAAAGATGCGTGCTCGCGACGCCAAGCAGAAGGAAGACCCGGCATACAACGCACGTATGGCTTCGCTTTATCGCGAAGTCGTGCTGAAGGAAAAGCCGGTGGTGGCAGAGAACGGCTTTATCCCGCTGGGCGCGCTGACGAACCCGTCGAATGGCGGCATCGCTCCTGCTCCGGCCAAGTCGGAAGCCGAACCGGTGCTGGGAGACTAAGAGCACCTTCCGGTTTTGTAAGGCCGCCTTCGGGCGGCCTTTTTTCTTGCCTGATGGAGGACGGGCGTCCCGCCCGTGCTTTCCCCGCGACGGGCGAGGGAGCCCGTCCTCCATCATCCCCCATGCTTGACTTCGCAGCGGGTTCGGACTACTCTCCGCCCAACCCCGGGTTGTCCCTTTTCGCTGCTTGGTGCCAGGCCTTTTCCAAAAATCTGAATAAAAGTTACTTCGCGACCGAGGAGGTCAGCATCCATGAAAAGATTCACAGGGCTGCTATTGGGGACATGTCTGTTAGTCGGAGGAGTGGGCATTGCTTTGGCGCAGGAGACGACACCACCGCCGAAGGTGCTTACAGTGTACCGCGAGTTCGTTAAACCCGGTAAGGGCGGCGCGCTGCATGAAAAAGCCGAAAGCGCTTTCGTGCAAGCCATGACCCGCGCGAAATGGCCGACTCACTATTTTGCCGCAAGTTCAATTACGGGTAAACCCCGAGTGTTGTTCTTTACCGGCTACGATTCATTCGAAGCCTGGGAGAAGGACGTGCAAGCCACGCAGAAAAACGCGACGCTTTCCGCCGCACTCGACCGGGCCGGGGTCACCGACGGTGAACTGTTGAGCGATTCCGACTCCGCCGCGCTAGTGTATAGCGAGGAATACAGCCTGCGTTCGGCAGTGGACATCGCCCATATGCGCTATTTCGATATCTCCCTGTTCCGCGTGCGTCCCGGACACGATGCCGACTGGAACGCCATCGTCAAGATGGTGAAGGCCGCCTACGAGAAGATTCCCGACGTCCATTGGGCCGCCTATCAGGCCATGTATGGCCAGGAGGGCAATACCTACCTGATCATCACGCCCATGAAGTCGGCGGCGGAGATCGACCAGGGTTTCACCCAGGACAAGCAGTTCATGGCCAACATGGGCGAAGACGGCATGAAGAAATTCAGTGAGTTGCTGGCTGAGACGATTGAAACCAGCCAGCACAACCTGTTCGCTTTCGCTCCCTCCATGAGCTATCCCCGAGACGAGTGGATCAAGGCCGATCCGGATTTCTGGAAGCCCAAGGCGCATACCGCCGCGGCACCCAAGAAGGCGGATCAAACGGCGGCACAGTAATCAGACCCTCGAATAGGAACAGAGGCCGCCCTCTCAGGCGGCCTTTTGTTTTGGGGGGTGGAGCACGGGCGTCCTCGCCCGTGTTTACCGCGGGACGGGCGGGACGCCCGTCCTCCATCGAACTCACCGATTCGACATCTGCGTGACAAGTCACATCATGAAACGCGCTATATTCGGAACCGCGGTAGAGCCTTCATAAAGGAGATTATTTATGGCCGATGTTCATGTCGCGCTGTGGGTTCGTCTGGATGCCAAGCCGGGCAAGGAGAAGGAAGTCGCCGATTTTCTCCGTGGCGGCCTGGCCATTGTGCAGGAGGAACCGGCAACCACAGCCTGGTTTGCCATCCAGATGGGACCGTCAACCTTTGGGATCTTCGATGCCTTTCCTAACGAGGCCGGCCGCCAGGCGCACCTTTCGGGGCGCGTGGCTGCGGCCTTGATGGCGAAAGCCCCAGATCTGCTGGCCAAGCCCCCGGCCATCGAGAAGATCGATGTACTGGCCGCCAAGCTCCCGGCGTAGCCTTGCTTGGAGGCCCGTGCAGGGGTTACTTTAGGGGCTGATCAATAAGTTTTAAGAATCAAAGCACAACTGCTGGGAGGATAATCAGTTACCAACTGTAGGCGTCGAGTTTAGCGATTCGAGCATCCAATAATCATGGACAACAATGCGATATTCCACGAGAAGTACCGAGTTATCGCCATTGACGAGCAGAATCTCATTCTCCGGGGTATCCGCAGCGGAGAGGTCCTGACCATAAAGAACGCGGATCCGGAAAACCCGCTTACCGCAAAAGACTATCCTCCAGGGAAGCTCATCGCCCTGAATGATCCATCCACCGACATCAACAGCTGATCTGGCCGCGTGTGGGTCGGACAGGAGTGTCCGACCCACACAGGATTATCTGCCTTCCCTGATTTCCCCAATTGGTGATAAAAGACTTAGGCATGCTTTGCCCTGTCGGATTTCCTGGCGGGTTCCTGTGATCGTGGTGGTGATGGGTGTAACCGGCGCGGGAAAGACGACCATCGGTGTTTTGCTGGCCCAGCGGCTCGGCTGGGAGTTCGTGGACGCCGATAGCTTCCATTCACCGGCAAATGTTGAAAAAATCAGGTTGGGAATTCCGTTGGACGATGCTGACCGCGCACCCTGGTTAAAGTCGCTGCACCAGGCCATGGAACGCTGGTCCGAAGAAGGCAAGAACGTCGTGCTGGCCTGCTCGGCGCTCAAGCGCAGTTACCGCGATGAGCTTTACATCGCGGGCCAGACCAGGTTTGTTTACCTGAAGGGAAGTTACGACTTGATTTACCAGCGCCTGCGGCAGCGGCACGGCCACTTTGCCTCGGAATCGATATTGGCCAGTCAGTTCGCCGCCCTGGAAGAACCCGGCGACGGAGAGCCCGGAGACGCTATAACAGTAAGAATTGATCGCTCCGAGAACGCGATTGTCGAAGAAATCATGCAGGCGCTCGCCACGGACAGCGGGCCTAAGGCTCCATGATCGTATGACCCGATCAGCAGCCTGGTATTGCGGACACAGCCATCTCTATGCCATCGCTCACTGGAATTGACCTCGGCGCCCGAGTCGTCGCCAAGCTTACCCGGCGATTGCTGCCCTTCCTGTTTCTGCTCTATATCGTCGCCTACCTCGATCGCATCAACGTGGGCTTTGCTGCCCTGCAGATGAAAGGACAGCTGGGCTTCAGTGACGAAGTGTACGGTCTGGGCGCGGGAATCTTCTTCGCCGGATATTTCTTTTTCCAGGTGCCCAGCAATCTGGCGCTGGCCAAGGTGGGTGCGCGCAAGTGGATCGCCGTGATCATGGTGATCTGGGGCATCATCTCGGCTTCGATGATTTTTGTCAGCAGCGCCCGCGGCTTTTACCTGTTGCGTTTTCTACTGGGCGCCGCCGAAGCCGGGTTTTTCCCCGGCATGATCCTCTATTTGCGGCGCTGGTTTCCTTCCGCGGCGCGGGCGCGTGCCGTCGCCCTGTTCATGACTGCTGCGCCCCTGGCCGGTGTCGTAGGCGGTCCGATCTCCGGCCTGCTGCTGGGCGTGCATGGCGCCCATCTGATGGGATGGCAGTGGCTGTTTCTGATCGAAGGCCTGCCGGCAATCGCGTTGGGCGGGGTCGTACTGGCCTACCTGACTGACCGGCCGGAAATCGCGACTTGGCTTGACGAGGAGGAACGCAGCTGGCTGGTGGAACAACTCGCCGGGGAAGAGAAGCCGCATGCCCGGGCCCCCAGCCACGCTTTCGCGGCCTTCACCAGTTCCCGGGTCTGGATCCTGGTCGTGGTGTATCTGGGCGAGACCACGGCCGCCTACGGAATCGGTCTCTGGCTGCCCAGCTTGCTGCGCAACGTTTCCGCCAAAAGCAACTTTGTCATCGGATTGCTTTCCGCAATTCCGTACCTGGCCACCATGGCGGCCATGGTGCTCGTGGCCACTCACTCCGACCGCACCGGGGAGAGGAAATGGCATCTCGCCGGATCGGCATTCGCATGCGCGATCGGTTTAGGCTGCGCCGCCTACTCCACTTCGACCACGGCGGACGTCGTCTTTCTCAGTGTGACTTTGATGGCGGCCTTTTCCATGAACGGGCCGTTTTGGGCCACTACCACCGAAATGCTGAGCGACACCTCGGCCGCCGCCGGCATTGCCCTGATTAATTCTTTTGGCAATCTGGGAGGATTTCTCGGGCCTTACACCATTGGACTGGTGCTGACCTGGACGGGAAGCTTCCGCGGCGGTTTGCTGACAGTCGGGGCGCTGCTGGCCCTGAGCGGCGTCCTGGCCCTTCTGGCCTACGGCGTGCAATCTCGCAAGACGATGGTTTCGACACCGTAACCATCGGGGTTCCGCGCCCGCTCACGGGGCGTGTCCCTGAATCTGCCTTCTTCGTCCTTTGGGCCCGATTGTTTACAATAGGCTTCGGCCCCGCGGCCGGGCGCCCCTAAGTATCGGGACGAAAACGATTTGGAACAGCCCAACCCCAATCCAAGCTCTTCCACCCGTGTGTACTGGCGGGTGGAAGGCAGCCTCGCCGACCTGACCACGGTCCGCCCCGTTGCCTTTTTCACCTGGAACGCCCAGACCTTTCTGGAACGCTGGGTCCGTCGCGGGATGGTACTGCTGATGGCGGTATTGCGGCCGTTTCTCTACGCCGCCAACCGCATCTTTGCCACCAGAATGGTGCATACAGTTCTTCGCGGCATCAGCCGCGACCGGCTCGACTTGCTGGGCGAGGAATACTTCAAGTACAAGTTGCAGCCTTATCTGAAAAACGACGGGATGGAGCTGCTTAAATCCCGCATCGAAGCCGGCGATGAAATCGTGCTGGTGAGCCAGGGCCTGGAGCACGTCATGCGTCCCCTGGCGCTGCATCTGGGAGTGAAATGGCTGATCGCCAACCGTCTCGAATTCCGCGACGGGATTGCCACGGGACGATTGTTGGAACCGGTGGTGCGGCCGCGTGGACTCTTCGCCGGCATCAATGGTTCGGGGCCGGATGGCCGGCGTGCGGCGACGCGATTGGTGCGCGATCTGGGTTTGCCCGGCGTGGAAGCATTGCAGGCCGCCGTGGTGCCGGCTTCCCGGCAACTTCCGCTATTGACTCGGCCGATTGTTTATTTCGATGGCATCCGGCACACGGGACCGCTTTCGATCCGCCGGGCGCTCGCCGGGAAGCACATCATGCTCATTGGCGTGACCGGCTTCATCGGTAAAGTGTGGCTGGCCAACACGCTCATGGAATTGCCCGAGATCGGGCGAATCTATCTGCTGATCCGGCGGCAGAAATCCAATCCTGCGGCGCGGCGCTTCGAGAAGCTGGTGGAGGAGTCTCCCGTCTTCGATCCGCTCTACACTCGTTACGGCGCCGAGCTTTCCACTTTCCTGCAGGAGCGGGTGGGAGTGATCGAGGGCGACGTTTGCCAGCCGGGACTGGGCTTGGCGTCAGAAGTCAGCCAGGCGTTGCTCAAGAATCTGGACCTCATCATCAACAGTTCAGGTCTGACCGATTTCAATCCCGATCTGCGCGATGCCCTGGCCACGAACGTCGATGCGGCGGTGAACGTCACCGAATTTGTGCGCCAGTCGGACCATGCCGGTCTGCTGCATCTCTCCACCTGCTACGTGGCGGGAGCGCGGGATGGCCGGGTGGGAGAGTCCATGCACCCCGATTACACCCCGGCGGGAGTCCCTGGCTTCGATGCGGAAGTCGAATGGCGGTCGCTGCATGCCTTCGTAAAGCAGGCGGAACAACTGGCCGAGAGTCCGGCGGTAACCGAAGAACTGCGGCAGCAGGCCTTGAGTAAGGAGCACGCGGCCAAGGACCTGCACGGGTCGGCCCTGGACAACCAGATCCGGAAGAATCGCTTCCGCTGGCTGCGCGAGTATCTGACTGAAGCCGGCATGAAGCGCGCCGCCGAACTGGGATGGCCCAACACCTATACCTTGACCAAAAGTCTGGCCGAGTCGCTGATGGCCAAACGTGGCGCAGGTTTGCCCATCGCCGTGGTGCGTCCCGCCATCGTGGAAACCTCAGTCCAGGAACCGTTTGTGGGCTGGAATGAGGGCATCAACACTTCGGCCTCTCTCTCCTACCTTCTGGGGACATCCTTCCGCCAGCTTCCCACGAACGAGAAGAAGCGCCTCGACATTATCCCTGTGGACTCGGTCTGCCGCGGCATGACCCTGATCGGCGCAGCCATCGTCGAACGCAGGCACGACCCGCTCTATCAGCTGGCGACGTCCGTCACCAACCCGTGCGACATGCGGCGCTCCATCGAACTGACTTCGCTGGCCCATCGCAAACATTACCGCGCCCAGGAGGGCCTGGAATACTGGCTGCGGCTGCGCCTGGACGCTATTCCGGTCTCGAAAGAACGCTATAACCGCATGTCCGCGCCGGCCCAGAAAGCGATAGTGAAATCCATCCAGCGCATCATGTCGCCCTTGCCCTTGAAAAAGACTCCGCTGGTGCGCGCCGAACGCAACCTCGAAAAAGTGGAGAAGCTGATCAAACTCTTCGAGCCGTTTATCCTGCACAATGAGCAGGATTTTTCCGCCGACAATGTGGAAAGGCTCTCCTACGCCCTGGCGGAGGAAGAAAAGTCCGCATTCGGATACAACACGCGGTCGATTGACTGGTGGGATTACTGGATCAATATCCACATTCCGGCGCTGCGCAAATGGACTTATCCTCTTATCGAGGGACGCCCGCTGGAAGCGCGTCCCGCGCGCAGCCTGCAGCCGCCCGCGGCTGTCCCGGAAAACGGGGAAGTGGTCAAAACCGGCACTAACGGAGCAACGTGGCGATATTCCTGACTGGTTCCACCGGATACATCGGCGCGCACGTGGCCGCCAACCTGCTGGAGCAACACGGCGCTTCGCTGAACCTGCTGGTCCGAGCCCGTGACCCGCAGGAGGCCGCCGGCCGCCTGTGGCAGGCCCTGCAGCTTCATCTGGATTTTCCGCGCTTCTACGAACACCTCCAGACGCGTATGCGGGTCTTTTGCGGCGACCTGACCGCGCCGCACTTCGGGCTTTCCGATGACGATTACGACCGGCTGATTCACACCACGGACTCGGTGATTCACTGCGCTGCCTCGCTCAACCGCAAGTCGGAAAAAACCTGCCTCAACGTGAACCTGCGGGGCACGCTTGAGGTGCTGCTGCTGGCGCAGAAGTCGAATTACTATCACGGCCTGCGCCGTTTCAGCCAGGTGAGCACGGTGGCGGTGGCAGGGAAGCGCCAGGACGAAGTAGTGACCGAAGACCACTCCATCGATTGGAACCGCTCGGACTACGATCCCTACGCCCGTACCAAGAAATTTACCGAGCACATGATGCGGCAGCTTCTCCCCGAGGTGCCGATCACGATCTTTCGTCCCAGCATCGTTCTGGGCGACAGCCGCTATCCCGAGACCACGCAATTCGACATGGTAAAAGCGTTCGTGTTCCTGGCCGGCCTGCCGGTGCTGCCCTTCCGCGCGAAGGACAAGATCGACATCGTGAACGTGGACTTTGTCGCCGACGCGATTGCCACCCTGCATCAGAAGGAAAAACCGCTGTATGACACCTATCACCTTTCATCCGGCGTGGACTCGCAGACCTTCCGCCAGTTGACCAGCACTCTGGCGGCGGTGCAGAACAAGCGCGGACCATTCTTTCTGCCGTTTCTGGAGCGGCCTTTCGATGCGAGCGTGAACTTTATGGCGAACCGCAGCGGATCGCTGGCCCACGGCGCTTCGCTGATGAAAGTGTTCATGCCCTACCTGGTGTGGAACACGGTGTTCGACAACACTCGCGTCACGCAGGAACTGGGACGCAAGCCCGTGCCCTTCTCGCAATACAGCTATCCACTGCTGAAATTCAGCCGCGACAGCAACTTCACCTATCCCTACCGGGATTGGCCCACGACTAAGGCAGGAGGGTCCGCCGCATGATGGATCTGGTGCTCGAAGCCTGGGTCAGCAGCAGCATCGAAGCCGCCAAGCTGGGCTGGATGATGGGCAAAGGCAAATCCTGGCAACCCGGCGAAAAACTGAAGCTGCTGTTTGCCGGATATAACGGCACGCGCAACATGGGATCGGATGTCCGGGTTTCGGAAATGTTGCGGCAGACCCGGCACATTCTGGGCGCTGAAAACACCGCTTTCAGCGTGATGACGCAAAATTTCAAATTTACCGACGGCTACTTCGAAGGCACGCGGCAGGTGCATCTGCCGGACATCTTTCCTCCATTTCTTTCCGACGAAGTCCCCAGGCATCACGGCGTAGTGGCGTGCGAAGGCTCGATGTTTAAAAGCAAATTCGCCAACGCGCTCACCACCATGATGATCGGATCATTGGGCATTGCCGCCGCCCAGAACAAGCTCTCTGTCGGCTACGGAGCCGAGGCGGGGCACATGGACCCGCTGATTGCGAAAATGTGCGCCCGCTATTGCCAGAATTCGCTGGTGATCACGCGCAACGAAGAATCGCGGACCCTGCTGCGCGAGCTGGGTGTGCCCGACCGAGTTGGGCACCGATACGGCCTGGACCTTCGAGCCGGCTCCGGCCGAGTATGGCCGCGCCATCCTGAGGCAAATCGGATGGGACGGCAGCACGCCGGTGCTGGTGGTGTGCCCGATCAATCCCTTCGAATGGCCAGTGAAGGCGTCGGTGGCCAAGTTTGCGGCACGCACCCTGACCGGCGCCTACAAAGACAGCCACTACCGTTCGGTGTACTTCCACAATTCGGGTCCGGCGGCCGACCGCGCTCTCGAGCACTACCTCACCGCCATCGCCAACGCGGTTGATGCATTCCGCAAACAGCGCAAGGTTTTCGTTGTTCTGGCCGCCACCGAACGCCTCGACGCGCGGCCGGCGGGCCGCATCTCGGAAAAGCTCGGGGGCATCCCCGTCCTGAGCTCGGAAGATTACAAGATGCATGAACTGGTCAGCATTCTGCGCGCTTGTCACATGATGGTTTCATCGCGCTATCACGGCATCGTGACCTCGATGCCGGGACTGGTGCCGTCGGCGGGAATCACCATGGATGAACGCATCCGCAACCTGATGCGCGAGCGGGGACACCAGGACCTGCTGATGAACGTGGACGATCCCGATCTCGAACCCAAGCTGCTGGCAGCGCTCGAAAAGCTGGCCGCGCAGGGAGAATCGATCTCGGTAGGAATCGGTCAGACCGTGGTAAAGAATCTGAAAGTAATGGCCCGCATGGGTGTGTACTTTGAAGAGGAAGTGCAGCGGCGCTATCCCGAGTTCCCCACGCGCAAGGGAGAATGGAGCTGGGAAGAGTACCTGCCACCGATCAGCAAGGGCCTGAGGCAACTGGTAGAAGCCTTCGGATAAAAAGAACCACGTAGGCCCGGACGCCCTCGTCTGGGCAGGCGAGCGCAGCTCGCCAGAAGTTTGTGGAGCGGGCCTGTCCCGGAGACCTAGCGGAGCTTCGCTCCGCCGGGCGGGTGAGGGCACCCGCCCCTACGCAAACACATGAACTTTCTGGAAAACATTTTCGCCCAGCTCGATGCCGCCAACGACGCTCCTATTCTCCAGGAGCTTCGGGATGGCAGCCCAGCTTCAGTCACAGGTCGAGAACTGTCGAGTCTGGTCGGCCAGGCCAGGGCTTTTCTCGCGGCCCGCGGCTTGAAGAAAGGCGACCGCTGCGCCCTGCTGGCACACAACGGCATCCACTGGGCTGCGCTCGATCTCGCGATCATGGCGGAAGGTCTGATCGTAGTTCCGCTCTACGCCCGCCAGGCGGCAGACGAACTCTCAGCCATGATGCAGGACTGCTCTCCGTCAATCATCTGCTGCGGCGACGCCGCTTTGCGCGACGGTATACTGCAAGCCTGGCCGGCGGCCCCTCCACAATATTTGTTCGACGAAATCTTCTCTCATCCCGGCGCCAGCGTGAACGGCAACCCGAAGCTGGTGGAATCAGATCCCATCACCATCATCTACACGTCGGGCACATCGGGCGAGGCCAAAGGCGTCATCCTCACCGCCGGCAACGTGGGTCACATGCTGGACTGTACTTCCGCGCGCCTCGATCTGCTGATGGAAAACAAGCCGGGGCAGGACCGCGTATTCCACTACCTTCCATTTTGTTTCGCAGGCTCGTGGATCATGCTGCTGACTTGCCTGCTGCGGCGCAATCTGCTCACGCTCAATATGGACCTGGGAAAACTGGCGGGTGAAATGCGTGGTGCTGCGCCCGATTATTTCCTGAACGTGCCGGCGTTGCTCGAACGTATGCGCAAAGCGGTGGACGAACAGCTCTGGAAAACCGGCGGCCTCGCACTCGCCATCTACCGTCGCGCCAAGGCGGCGTGGATACGCAAGCGGGATGGGCATGCGCAGTTCGCCGATGCAACCTGGCTCGCCTTGGCGAACAAAGCGATCTTTCCCACCATCCGCAAGAAAATGATTGGCGACAATCTGAAGGCTCTGATCTGCGGCTCGGCCCCCCTCAGCCTGGACACACAGCTCTATTTCAACATGCTCGGCATTCCCGTACTCCAGGTTTACGGTCTGACCGAGACCACCGGAATCTGCACCCTGGACGATCCGCGCCACGTCGAACCGGGACGCGTCGGGCCAGCCATCAGCGGCATCGAGATGAAGCTCGGCGAGAACGAGGAGATTATTGTGCGCGGCCCGAATATTTTCCCCGGCTACTGGAACCGTCCACAGGAAACCGCAAAGGCGCTGCGCGATGGCTGGTTTCACACCGGCGACCAGGGAGAAGTCGACGGCGCAGGGAACTGGCGAATTATCGGGCGCATCAAGAACCTGATCATTCTGGGTTCAGGCCATAACATCGCTCCGGAGCCCATCGAGGACGAACTGCTGAAGAACCTGCCCGGCGCTCAGCAGGCAGTGCTGGTGGGCAACGGCCGCGGATTTTTGTCGGTCATCGTGACCGGAGGCGTCACCCGCGAACAGGTGCAGGCGGCGGTGGACGCGGTAAATCCAGGCTTGCCGCACTACAAACAGATTCGAGCGCTCCATGTACACGCCGCGCCGTTCTCGATCGAAAACGGATTGCTGACCGCCAACGGCAAGCTCAAGCGCGACCTGATTGCAGCCCGCCTGCAGAGCGAAATCGAAGAAATGTACGCAGTAAAGCAGGCCTCATGAAAGTAGTCCCTATTTTCACAGTATGCTTATAGACGATGAATCAATTCCAAGGCCAAACGCTCTCCTGGGAGCTCAAAGACCGCGTCATCGAACTGGCGCTGCACCGCGATCCCTGCAACGAGATCGGTTCGCGCACGCTCGAAGAGTTGGAAAAGTTTGCCTCCGCGATGGAGCGGATGCAAAACCATGCCCACGCCCTGATTCTCTATAGCACCCTGAAATCGGGATTCTGCGCCGGTGCCGACTTGCGCGAGCTCTATCACCGCACTCAGGGCCTCGAAAAGCAGGCTGCGGCGCGGGGCGTCCGTGAGTTTCTGGAACGTATCCACAAAGTGATGAATGCCATCGACAGCTCGCCGCTCACGACGATCGCCGCGCTCAATGGCGTGACTTTCGGAGGCGGCCTCGAGCTCGCCCTGGTGTGCGACCTGATCATCGCCGACAAAATGGCGCGCTTCTGTTTTCCCGAGCTGCGTTTGGGCCTGATCCCTGGTTTCGGCGGCATCCCGCGGCTGAAGCGCGATTTGGGCAATGCCGTGGTGCGCGACCTGTTACTCACCGGCCGCAGCTTCAACGCCACCAAAGCTCAGCAGGTCGGACTCGTGAGCCAGGTGGTGGGAGAAGGCGAGTCGCTGAAAGCGGCCCGGAGCACTGCCGCTCAGCTCGGTAAATTCGACCGTCGCACCGCGATCGCGGCCAAAAAATTCATCAAGCCCATTCCGTACGAGGAGCTGAAACAGGAGATCGACATCTTCTGCGAGCTCTTCAGCCAGCCCGCAGTCGCGGCCGGATTGAAGAAGTTCGTCGAGAGCAAAGACGCACAACCGTATTTGCCATGACCTCTTTCGGCTAGAATGAGATTAAGCGATGACCGACAACCCAAAAACACTGGAAGAGATCCTCAACCTGGCGGCGGCGCAGTTCAAAGTCCCGCGCGAGAAACTCACTCCCGACGACGATTTCTTCAAGACCCTTGGGATTGACAGCCTGCAGGCGCTGGACTTGCTCACCCGGCTCGAGCACCATTTCAACGTCGAACTCCCCGACTATGAATTGCAGGGAGTATCGGATTTCAGAACGCTCGCCAGCCGGATCCAGGCTCGACTGTGAACGTCAGCCTGTATGGAGCTTCAGTGATAAGCACCTCAACGGCATCATGAGCCCAGTGTGAAGAAAACCAGTTATCAGTCTAGGTTCTCTGTTCTCAGCCCTTCGACGCTCAGCCGGCCCGGGTGGTGAAGTAATAAATAGGCTTTTCTCCGTGGCTCAGTGTCTCTGTGGTGAAATAAAGCATTAATGCTCAACCTTGACAAATACAACAGCCTGGGCGCGGCGCTGCGCGAAGCGCTCGACCGTTGGCCGAATGAAACCTGCCTGATTGAATCGGACCGCGACAAGGAAAAGACCCGCCTTACCTATTCTGACTTCAAGGAAATAGCGATGCCGCTGGCGCGCGCCCTTGAGGACGCCGAGTTCGCTCCCGGCGACCGCGCCGCGATCATCATGAGCAACCAGTCGAAGTGGTTGATATCAGCTTATGCCATTTTTCACGGCGGCGGTGTGCTGGTGCCGCTTGATTACAAGTTGACTGCCGCCGAGCACCTGCAGCTCCTGGCGCACAGCAAAGCGAAAGTCCTGGTGATCGAGTACTACTTGTGGCGCGCCATCATTCAATCGCCGGATTTCAAGGAATACAGCGTGCAGACCGTACTGGTCACCGAAGCACCGCCCGGAGCGGACCTGGCCGCCGCCTTTCGCTGGGAGGATTTTCGCCGCAAGGGTGACCCGGCGTTTGTACCGCGGCAGCGTCAGGACGTGGCCTGCATCGTTTATTCCTCGGGGACCGGCGGGCGTCCCAAGGGTTGCGTGCTTACTCACGAGAATTATCTGGAGCAGTGCAAGGCGCTGATCGCGTTGTTTCCCTTCTGGCCGGGCGTGCGCTACCTGAGCATTCTGCCCACCAATCACGCCATCGATTTCATGGTCGGGTTTATCGGACCCTTCGTCTGCGGGGCGTGCGTGGTGCATTTGCGGACGCTGCGGCCGGAGTTCGTGCGTGACGCCTTCGTGCGCTACAAAATTACCTATGTCAGCCTGGTCCCCATGGTGCTGAAGAACCTGGAACGCGGGCTCAAAGCCAAGCTGGAAGCGGTGTCTAAACCGAAACGGTTTCTGCTGGAGCGTTCGATTGCGGTCAACAAATTCTTCACCGGCTGGCGTCCCGACGTGCGCCTGAGCCGCGTGCTGCTGCGCCAGGTGCATCAGGCCTTTGGCGGAGAATTGCGCGCCATGTTTACCGGCGGCGCATTCATGGAACCCTCGACATTACAGTTTTTCTACGATCTGGGCGTTCCGGTGGCCAATGGCTATGGCCTGACTGAGGCCGGCACCGTGCTCACGCTCAACGATCTCAAACCGTTTCGCGCCGATACCGTGGGCAAGCCGCTGCCCGGCGTGGAATTGCGGGTGCTCAACCCGGACGCCGAGGGCATCGGCGAAGTGGCGGCGACCGGCAAGACCGTGATGTCGCACTACCTCGACGACCCCGAACTCACTGCCGAGACCATCGTGGATGGCTGGCTGCTCACCGGCGACCTGGGCCGCTTTGACAGCAGTGGACATCTGCAACTCTTCGGGCGCAAGAAGAACATGATTGTCACCGAGGGCGGAAAGAACATTTATCCCGAGGACATTGAAACTGTCTTCGACGGGATTCCGGTGAAGGAGTACTGCATCTTCGCGGCCAACTATATCTGGCCGGCAAAGACCCAGGTGCGCAGAAATGCTGGTTCTGGTGCTCCGGTTAGAACCGGGACAGGAAGGGCAAGCGCAGGAACTCAGCGATACTCTGAAGCAGGAGATCATCACCCACAACCGCCGCCTGCCTGATTTCAAGCGGGTGGGTGGATGTGTGGTCTGGGAGAAAGATTTTCCGCGCACCGCCGCCATGAAGATCAAGCGCGTGGCTCTCGCTGAAGAGATGCGCAAGACGCTCAGCCGCGCCGCCGTAGTCGAACTCTAAAACCCTTATGAGCGACAAACGGTGATCGATCCCGGCACTTTCCTGGCGGTGGTGAACCCCGCCGCGGGCGGAGGGCGCTGCCGGAAATTGGTTGGTCCTGCGCTCGACCGTCTGCGCGCCGGAGGAATCACTCTGAAGATGGTCGAGACCAGCGCTCCGGGCCAGGCCACTTCCCTGGTTCGCGACGCTTACGCCCAGGGCTATCGCAAATTTATTGCGGTCGGGGGAGACGGGACTTCGTATGAAGTCGTCAACGGTCTCTTTCCAGCGCAGGCCGTCGGTCCTGCACCCTCGCGTTTCTTCCCCTGGGAACCGGCAATTCCTTCCTGCGTGACTTCAGCGACCGCGGTGTGGAGTTTGCCATCGAAGCGCTGCTGGCCGGGCGCTCGTCTCCCTGCGACGTTCTTCGACTGACACACCGGAGCGGAGTGCTGCACTACATCAACCTGCTAAGTATGGGATTTTCCGCCGACGTGGCAACCTTGCGCGCCCGCCGCTTCAGCGGCTGGGGAGAAATCGGCTACCAGTCATCCATTTTCATCTGCCTGGCGCGTTTTCGACGGCGTCCGTTTCCCCTGCGGGTGGATGGCGAGCCTGAACTTGACCGCCGGCCGTGTCTGTTCCTCACCTTCAGCAACAGCAAATTTACCGGCGGCACCATGATGATTGCCCCCAAGGCCGAAGTGAACGACGGGTTGATCGAGTACGTGCGCTGGGGTCCCATCGGCCGCCTTGGGCTGATTCGGAATTTGCCCACGCTCTACGACGGCACCCACATCAACCATCCCCTGGCGGAACGCCGCCCGGTGAAGCGGGTTGATTTCCAGCTCGACGCTCCGGTAGATGTGATGGTGGATGGGGAAGTGCTCACTTTGAACTGCCAGAGCCTGGACGTCCTGCCCGCCGCGCTGAACGTCGTGGTATAAAAAGGTTCCATGGCGAACGACAGCGAAAGTTCCTCAAAACCGGTGCCGCCGCAATCATCGCCCGCGCGCAAAATTGTGGTCGCGGTGCTGATTGTCGCCGCTTTCGCCGCGGTCATCTTTCTGGCACTGCGCAAGCGCAGCACCCGCCTCGATGCTTTCGCGAAGTGCCTGGCCGCGAAGCCGGCGAAGATGTACGGCGCCTACTGGTGCCCGCATTGTGCGGACCAGAAAGCGATGTTCGAGGCGTCTTTCAAGTACGTGCCCTATGTCGAGTGTGGCGTGCCCGGCTCCCGTCAGGAAGCTCCGCTGTGCAAGGATGCCGGAATAAAACACTTTCCTACCTGGGAATTTGCCGATGGAGAGCGTGAGGAAGGCACGCTTTCGCTCCAAACGCTGGCTACCAGGACCGGATGCAGCCTGCCATGATCTCACCGGTTACGCCGCGTTTTACCCGGCGCGCTCTCCTCTTCATCGCTTTCCTGGCCTCCGGCGGTGTGCTGGTTTCGTCGGTGTCGCTCTATCATCACTATGGCACCTCTGCGACCTCCTACTGTGATATAGGAGAAAATTTCAATTGCGACATTGTGAACCGCAGCACCTACTCGACCATTGCCGGCATTCCAGTGGCAGCGATTGGCATCATCGGATATCTCGCTACGCTGCTGCTGGCGACCGTCTATCGCAGCAAACCCGAAGTTCCGGCAGTGCTGGCGGTCGCTTCGCTGGCCGGGCTGGCCTTCGCCCTCTACCTTACTTACATTGAAGGTTTCGTCCTGGCGGCATGGTGTGTCTTATGCCTGTCATCGCTGGCTTTGATGTTCAGCATTGCGGTTTTCTCGTCAACGCTGTGGATGCGTGGCGCGGGGCGGGTCAGCTGACTCCTCATGGAAGAAACCACCTTACCTTCAACCCCGGGCAGCGAAGACTCACCCGACCTGGCCGGAGAGTTGCGCCTGCATGAATTGCACAGCCGAATTTTTCGCAACACACGCCAGCTGCGGATATGGTTGCCGCCGGGATACAACGCGCCCGAAAATCAGGCTCGGCACTATCCTGTGTTCTATCTCAACGACGGACAGAATCTGTTCGATCCCGCGACGGCATACATAGGGATTGACTGGCAGGCTGATGAAGCGGCGGACCGCCTGATTCGCGATGGCCGGATTCCACCTCTGATCATCGTGGGCATCGATAACGCGCAGAAGGATCGCGCCCGAGAGTACCTGCCTTACCGCTCGTTTCATCCGCCCATCATGCGGCCCCAGGGCAAGCGTTATCCCGACTTTCTCTTGAACGAAGTAATGCCCTTTGTCTATCAGCAGTACCGCATCGCCCGCGGCCCGGAAAATACGGGGCTGGGAGGATCGTCCCTGGGGGCTATTGCTTCGCTCTTCACCGTGATGGCCCGGCCTGGGATTTTCGGCCGTTTGCTGCTGGAGAGCCCGTCGCTATTTATCTCCAACCGGCAACTCCTGAAGTCCAGCCGCGCTTTCCGGCAATGGCCGGCCCGGATCTTCATGGCGATGGGAACCAGAGAAGCGGGAACGGAAGAACGGGATCGGGAAGCCGTGGAAGATGTTCGCGCGCTGGAACACGTTCTGCAGCGCGCCGGGTTGAGAGAAGACCGCCTGCTGGTAAAAATCGACGAGGGCGCCGCGCACAACGAAAAAGAGTGGGCAAAACGCTTTCCGGAAGCGCTGACCTTCCTCTTTGGCGTGTCATCCTGAGCGGAGTGACTGCTTCGCAACGCGAAGCAGTCGCGTAGTCGAAGGACCCCTACCTCTTCACAAAATGCCGGTTCGAGGGATTTTCCACTCGGCGGCGAGAATGCACGCACGCTGAAAGAGTTTTGAGCAGATTGATAGGGGTCCTTCGACTGCATCTTTCCATTCGCAAGCGAATGGAAAGACTCCGCTCAGGATGACAACTTGAGAGGGGGTCGGTCAGAAATCCGCCAACTGATCCACAACAGAGCTGTCAGCGCTACCACGGAAAGCTGCAAGTGAGTGATCCGGGCCAAAGGCCCCATCAGGAACAGCAAAAAGCAGACGTACATGAGTTGCTGAATCCGCGGCGCGCACGGCTGTTCTCGGTGGGCCAACGCCCAATCGCCGAGCAGGAGAAAAGCAGGCGCCAGAATGACCAGGTCATAGACGGTCAAATGTGGAGAGACGAGAACGGTAGCGAACAACAGGGCGGAAAAACGAACCGAAAGCTGCGCCTTACTTCTCCAAACCTGCAAAGCGAGCACAAGAACACCCAAGGCACAGATCAGATACAACGCGAACGCGACACGCGGCCACGGCAGCAGCAGTGACCAGAAGGAACGCAGCGAGTGCGTCTGGTAGAGGCGCGGTTCAAGCAGCGGCAAGACTTCTCCCAGATGCGTCAGCGCATGGAAGTAGGCGCGCATGACCTCGCTGCCGTAGTGCATCCATGCTGCCGCAAGTTGAATTGAGGCAGCCGCCACCGCGCCAGCCACAACCTCCCACTCGCGTGCGAACACGAAGACGACTGCCGCAGCCAGTCCCAGTTGAGGCTTGAAGATCAGGGAACCAATAGCCAACCCTGCGAGTAGTGCACGGTCCCGCCGCAGCGCGAGATAAGCCAGCGTGAAACACAAAAGCGCGAGGCCGGAAGTCTGTCCCCAGGCCAGCAGGTGAAAAAATCCCGGAAAGGCAATTGCCAGGATGAAAAGTGTCCAGCGATCTGCCCGCAGATTCGGACAAGTTTTCCAAACTGCGTGACAACAGAAGGCATAAACGAGAATGTTCACCGCCAGCCAGGCCGTGAGCGCCCAACTGTAAGGCAGGCGTGCGAATGGCGCAAAAAACAGAGACAGCTGCGGCCCGTAAAGCGGGACGTACAAACTGTTGGGTGCTTGCGTCACCAGTTCGCGCGCCAGTTCGGCCTGCGCCCGCAGGTTGTACAGAAGATCTCCGCGGCCGCGCAACGCGACAGTCCCCAGAGTGTAAAAATGCAGAAAATCCGTTCCTTTAACCAGGCCGTTGCGGTCGAGCAACCCCGGAGTGGACATGTCCACCGCATAGACCGTCCAGAGACATACGGCCAGCAACAGTCCGTGAATACGCACGCGTCCGGCCGTGAGCCACGAATCGACGTTCATGGCTCCAGCCTCGGCGGCGACTGGTCTCCATTCAGGCGCCACACCTGCCGGTCATGAAAATACTGGAGCAATTCCTGATTATCGCGAGCGCCCATGTCGCGGGCCCAAACTATTTTCGCGCCGTCGATGTCCGCTGCGTTGTACACCCATTCCCAATCCACATCATGATGCGGACCGTAACTCACGATCACCAGGTGGCGCCCCGGCATGGCATCCAATTGGCGGGTGACTGCCAGGCGGTCCAAATTGCCGCGAGGCCACGCCGGTTCGATCTGAGCATGGGCCGCTGCCGCGCCCACCCGCAACAGCACCATGGCACAGGCGATCGCCGGAATGGCCCGCACCAGGGCGATCCCGGTTTGCGGTCCGCGCCGGCGCCACAGCCGTAGATGGCGCATCGACTGCAGCAGCAGAAGATAGATCAGGCCCGTCGCCGGCGCTACGTAGTGGGGCATGGTCCATGTTTCGACCGCCAGGCCGAGCAGGAAAAACGCTCCGGCAAGAAGAGGAAAGCGCATTTTCCTGTCGCGAAGGATCCACGGGAAGGCCAGCAAGGGGATCGTGAACAGTGGTCCGCAGTAGAACTTCCACGAACCCACCAGCTTGTCCCATGTGCGGTAAGCTGCGCCGCCCAGGGTGCGGTATTGCTCGAAGCGCGCCAGCTCCCAGCGATAGAAATCGCGCATCACGGCGTGCCGGTACACCGGTTCGGGGCGCGGCGACTCCCACAGGAAATACGGGGCGGTCGCATAGGTTTCACGATTGACCTGGTAAGTCATGCGGAAGGGACTGCCCGTGACCCGCCAGTAGTAATAACCCATGCCCGCACCCGTGGCAGCCAGAACGAGAACGATGGGTATCACGACGCGCGTGAGCGAAACCGAAAACGCCGGACGTGACCTGCCAAAGATCCAGATCGCCAGCGCAGCCGCGATCGGCAGACTGAATATCAATCCTTCATACGGCCGGCTGTTGGCCAGCAGGGCAAGGCCGATGGCCATGATGACGGCATCGATCACGCGCGCTCTCTTCTTCACACGAGGCAACGCTCCCAGCACCAACGCCCCGCCCAGAGCGACCACGGACCCGCTCCAGTAACCATTCATCCAGTAGGTGAGGATCCCCAGGCGCAGCACCGCCAGCATTCCGCCGAGGAGAGCCCAGGCCGGCGGCATCCATCCCTGAAGCATCCAGGTGATGGCCGAGCACATCAGCGCCGTGATGATCAACTGCCCTATCCACGGATGCCCGAGCCGCTCGCCCGCCGCCAGCACCAATCCCTGCGCCGGCGGGTACATCGACATATAGGTCGGCTGCTGGATGATATGGAAGCTCTCGAAGTGTACCCACATGGGATGAGGAGGATTGGTCACGCGCCCATGCGCGAAGGTGTCAGCGGCAAGCAGATAACTGAATTCATCGTTCCAGCGCGGCGCGGGTATTCCAAGCACGGGAATCAAAGACACGCGAAGGGTAACCACCAGCAGCCCGACCACAACCACGGAGAGAATTTTGCGCCGCGCCAGCCGCCGAAAGCGCGCTTCCACGTACTCAAAACCGGCAAGCCGTCGCCTGGCGCCGCGTGAACCGAAAAAAATTATCGCCAACGCGGCGATAACCAGGGTCAACTCGATGATCTGGATCAGTGAAGGAGCGAGGCGGGCGTAGAATCCGGCCATGTTCATTCGGGCGTCGCGGGTCCTGTAGCTCCGGCGTCTCGCCGGCTGTCAGACGGACGTCCCGCCCGCCTACGGGGCTGCTGTCCGCCGACATCCGAGGTACGAGACCTGACGTCCGACGCCGCTTTACTTCTCCACCGCGACCTTGTCCGCAGTCAGCTTGTCGAGAATGCCGGATGCCACATCGATCGTCTCCTGGTCAACCGTGCGGTTTTTGGCGATGGCGTCGGCCAGCGGAACCGAGACGATCTTGTTGCCGCGCAGCGCCGCCATGCAACCGAATTCGTTGCGGTGCACCATGTCGATCGCCCCCAGTCCGTAGCGCGTGGCCAGCATGCGGTCGAAGGCGCTGGGAGAGCCGCCGCGCTGCACGTGTCCGAGAACGACGGTGCGGGTCTCGAAGTTGGTGCGTCTCTCAATCTCGCGCGCCAGAATGGCTGCGATTCCGCCCAGCCGGGCATGCCCGAATTCATCTTTGCCCATATCGACCACGATGGGCGCTCCATGTTTGGGGTCCACATCGGTGGAGAATTTCGCGCCTTCCGCCACCACCACGATACTGAAATAGCGGCCGCGCGCGTGCCGCAGCCGGATGGTTTCCGCGACTTTGTCCACGTCGAAAGGTATTTCAGGAATCAGAATGACGTCGGCGCCGCCGGCAATGCCGCTGTACATGGCGATCCAGCCCGCATCCCGCCCCATCACTTCCACCACCATCACGCGGTTGTGCGCTTCGGCCGTGGTGTGCACCCGGTCAATGGCTTCGGTCGCGATATTTACCGCAGTGTCGAACCCAAAGGTGAAATCGGTGCCGGCCAGGTCGTTGTCGATGGTCTTGGGGACACCCACCACATCGACGCCTTTTTCGTGCAGCTTCTGGGCCACCGAAAGCGTGTCATCGCCGCCGATGGCGATCAGGGCCTCGACCTTGTGTTGCTTCAACGTCGCAATACACTTTTCCAGCCCGTCCGCTTTCTTCGCCGGGTTGGTGCGCGAGGTGCGCAGGATGGTGCCGCCGCGGGGAAGAATTCCCCCCACGCTGGACAAATCCAGCGGCATGGTCTTATCCTCGATGACCCCACGCCAGCCTTCCAGAAAGCCCACAAATTCATCTTCGTAGTGAAAACAGCCTTTACGCACCACGGCGCGGATTACGGCGTTCAATCCTGGGCAGTCGCCCCCGCCGGTGAGTATGCCAACTTTCATTGCCTGCTCCTCGTCACGTCCATAGAGTGAATCCGGCCCCTCAGCCGATGAAAACGCTGGATACACTTCTGCTGTAATCGCCTGCAACGGAACATAAAGATTACCACTAAATGGTGCACTTTTGTGCCGCAGACCACGTGGGGACAGCCGCCCTCGGCAGTCCGGTCGAGCAAAGCTCGACAAAGTTTTCCGCTGCAACGGCCCGCGGAGCCCTGCTCCGCCCGACAGCCGGGGGCGGCTGTCCCCACGCAGTCTGAGCCTCAGCAGAATCTCTCTTGCCGATTGCGCCCCGGCTTGGGATTCGCCACAATATCTCCGCCAACCTCATGCCGAAAACTTTGAGCATCCTGATCTGGCTGGCAGTCGCCCTGTTGGGCGCGCTGGCTCTCGCCACTGTCGCGCTACATCGCGGCGAACAAATCAATGCCATGTGGCTGGTGGTCGCTGCGGTCTGCACCTATGCCGTGGGGTACCGCTTCTACAGCAAATTCATCGCGGCCAAAGTTCTGACCCTCGATGCCCTGCGCGCCACCCCGGCCGAGCGTCTGGAAAACGGCCGCGACTTCGTTCCCACCAACAAATGGGTGGTCTTCGGACATCACTTCGCCGCCATCGCCGGACCCGGACCTCTGGTCGGCCCGGTGCTCGCGGCGCAATTCGGATATCTTCCCGGAACGCTTTGGATACTCGCCGGCGCGGTCTTCGGCGGCTGCGTGCAGGACTTCGTGGTCCTGCTGTTCTCGGTGCGGCGCGACGGCAAGTCGCTCACCGAAATGGCGCGCGATGAAATTGGCCGCCTGGGCGGATTGGTGGCCTACCTCGCGGTCATCAGCATCATCGTGATTCTGCTCGCGGTTTGCGCACTCGTGGTGGTCAACGCGCTCAAGGCCAGTCCGTGGGGAACATTTACCATCGCCATGACCATTCCCATCGCACTGCTGATGGGCGTTTATCTGCGCACCCTGCGGCCGGGCAAGGTGCTGGAGACTTCGGCGCTGGGTTTCGTCCTGGTGATGCTTGCGATCTGGGGCGGACAGTGGGTTTCGCAGACCCCTTCCGTCGCAACCTGGTTTACCTTCTCCGGTCCGGCGCTGGCCATTCTGATCATCATTTACGGATTCGCGGCTTCTGCCCTTCCGGTCTGGCTGCTGCTGGCTCCGCGCGACTACCTCAGTACGTTCGTGAAGCTGGGAACCATCTCGCTGCTGGCGCTGGGAATCATTGCGCTCCGTCCCACTCTGCACATGCCGCCGCTCACCCGCTTTATTGACGGCTCGGGCCCGGTGTTCGCGGGAAATGTTTTTCCGTTCGCCTTCATCACTATCGCGTGCGGCGCCATCAGCGGCTTTCACGCGCTGATCTCGAGCGGCACCACCCCCAAGCTGATCCGGCGCGAGACTCAGACCCGCATGGTCGGATACGGCGCCATGCTGGCCGAGTCCCTGGTGGCCATCATGGCGACCATCGCGGCCTGCGTGCTGCAGCCGGGAATTTATTTCGCCATCAACAGTCCCGCGGGAATTGTTGGCCAGGCGCCGGAAGCCGCAGCTGCCACCATCAGCAACTGGGGATTCCCCATCAGCGCCCCCGAGATGCATGCCCTGGCACAGTCCGTGGGCGAGCAGACGCTTTACAACCGCACCGGCGGCGCGCCCGCCTTCGCCGTGGGAATGGCCCACATTTTTTCCAACAGCCTGGGCGGACAGGCGCTCATGGCGATCTGGTATCACTTCGCCATCATGTTTGAGGCGCTGTTCATTCTGACCGTGCTCGATGCCGGCACCCGCGTAGGCCGCTTCATGATTCAGGACGCTCTGGGCCACGTGTGGAAGCCGCTGGGCCGCACCAGTTGGTACCCATCGATTCTCGCCACCAGCGCCCTGATCGTAGCCGGCTGGGGGTCCTTCTTGTGGCAGGGCGTCAAAGATCCCCTGGGCGGAATCAACTCGCTGTGGCCGCTGTTCGGCATCGCCAACCAGTTACTTGCCACTGTCGCCCTGTGCGTGGCCACCACCATCATCATCAAGATGGGCAAAGCGCGTTATGCCGCCGTAACGCTGGGCCCGCTGCTGTGGCTGGTCGCGGTGACTTTTACCGCCTCCTGGGAGAAGGTTTTTGATCCCAACCCGCGCATCGGTTTTCTGTCCCATGCGGCGCAACTGGCCTCCGCCCCCGCCGCCAACGCCCGGCTGATCTTCAATGATCGGCTTGACGCGGTGGTGACCTGCACTCTGATCGTGATGGTCGCACTGATCCTGATCGAGTCCGCGGTGGAATGGCTGCGCGTGCTGTCTGGCCGCAAGCAACCCAGGGTAAAAGAGGCGCCCTTCGTGCCCACCCGCTTTGCCGAGGAGCAAGGATGAAAGACCTGACCCACGTGGGGACAGCCGCCCCCGGCTGTCCAGTCGAGCGCAGTTCGACCGGTTTACTCCTGCAATCCGCCAAATGCCTGAAATCTTTCTCTACCATTGTTGTCGCGACGCTGCGCGAAATTTTCGACGAATCCGCGTACGCGCGCTTCCTCGATCAGCGGCACCTGGTACCTTCCCGCGCCGCCTACGCCGCCTTCCGCCGGGAGCACGAAGTGGCAAAGGCACGCCGCCCGAAGTGCTGCTGAAACTTGAATGGAGGACGAACGTCCTCCACCTTCATCAAGAAGGCAACAGCGAACCTCTGAAAGTGGGATAAACTTTCTTGCATGCGCGTCCTGGGCGTCGATTGCGGCACTGAGTACACCGGCTTCGGCGTGGTCGAACTCGGCCCCGACGATAGCCTGGTCTGCCTGATTTGCGGGGCCATCAAGCTATCGCCGCGCGAGTCCATGGCCCGGCGACTGGCCATTATTTTTGATCGACTCGGCGTCATCATCCACGAACACCGGCCCGACAACGTCGCCATCGAAGATGTGTTCTACGCGGTCAACGTAAAATCCGCGCTCAAGCTGGGACAAGTCCGCGGAGTGGCCATGCTGGCCGCATCCTCCGCCGGACTGGATGTGGCCGAGTATTCGCCCTTGTCGATCAAATCCGCCGTGGTGGGCTATGGCCGGGCGGAAAAGCCGCAGGTCCAGCATATGGTCACGCGCCTGCTGAATCTCGACCAGGTTCCCGAACCCGCCGATGCCGCCGATGCCCTGGCCATTGCCATCTGCCATCTGCACACCTCGGCCACTCTGCTGCGCCAACGCGCCGTGGGCGGATGAACCTCCGCGCATTTTTTGGCATAATCTCTCTGCGCATGATGCTCAACAACAATGTGGGCGCGAGCGTCCCGCTCGTGCAGAGGCCGGCACGAGCGGGACGCTCGCGCCCACGTAAGACCCTTGGCCTTCTTCTGTTTCTGATCGCGGTTCTGCAACTTCCCGTTCGCGCGCAGGAGACGGCGGTCGTTACTTTCACCCTCGATTTCCCCGGCTCCGAGCCCTCGCACTATGCGATTTCCGTCTCCTCCGACGGCCGCTCCACCTACGATTCCGACGGCAAGCTCAGTCCCGACTCAGAAGGCGATCCCTTCCACCTGGACTTTTCCATGTCGGCTGAGACTCGCCAACGGGTTTTCGAGCTGGCCGAACGCGCGCATTACTTTCAGGGAGAGATAGATTCCAAAAAGAAGAATCTGGCATCCACCGGGAGCAAGACACTGACCTACAAAGACTCCGGGCGCAGTACGTCAGCCACCTACAACTACTCCCCCGTGGCCGCGGTGCAGCAGGTAACGCAATTGTTCCAGAGCCTCTCCGCCACCCTCGAATTCGGCCGCCGCCTGCAGTATTTCCATCGTTACCAGAAGCTGGCGCTCGATGAGGAGCTGAAGCGCATGGAAGAAGCGGCCACCGGGACCGGTCTGGAGGAACTGGCCGCCGTCGTGCCCATTCTGCAGGCCATTGCCCTTGACTCGTCCGTAATCAATCCAGTCCGGGCCCGTGCCCTGAGGATGATGGAGCGAGCCAATTCCGCAAAGCGATGATTCCGCCGGGTGTAATTGCCAAACACTTCCAAGTGTCATCCCGAGTGCGGCTCGAGCCGCGCGAAGCGCGGTGAGAGCAAGTCGAGGGACCCCTATCTCACCGCGGACGTATCCGCTTATAGGGGTCCTTCGACCCCGCCAGACGTTTCGCACGCGAAACGTCTGGCTCCGCTCAGGGAAACATAGGTATCAGAGGCTCAATTTCCTCCCCAGATCTCGATTTGTTGACAACCAAGCGCCTCAAAAGGTGTTCTAATAAGCTAACGGGTAGTCTTGGGAGGTGGCATATGTCTGTGCGCCGAATAGCCGTTCTATCCACTTTAGCGATCTTGTCGTGCTGGCTCGCAGTCCCTTCATTTGCTGATTCGCAGGCTCGCATTGTGCGCCTGAGCCAGGTGAATGGCGACGTTCAGATCGACCGCAACACCGGCCAGGGCTTCGAAAAAGCTTTCCTCAATTTGCCCATCACCCAGGGCACGCGGTTACGCGCCGGGCAGGACGCGCGGGCTGAAATCGAGTTCGAAGACGGCAGCACGCTGCGCATTACTCCCGGCACATCCGTGGAATTCCCCGAGCTGGCGCGGCGCGATTCCGGCGCCCGGGCCTCGAGTCTCGAACTTCAGGGAGGCACCGCCTACCTGAATTTCAAGGGCGACAAACAGGAAGAGTTCACTCTTGCCTTTGGACAGGACAGGCTCGCGCTCACCAGGCCGGCACACCTCCGCATCGAATTGCAGGACGCCAACGCCACCGTGGCCGTCTTCAAAGGTGACGTCGAAGTCGCCAGTGCGTCGGGCAGAGTGAAGGTCGAGAAGAAGCATAGTGCGACCTTCGCCCTGGCTGGAACCGGGAACTATACCCTGGCGAATAATCTGGAGCCCGATCCCTACGACGAGTGGGACAAGCAGCTGGACAAATATCATCAGCAATACAGCGTCTCCAACAGTTTCTCGCCCTACGGCTACGGGGCCAGCGACCTGAGCTACTACGGCAGCTTTTACAACATCCCCGGCTACGGAATGATGTGGCAGCCCTATCTGGTCGGGGCCGGTTGGGATCCCTTCATGAACGGCGCCTGGACGTGGTATCCCGGCTCTGGCTATGCCTGGGTCTCCGCCTATCCCTGGGGATGGACGCCCTATCGTTACGGTTCCTGGACCTACCTCAACGCCTATGGCTGGTTCTGGCAGCCGGGAAATAGTTGGGCGGGATGGAATACCGGTCCCAATATCGCGCGCGCACCCCAAACCTTCAGCGTACCCCGACCGCCCGCTACCCCGGGACGGACGTTACTGGTCAACCGCATGGCTCCGGTGAGCCCGGTGCGTGTGGTCCAGAACAGGGCCGAAATTCGTGGTGGTTCCGCAGGCCTCGGAGTGGCGCGCGGCAGCGTGCGCAATCTGGGAAAAGTCTCGCAGCAGATGGAGCGAACCAGTTCGCTTCGCGGAGCCGGCATGCATGCCCCGCCGGCTGCTTCCGCGATGCGCTTGCCCCCGGCGAGCTCGCGCGTGTCCTCCTCCTACCCTCGAGGCGGTGCTTCCATGCACGGTGGTGCTCCAGCGCGGAGCGCGGCTCCATCCTCGATGTCAGGGCCGCGAATGAGCGGCGGGTCACCTTCCGCTCCCAGTTCGCGCAGCGGTCCGCATCGATAACCCAGCGCGCGCGTGACACCATGTTCAGAACTGATAGGCTGCAAACTTGTTTGCCCATTACTTTTCAGGAGGTGGGTATGTTCAAAGTAAGGAATTGGCTTCCACTCAGCCTCATGGTTGCCGCTTTTTTCATTTTTGCTCCGCGCAGTTCGGCCCAGACTGTTTCATGTTCTTCCGATGATGGGCGCCGGCACTATTGTCCAGCGGATACGCGCGGCGGAGTTCGCCTGCTCAAACAGCGCAGCGATTCGCCTTGCAATCAGGGTTACAGCTGGGGATTTGACCGCGGAGGCGTCTGGGTGGATCGCGGCTGCCGCGCCGATTTTATCGTCGATTCCTACCAGTACCGAGGCCCCGCTCCGGGCAGCACCGGCACCGTCTCATGCTCGTCCGACGACGGCCACCGGCATTACTGCGACGCTGGTTCAGGAGGCCGAATTCGACTGGTGAAGCAGCGCAGCGAATCGCCCTGCCGTGAAGGCTACAGCTGGGGCTCGGATGGCCGAGGCATCTGGGTGGATCATGGTTGCCGGGCTGATTTCGCGGTCGAAGGCGGCCGTGGGGGCTGGGACCGCGACCGTGATCGCGACCGCGATCACTACGGGGATCGCAACGACTACCGGGGAGGCGCAGACCAGGTTGTCTCCTGCTCCTCCGACGACATGCACCGTCACTACTGCAGCGCTGACACGCGAGGTGGAGTGCGGCTGCTGAAGCAGCGCAGCGACTCTTCCTGCCGCCAGGGTTACAGTTGGGGCTACGACCGCCGCGGTATCTGGGTGGATCACGGCTGCCGCGCCGATTTCCAGGTCGTCCGCTAATCGACGACCAAGGGTCCCCACCCTCTTTCGCGTACTTTGCGAAAAGGGTGGGGATTTTCCGCCGGTGTCATTCGTGGCAAGATTTTCCTTCGTGCACCTTCGTGCCCTTTGTGGTTAAAAGTTTCAGGACCGACTTGTCCCCGCCAATGAACATGAAAAACTTCTAATCAAACTCTCATTCTTCACTTCGGACATCACCAAAAAATTACCACCGTTACTTGAGACCTCAGCTCCCGGCACGTAGCCTTTAGATACCCCAGAACACATGGAGTCTTTATGGCCACCCCGGGCCGAGCGCCCCTGCCAAACGCCGCTCCCGCCGCTGTTCCACCTACACCCGCGCTGCTCCTCGCCATGCTCCAGGTCTCGAGCCACGTCAGCGATCTGATTTTTTCTCCCGGAAGCCACCCTCACGTTGAGGTCAGTGGTCAACTGGTTCCGGTAAAAATTCCAGGCCTGGCGGTGCTGGGCCCGGGAGACACGCAACGCATCGCGCAGGAATTGATTGGAGACAACCAGCAGGCGACCGCCACGCTGCGGAACCAGGGATCGTGCGACATCTCCTACAGCTTGCCCGGCACGGCGCGATTTCGCGTGAATGTCTTCGTGCAACGCGGCAGCCACGCCATTGTGATGCGTGTGATCCCCAAAAGCATTCCCACATTTGACGAACTGAAACTACCGCAGGAACTCGCCCACATTGCCGACATAAAGAACGGAATCGTGCTGGTCACCGGGCCCACCGGTTCGGGCAAGTCTTCCACCCTAGCGGCGATTCTCGACCGCATCAATGAAACCAAGGCGTACCACATCCTGACCATTGAAGATCCGGTGGAGTTCATGCACCGCCACAAGCGTTCCATCGTCCATCAAAGGGAACTGCACAGCGACACGCCCAGCTTCGCGCTGGCCTTGCGGGCGGCCCTGCGGCAGGCGCCGAAAGTAATTTTGGTGGGTGAGATGCGCGACAAGGAAACCATCGAGATTGCGCTCGAAGCGGCGGAGACCGGCCACCTGGTGCTCTCCACCCTGCACACCACCGACGCCTCAAAGACCGTCGAACGGATCATCGGAGTGTTCCCGCTCACCGAGCAGCACACCATCCGCAACCGTTTCGCAAAAAGTTTTCGCTACATTGTTTCGCAGCGCCTGCTCCCGCGAAAGGGAGGAACCGGGCGGGTGGCCGCAATCGAAATCCTCAAATCCACTCTCCGCACCCGCGAGTATCTGGACAAGGGTGAGGTGGAAGGCAAGAGCCTGCTGGATGCCATGCGCGACGGAGATACCGAGGGCATGCAGCACTTTGACGGAGAGATTGAAAAGCTAATTCGCGCCGACCTGATCGACTATGACACCGCCATGGCCTATGCCACCAATCCGGGAAATTTGCGTCTGCAACTCAGCGACATGGGGCTGGACCCCGGTTCGGCAGTAGAAAGGGCTGCGCCGCCCAAGCCTAAACAGGAAGCTGAACTCGAACTCGAATAAACCAGAATTTCTTTGCGCCCCTTGCGGATTTCTTTGCGTCCTTTGCGGTTAAAAGCTTTTGACCTGATCCACACCAGGAAGCTCAACCAGGATGCCCGCGTATCCCACCACCCGGTCGCGATCACCAGAAATGTCTCCTGAGGTAGCATACCTGACCAGTTCCGCCTTGCCGGCGCCCAGCCGCCGCGCAGCCGTGAGCATCGCGACGGTTGGTCCAAAGCCGCACATGCTGATGTCCTCATCCATCACTACGTCGAACAGCCCGCGCGCGTCCATCACCAGGATGCGCTCAATGGCCTTCTGATCTTTCACCCGCGTGATGGTGTCATTCTCGTAGTGGTTCATGTCACTGGAGGCGATCAGCAGCACGCGCTCTCCCAGCGCCCGCACCACGTCCGCGATGGCCTCGCCCAGCCCCTGCAGCAATTCATATTGGCTGGTACCGAGGGCGATCGGAACAAAACTGCAGCTGGAGTTTCTCACCTGCAGAAAAGGCAGTTGCACCTCAGCGCCATGCTCAGCCCGATGCGCCTCCGTGTCTTCACCAAGCGGTGGAAACCGCCGTTTCAAATCGGATGCCAACCGCGAATCAATAGGCACCGCTCCCAGCGGCGTCTGCCATGCTCCCTCACTCATGATGGAAAGAGGAAGCCCCATGCCGGTATGGTTGGGACACATCACAATCGAGCGCTGCGGCACATCAAGCCGGCCATACACTGCGCCCGCGACATGTCCCGAGTACATGTAGCCGGCGTGCGGGACCACGCAGCCCAGCGCTGCAACCGTTTTCTGCGGCGGTAGTAAATACGACTCCACCTCGGCCCGCAGATCGTCGGGATCGCGAGGATAAAAGCGTCCAGCCACGGCGGGATGTCGGATCGGCGAGGCCATCGCACGCTCACCTTCTCATCATGTGTCATCCTGAGCGGAGCAGCTGCTTCGCATCGCGAAGCAGGCGCGCAGTCGAAGGACCCCTACCTGGCACTCCGAGGTGTACATCTCGAAATTCTGCGGGCTCGCTACGTCAATCCAGAACGCCCCCAGGACGCAATTATGAAATAGGGGTCCTTCGACTCCGCTTGCCATTCGCGAGCGAATGGCAAGACTCCGCTCACGATGACAGTGTGCGCAGTGCGCGAAACAACGCCGCCGTTTTCTCCAGGCTCAGTGCTTCGGCGCGCACTGCCGGTTTTACTCCGGCCTCTGCGAAAGCCGCGCGCAGGGCCTTGGGCGCGTATTGCGCTTTCAGATTGTTGGCGAGAGTTTTTCTCTTCTGTCCGAAAGCCAGTTTAAGAAACGCGATGAACTCCGCTTCCGGCACCGCCAGGCTCTCGAGCTTCGATACCATCCGGAGCCGCACCACGCTCGAGTCCACTTTAGGCGGCGGTGAAAACGCGCCGGGTGGAAGCGTGAACAACTTCTCCACCTCGGAGTAAAGCTGGGCGGTGGCCGAAAGCAGGCCGTAGTCGCTTCGCCCCGGCGCCGCCGCCAGGCGATCCGCCACTTCGCGTTGCACCATCAGGACGATGGTTTCGAAATACTGCCGGTATTCAAACAGCCGTAGCAGGATGTCCGAAGTAATGAAGTAGGGAAGGTTCCCCACCACGCGCACGGCTTCAGGTTGATGAGTCAACCCTGGACGGGTACTTCCCGGCTTGGGTCCGAACAGGGTGTGGAAGTCGATGGCCAGAATGTCGCCTTCGATGATTTCCACGTTGGGCTCCTGGGAGAAATTCATGCGCAGCTGCGCCGCCAGCACGCGATCGATTTCGATAGCAATCAGCCGCCGCGCCCGTTTTGCCAGGGCCGCCGTGAGCGCGCCGCGCCCGGGCCCGATTTCGAGCACCGTGCTCTCCGAGATATCGCCCAGAGCGTCCACAATGCGCATGGTGGCTGAGGAATCGACCAGAAAGTGCTGGCCCAGTTTGGGCCTGGCATGACGTTTCTCCACGGCCGCAATTTTTGTCACGTTCACCACTTTCCTGTCGCCTTGCCGGAGTTTAGACTGGCCGGTTCCTTCTGCCGTTGCCTGCTCAGCAGAGTATGCTGTGAACAGCCCTCTATGATAGCTTGTGCCGGCGCCTCCGGGGACCGGCACTCACAAGGAGTCGCCATGCACATCGTTTTTGCTGCGTCGGAGGGCGTGCCCTTCTCCAAGACAGGAGGACTGGCAGACGTGGTGGGCGCGCTGCCCCGGGCCCTGGTGGCAGCCGGACACCAGGTGAGCGTCTATCTTCCCCGCTACCACCAGACCCTGCTTCGCGACCCGCGGACCATGGTCAGCAGCATCACCATTCCCTTCGATGACCGCTATCGTTTCTGTTCTATAGTCAGCGGCGGTGAGCGCGCCGGGGTGAACTTCTATTTTGTCGAGTACCCGCCCTTTTTTGACCGCGAGGCCCTTTACGGGACTTCCGCCGGCGACTATCCCGACAATGCCGAGCGCTTCGCCTTGTTCTCCCGCGCCGTGCTGGAGGCTTCGAAGATTCTCGGCGTGCCCCAGGTCTTTCATTGCCACGACTGGCAGTCCGCCCTGGTCCCCGTTCTGCTGCGCACGCAATACGCCGAAGACCCGGCTTTCCGTGACGTCGCCACCGTCTTCACCATTCACAATATGGGATACCAGGGCTTATTTCCGGCCGATACTTTGCCGTTGCTCACGCTGCCCTGGGACCTGTTCACCATCTCCAGAATGGAGTTTTTCGGCAACGTAAACTTTTTGAAGGGCGCGCTGGTATTTTCCGATTTCATTACTACCGTGAGCAAAAAGTATAGCCAGGAAATCCAGACCACGGAGTTTGGCTTCGGCCTGGAAGGCGTCCTGCGGACGCGCTCTTCAACCGTGACCGGGATCCTGAACGGGGTGGATTACGACGAATGGAGTCCCGAGACCGATAAATTCATCGTAGCTCCTTACTCGCCGCGGAACCTGTCCGGCAAGGCCGATTGCAAGCAGGACTTGCTCGCCACCTTTGGCATGACCCAGGCCGACCCGCGCCTGCCGGTGCTCGGCATCGTGTCGCGCTTCGCCGCCCAGAAAGGCTTTGACCTGATCGCCCAGATCATGGAACGGCTGGCGCGCGAGGAGATGACCATCGTCGCCCTGGGCAACGGCGACAAGACCTACGAAGACATGTTTCTTCGCCTGAGCAAGCAATTTCCCCAGAAGATTGCGGTCAAAGTGGCTTACGACAACGCCCTTGCCCACAAGATCGAGGCGGGCAGCGATATGTTCCTTATGCCATCCCGCTACGAACCCTGCGGCCTCAACCAGATCTACAGCCTGAAGTACGGCACGGTCCCGATCGTCCGCGCCACCGGTGGCCTCGATGACACCATCGAACCCTGGGACCCGCGCACCGGGAAGGGCACCGGTTTCAAGTTCACCGATTACAACGGCGAAGCGCTGCTATTGACGATTAAGGAAGCCCTGCGGGCTTTTCGCGATCAGAATTCCTGGCAGCAACTCATGCGCAACGCAATGAGCAAGGACTTCTCCTGGGATGCCTCCGCGAAGGACTACGTTCGGGTGTACGAACGCGCGCGCCAGCTCCGCGGACTCTCGAACGGAGTTTCGAGCGACCCCCGGACCACCAATCCCAGCGTGGCCCTGGTCTGAATGTGTGGGCCCGGAGCAAAAGTCAAAAGAGGCAAAGGCAAAAATAAAAAAATCAAAGTCAAAGGTGTCGGACGGGAGTGTCCGACCCACAGGATTACGGACCCTCGGGTAGCGTGGGCCCACTCCGCACCAGATCAACTTCGATGACTTCCCCGGGCTTGAGTTTCACCTCGCGGCCCTTTTGCAGCAGAAGGAACGTGGTGCTTGCAGCCAGCCCATACCAGCGCGCAGCCCCCGCGCTCGTGGCTAAAGCCTCTTCGGAGAGATCGTCCGCCAGCTTTGCTGCCAGTGCGGTCCCGCCCAACTGGAGGGCCAGCCGATTCTTGCTCACCGTGGGATGGACCGTTCCTTCACTGTCAGTCCTGGCGGCATTGCTTTCGGTTGAGGTCAGCTCGAAGCGGGCGGGCTGCACCGTGCCGTCGGGCAGCTTCAGCCGATCAAAAATCATTCGCAAGGCGCCCCGGCGCATCATGCGGCGTGCCGGAGTCGTCTCCAGGTGGCCTTCCACCAGCGTCCCTGGCGGCAGCACCGGCTTGCCATCCACCGCGACCGCGTCCTCCAGCTTGGCCATGAACGAAGAGCCGCTGGGAGATTTTGAACTGATGGGCGAAAGCAGGGTCAGACGGGCCTTCGCGCTCCCCACAGGGGCCTGTGCGAATGAACCGGCAGCCCACGCCATGCACCCGGCAAACAGGAAACAGCGAAGCAGAGTCATCAGGATCCTCGTCCGGAAAGCGGTCAGAAGACTATAAACGATATGGGGCCGGCCAAATGCATCAACCACCAAGGACACGAAGGTCCACGAAGCAAGGCTCCTCAGGCTTTTCCTTCGTGTACCTTAGTGTCCTTGGTGGTTAACGCTTTTAAGATAGAGTCAAGCCCCGCGAAGCCTTGGTAGTGGGCTACTTTGAAGTAGCCCACTACCGAAGCCTTGGTAAAATCGATTTGCGCGCTCGCTGTTCCCATGAGCACCTTCACCAGGACGATCTTCCACGTGGATATGGACGCCTTCTTCGTCTCCGTGGAAGAGCTGTTCAATCCTGAACTAAAAGGCAAGGCAGTCGTCGTGGGAGGACAGCGCGACGAGCGCGGCGTGGTTTCAGCCGCATCGTACGAAGCCCGCAAGTTTGGCGTGCACTCGGCCATGCCGCTGCGCACCGCAGCCAAGCTCTGTCCCCAGGCCATCTTCGTCAACGGCCATCCTGACCGTTATCGCGAGTGTTCTGAAAAAGTCCATCGTGTGCTGACTTCGTTCTCGCCCCAGGTCGAAATGGCCTCAATCGACGAAGCCTATCTCGACATGACCGGCACCGAACGCCTGCACGGACCGCCCTTGCGCACCGCTCACCTGCTCCACCAGAAGATGAAGGCCGAAACCGGGCTCAACTGCTCGATCGGGATCGGCATCTCGCGCCTCATCGCCAAAGTTTCATCGGCCCGCGCCAAGCCCAATGGCGTCCTCTGGATTGTGCCCGGGCAGGAAGCAAACTTCCTGGCTCCGCTCGATGTGCGCGAGATTCCCGGCGTCGGCAAAGTCACCGAACAGAACCTGCACGGCCTGGGCATTCACAAGGTTGGCGATCTCACTCGTTTTGACGAATGCTTCCTCGAAGAACGCTTCGGAAAATGGGGACTGGCGCTGGCAGGGAAGGCCCGCGGAGAAGATGCCGGCGGCTGGTTCGACAGTGAAGTCGGCGCTGATACTGATCCCAAGTCGATCAGCCACGAACACACCTACAACGAAGACACCGCCAGCGTCGAACAGCTGGAATCCACGTTGATGCGTCTGTCAGAGATGGTAGGCCGCCGCCTGCGCGAAGGCCGGCTGCACGCCCGCACTCTCCAGCTGAAACTGCGTTACAAAGATTTCACCACCATTACCCGGGCGCACACCTTGCCTTCACCGACCCAACTCGACACCGAAATCTTCGAGCAAATCCGCCTGCTATTCCGCAAGAACTGGCGCCCCGGCGCCCAGGTGCGACTGCTGGGCGTGCAGGCTTCGTCGTTCGACGCCAAAGCCGAACAAGGTGACTTGCTGGAAGACGGCCGCCGCCAGCGGTGGCAGCAGGCTTTATCAGCCGCCGATCGCCTGCGCGACAAGTTCGGCGAATCCAGCGTGTCGCTGGCCAGCGGCCTGCGTGGCGGATTCCGCGAACGCACCCACGAAAGCCCAGTCGGATTACCAGGAAAGAGAAAGCCGCAAGAATAACTCCACCCAGCTTGTCATCCTGAGCGAAGCAACTGCTTCGCAACGCGAAGCAGTCGCACAGTCGAAGGCCCCCTATAGTAAAGACGCAGCGTGCATCAGGAGATTTGCCAAAAACTCATTGATTGGAACGCCCTGGAAATCCCGGACGTCAGTTGGGTCGGGTAGGGGTCCTTCGACTGCGCTTTCCATTCGCGAGCGAATGGAAAGACTCCGCTCAGGATGACAAACTGAAAATGCGCAGGCCGGTAAGCGGGCGAATCCCCTGTCATCCTGAGCGAAGTGACTGCTTCGCTTCGCGAAGCAGTCGCGCAGTCGAAGGACCCCTACAGTAAAGGCGCAGCCTGCATCACGAGATTTGCCAAAAACTCATTGATTGGAACGCCCTGGAAATCCCGGACGTCAGTTGGGTCAGGTAGGGGTCCTTCGACTCCGCTTTCCATTCGCGAGCGAATGGAAAGACTTCGCTCAGGATGACAAACTGAAAATGCGCAGGCCGGGTAAGCGGGCGAATTCCCGCGTGTCATCCTGAGCGAAGTGACCGCTTCGCTTCGCGAAGCAGTCGCGCAGTCGAAGGACCTCTACAGTCAAGGCGCAGAGTACATCAGGAGATTTGCCAAAAACTCATTGATTGGAATGCCCTGGAAATCCGGACGTCAGTTGGGTTGGGTAGGGGTCCTTCGACTGCGCTTTCCATTCGCAAGCGAATGGAAAGACTCCGCTCAGGATGACAACTGAAAATGCGCAGGCTGGAGTCCGGAGTTCCTCCGGTCCGGCCTGCGCTCGCTTCAACCTGTGGGCTTAGTTGGTGGGCGCCGCGTTCGCCGTTGTCGGCGATCCCGGGTTCGCGCCGCTTCCGTAGCGGGTAAGCCGGGGGAAAAATGGCGTCACTTCAAAGGGCATCTTGTCCCGGGCCGAGGTGATTGCCACCGGCGCAGTCTTGATCAGTTCAACATGGTCATCCCAGGGATTCACCTTGACGCGTCCGCCCAGCGGCAACGCGGGAATCTGGTCCAATTTGTTGGGCTCGAGCGCCGGCGCGGAAGTCATCAGCGCCGCCATCCGCTCCACCCCGCCCTTGGGGTCCGTCAGGCTATTTCCCAAGTGGGGCGTCAGCAGGGCGGAAAGCGCCGGACCTCTTGCGGCCAGTTCGCGCAGGAACAAGCCGGCGGTATCCAGTTTCTGTGCATACGGCGAGTTCTTCAGCAGTTCGATCGCTTTCTTGTCGGCTGCGGCCTCTTCTTCCGGAATATGTCTGAATCCGAGGTTCTGGTAAGTCGATTCGTCCGAGAAGAGCATGCGGTCGTTAAAGGCGTAGCGGCTGCCCAGGTTATGTCCCAGGACAATGTGTGCCAGTTCATGGGAAAGCACCATGGCCAGGCTGGCCTCGTCGGGCAGCACGTCGATCAGGCCGCGGCTGACGACGATAGTGTTACCCACGCTGAAAGTCTCCAGCGGCGAAGTCAGCATCACCCGGGTGCGCACCGGCCGGGGCAGATCAATATTGTTGGTGACTTCGAGGTTGGTCACCACCGTCATCAGGATCTTGTCCACTTCGCCCTGCGGGGCCAGCAAGCCGGCATTCTGCAGGCGCTCGACTACGTTGTCTTCCGCCTGCTGCTGCCACTCCCGCTGCGCCTGCAGGGGAGAAGCGTCCTGCGCCGTGGGACTTTCGTCCTTTACGCTTGAATCCACCAGCACCTGGGTGAGTTCGTCTTCCTTATTGTTCTTTTTCAGGTCATAACCCCAGATTCGGGTCTGGGCCTTGAAGGCCATCTTGTCCTTCGAACCGGAACTGAAGTCTCCTTCTTCGCTGTAGATGTAAGCCGGGACCCAGTATCCAGGAATCAGGTTCAGCCGCCAGCTGTCCATGTGGAAGAACTGCGCGTTGCGCGGACGGGGCGCGTACGTGCCATTGAGCCGCACGATGTTGTAATCCTGGTCTTCCACCCAGATGCGGCCCAGGAAGCGTCCTTTGCCGGCATCTTTCTTCGGAGTTACGTCGAACACAATGCAGCGCACATCACCCTGAAACTCGCGATGCACATATTTAAAGTTGTAGTGGGCGCGGTCAAAATCGTCGCGGTCGGCGAAAATCATCCAGGAAAAACCAATCGGCTTGTATTCAAATTTGAACAGCTTGCTGACTCCGCCCAGCATGCGGCTCTGGAAACTTGACTCGCCCGAAAGATAATCCTGCCGATCGACCGAATCGCTCAGATCCAGGCGGCCGAAAAAGTAATGGTCCTGCTTGGGCGACGGCCCCATCTGCGGATCCAGTTGCAGATTCTGTAGATAGGTTTCGACCAGCGGGGTACGGGTCTCGAGGAAAGTGATGAGTGCATGCTCGCGTTCAATGGCGCGATCCACAACCTGGTCCATGGTGGTCGGGGTGGCCGTGGCAGGCATCGGGGCTGGCGTGCTGGTCGTGGGCTGCGGAGTGTTCTGCAATGCAGCCGGGGTCGAGGATGGTTGCGCTGGCGGCATCTCCGTCTGGCCGGGCGATGCCGGTGCTGTGGTCTGTGCCAGCGCGCTGAACCCGAGCAGCAGGGAAGCGGTGAGCGTCCATTTCCAAGTACGCATGACTAAATCCTCTCTGTCGCGCCTAATACGCCAACTGGAAAACCACATGCACAACCGCCGTCGAATCGACCGGCTGGTTGTAATGTTGGGCGGGCTTGAAGCGAATCTTGTTGGCAGCAGAAACCGCAGCCTCGTCGAGGCCGTGTCCCAAACCCCGCACAACGCGATTCACGTGCAACTGCCCATTTGCTCCGAAAAGTACTTCCAATAATACTTCACCTTGCAACCTGAGTTGTCGAGCTTCCTCAGTGTAGACCGGATTGGGCTTGGAGATAATTTCCACAGGTGTAGTTGCTGGTCCCGCCTCCGCCTGCTGTGCCCGTTTTGGTGCCTGGCTGACCTGCTGCGCCGAGAATCCCGCGGTCTCCACCGTCGCGCCCCGCCCGTTGCTGCGGCCATCTCCCTGTCCGGCTTGTGCAATCCCGTTGCCGAAACCGGCGCTTGCGATCGTTCCCTTAATACCTTTGGTCCCGCCCGCCCCATTGCCGCTTCCCCCTCCGGGCGGCAGATCGAACGAACCGGTGCTCGCCGCTACCAGGTGCGCGTTGGGTTTGCCTTCTCCCGGAATTCCGTTGGGGTCCCCAAAACCGCCCGTCTGAACCTTCTGCACCGGCGCGTTTACCGTCGGTGTCGCTGAACTGCCAAACTCGCCGGTATGCACGATCAACGCCGGCCGCGCTCCGCCCGTGACCAGCTTCGCCACCGCAGGCGCGAAATGATTGACCTCGATCTTGGGCGCCACCACCTCCGGCGGCTGCGGCCTCGGAGCACGGACCTCCCGCGGTACCATCAGCTTGGGAGCATCAAAAACCGGGGCCTTGGGCAGCAGCTTAACCTTCACCGTTGGCGCTGGAGGCTTCACCTTCAGCGGCTCCGGTTGCAGGCCCGGCATCGGAATCAGTTCCGTCACGTGGTACTGCCGCCGGATGTCCAGGCCATCCGGCCAGATCCAGCCAATGTTCACCATGATGATCAGCAGGAAGATGAGGAAGCCGTAACTGGCCGCCAGCGCACGCTTGTTCAGCTTGCGCTCCGGCAAAAGCCCTAATTGAAAACCTGCAGGCGTAGCCATGCCTTGAACTCCAGAGTTGGGACCCGAGCCTGGGGAGAACTGCGCCGGGTGGAGTTTTTAACTTACGGGAGAAAGCGGAGGGGGTAAACGTGCCCTGCGGGGGTGTCCTTCAGTAACCCTCGTAATGCCCAAAAGAGGATTCCCTCTGAACTCGCGTATTCAAGGGCAGCCCTTCAGGCATCTGCCCGTCGATTTCGTGCAAATCCGTAAAAAACAGGTATGCCCGCCAGAATCACCAGCAGGCCGATGCCGGAATTCGGGTAATTGTCCCGGAAGGTAAAGTAAAGCAGCAGTGCCGCAGCCAGAACAAACAGGATGGGAACCACCGGATATCCCCACACCCGGTAGGGCCGGACGGCCTGAGGGTCACGCCAGCGAAAGACAAACACCGTGCTCGCGGCGATCATGTAAAACAGCCATTCCGCGAAAATCGCCAGGGTAAAGAACTGGCGGAAGTTGCCCCCCAGCAGCAAAAGTATGATTGCCAGCACCGCCTGTACCACAATGGCGACCGAGGGTGTCCGGAAGCGGGGATGCACCTCCGCCAGAGCGGAAAAAAAATAACGGTCGCGGGCCACGGCATAGGGCACGCGGGCGCCGCTCATCACGGTGCCATTCATGGCCACCAGCATCGAGAGCGCCATGCCAGCCGAAACCAGTCCGGCTCCCACGCTCCCCAGCACCACTGCCATGGCGTCTGACGCCGGCCTCGGCGAAGCCGCGATGGCTCCCGCCGGCAGCACATACTGCACCGCCGCATTCAGCAGCATGTACAGGATCCCGACCAGCGCCACTCCGAAAATCAACGCGCGGGGAATGTCGCGTTCGGGATTGCGGATTTCTCCCGAAACCATATTCAGATCATTCCAGCCATCGTAAGCCCACAACGCCGCCACCAAAGCCAGCATGAATCCGCTCATCCCACCTTTGGCGCCGGTAAAGCTGCCGGCAAAGTTCTGCCAGCTTCCTCCGCTATAGCCCAGGCCGATCACCACGATGCTGAGAATGATGGCGACTTTCACGAAGGTGAACACCAGCTGAAAGTCCCCCGCCCGCTTGATCCCGATGTAGTTGAGGAGAGAAATCAGCGTGGCGGCCGCAACTGCCACCAGCTGCCCGTAGGTGACGGAGAAGGGGGTCGAAACAAATTTATGGGTAAAAAAGCCGAAGGCAGGAAAATTTCCCAGCACCCGGACAAAGCCGGTGGCCAGGGTGGCAATCGAGGCCGGCTTGGCGATCAGGAACCAAGTCCAGGCATATAGAAAGCCGGCCAGAGGTCCATAACCGTCGCGGATATAAACGTACTCTCCGCCCGCCTCTGGCTTCATGGCGCCGAGCTCGGCATAAGTCAGCGCCCCGAAAAAAGACAGCAATCCGCCCACCAGCCACGCCAGATACACCAGCTTGGCCGACCCGGCCGCTTGCATCATCTCGGCCGGAACCAGAAAAATTCCGCTGCCAATAATAGTGCCCACCACAATCGCAGTGGCATGGCTCAAACGGAGATCGCGAAGCAGTTCGGCAGGCCGGGCCATAACAGGAGGGGAAAGTATATACGGGGAAAGAAGACAAGATGGACGTTGGTCTTCTTTGCGATCTTTGCGGTCTAACTTTGCGTCCTTTGCGGTTAAATCACGAGACCGATCGGCTCACGATAGTTGTTGACCATGCGCCTGATGCCGGTTCTGAGGGACACAACGTGGAAGTTGATCAACAGTCCAACGGAAATATTCAATAAGCGAAGATGAGACAGTAGTTGAGCGTCGTCAACCGGATGCAATGCGTCTTTACACTTGGTCTCAACTACGACTCGGCTCTCCACGACCAAGTCAGCCCGAAACCCGCACTCAAGCTTTACTTGTTCGTAGATGAGTGGCACAGGTTTCTGGCGTTCAACTTTCAGGCCCAACTTTTGCAGTTCATACGCCAGGCAGGCCTCATACGCAGACTCCAGGAGTCCAGGTCCCAGCTCGCGATGGATCTTGATCGCGGCACCAATGATTTCGCGGGTGAGGTCGGGGCTGGGCAAGGCAAAAGATTACCGCAAAGGACGCAAAGTAAACCGCCAAGGCCGCAAAGAAAATCACTTGCGCATCCCATTTTGGCATTCTTCTCTTTGCGTCCTTTGCGGGTTTACTTTGCGTCCTTTGCGGTTAAAAGCTTTTCCGTCCTGCTCAAGCTGAAAGCATACCCGACCGCGAAAGTGACAATCGTCCCAATCGCCACATACCAAGTCCAAGGTACTTTCGTAAAAAGCCAGATGTACAGCTCAGTCACGAACCCGAACAGCATCCCCACCATAGCGCCGGATTGATTGGCCCGCCGCGTCAGCACTCCGAGCAGAAAGACCCCGAGCAGGGCCCCGTAAGCCACGGAGGCGATCTGCAATCCCACCTCAATAACTCGGCCTACTTTGTGCAGCGATAACACTGCCAGCCCGAACAGGAGCACCGCCCAGAATAAAGTTGCGATACGCGAGAGCCGAATCTTGCGGCGTTCTTCCGTCTGCGGATAACGCTGCAGATAGAAGTCAATGATCGAAGTGGACGAAAGCGAGTTGAGCGCCGCGCTCAGGTTCGACATGGCCGCCGCCAGAATCGCGGCAATCAGCAATCCAGAAATCCCATGCGGCATCTGGCTGACGATAAATGTCGGAAAGATCTTGTCCGCCCGTCCGAAGTTTGCCGAAGGCACGTGATAAAACGCGAACAGCATGACGCCGACGATAAGAAAGAGCGCAAACTGGAAAAGAATCGCCGCCCCGCTCGAGAGCAGCGCCGCCACTGACTGGCGCTCGCTCCGCGCCGCCAGAAGACGCTGCACAATCAGCTGATCGGTGCCGTGGCTGGCCGTAGTCAGAAAAGCCCCGCCAATCAATCCCGCCCAGAACGTGTAAGGCTTCCAGAAGTCGGGCGAAAAGTCGAAAACCTGCAGCTTGCCGGCAGTCGCCGCCATGTGATGAATCGCCGGCCAGCCTCCAGGCACAAGATGCAGAATCGTGAACAGGCCCACCAGCGTTCCGCCCACGTAGATCACAGTCTGCACCACATCGGTCCAGATCACCGCCGCCAATCCGCCCTCGAAGGTATAGACCAGCGTGAGCGCGGTAATAATTGCGATAGAGGCGACCTCGCCTGTCCCCAGCGCAATCGCCACTACGATCGAAACGGCGTAAACCCGTACTCCTTCGGCTGCGGCCCGCGTCACCAGAAAGAGCCCGGCGGTCAGCGAGCGCAGTTTCTTACCGAAGCGTCGTTCAATCAGTTCGTACGCGGTGTACAGATCGCCGCGGAAGTATTGCGGCAGCAGGACGAAACTGATCACGAATCGTCCCACCACGTATCCCATCACCACCTGCAGAAACGTCAGATTGGTGTCATAGGCCAGGCCGGGAATACTGATGATGGTCAGCGTGCTGGTTTCTGCCGCAACGATCGAGAGCGCAATCGCCCACCAGGGAATATTCCGGTCGGCCAGAAAATAATCGCGCAGAGTGCGCTGTTTCTTGCGGAAGCGCAATCCAAACAGCGTGATCCCCGCCAGATAAAGCGCGATGATGCCGAGATCAAGCCTGTCCAGAACCATAAAGCAGCTCGTGTGGACGCGGGCGACTCGCCCGCGAGCAGTTCAACCGTAGCGCCGGCGTCCCGATTGCCCTCCCAGAGTAGCGGGCTTTAAAGAGAAAGCTCCGCCGATCTGCAGCGAGGTACCTACCTCGTCAAGCGTAATTTTCGTGGGTTTTGTGGGTCGGACACTCCATTCGACTTCGCTCAGGGCAAGCTTTGTCCGACGCCTTTGAATTTGAAAACACAGGAGTACTTCGGTTTGAGCCGGCCAAACAAACTCTTATGGTAGAACTACGCTCGTGGCCATCTACCTCGGCATTGACGGCGGCGGCAGCAAAACTTCCTGCCTCATCGGCGACGAAACTTCCGTCCTGGGCACGGGAAGCGGCGGGCCCAGCAACGTAGTCAGGGTGGGAGAGGCGCAAGCGCGCGAGTCGCTGGCGAGTGCAATCCGCCAGGCCTGCACGGCTGCGAATCTCACTCCGTCCGTGATCGGGAGCGTCTGCGTCGGTCTGGCCGGCGCAGCCCGGTCCGAGGTCAGTGAACTGGTAACCCGCATCGTCTCGGAAATAGTTCCCGGTAAAGTCAAAGTTGTGGGAGACAACGTCATCGCACTCGAAGCCGCTTTCGGCGGCGGCCCGGGCGTGATCGTGATCGCCGGGACCGGTTCGATCGCCTATGGCCGCAACCGCGAAGGCCAGACGGCGCGCGCCGGGGGTTGGGGATTCGCTATATCGGACGAGGGCTCCGGCCACTGGATCGGCCGCACCGCAGTTGCCGCCGCTCTCGGCGCCTGGGACGAGGACCCCGAACAGGACCTGCGCCTGATCGAGATTTTGATGAAGTCCTGGCGCGTGGGAACGATCGAGCAACTGGTCCCGGCCGCGAATGCCACGCCGCCGCCGGATTTTGCCGCGCTTTTTCCCTCCGTGCTTTCCCTGGCAGATTCCGGCGACCGCATCGCGCGTGAGGTACTGACTCAAGCCGGCACTCAGCTCGCGAACCTCGCGGGAATCCTGCTCCGGCGCCTGTTCACGGGGGCCGGCGCTGTCCCGGTGGCCATGTCCGGCGGTGTCTTCAGTAGTTCCGCGCTGGTGCGCCAGGTTTTTTACAATAGTCTTCATTCCGGGCCTACCGACGTGGTCGTTAATCCCACGGTGATTGAACCGGTCCGCGGGGCCCTCGAGCTGGCACGCCAGGGCGCAGCGAAATCGCCTGGACCCTAGCTATTTTGGTTGTCGCATAAACCATGTCTCACGACGACTCAACCGCGGCCCGTACTGCCCACGACCCCGCCGCTCCTTTATCCGAATGCGCGCACACGCCTGCGGAAGGTTTGGTTGCCGCCGCATCCGATCCCGCGCTCACCGAAGACCTCGCTCTCGCCCTTTTAAAGCAGAGCGATTTACCCACCCAGGCCCTCGATCGCCTCAGTCGCAACCGCGGCATGATGAAAAGCCGCAAGGTGAGGTTAGCGCTGGTCGAGCATCCCCGGACCCCGCGACACATCTCCGTTCCCATGGTGAGGCACCTGTTCACCTTCGATCTCATGCAGGTCGCTCTTACCCCGGTCGTTCCCGCCGACATCAAAATGGCCGCCGAAGAATCTCTCATCAACCGTCTGGAACGACTTTCGCAAGGCGAACGGCTCACCCTGGCGCACCGGGCTTCGGGGCGGGTTGCCGCCGCCCTGCTTCTCGATCCGGAGGCGCGGGTGATTCATGCCGCGCTGGAAAATCCACGCCTGACCGAATCGGCGGTCATCAAGGCTCTGATGCGCCGCGACGCGCCGGCCGCATTCGTGAGTGCGGTTTGCCATCATTCCAGGTGGTCGCCGCGGCGAGAGGTCCGCATCGCCCTGCTGCGCAATGAAAAGACGCCACTGAGCCGGGCGCTTGAATTCTCACGCTCGCTGCCGCCTGCAATGGTGCGCGAGATCCTGCACGGCTCACACCTGCCGGCGGCGACCAAAAAGGGTTTGTTGAAGGATGTTGCGGAACGCAGCGGCAATTCTGCCCGGTCCGTCTTCTAGCGTGCTGCCTTTGCGCTGGCCGCGGCTGACGGATTTTCCTGCCGCCCGTGCAGCAGTTCCACCAGCGCCTGGTACAACCGGGTCTTCATCGCGTGCCGCTCACCCGCCCGCGTGATGTAGCGCACGTGCACATCGATTCCAGAACTCGTGGGCCGCAGACTGACGGCCGGAGCCGCTGAAACCGGCTGTGCCCGGTAGTGACCTTTCGAACGCTGCCACTCCTGCTCCGCCGCCTCCACATTTGCCTGGGTCTGCTCTGTAACCATTTTCTGAATCGCATCAATGACGGGGTACGGATTCTCACTTGCTGGCACCAGGATTTCCACTTCGTCCCAGAGCCACTGCCCGGTGGTCGAGAAATTAAAGAAGTGTCCTTCAATAGCGTAGCTGTTCACGAACGCGACCTTGCGCCCGGTGGGATGCCCGCTGTCCGTCCAGTTCCCGGTTTCAAGCAGCACGGTGCGCAGCAGGCCGATTTCAGCGACCTCGCCTACAACGCCGTCGATCTCCACCCAGTCACCGACCCGCAGTCCGTTGCGGCCCATCAGCAGGAACCAGCCGATGAATCCCATGATGAAGTCTTTGCACGCTACAGTTAGCCCGGCGCCGGCCAGACCGAGAATCGTGGACAGCTGGTTGGGTACGCCAAACAGCATGATGAGAATCACGGCCAGGCCCAGGGCCTGCACCGCGAACCGGATTACCCCACGCAACGTATGCAGGCGGGTGCGCTCGACGGCCAGTCCGACGAAGAAATGGTCCACCAGTCGATTGCCCAGGTATACCGCAAACACCACCAGCAGCATCAGCATCGCGAACTGCAGCATGTCGTGCAAAACCGCGCTCTGCCGGGTCTTGACCACATCCATCCAGTTGCCGTAGGCGGTGGCCAGATCGTCCTGGTCCTGGATGCGTTTGTCGAGATCGCTGAGGTCCTTCTGGTCCATGGAAATCTGGTGCAGGGTAGCGATCGCTCTCGCCGTGCTGCTTGAGGAGCTCGAATCACTGCCTGACATGGCTGCGATTCCGCTTCTGGCCCGCTCCGTAATCGCCTCTTTGTTCGAGACTTCCATGGCGACCTGCGATTGCAGCCCATCGCGGCTCTCGCGCAGCTTGGCGCCAACTTGTCTGGCGTCGTCCATGGCATGCTGCAACCGTGCCGCCCGGTCGCGCAAACTTTTCCAGGCGGAAAACTCGGCGATCGCTGAGGCCGAACCCTCGGCCGCATTGCTCTTGTCTGTGGCCGTTGGAGGATTATTTGCCTCGTACTCCTTCTGCGTGGCCTCATGACGGTTGAACTGGCGTTGAATCCTGCTGAGACGGTCCGCTCCGGAGCGGATCAGCTCCGTTTTGACGGTCTCGAGTTCGTCCTGATCGAGTTCCAATTTTGCCTTGGTCAAATCGATCCGCTGCTGCAGAGCATCTCGTGCGCGTCCGTCTTTCTCGCTTGCGATCTGCTTCTGTAGCCGGTCGCTCCGCTCCTGGTCTTCGGCGACCGCCGCCTGCGCTTCATCGGCCTGGGCAAACAACTTCTTGCTCGCGGGTGTGGGCAGGGCTGGATGCTCCGTGGCCTGGCGCATTTCGTAGCTGAAGGCAACATCTACGGAGTGGTCCGCCAGTTTGAGCGCCTGCCGCGAATATCGTTGCTCATCCCAGCCCGAGGCCAGGGCTGCCATGGCACGGGCAGTCGTGAGGGCCTGCTCATCCACGATCGGAGGTTTGCGCGTGCGCGCGGCGGTGGAGTTCGCCTGTGCCGATTGCCGGGTCAGAACCAGCCCAACGGCAGCGGCCAGCACCAGGGCCAGGAGCCCCAGCGTCACGATCCATTGATTAGCTTTCATCCACATAGTTGCTGCTTCGCCGTGAGGGGATTATACGGGCGCAAGCGCTGCAGCGAATCTACTCACTAGTGCATTACGATGCTCCGACGCAGCAGCACCGCCGTAACCTGTTTCGCGGCTTGCGGCGCGGTTACAATCCGCCGCATGGGCGAGTACTTGCGGAGAATGCTGGCGCAGGAGTGGCGGCCCACCTCGCGCTACAGCGCCGCCGCCTGGCTCGTCTTCTATGTTGTGTTCCTGATCTACGCCTTCAGCAAGCATGGCGCATTTCTCTTCATCGATCTCGCCAATCTGGTCGTCCACGAAGGCGGACACCTTCTATTCGGCTGGTTTGGTCCCACCCTCGGCCTTTGGGGAGGCACCATCCTGCAATGGCTGGTGCCGCTGCTTCTGGCCGCATATTTCTTCAGCCAGCGACAAGCCGCCGCTTTCGCTTTCTGCTCATTCTTCTTCTTCGAGAACTGGCTCTACACCGCCACCTACATGGCCGACGCCCGCGCCATGTTGCTTCCCCTGGTCACCGCCGGCGATTCCGACTACATCGAACACGACTGGCACACCATCTTCTCCAGCCTGGGGGTGCTGCAGTACGACACGAAGATCGCGGCGGTGGTCAGCTTCCTCGGCTGGTGCGGCATGATCGGGACGGTAGTGTGGCTGTTACGGCGAAGCCTGGCCGATGTTGTGAGCAACACCGTAAATCGCCGGGTGTCATCCTGAGCGCAGGGCATGCGTTCACTCGTGAACGCATGCCCGGAGTCGAAGGACCCCTATCCTCAAGAGAAAGTTCGTTCCCGTAGAATTTAAAGCTCGAAATACACCAGCTTCGATTCACCTATAGGGGTCCTTCGACTTCGCAAGATGTTTCGCAAGCGAAACATCTTGCTTCGCTCAGGATGACAGGGGGCAATTTAATCGGCACTACGAGTGGTTAACCATGGAGGACCCCAACTGCGGCAGGAAATCCTGAGGCTTTGCGCCCTTTGCGATCTTTGCGGTAAATGTTCTTGTGTCGCCTATTGCACCGGCGCGTCCTGCTTCCGGAAGTGATCGAGAATCGCCTCTGCCTGCCCTCGCGTCACCACCGATGAAAGCGCTGCGGCGTCCGCCTGCTTGATGGCCTGCACGCTGCCGAAATGCTGCAGCAACCGCCGGGTCGTGCTTTCCCCCACGCCAGGGATTTCCCGTAGTTCGGTCGCACGGTCGCGCATCTGCCGCCGCTTGCGGTGAAAGGTGACCGCAAAGCGGTGTGCTTCGTCGCGGATCAACTGCACCAGGTGCAGCACTGGTGAATGATGGTCCAGAGCTACAGGTTCGCTCTCCTGGCCATACACATAAATAATCTCTTCACGCTTGGCAATCGCCGCCAGCGGCTGGTTGATGATCTCCAGCGCTTCGAGTGCCTCAGCGGCAGCGTGCAACTGGCCCAGGCCGCCGTCGATCAGCACCAGGCTCGGCATTTTCTTTTTCTCTTCCTGCATCCGCTTGTAGCGGCGCGTGACCACTTCGCGCATGGATGCGAAATCGTCTACCCCAATCACGTCGCGGATAATAAACTTGCGGTAATCCGACTTCTTCATCTGGCCGTCTTCCCACACCACCATGGAGGCCACGGTCTCCGCTCCCTGAATGTGCGAAATGTCGAAACACTCGATGCGCTTCGGCAACTCGGGCAGGCCCAGCGCATCCTGCAACGCCTCCTGAATGGCTTTGGCATTCGGCTTCATCACCCGGAAGCGCTGGTCGTAAGACTGCTTGGCGTTATTGCCGGCGAGATCCAGAAGCCCACGCTTGTCCCCGCGCAGCGGCACCAGAATGTGAACTCGTGTGGGGCGGGCGCCCTCGCCCGCCACCTGCTCAGAGAGCAGGTCTTCCAGCGCCTCCCGATCTTCGAACTCGACGGGCACATAAATGTTCCGGGGAACATAAGGCTGGCCAATGTAGAGCTGATTGAGGAAAGCAGAAAAGAATTCGCCGGGAAGGAACGAACTGGTGGAATGATGGGCATCCCCGTCCGGTAAAGCTGCCGAGCTTGGCTCGGCTGGGCGGGTGAGGGCACCCGCCCCTACGTGGTCTGTGGCTTCCGGCAAGTCTTCCCAGAAGAATTCTCGCCGGTCGAGCACCCGCCCGCCGCGCATGTGGAACAGGTTTACCGCCAGCATGCCGTTTTCGAAGTGATACCCGAAGACATCAGCGTCATCGCCTTCGACTGCCGCGATGCGCTGCTTCTCCTGCAATTGCTCGACGGTCGAAATCAGGTCGCGATATCTGGCGGCACGTTCATACTCTTCCGCCTCAGCCGTCTCCTCCATGCGCTGGCGCAGAGAGTGCAGCAGGTCGGTAGGACGTCCTTCAAGGAATAGTTTTACGTCGCGCACCGCCTCCTGATAGATTTCCGGCGTGGTCAGTCCCTCCACGCACGGCCCCAGGCAGCGCTTGATGTAGTACTGCAGGCACGGTCGCGGATGAAAGCGCGTCAGGTCCACCTTGCACGAAGGCACCATGAAGTGCCGGTGGATCAGGTCCACAATGCGATACGCGAGGTTCGCGGGAAAATAAGGACCGTAATACGAACTGCCATCCTTCCGCAGCCGCCGCGTGACATACACCCGGGGAAAACGCTCGCCCAGCGTGAGCTTCACGTAAGGGTAAGTTTTGTCGTCGCGCAGCAGGATGTTGAAGCGCGGCTGCTTCTGCTTGATCAGGTGGTTCTCAAGCGCCAGCGCCTCCTTGTTATTGGCCACAACGATGTAATCAACATCCACCGCTTCCCGCACCAGGGAATCGGTTTTCGCGTCCTCCCAGCGCCCTTCGCGGAAATAAGAAGAAACCCGGCTGCGCAGGTTCTTGGCTTTGCCGACATAAATGACTTCGCCTTCGGCGTTCTTGTAGAGATAAACCCCCGCAGAGGCCGGCAAGCTGCGAATTTTGGCCTGAAGGTCCATCGGGTGAATCCAGGATGACCTATTTTAGATGAGTGCGATGGTTGCCCGGGTGCCGCCCTGGCCATCGCATTCAGGATCGCCCCCACTTCTGCGTCATCCTGAACCGCCTTCAGGCGGTGAAGGATCTGGCGGGTCACGCCTCCGCTCTCTCCGGTACGGTGCAGTTCCGGTGTGTTACACTATCACCATATGAGTCATACACTAACAATACGTCTTACGGACGAATTACTGACCTGGCTGAAGGAAGTTTCACGCCGGACCGGCCTACCGGTCGGGCGGATCATTCGCCAGCAACTGGAAAGCGCCAGATCGGAAAAGGGAAATCAACAATTTCTGCGGCACGCGGGAAAGGTCAATGGACCGGCAGACCTCTCATCACGCAAAGGATTTTCGCGGCGATGAAGGGAATTGCCGACACCGGATTCATCGTTGCCTTCGGCAATCGCGGAGACAGCCACCATCTCTGGGCTGTCGATCTTGCCAGGACCATCACCGACCCTTTGCTCACCTGCGAAGCGGTTCTGGCCGAAGCTGCATTTCATCTGGGATCAAGCGCCTATGTTCTCTCTCTCCTGCAGGATGAAATGCTGCGGATTGCATTCGATTGCGCCCGCAACGTCAACCAGCTATGCGATCTCGCCCGCCGCTACGAAGATCGTAAGCCCGATCTGGCCGACTTGTGTCTGGTGCGCATGAGCGAACTGTACCCGCGTCACGCGGTGATCACCGTGGACGAAAACGACTTCAGAGTTTACCGGCGGAACAAACGCGAAGTTATACCGATCATCTCTCCCCCACATGCATAAATCTGCACCATATAAAATTTCCCCAGTTCATATATCGCCTTTGCACGAAAGTCGGTGGCCGGCCGCGCCTGCCTGCTTAATGGTTCGCTGTAAGTCGATAGCAATGAATAAGTTAGCGGATCACCCCATCATTTCCACCGTTGGCACCCTCCGTGCTCTTGTACAATGCGAACGCGAGAAAAGCCCTCCCCGGCTAACCGCGTCAACAGAATTTGGAATCAAAGAAGTTGAGTTTTGCGAGATGAGTGAGGAAGGAGCCCTCCTACAATGAATCGCACTTCGTTAATCGTTCTGATGGCGGCCAGCATGGCGGCCACGGTCGGATGCGCCAGCAAGAACTATGTCCGTCAAGAGACCACGCCGCTGATCAACAAGACCAACGAGCTTGATGATCTGACTGCCAAAAATACCAACGCCATCAAGGATGTGGATGCGCGCGCGCAGGCCGGCATTCAAGAGGTAACCGCCAAGGCCGCCGAGGTTGACCAGAAGGCGCAAGCCGCGGCCACCCAGGCGGGCGAGGCCCAGACCCAGGCCGACAACGCTGTTCATCGCGTTGATTCGCTGCAGAACACCGTGGCCAACCTGGACAACTATAAAGTAGTCACCGAAACCGCCGTGCATTTTGGTTTCGATAAAGACAACCTGACCAAGACCGCCCAGGAAGCTCTCGACCAGCTCGCCACCGACGTGGCCAGCGCTAAGGGATACATCATCACGGTTGAAGGTGGCACGGATTCGGTCGGACCCTCGGATTACAACTATGCTCTCAGCGAGCGCCGCGCCGACTCCGTCATTCAGTACCTGGCCGCGAAGCACGGCATCCCGGCGCACAAGATCTACTTGATTGGCCTGGGGAAAGATAAGCCGGTGGATTCGAACAAGACCCGTGATGGACGCGCCAAGAACCGTCGCGTCGATGTTCGTCTCATGACCAACTCGGTGGACGCTGCGGCGCCTGCGGCTTCCGCTCCGCCATCCATGTAAAAGATCCTCCTCTCCGAGGATTCGCAACTCGAACTGCTCCACCTCCCCCGGTGGAGCAGTTTTTTTACCCCAGACCTCAGCCGTCGGACCTCAGACCGTCAGCATCACGAATAGCCAAAAACCATGAACCACCAAGGGCACGAAGTATCACGAAGGCCTTTCGCTCAATGGTTTCCTTCGTGTACCTTCGTGTCCTTGGTGGTTTAGGGGTTTTCGGATTTATTTTTAGATTTTGGCCGAGGTCCGACGCCCGAGGTCGGAGTTACAATAGAGCCATGCGGCGACTGATTTTTCCGCTCGCGTTGTGCCTGGGCCTGATCATTCCCGGTGCCGCCCAGACCCAGGAAGGTGAAAGGGATCCAAATCAGAACCAGCCGCCTCCGCGCTCCGAGCGCAGCCGGGAAGCCGGTGAGAGTTCCAGTCGCGATACCCGCATCGACCTGAGCCCGCCTCCGAATGATGCCAAGGACCATCCCAACAGCACGAATCCCCTGGAGGATACAGACGAGAATGCTTCCGGCGGCGTCGGAGAATTTCACCCCTTCAACCCGCACCGGGCCCTGAAGGACATCGAGGTCGGAGACTTCTATTTCAAGAAGAAGAATTACGCCGCCGCGCTCGACCGCTACCAGGAAGCGCTGTTCTACAAGCCCAATGATGCCGTGTCGAACTTCCGCATCGCCCAGGCTCTCGACAAACTCGCCCGCCCCGACGAAGCCGCCGAGCACTATCAGGAGTATCTGAAAATTCTGCCCAACGGACCGCTGGCGGAAGAAGCGAAGAAAGCGCTGGAAAAAATCAAAAGCGCGCCCTCAGGAAAAGCCCAAGCCAGGCAATAAAACTCTCCCCTGTCATCCTGAGCGGAGCGAGTGCTTCGCTTCGCGAAGCACTCACGCAGTCGAAGGACCCCTGTACCCAGATCAAAGCCGGGTCGCGCGGCCGCGTTTCACCGGCGCACCATACGAAATCGCAGCGACCGACAGCGATTGCGGCTCATAGAGGTCCTTCGAATACGCCTGCCCATTCGCAAGCGACTGGGCAGAACTCCGCTCAGGATGACACTAAGAAAGTTTCGGAAGAGAACAGGAACATCGCTGATTGCAGCGCTTACTTTTCCACCCGAATAAAGTCCCCGCTGGAGGCATTCACCGCCACGCGCAGCTTGTAATCGTCGCGGTTGATGCCGTAAATCACGTGCCAGATCAGCTCATTGGTCGGCCGGCTCCAATCGAGTATGTACAGCACCGGGGTGTCAGGGGCCTTGGCCAGCAACTTCTCGCCTCCATGCTTCTGGGCGGTTTCCAGGGCCTGGTCTGAATCGACTTTGAGGAAGGCGACGTCAAAAATCTGCGTGGAAGTGTTGGTGGGACTATAAGTATCTTCAGTGCCCGGATTGATGCCGCGATCGGACGAAACCTCACCTGACCAGGTGTACGCCTTCACGCCGTGCTGCAGGGGAGAAGCAAAAGAAGCGCGCCACACCGCCGACTTTCCCTCTTTGCCCTTGGAGTCGTCCGTGATCATCGATTCGATCCGGTAGGGCTGCGCATCGCGCGCCCAGCCGCGCGCGGCAATGAAAAGCTTCTGGAAGGCGGCCCGTCCGGTGACGAATTCCGCCGGCTTGGGCTGTGGCTTTTCGACTTGCGCCGGTTTGGACGTTTCCGACGAACACCCAGCCATCATCACGAGCGCGAGCATCGCCATCAGCAACTTCTTCATAGCCACCTTCCTCTCATGCGTATGAAATTTTGCAACCGGAAACGCCGGGGTTATTCTACTAGACCAACCACTTCGAGGGGCCATGGATTCGTATCTGGAACGTTTGCAGCAGGCCATCGCGTCCGCGACTCGCGGCATGACCGCCGATGAGCTCACTCGCCGCTCGGAAGGGAAGTGGTGCGCCGCAGAAATACTCGAGCATCTCTACCTGACCTATGCGGGGACCCAGAAAGCTTTTGAGCGCTGCCTGCAAGCCGGGAAGCCGCTGGGAGGAGTGCCGACGTTCAAACAGAAGGTGGCCGTGACCGCGGTCACGGAGTGCGGTTATTTTCCCAGGGGACGGAAGTCACCCGATCAGGTCCTTCCCCGCGGCATGACCGCGGAGAAAGTTGCTGCCGAGATCGGTCCCCGCATTGCCGCCATGGATGCGGTCATCACGCAATGCGAAGAGCGCTATGGCGCGCGCACCAGGGTGCTCGACCATCCCATCCTCGGACCTCTGACCGCACGCCAGTGGCGAAAGTTTCACCTCGCCCACGGGCGTCATCACGTGAAGCAGATCAGGAAGCGGCAAAAACTGAACAATCTTCCTGAGGACTATTTCTCTACCCTGGATTGCCGTTGACTTGCCTTATGAGGGCACATAGTATGCCCCCCGAAGGTAGGAGGCATCGTGTTATTGCTGGGCCAAACCATTTCGCATTACCGCATCATCGAGAAACTTGGCGGTGGCGGGATGGGCGTGGTTTACAAAGCCGAGGACACTTCGCTCGGTCGCTTCGTGGCCCTCAAACTCTTGCCTGACGAAGTGGCCGAAGATCCACAGGCGCTGGAACGCTTCCGCCGGGAAGCACGCGCCGCTTCCGCCCTGAACCATCCCAAATCTGCACATTTATGAGATGGAGAGCAGGATGGAAGCGCTTTATCGCAGGATAGCTGAACGGGAGTAGGCTGAAGCACCGTATCGCGGGCAAGCCCATGGAGATAGAGAACCTTCTGATGTCTGCGATCGAGATCGCGGACGGCCTTGATGCCGCCCACGCGGAAGGAATTGTGCATCGCGACATCAAGCCGGCGAATATCTTCATGACGAGGCGCGGACACGCCAAGATTTTAGATTTTGGTCTGGCAAAAGTGACTACGCCTCGTCAGTTCTGCCAGCGGGGTGGCCGCCGAAAATACGCAGTCGTCTCCGACGGTTACGGAGGATAATCTCACGAGCCCCGGCGCGGCATTGGGTACGGTTGCCTACATGTCGCCGGAACAGGTGCTGGGTAGGCTGCTGGACGCACGCACTGACTTGTTCTCTTTCGGCGTTCTACTGTACGAAATGGCGACTGGGCTGCTTCCGTTCAAGGGAGAAACAACCGGAGGCATCTTTGACGCGATTCTCCACCGGCCTCCAGTTTCAGTTCTCCGCTTGAACCCCGATGTGCCGCCGGAACTTGGAACACATCATCTCTAAAGCCTTGGAGAAAGACCGCGAGGTAAGGTATCAGCATGCTTCCGAGATGAAGGCCGACCTGATTCGGGCCAGGCGCGATTCGAGTTCTGGAAGGGTAGGGACACTGGACGCACGCCCGGCCGCGGCTAAGCCTGTGAAGGGCTATCGGCTGATCGCTTGGCTCGGCACCCTGCTGGCGGTGGGCCTTGGCGCCTTCATTGTTTGGCAAGTCAAACATCGGGCGGTCGCACTCGTGAGTTCGGGGAATCCCACTACGGTCGCAGTTCTGCCCTTCCAGAATGCTGGGCCAGATAAAGATACGGATTTTCTCCGCTTGGCATTGCCCGACGAAATTACAACCACGTTGAGCTACTCGCACGCTTTGTCCGTCCGCCCTTCCGCCACCACCAGCAAATATGTCGGTGAGGATTTGGACGTACAAAAGGCAGGTCGCGAGATGCAGGTCACCGACTGTTGTCACCGGGCACTACATGAAGGAGGAAAAGCAACTGCAAATCACTCTCGAGGCGGTGAACGTTGCGGACAACCGGCTCATTTGGCGGGATACAGTCGCGGCTGCCAGCCTGGACATGATCGCCATGCGGGAACAGATTGCCGCCAAGGTTCGACACGGGGCTATTGCCCGCGCTCGGAGCCTCTGCAGAATGTCCAGAGCGCTACCCGCCCCCGCAATGAGGAGGCTTACGACCTCTTCTTGCGCAGCGTCTCCGTTTCCCATGATCCGGCGCCCAACCGGGACGCGATCGCAATGTTGGAGCGCTCCGTCGCGGCAGATCCAACCTACGCGCCAGCGTGGCACGCTTTGGGCATGCGCTACTACTACGATGCGACCTACGCAAGCGGAGGCGAAGAAATGGTGCAGCGCTCCTATGCCGCGCTGGAGCGGGCCTTGGTCCTCGATCCTGATCTTATCTCCGCTGCTTCCCAACTTGCCGTGAACCGCGTCGAGCGTCGCGAACCAGGGAAGGCTTATCAGACGGCAAAAGCCCTGGTCACACGCTACCCGAGAAATGCTCAGGCGCACTTCGCGCTGGCTTATGTCCTCCGTTATGCGGGTAAATTGAAAGAATCCGGGGACGAGTGCGACGCAGCATTGGCCCTGGACCCGGGAAATTTTCAATACCGTTCGTGCGCCTGACTTTCATGCAAACAGGAAAAACAAAGAGGGCAAGAGACTTTGTCCGGCTTGACACCGGGTCTGAATGGGCCAGCTACACCTTGCCCAAGTGCTGCTCCGGGAAGGAAAAGTGGCGGAAGCCAGAGCGGTCACGGAGACGATGTCAACCAATCCGCGTTACGACCGCGATCTTCTGGAAGCTTGTCTTACGGGTCAGACGTCGGACCTGAACCGAATCGCCAACGATCTTGAAAGCCGGGCTTCGGCGGCAGTGGATCCGGAACCGGTTTACCGCGAGGCTGCCGTCTTCTCCTTCTGCGACAAAAAAGACGCCGCGTTGTCATTGCTCAGAACCGCCATCGCACATGACTATTGCGCGCTCGATAGCCTGCAATCGGACCCGCTATTGTCGAAGCTGCGGGAAACACCTGAGTTCGGCCAGTTGCTTTCGGCGGCCAAACAGTGCCAGAGCAAGTACATGATGGAGGCAAAGTAGGAAAAGCCCCCGGCCTGCGCCGGAGGCTCTCATGAAGCAGAATGGCCCGCGCTACTCCCGCATCTTGGTCGGCACGCCAGCCTTGCGCGCCTGTTCCTTCAGATCGTCCACCGCTTTCTTGGCATCGTCGAGCGCTTTTTGTTTCTGGGCGATCTGCTGTTTGTACTGGGCATCTTCCTTGTCCCACGTGGCGGAGCCGCGCAGGCGATTCCCGGCATCGGCATAGAAGGCGGCGGCGCGCAGGCGATACTCGCGCTGGCTCACATCCAGTTCACGCGTGAGCAGGTCAACTTTGCCCTGCTGCGCGGCAATCTTCTGCTTCCATTCGTCGTTCGCCTTCTGCGCGTCGGAGGCGTCCGCCGGCTTGCTGGCGTCCTGCGCCGCTGGCGTGGTCCCGTCCTGAGGTTGCGCGGAGTTCTCGCCCGGCGTTGACCCCGCGTTGGCGTCCTCCGCGCCAGTCGGTTCCGTGGCATTCCCCACAACGCTGATCTTGTCGGACGTGGGCAGGTTGTCGTTGTCGTACTTCTTGGCCGACGCCGGCTTTTCCTCCTTGCGGACGCTGCGGGCATAGTCGCCCAGGGGCTCAGATTGCGCTCCGGCCAGGGAGCACAGCAATCCCGCCAGAACGACTTCGGCCAGAACAACATATCCAATGCGCTTCATAAGATGCTCCGTTTCTTTCGGTCGTGCCGCTTCAAATCGAAGCCGCATTCGACGTAGTGAATTCAAGCTTTCAAACCGGCCTTCGCAGCCTTCGCGCTGGCCAGAAACCCGCCAATCGTGCGATCCAGGTGCGCCGCCTCCGCGGCAATATCGGACGCCAGTTGCCGCGCCAGTTCCGGGTCGCGGCTGGCCGCCAGTTGCTGGGCGTAGCCCGCGATGGTGGTCAGCGAGTTGCGCAGTCCCAGCGCCATTTCGGCGGACATCTCTCCGCGCAACTCCTGCTGGCGGCGAATCTCGGTCACTTCCGTGCGGTCATTGATCAGACAGGCAACACCCAGACAAGTCGCTCCCGGCCCGGCCGCGCCCGGAGCTTCGCTGTCCGGCGCGTGCACCGAACTTATCGTAATATCCAGCGTGCGCTCCTCACCCGCGGGAGTGCGGTAGGAAGCTTCCAGCCGCTGAAACTTCGTCTTCTCCCGTAAGCAAACGCTCACCGCCTCGGCCAGGTTCGCGTACGTGGTTTGGGATGAGGAAATCAATTCGGCTTCGCGAAATATCTCAGCTGCGCTCATCCCCGCCGGCGAAGCGAAGCCCAGGATCTGCTTGGCCGAAGCATTGGCCTGCCGGACCAATCCGTTGGGCGTGAAGAAGAGTACTCCCGACGAGAGATTCGAGAGCACGGCGGCGCTGATGTTCTCCGATGTCTTGGCCCGCCGTCGCTCCACTGCCTGCGAGCTTTGCAATTCGTGCTTCTGCTGTTTTAGCTGCTGGATCACGGCATGGTAGGTGTGCAGCGGGAAACTCTCGGATGCCGAAGACGCAGAGGCATCGGAAAAAGAAGCTTCATCGCTGATGCTCCGGCGTATCCGCTTCATCAGGAACAGGCCCAGAATGAAGGCGAAGCCGGCGGCCACGAACATCACCGCCATGCGCAGCACAATGGGATTGGTCAGCAGTTTCACAGCAACCCCCAATACCACTTGAGGAAGCTGTTGCCGTAGAAGAGTGCGACCATTGCCATCCCACCCAGGAAAACGCCAAAAGGCATTTGATGGCGGCGCAGCGCAATCGCGGCCGATACCCAGGCCCGCCGTCTGGCGTCTGCGCCGGATTCATGATTGAGTTTCATGCGCCGGCGGGTGCGCTTGATCCAAACCGCCAGCACGGTGGACACACCAAACAGCGATCCCGCAATCGATGCCGAGAAAAGAGTAAAGATGGTGAGCTTGGCGCCCAGAAACGCGCCCACCATGGCCATCAGTTTCACATCGCCAAAGCCCATGCCTTCCACGCCCCGTGCCCGCAGATAGATGGCGCCCGCGCCATAAATAAAAGAAGCGCCGACGACGGCGCCGAGCACGGCGTCCACCAGCGACAGCAGGTGCCAGGAAACATCGGAGCTCACCGGCAAAGACACCAGGCCCGGTAAAAGCTGCGAGGCCAGATCATTCACCGGAACCACCAGGCTCAAGCCCAGCCCCAGGGCCAGCCCGGGCAGGGTCATCTTGTCCGGCAGAAGCTGGGTTTCGGCATCGGTAAAAATCAGGCCCAGCAGCAAAAACCCGAAAGCGCAGTACTTGAGCGTCGCCAGGCTGGCTCCAAAGTGCGCATAACAGGCCAGAAAGATTGCCCCGGTCAGGAGCTCCACGAACAGGTAGCGCGGCGAAATGTAAGCTTTGCAGTTGCGGCAACGGCCGCGCAGGATCAGCCAGCTCAACACCGGAATATTGTCGTAAGCCCGGATAAGATGATCGCAGCGGGGACAGCTCGAGCGTGGCCGCACCACCGACAAGTCCCGCGGCAGGCGGTAGATACACACATTCAGGAAGCTGCCAAAAGCCAGCCCCAGAACGAAAATCGCCGATGCCAGAACAGGGTCCACCCTTATCCTTTGCGCAAATTCCTTCCGATTTACACCGATTATACGGTGATTATGAAGGCCAGCCTGAGTACGAAGGTCACTGACCGTGCGGCCCCAGGTTGCTGTCACCAAATGGTTGTTTGGCGCGGGCGCTCCCAGCCGCAGCCGTTGACTTGAATCGACCTCGCGGGTAGAGACATCGCCCGATCACAATACGATCGCGTTGATAGCGCTTGGGGTTGACTCGCCCTGATCACCCCGCTTTTACCTTCGTGGCCACCGCGGGCATAATTGCGCGACTGAAGGCCAGGCCGGTCTTCGTGGACATTGATACGGAGACCTACACCTGGACGCGAATCGTCACGGAATCGGCTGTCACGAACAAGAGCCCTATTACAAGATCCGCTTCGTAGTTCTCAATCCAGTTTGTAGGCGGCCACGCCGCTCCTCCCACTCTCCTGCGACCGAGACTGCATAAACTGCGGAACCGAGCACCCCACAACAAAAACTGCGGGATGAACCCTATGCACCCTGAAGTCCTGGATCGCTCAACCGGCCTGCATTCCGGCTAATCGGCTTTCCGTCTCTGTGAGCAGCGGCCGTGCAAACCTTTGATCCGCTCGCGCCTTGGACCGTAAGTCCCTCGCCTTCTCAGCGGCAGCGTTCCAATTCATGTCACGCGGGATGCAGTAGACTACCAATCTCCCCGCTGATCGCCTGATTCCGGCTCGCTAGTCTACTGCCCCGGCAGCCGAAGCTTACGGAACTGTCTGGCATATACCTGACTCTCGGCGGAACGCCTCGGGGCCTCACTCACAGCCTCGGCTCGGCCGATCTCAGTCATGACGGCAAGCGCCCGTCCTTCTTGTGCTTTGAGAACGATGCCACATCCGAAGTCCTGCATCAGCCGGCTTGCATCCGTTTCAAGAGCTCTCGACTCTGGGTCAGCAGCCCACGCGCGCGCTTTCGCTCTGCCAGCGCCTCGGCAGAATACCGTCCGTGCTTCCAGCGCGCACGCCGCGACCGCGCCAGCCCTTCGACTGTGCGCGGTCCCGTACTCGCACCGCCGTGCATGCGACACCGTCCATTTGCCATTGCCGGGGACTGACATGCCATACTTCGGCGGGTCTTGGCTCCGCACCTAGGCGCGGAATTCGGATCTCCGACAGGATTGCCGTTTTTCAGCCAGATCCCTCGACGCGGAGCGGTTCGATCACCCGACTTTCTTTTCTTCATTGTTCTTCGAGGTGCTTTCGGAACCCGAACGCTGCACGGAGCCCACAATCGCCTGGCCGCCGTCATTCACATTGACATTACCGACTACAACCGGAGGACCGATTTTTCCGCGGTGCCGGTTCAGTGCTTCCATCAGAGCAGTGTAAGTCCGGAACAATTTGTTCGCACAGTTGACATAGGGTTCGACCGCCTCAAAGGGTTGGCCCTGAGTCATCCCTAGTGCCAAGAAATGCATCGCCGCGGCGTTCACCGCAACCATGTCTGCCGCAAGCTGTCCTTCGAGCGCATCTTTGGGGCCTATACCTTGAAGAGCCGAGAGTACGTAATTGTGATCACCTCGCACCAGAGGAGGCATTGTGGTAGTGACTTGTAGGAAGAGTCTCGAATACAGGTCGAAGTCCGACGTTCCAAAGGTCTGAATGCGGGAGGATTCGCCCCCGTCGAGAGTTCCATTCCGGACCTTTAACGGCCTTTCCGAGCTCGTAATCGGGGCCGCTGGGCGGGCTCTCAACTTCCCGGCATCGGTCCCCACCGGATGCTGGTCCAAATCAGGGTTATTGGGCAATAGAGAATCCGTCCGGCTCCCGAGCTCTCGATTTTCAGGTTTGGTCTCCGGGCAGGGCTCAGACTTTCTCCGGTTTGCTGCGGTCCTCTCTCCTGGCGGTGTCCTTTTTTCCTTTTTCTTCATATTGGTCTCCTTGTTGAAGGCTGTTCTTAGCCCGTGCACACAGAGCACGGACGTCGAGATCGTGCTTTCGCGGACCAGATGTCCCCGCTGCGGGAATCATATTTTGTAATGGGAGTTACTATCGAAACCAACGTGAGAAGTTAAGTACCAGACCGAGCGATACAGACCAGAAGAATGTTACTGATAGATTGTACCACCGGAAAGGTAAAGTCGCAGTATGGCGAATTCATTTTGTTGATCTCCTTCGTGAGTCACAGCTCAAGCTCAGAAGCCGCCCCGGCAAACCACGAAAAGCCAGGCTTTTGTTCTAGTTAGTGTCCGCTCGCTCCTGATGCCACAACACATGCATTGAGCCTGCATGGTTGAATATAGCCTACCCAGATGCGGCGCGCGCGTAGGTGCAGCGTTTCCATTGGATAGCCCCGCAAGATCGATTCGACCCTTGGGGCACGTCGCAACGTTTGAGCCTGGCAGAAGCGCGGGCCGCCGCCTAGCCCGCAGACGCAATTGTGGTCGTAAACGGTTCATCGAGTGACAAGCCACGCGCGGTCGTGTGAATCATGGCGGTCCGGAAGTCCGGACCGGACGCCTCGCAGAGTAGCGCTGATCCGCGGTATTTGAATGTTTCCATTCTTCCTCGTGGATGGAGCACAACCAGGACCGAAAAGTCGCTGCCGACGGTCGGACGATAACGCATCTGCTTGGCCTGCTCGCCTTCAATAAATGTACCGGGATCGAAAACGTACGTTGCTTGGACCAGCCCAATACCCTCGATGCTTGCGGCATAGACAATATTCACCGGGAATCCAGCCAGGCGTGGAGCCCAGACATTGTCCCAGTGGGATTCGATGGCATGCGGAATACACGCCAGAAATTTAGGCGGTGTTGCTTGATTCGACATGACGACATCCTCCTCTTTGGAAAATGCCTGATCTGAAGCTGCCGCCTGATATTTCGAGGCACTTCTGATGCGGTGATTCGATGGGTTGCCTATAACGATTCCGCAAGAAATGGAATCAAGGTTACACGCTTGAGATGATGTTACGATTGCCCACGTGAAGTCAAAGCCCCCCTCCTTTAGCAGACGGAAATTGTCGGCAGTCGTCAGGAAGGCCATCACCTCCTACTACACTGCGGAAGAGCAGCAGGAAATCGCACAAGCGGCGAAGCGTGAGGGAATTAGTATGAGCAGCTTCGTTGCGACCGCCTCACTAGCCGAAGCCCGCCGCGGAAACCGAAAACACTGAAGTAAGCCGCTCGGTTGATTACATCAGACGATCACAGCCCAATCATTTCTCAGTTGTACATTACAGTTATAATGTGTAATAATACTGTAATCAAGGGGAATGGCAATGAAGCGATCACAACGAATCCGGCGTGAGTTTGCCGCGGCTAGGAAGATCTGGCCCCGCGCGGTCCATGGCATTCAATCTGACCAACTTGAACTTCTGCTCAAAACTTACCGATTTTCTGTAGGCCGAGGTGATCTGCAAATTCTGGGCGGGCGATGGTATGTCACCCACATGGGGCTCTTAGGAGGGGCTGCTCGCAGGCGTTGCTGCGGCATTCATACCGAAGCTGTCGAAAAGTTTTGTGAAAAGACTGCTTGCCGATGGACATTCAAAGCTGTCGTTTACAAATCATCAAATTGCAAAGGTTTCGTTGGTTACGGCGACGCTGATCCGTCCAACGTGTCTCCCCTAGTCCACGGCGCCGAGATGCGGGTGGCCGAGACGCGGGCGGTCAACCGGGCCCTGCGCAAGGCCTACGGCATCGGCATCTGCTCGGTCGAGGAGATCGGCTCGTTTGCAGAACCGGCTCCCTCCTCTCGGGAGTCGAAGAAGCTCCCACCTCAGCCGGTTAATGGGAATAAACGGAAACTACGGCGGTCCCAAGGTCCGCGACCGCCTCTGCCAGCTGATCCGCCAGCATCAGCTCGATGCCAACCTGGTCAAGTCCTATGCCGTCGACTTCTGCGGCACCAAGACCCTCCGCGAAGCCTCCCGCGAGCAGGTCGAGGGCTTTGTCGCCCACCTGGCCGACTGGGCCGAGAAAGATCGCAATGCGCTGCTCTGTCAACTGAACAGTTATTTCAGCAGCAAGGAAGGTGCAGCATGAAACGCTATATCGAGTCACTCCGCACGGCCGATGTGTCGGCCATTCACTCGGTTCCAGACGGGATCTTCCTTGTCCGGGTGGATCGGGCCCAGTATCGCTGGCACAAGCAGAAGCCGTATTACGAAATCCGCTTCGCGGTCCTTAAACCCAAGCACCTGACCGGGTGCTTCATGACCGGGCGTCTGTATTGCACGCCGAGAGCCATGTGGAAACTGAACTGGTTCCTGCGGGATTTCGGCTACGACACGGAGCTGTTGGGAAAGAACGAGATCGATGACAAGGCCCTGATCGACCTCTGGGGCGTGGTAAAGGTCAACGAAGTCACGGTGCATGGCATCTCGGTGCTCAACTTCGATGGCTTCGCCCCGGCGGCACGGTGGGAAGAACTTTCCGTCTTTACTGCCAGTGACTCTTGCGGGTCTGGAGGTGTCCTCATGACCTACAGCTACACCCAGATCAGCCAGTATCTGACCTGCCCGCGCCGCTACAAACATCGCTACCTCGATGGCTGGAAAGAGAAAGATACCCGAGCAGCCATGCTGTTCGGCCGGGCCTTCGAAAAAGCGGTGGGGGCTTACTTCAAGCGGCAGGATGCCGCTGCGGTGCTACTACCGCGAATGGGCATTCTATCAGGAGGGCGGCCTGCACTATTCCGAATGGCGACAGCTGGGACCGCATGCTGCAATAGGGTGTCCAGCTGCTTGAGCGTTTTGCTCAGGACGATCGGGTTCGCATCCGCCAGCCGCGGCGCAATTTGCAAATTAAGTTCACGCAAGACCTCTGGCCGAACAGAACGACTTTCGTAGCCTATGTCGATGCCATGGGGGAGCTGGATGGGAAAGGCTGCCTGCTGGAGTGGAAAACCACCGCCAGCCGCTATCCGGAAGAACCGTGCGGGCTTGCTGGCCTTGGATCCTCAGCTGGTTTGCTATTCCTGGGTTACCGGGATCGCAGACGTGGCTCAGGTGGTTTTTGTGCGCAAGCGACTGGTCGAGATTCAGTACTTCCGGACCACCATCAGCGACGAACAGCGCGACGAGTTCGGGCATCTGGTCCAGGACGCGATCCAGAGAATCGAAGCTGCCGAATTCATGCCGCACAGCGGCATCCGCTTTCCCCAGAACCCCTGCACCAGCTGTCCCTACGTTGGACTGTGTCTGGGACGGCAGGAACTGACCGAGAAACTGCGCTGATACGGCGCCCAGGAGCAGATGACCTTGATTGGCTTGACGAGCTTAATTACTAGGGATGCCGCCCATGCCGCCCAAGCTCAATCGGAAACGGGCGGTGTTCGTGCTGACCAAAATCGACGAGATTCTGGCCTGGGAGCGAAGGTCTGAGAGGCGAGCGCGACACGCGCTTTGTGGATCTGGGGCGATACCTGTGCGAAGTGCGGGCAGGACAATACTGGCGGCTGGAGAAATTGAAGTCCTTCGACGAGTTTCTGGCGAGGAGGTTCCCGGAGTCAAGGCGAAAGGCCTACTACCTCATGTCGATCCACGAACACCTGCCGCCGCAGGCGAGAAAGGAACTCAAGGAAATGGGTTGGACGAAGGGACGGGAGTTGGCGAAAGTGGCGAGGAGGGATGGGCAGGAGTTCGATTGTGCAACCTGGGTGCACAAGGCTCGTTCAATGCCGAAGGACCAGTTCAGGCGGGAGGTGGAGAAGGAATTGACAGGGAGGGAAGAGGAACCGTGGGAGATTATCTACTTCAAGCTGTACAACACCCAGATTCCGGTGATTGAGCAGGCGATCGAAACGGCGGCATTGATGCTCGGATCGGACAAGTCGCGAGGGTACTGCCTAGAAATGATCTGTGCGGACTTTCTGGCGGGGGCGAATCTCGAAAATGAGGATCCAACGGTTCTTTTGCAATCCATTTCACGGTTCTTCAAATAGTGGAGAACAACGGCAGACTTTTCTGCACGAAGTGGCCGAGAAGGCTTCGTGAAACGAATTCGCCCCAAACAACTCCGCCAGCGGCTTGATCCCGATTTGTACGAACGACTTCGGGAGCAGGTGCTGCGCCGCGACGGTTGGATATGTCAATGTTGTGGGACACGATCGAACCTGGAGGTTCACCACAGGGAATTTCGTAGCCAAGGCGGTGATGATTCAGAGCAGAACCTCATCACCCTCTGTGTCGCGTGCCACTCGCTTGTGCACGGCGGCACAAAGCTGCGATAGAGGCCGGCGAGATCGGCGCACCACAGTCCTAGCCGCGCATTTCGTCTCGCGCAAAAGGAAATACGAACGCCACGACTGAGCGATTCCTCGCACAAGCCAGGTCTGGGGCCGGACTGAGCCGGAGAGATCGGGGGCCTACGAAGATTTTGTTGTTTACCATAATGCGCAGCATCCCAGTTGCTTCAGGAAGCAGGATTCACTCCAGTATGGGAAAACCAGGGAGATCGCATTCCTAGACGATTCGCGGGCTCCTCGACGGACTATCCCTCAACTTAGGGTCGCACTGTATAGGCTTGATCCGAGCTGCGCGGTTTCGATAGGCTCGCGCCAGACCGTCGCAACCGATATAGTTGTTTCTGAGGCTGCCAGATCTCTCGCAGGAAAAATGAAGTGAACCCCAGACAATCTTTTGCCAAGCCGCCCTCGCACCATCCCAGCCTCCGAAGCTGCTCTTCCCCTTCCTCGATCTGAAGGCGGAATACGCCACGATGAAAGAGGAAATCGGTACTGCCGTGGAGAAGGTCCTCGAGAGCCAGCAATTCATCATGGGTCCCGAGGTCAGGCAACTGGAGGCTGAAATCACGGCCTTCATCGGCTCCCGTTTTGCCCTGGGCTGTGCCTCCGGATCGGATGCGTTCCTGCTCGCCCTGATGGCGCTCGGAGTTGACGCGGGAGACGAGGTCATCACCCCGCCTTTTACCTTCGTGGCCACCGCCGGAAGCATTTCGCGGCTGAAAGCAAGGCCGGTGTTCGTGGATATTGATCGCGAAACCTACAACCTGGATCCGGCGCGCCTCGAAGCAGCCATCACCAGCCGCACCAAGGCGATCATGCCGGTCCATCTGTTCGGACTTGCAGCCGAGATGGAAAAAATCAACGAAATCGCGCGCGCCCACCGAGTGCCTGTGATCGAAGATGCGGCCCAGGCGATCGGTGCCCGCTACGATGACCAGTATGTCGGCAACCTGGGCGCCTGCGGCTGCTTCAGCTTTTTCCCGTCAAAAAAATCTTGGCGGGGCGGGCGACGGAGGAATGATCACGACCACTGATCCCAAGTTGGCCGACCGCATCGCCGTGCTGCGCGACCACGGCAGCCGCAAGAAATATCAGTACGATCTTCTGGGCATGAACAGCCGCCTGGACAGTCTGCAAGCCGCCATCCTGCTGGTGAAGTTCAGGCATCTCGAGTCCATGGCCCAGGCTCGCCGCCGTAATGCCGATCGCTATCGCCAGTTGTTCCGGCAGGCCGGCCTGGAAAAGTCGATTGTCTTGCCGGTCCAGCCGGACGGGCTGCATCACGTTTACAACCAGTTCGTGATTCGCACGCCCCGGCGAGACCAGTTGCGCGAACATCTGCGCAATTGCGGGATACCCACCGAGATCTACTATCCTTTTCCCCTTCATCTGCAGCCGGCTTTTGCTGGTCTGGGCTATCGCCCCGGCGCCTTTCCGGAATCCGAGGAAGCCAGCCGGCAGATCCTGGCGTTGCCCGTGTTTCCGCAAATGACGGAAGAACAGCAGAAAATGGTAGTCGATGGAACGGCCCACTTCTTCACGGAGAGAAGGTGAAAGCGGTGGTCCCAAGGCGGAATTCGATCGATTTGCTGCATTGCTTCAGCCAATCCGCCATAACTTTCAGCTCGGCGGTGGTACATCCGAAACACCGTACCGGTTGGTTGTCCCGGCTCGGTGGTACAGCTACATAGTGGGATTCGTTGCCGATATCAATACCGGCGGCTTCCAGATGTACCACCTCCATGCTGATATCTTCACTCTGAATCTGCCGCATCGTCTCGCGCCGTTGCTGGCGGTTCATCTCATTCCAATAGCCGCGCGTTGAAGGGTGGGTTGCTTTCTGGGTTCTCTTCGGTGGCTTGGCTTTCATGTTAACCTCTCCAGGTTGAATTCAACGTGGCCCGGCCCGGTTGGCGAAACCTACTCACTCTCCCCAGCGGGTCGGGCCGTTCTCCTTTTCAGGACAACGCCGCCACCATCTACACAATCGCCCGTACCGGAGCCATGCTTCAAGTCGGGCAGAAACGCTCCAAAGAAATTGCGGCCTTAGCTGCCGAGCCGGGTTGCTTACAGGCCTTCCGGTTCGTCGCTTTGGAGGATGAAGACCACGCCAGACTGCGCATGACTCTAGAATCACTTCGGAACCAGACTCTTATTGGGTCCTGGGCTTAGCTTCAGTTGAATCGCTCAATTGACGTTCAGGGGCGGCTTACGACTCACTCATTCTTGGGTTGTGCGCGATGGTTTGTAGGTCGGTGGCGGGAATCGGTGGTTGGAGATGTCAGCCACCGCCTTCCAAGCGCCATCGCCCCGCTTCTTCCAAACCGTGACCGCCTTCCCGACGCTCGAATCGTCAGCTGATCTCTCGGCTCGAAATTGCGCTCAGGGTAGGGGCAGCGGCACAAGTCTGCGCTCAGGGATGGGTGGTCTCGGGCGCAAATCACCGCGAATGCGGGCGGCCAAGTCGCTGCAAATGTGTGCATTTGGTCACACTTGACGGCGCGGCATACAATGTCTTTTATAGACCTTTCCGCAAACGGGGAGAGGGCTGCCGCACCTTCGCCTACCTGAAAGACGCGTTCCCGTTGAAAACCGCAGGTCCTCAATTGTGCGGTTTGGGGAGGAGAAGAAAAACATGACCGAGCAAGAGTTTGCCGAGAGATGGTGGAATGGCAGATTCCCTAGCGCCAACCCTCCTACCAGTTCCAGCCCGATTACTTTCACCGACGCGCTGGACCTGCTAATCCATTTTCGCAAAGCCTCAGACGCGAAATGGGTGATGAACATAAAGGAAACGCATTTTCTGGAGAGTTGGTGGCAGCGCAGAATCTCCACTGTCGCCCCTCTCAAGTGGGACAGCTTCATGACTCTGGCAGACGCTGAGGATCTCCTAATCCAATATCGCAAGTCCGCCAACGTTCTGTGGCCCGCGGAAATGCGGACGCGAGCAGAAGGGAGTCAACCGTAGCCATAACAGGTTCCGGTGCAAGGCATAGTTCGGCGTATGACCGGTGCGCTAGGTGAAGGCGAGAGCATGGCAAATCGAACCCTCAGAATTGACAACCCATCGCGGGTGGTCCGACAACCGGTGTTTGTACATTTTGTGCCGCACGTTTCATGTCCCGCCTGACCAATATTGGAGATGCCGTAGAACAGTTGCGATCCGCTTTTGGGCACCACAACTGCAATGAAGATGCCAGCCAAGCCGCGCCCCGGATCGTGCGAGAAGCCACAGACGACAAATAATCTTCTAATACTTGTCATGCCCGAACCGGCCATCTAAGCAGGCGCCCTCCTCACGCGAACCGCGAAGCGGTGAGGAGGGGTATTGTGGTTTACTGTCTTCTCATAGTCGCTGCGGCCAAATTTGGTAACGGGGTCTAGTCGTTTCCTGCCGTGCGGCGCGCTCAGGATGGTCGGTTCGGGGCTTCGGGGCCGGGGCAGAAGAGGTACTTGAGTAACCGGCGGTCATCATACCGTCGTGCCGCTTACCAGCTCGCACGTGCCATTCCCTGGCAACACCATTTGATCTCTAATCCATAGTTGAGCGCAGTCGGAGGAGGCTGCCTCCCGGAAGGCAGCCCTTGATACCTCTTAGGGGAGGGGTTTCGTTGCGGCTGCCTTCCCTTCTTTTCTTCTTCACCGCACAGTTGCGGCTGCCTTCCCTTTCTTTTCTTCTTCACCGCACAATAGTCTGCACCGCACAGCAGTCAGGCGGTTGCTCATGACAAAAGGTTATGTATCTCGATTCTCGTTTTCCAGGCGAACGACTGGGACAACATAAAGGGTATACGTGATGCCATTACCCGCGATCTACCGACGAGAGTACGGGGAGGATGCGGCAGCCATTGAACGACCGGCGTTGTTGTCCGTTCCCAATTAAACGCGCGCTTTGCAGATGTGAATCCCGCGAACTGGGCTGGAAGCCTGGTTCGCGCATGTTCGCCGACAATAGCGGGACTGCGTCTCTAGTGACGGTTCATCCGGGAGCGGATGGAAATACTCCGACCCCACCCGCCGTGTCCGTAGTAACGAACTCTCTGCGACAGGCCGCTAGTCTCCTGTCCCAGTGGTTCGTGTCATAAGTTAGAGGCAGTGGTGCGCTGCGCGTAACGAGCGATGCTGGCCAGGATTTGGTCCGCGGTTTTGGTCCAAACGAAGGGCTTGGGATCTTCATTGTGCACGTCGATGTATTCGCGGATGGCCGCTTGCAGGTCTTTTATGCTGCGGAACACGCCCCGTCGAATTCGCTTGTTGGTGAGCTCGGCGAACCATCGCTCCACCAGGTTGATCCAGGATCCGTAGGTGGGAGTGAAGTGGATATGAAAGCGTGGACGTTTGGCGAACCATTTCCGGATGATGGCAGTTTTGTGGGTTCCGTAGTTGTCCACAATAATATGCACATCGAGTGCGGCGGGCACTTGCGCCTCGATCACATCGAGGAACTGGCGAAATTCCTGCGAGCGGTGGCGGCGGTGCAGTTGGCCAATCACGCGGCTGGTCTTCAATTCCAACGCGGCAAACAGCGAAGTCGTGCCATGGCGTTTGTAGTCATGCGTGCCGCGCTCCACTTGCCCCGGCCGCATCGGCAACAGTGGCTGCGTGCGGTCTAACGCCTGGATTTGGCTCTTCTCGTCGACACAAAACACCACCGCGTGCTCGGGCGGGTTCATATACAAACCCACGATGTCGCGCACTTTTTCAATCAGTTGCGGATCCGGCGACAGCTTGAACGTGTCCGCTCGGTGCGGCTGCAATCCGAAGGCATGCCAAATCCGGCTAATTGTCATCCGGCTGAGTCCGCTCGCTTTGGCTAAACCGCGCGTGCTCCAGTGGGTTTGGCCGCGAGGCGTGCTTTCCAGAGTTTGAATCACTACCTTTTCGACCTGATCATCGCTGATCTTGCGTGGCGCTCCGGGACGTGGTTCGTCGTATAGCCCTTCCAAGCGCGCCTCCACGAAGCGCGACCGCCACTTGCCAACCATGCCCAACGAGCAGCGCAACTTCTTGGCGACCGCTTTGTTATCCAGTCCTTCAGCACAGCCCAACACCACCCGAGCGCGACGAGCCAACAGGGCTTGACTGCGCGTGCGATGGGCTAACGATTCGAGTCGCTGGCGCTCTTCGTTGGTCACAATCAAGGGTTGCTTGGGACGTCCGGTTCGCATCTGAGTCTCCTGCATTTTAGATGCAATCCGGGGCTGACTTAGTTCACATAGTTCTGGGACAGTAGACTAGCTCGAAACCTGATACAAACTCGAACAGGGTGCGAAATCCCACGAAACGCAGGGGGTCGCTTTCCACTAAGGCAATACGAATGCGCGGCCGCCTTGCCCTTGCAGCTTTCATGAGGAGTGGCGCTGCCAGAGCTGTTCCAGAAAAAAGCCAGTAAGAACACAACTGAGCAGGAGCCACTTGGCGCGGAGCTTCAGTAGCGCTGCTGCTGTTTGCTCTGATGACAGCTAAGGAAGAATTCCACCGCGTGGCGGGGCACCACAAGACCTCTTCACAGATTTACGTAAGGCCCCTTACCCAGACAACAGATTCCTGGCACTCACAAAAAAATATGTCTTAACGCAGGGCTCGCTTTAAAAATACTTTGCGTTTTTTGTTTTCTTGCTCGGCACGGCGGGTTTCTTAAGCCCGATGCTGTTCTCGGTCGGCTGCTGCAGCCGGTTCCAGACCGCCGTTCGCTCTACAGCTATCTGGGACGGCTGAAAAGGCAAGGGTTGCTCGACCGGCACCCGAATTCTCGGCGGGGCCACTTAGCCTATCGACTAACGGATAGGGGACGAGCCCGGCTGGAATACTTTTGCCAGAACTCGGGAGCGTGAATCGGTCCCCTTCGCCAACCGGATTGCCAACCCCAGCCAAAAGCGGTCAGACGGATTTTCGGCACAGGCGTGATCGGCCTCGAGGCGCACGGCAGGGTTGTGCGATTGGCCCGGAACGGCAGGGAAAACTTGCTAACGTATTGATTAATGGTGAGCGCAGAAAGGAATCGAACCCTCCTTAGTTAGGTAGCAAGCCGTAAACCTCGACCGTGTCGCGAGTGCCGATGTACACCCTTCCGTTGGCGACGGTGGGGACGGTGAACTTGACCGCGTCACCAGCTTGGTCGCGGCTGTTGGGCGCCTGCGAACTGTTCCAAAGGTCGGTGGCCAAGTTGCTGGCATCGTAGGCATGCAGCACCGCTGGGCCGAGACCGTGGGAACCAGGAATACCGAATTGTGTGGCATCAATCGCCCAGACGATGCCGTTCGACGTTCCCTGAGAAGAGATCGAGGGCATGGTTCCCCGACCGCTGTAGGTCGTAGTGGATTGCGAGGTGGGAGTAGGGTTGAATTGTCCGCTGGCGGGATCGAAGGCGAAGGTGCTCAGTTTGTCGGATGTGCCCGCGAAATAGAGCTTATTTTGCCAGAACGCAGGAGTGCCAAAGATGGCATTAGGGGCACTGAAGCTTTGTACGATGTTCGTGTCTCCGGTCGCGGGCGTGCATGAATTGCAGAAGTGTCCCATGGAGTCGCGGTTGATTAAATACAATTTGCCCTCTTTGCCTCCCGTCACCAGGAGGTGAGCAGGACCGGGAGATTGCTCGGGTAGTAGAAGCACCCCTCCCGATCCGAGATCGATGTCCTGGCTTTCCAAATCACTCTGATTAAACGGGGAGAACCAGTCGCTCAGTGTCAGCCCGGATGAGGTCGTGAGCTTGACCACGCTATCACCCAGATCGGTGTTGGGGGTAACGTTCGAATCGTGGTCCATGGTTCCGTTGCCGGTGCTGATGTAAAGGGCATTGGCACTATCCGCCGCGGGGGCGGCGCCACCCATCCAGATACCGCCCTTCTGTCCATCGGCGGTTACGTTGTAGGCAGTTACCTGGGAGAGGTTCGCGGCGTCATATCCGATGACCCAGCCGTGGTAGGGATCGGCGTCGTCGTGAGAACCCCAAACGATGTAAACGACACCGTTGACCAGAGCCAGTCCCGCCCTCTGATTTTCCGTGCGCGGATTGAAGGTCACAGTAGCGCCTGACGAATCATAGCCGGCACCCACAACCGATGCCGAAATATCGACGGGACCGCTGAATTTTTCGGCGCCGGTGGCCAGGTCCAGGGCGTGCAAACGCTGATGGAAAGTGCCAGATGGGACCCTCCGACTTGCTCGCTACATAGAGCGTATTAGAGGTGGGATTGATGACGGGTGTGCCGGTTACGCCGATCTCAGGCGTGATGTCATGCTCGCCATGACCTGCGTCCGCATCGGGCACCGGGATCTCACCCGAAGTCGCGCCATGAGCAGCGCTCAACAGATCGGAATGCCAGAGGGTGGAGCAAGGGCTGGCATCGGCGTCGAAAGCATAGACGCTGTCGTGCTGTGTTCCCACGAACACTACGTTGTGCTTGCTTCCACCAATGGTGAGCTGCGGTACCCAGAGAGGCTGGGTATATACGTTGCCGTCCACCGCGCAGGAAAACAGTTTCCCGAATGTAGTGCTATTCACGCTCGAGGGAGTGAGAGCGAACTCCTGGGGGTTGGTTCCATCGCGCGCAAGGTTGTTGCGATAGGTGAAAACACCGGAAAGATCTGTGACGGCGATGGTGGCGGATGCGCTCTGGCCAGTATCTGCGGCGCTGGTGGCAGTAACGATGTGTACCCGCCGCTGGAGGGCGGAGTATAAAGACCGCTGCTGCTTATCGAGCCGACTGTGGCATTGCCACTACCGGTGCCGTCAACGCTCCAAGTTACCCCAAGGTTTTGGGTGTCGCCGCTCACGGTGGCAATGAATTGCTGGCTCTGCGCAGTAATCACGACCGCAGCCCGCTTGGGAGTGACACTCACCGATACGTTCTGCGGGATATTGACCGTGAGTGTTGCCGAATCGCTGGTCGCGCTTCCCGCGGCATTACTGACTACGACCTTGAAGGTAGAGCCGTCATCTGCCGATGTCGTGGCAGGAGTGGTGTAACTCGCCGACGTTGCCCCGCTTATCGCCGAGTCATTCTTCTGCCACTGGTATGCCAAGGGAGAACTGCCGTTCGCTGTCACTGTGAAGGTCGCTGGCTGACCCGCATTTACAGTTATGTTCGAAGGATGGGCAGTTATCGCCGGAGGCAACACCTCCGGCGTCGTTGAGCTACCACCGCCGCAACCCGGCAGAACCAGAACAAAGACGAACAATACACATGCGACGGCTACAACTCGCAAATGCATCCAGAACCCCCTTTTGGAGACCTCTCACACTTTTCCGGGCTAGGTTTTGTCGGCGACGACTCAGGTGAAGATAGCATACGGGTGCCCGCAATCAATCCACACCCTATGCCAAATAAAAGCACCCACGGAATCTTAAAAACGACGGGATCGTTTGCCCATACAGCAAACCCCGGTTCTTCTTGGGACCCTTTGGGAGTTCAGCGCCACCCTGATTCACGCTCATGGTGGGGAGATAGTTCGACGGTCCTGGGGTCGGCAAGTGGGAAAAGTTTCTCAAAGGAGGGTTTGGGGTTGTTTCTAGCCCGCATTATTCGTGAAGACATCGCAAGCGCCCAGTTATTGGTGCGCAGTGGGTTGTAAATCCCGATAGTTGGGTTTGGTCGAGCAAAGGAGCAAAGGAATCGAAGAGTTCCAAGATCGGGATGTTCAAGTTGCCGGATGGAGAGACAGGGGCGCCGTGACCGTCGTCGGTGTGGAATTCGGTTGAGCTAGTAAACCGGAAAAGGGATTTAGCCGGTTGCCGCGCCGAGCGCCAGAGCCACACGACGGAAGGCGGGTAGAAACGGGAAGGAAGCGGGCAGATGGACGACGACGCGTCGTACCGAGACCAAGACCCGAGCGCCTAGCTTCAGCAATCGTTCGCGCAGCGTGCCAACTTGGGCGCGGGCACAAGCGGTGCCGGCAGCGCGCAAGCGCAATTCCTGCATTAGCACGTACGCCGCGGCGGTGAGTAGGACGCGAAACTGGTTGGCCCAGAAGCTGCTGCAACTGGTGCGGTCGATGTCGAGCTCGTGCAATTCTTTTATGCGATTTTCGATGTCCCCGCGCTGGCAGTAGACCCGTTCGTAAATCCATTGCGGGCTCTGTTTCATGTTGGTGATGACAAACCGGGGATTGTCTTTGGGGTCCTTATCGGCAGCGCGGACGACCTCGGCTTTGATGATGACGCGGCGCAGGCCTGGCCACTTCCCGGCCTTGTAGCGGACTTCCCCGTAAATATGTTCGGTCTTTCCGCTGCGCCGCGAGAGCTGGCGCGCTCGCTGCATTCCGCTTTCGACCACGCGCTTCAACAATGTATTCTTGGCCATCGCGACTACATATTCCAGTTTCGGCTGGGCGTCCAGAAACTCCAGCACGGCAGGATGCGCAAAACCGCCATCCAGGCGTACCCGAATCTGTACTCCAGAAAGATGGTGACGAATCATCCTCACCAAACGCCGCAGGATGCCAACTGCTCCCGCCGCTGCGCTCACGTTGCCGGGCCGTAACACCGCGGCGCAGAGATACTGTTCGGCTTCGTCGTTGAAGCTGACAAAACCCATCACCGGCAGGTAGCACCAGGTGTCGTAATGTCCGTTGAAGAACGACAACTGCTGCGCGCCGTGCGTGGGATCGTCGGTCGGGTCCAGATCGATGGTGACGCGATAAGTGCGATGACGCAGCCGCTTGGCGTGACGCCGGATCACACTCTCGGCCATGAACTCGCCCGAACGATAAAGTTCCTTTACCCCAACTTCGTTCTCGAAACGCGACAACGTCGGCTGCGAAGCCAGGCTCCGACCCTCGATCGGATCGCGATCCAGAAGTAGTTTGTGAATCGGATCCTCGGACAGGCGGGCTGAATCGTTGGTGTCCGGGTAGCCGCAGGCGATCGCAAACACTCGCTGCGCCACCAACTCGCACAACGAATGATCGACCTTGCCCGCTTGCCGATCATCTCGAAGGCAGGAACTCAGTCCAGCCACCAACCCATAGTGTCGATCGGCGGCCTTCAGCAGCAGAGCCCCGCCGTCGGAACTCCCCTCGCGCTGATCGAACTGGGCAACGATTGGCTTGCGAAAAATTCCTGGGAACAACAAACACTGTGTTGTGATATCGTCTGACATTAAGGAAGCCTTTTTTGTTGCTCAAACATTGTCTAGTCAACATGTTTGTAACAGAGGAGGCTTCTTTTGTCTTCCGATCTCTTCACATTCACGAATAATGCGGGCTAGGCCACCGAAGCATGTTTGCTGTGAAGAACTCCGGCCAGTTTCGCCAGCAAGATATTGGGCGAGTCCAATTTGCTCATGAATACATCAACTACAGGAAGTGCAGCGATCGGTTCGTCCCGGCTACTCAGCAACATGATTACAGGTGTGTCTGGCCTCAGGTTTCATTTGGGCCGATATCCCACCGTCTATCTCTCCGAGGAAGTGGTGGAGTACCACTGCGCCAATCGCCTCTGATGTAAATATTTCGAGGCTTTCCTGTGCGGACTCGGCCGTCAAAACTGCATAGCCCGCATGTTCCAGCAATATCTTGCGAATTAGTAGGGGAAGCGGTTGGTGGTCGACGCAGAGGACAGTCTTCCGCTTATCGCTCGTCTCCAATGTGATCTCGCAGATGTCAATACGATTGTCGCCAACCAAAGCAGGAGAAGTGTACGCGGATCATCCTAAGATCGAAAGGTAGGGGAATCGTATTGGTAAATTAGCCGATGCCGACGCAGCCTAGTGACTAAGGCGCAAGATTTTCAGGCAGCGAATGCCAGGCTCTGCCTTCTTGGCCTTCGCCTGGCTGAATTACGCAGTCCCGACCAAGCCTGCAGAGACGCTGATCCGTGTCACAGACTATCAACGCAGGGAATTGTTTAAGCGCTTGTCTGCTGTCCCTATGGGGCCAGATCGCCCGCTGGGAGCGGGGTCGTGGCTGCCTGTGCAAAACTTTTAGCGAGGTTTTTGCTACTATGCTTGGGCCGCTATTTCGTCGAGCTCATGGGTTCTGTCTGAGTCCTGATGCAAACTCGGGAACACCTGTTTGCAGCAATGGCCTCGCGTTCCAGTTCAGTCACGTCTCGATGCGCTACGGACGTGGCGTTAGGTTCTAATCATAAAGAAGTTAGTGAGCGGAGTGCTCCACCTCTGCCCTTCTTTCGGGTAGACAGCTGCTGAATATCGAACTGGCACACTCAGCGTAAATCTTCAAGAAGTCAGTAATCGGAAATTTAAAACGCTCCTGGGCCCCGCTGTCCCTCTGGCCAAAAGGGATTGGTTCGCCATTCCCTATCCCCTGTGCGAGAGAGATTTTTCTATGATGAGGGTGATCGTTTTAGTCTGTGCAACTCTTTTGCTCGCCAACACTACATTGCTTGCCAGCGGTCCGACCTTTGTGCAGGTGAAGTCGGCGACCCCGCAGACGGCGACCGGGTCGGTGGCAGTGACCTATACGCTGGCGCAGACTGCGGGGAACCTGAATGTGGTGGTGGTGGGGTGGAACGACACGACGTCGACGGTGAGTATGGTGAGCGACAGCCTGGGGAACAACTATGCGCTGGCGATCGGACCGACGACTGGGACGGGGTTGAGACAGTCGATCTACTACGCCGCGGGCATTAAGGCGGGCAGCAATACGGTTACGGTAAGGTTTAACCAGGCGGCCAAGTATGTGGATATCCGGGCGCTGGAGTATAGCGGACTGAACCCTGCTAATCCGCTGGATGTGAGGGCGGGAGCGGCGGGCAGCGGGACGACCGCGAGCAGTGGTGCGGCCACGACCACGTCAGCGAACGACATGCTCTTCGGGGCGGGAATGACAACCGCGCACTTCACCGGGGCAGGAACCGGATTTATCTCCCGCATCATCACCAACCCGGATGCCGACATCGCCGAAGACCGAACGGTCAGCACTACAGGAAGCTACAGTGCGACAGCGCCAAACAGCTCGGGTAGCTGGGTGATGCAGATGGTTGCCTTCCGCGCCAGCGGAACCAGCGGACAAAGTTCAAGTAATCCGGCGCCGAAGGTGAGTGCGATCTCGCCGAATACCGGTACAACAAATGGCGGCACGGCGGTGACCGTCACGGGTACAGGCTTCCAGTCGGGAGCGACGGTGACGATCGGTGGCACGGCGGCGACGGGCGTGACCGTGGTAAGCAGCACATCGCTTACGGCGAAAACTCCGGCGCATGCCGCAGCAGCGGCCAACGTAGTCGTGAAGAATACGGATAACCAGACTGGCGCCTTGAGTGGCGGCTACACCTACACTTCAGGCACGGGCGGCGGGTCGGGAGCTCCGGCCGGCGCAACCTTATACGATGACTTTTCGAAGGGTTCGCTAGACACTTCTAAGTGGATCCCCTCCAACTGGGGCGCTCCGGGCGGAGGCAAGTTCGTTCCTTCGTATCTCGATTTCTCCACCGGGATGCTGCGCATCAAAGTCACGCAGACCTACAACTCGAGCGGCGGGATCGCCTCGGTTGGCGGCGAGCTGCAATCCAAGAATGCCCTCGGCTTCGGAATCTATGAGTGGGTCATGCGCGCTGCTTCGACTTCCACCACGCCCAACGGATCCGGCTATACCGTCTCCGGCCAGATCAGTTCGGGTTTCATATTTGTGAACAACTCACAGACCGAGATCGACTCCCCGGAGATTGAAGGTCAGAACCCCGGTACGCTCTGGTGGACAACCTGGACCAGCGTGAACACGAAGCAGTCAACCTCGTCACAAGCGCCCTTCGCACCTGAGAACGGGTTCCACTCTTACAAGTGCGTGTGGACGAAAACTTCCATCAAGTTCTACGTAGACGGCGTGCTGGTGTCCACGCACACCGGCGTAGTTCCGCAAACCCCGGCGTACGCAATGATCAATCACTGGGGAACGAACAGCAGGGGCTGGGGCGGTCTGGCCACCACCAACATCACCCGCTACATGTTTGTGCGGAGGTTCAGTTTTGTCCCTCTTCCCTAGTACTACTGTGTTATAAAAAAGGAGCTCCACAAAAAGGACAACCCGAGAGTTGCCGGAGCAGAACTCGTGCGATGGTTTGTCGAAGCGTAGCAATGGACCAGGGGTTATGCCGCTCCACGCGCACTGGGCGAACCCCGAGGGCGGAACTTGAGCGGCATTTCGGCGACGGGTAAGTCCACTTGACCGGCGCGAGCGGAGGGGGAAAAACGGCTCCGTTCGGCCACCAGGAACCCATACGCCGCAATACAGAGAGTCGCGTGATGGTGAAAGCCGCGCCAGCCTCGTCCTTCATAATGGCCCAGGCCGAGTTCTTGCTTCAGTTCTTCGTAATCACGCTCGATGATCCAGCGCTGCTTGGCCAAGCGCACCAGATCGGCAAGCGGGGTGTCGACGGGCAAAGTCGATAACCAGTACTTGGTCGGTTCGGCTTCCGCTTTCGGCCACTCGATCAGCAGCCACTCTTGCGGACGGGGCTCGCTGCTCTCGTAGTCGCGGTGTGCGGGACGAAGGCGCAGGGCCGCAAACCGGGAACGCAGGGGCTTACGAGTTCCTTGCCGCCAGCGCACCATCTTCCAGGCGGAGGAAGGCAGGCTCATCGCCAACTCGCGCACCGCAAGCGGGTTGTGCTGGCCATCGCGGCGTAGCAGCTTGGTGGGGCGTCCGATTCCTTTCCACTTCCGTTTGGCTAGCGGTGCCTGGCCTGGTTTCCATACGCTCACCGACGACTGGATACCCACTACGTACAGCAAACCTAATTCGGTGATGCCATCGCGAAATCCGGTGTCGTTGCCATAGGCGGCGTCCGTCAGTACCGGAGCGGTGGGGATCTCTCGGTCCAGGGCAGTGCGAATTTGTTGCAAAGCAATTTCCGGCTTGGTTTGAAAACTGATTTCCCGCGGTATGCCCGTGGCCTTCCTCCGCTTCTTATCGTGAACCCACACTTCGGGTAAGTAGAGACGCCAGGCAATCGGCAAACTCACCTCTCGGGTGCTGACCGACAAACTCACCGCCACCCGGCAGTTCTCTTGCTTGCCCACCTGCCCACAATACTGTCGGGTCACTCCTACCGAATGCGTCCCCTTCTTCACCAACCCGGTGTCATCGACGATCCAGGCTTCGATCGGTCCTTGCTTCTGCATGGCGGGTAAGGCGTACTGGCGCACCGCCTCCAAGATGTTCTCATCCCTCCAGGGCGCGTGAGCCACGACATGGTGTAAGGACTGATGGGTCTGACGCACCTTGTCGGGACAGAGGCGGGCCGCCATCGGTTCCACACTCTTGCGTTCCCCGGGAAGCAGCAAGCCGGTGCAATAGGACTTCAGAGGGACCACGCGATCCAGGTGCCCCGCGGCTTGCGCCAGGCGATTCAGAAAGGCCGCGAAGCGTTTTTGCTGGGCGCCTGGCGCAACAGAATGGGCGCTCATGACCGGCAACTTAACATTAAAGAATGGCAGACCGGGTGGTTTTTCAGCTCAAGGTATCCAGTTTATAACACAGTAGTACTGCCAAGCGCTTAGCCACGCCTAAGCCTCTATTGACGACAGCCATCGGGCGGCCTGATGGGCGGGTCCCTGGCCCATCCGGGCCATTCTCGCTCAAAGGCTGAGCCAGTATGCTGCCTTTGAGCAGACTTCGGGGGAAGGGTTGTTCGACGAGCGTCCCAGCACTCAAAACGAGTCTGGGACGTTTTGGTTTGCGGCTTACTGACAGCTTTTATCGCTTCCCCTTATATGCAGTTTGAGAGTAAGGGGCCTATCCATGCGGAGAGTTGTTCTTCTAGTTTTGTCGCTGTTCATTGTTTTACGATCTGTTGCTCAGAACGGGACCGCACAGGCGATAAAACCAGTCCACAGCCTAACCGCGCCAAATCCGCCCACCTTTAGCGACAATTTCTCGGGCAAAATGCTAGATGCGACCAAGTGGTTTGTAGATACTGGGCGAGCTCCAGGAAATATTCCGGGGAAAAATATCGGCACGCTCAACCCAAAGAACATCGACCTCGCCAGCGGTATGTTACGGCTGACCTTGACTCAGAGCCTTTCGGATGGGCTGGCTACTTCGGAAGGAGCCGAAATTCGCTCGAAACAGTCATTCGGTTATGGGAGCTACGTATGGGTGGCGCGCGCAGCTTCGACCTCGGGCACGCCCAACGGCGCCGGCTCGGCAGTCTCTGGTACCGTTACCGACTTCTTCAACTTCATCAACGACAGCCAGACGGAAATTGACTTCGAATACCAGGGCTCGTCGCCTTCTACGTTGGAGATGACGAACTTTTCCACGGTGTCGAACAGCCAGAGCACTAACACGCCTGTTTCCGGGGCGGAAAGCAGTTTTCACGAGTACAGGTATGTCTGGCGCGCCGCCAGGATTGAGTTCTATGTGGACGGGAAGCTGGTCTCGACGCATACGGAACATATTCCGTCCTCCCCCGCGGCAGTGCTGATCAATCTATGGGGCACGAACTCCAGTTCGTTTGGCGGAGTGGCTACCGACGGCGTCACCCGTTATCTTTACGTATCATCGTTTTCGTACACACCTTAAGCGCTAAAGCGGAAGCCCCAAAAGTGAGCCGACCCCTTTTGGCCCGCTCAACCGTGTCCGCCCCTTCAAATGCGGCAGGGAACGCAGGAGACGGCGCCTAGCTATGGCGTGTACTTGAAGCTGCTGACGTACATGTACCGCGTCGGGCCAACCGTGGCCATGCCTCCCCACGTAGACTTGTTCGTCCCCCAGGCACTGAAAAGAAATGGCGCGGCAACGCTGGGTACCGCCTGGGTGTGATGGACGACAAGCTGACCGTCCACGTACCAATCCACATAGCCGGGCTGCCACACAATCTTGAAATCGTGGCTGTTCCCCTGGTCAAAACCAAAGACCTGCGTGTCCTGGAAGTTCGAGACTCCGTGCCAGTTCGTGCAGTCCACAGCGTCCGCCTTGTTCCCCACCTGCTCCATGTCAATTTCGGTTTCGGAGTTGGGTGCGTACAGGAAGCCCGTGGTAATCGAACCCGAATAGACCCCTGCCACCCTTGAGGTGAACTCAAATGTGCCGTAGCCGAATTTCTGGAGAGTCATGACTTCTGCCCCGCTGGACAGAATCTGGCTGCCGCTCTGGGTCTGGGTCAGGGACAGGACGAGTTCAGATCCAACGGTCACGTTCATAGGATCGAAGGTGCCCACGTTGCCATTCGCGTTGCCCACCGGGGGTGCGGTTCCTCCATGCGTCTCCCACTCGTAGCCCGAAAAGGTGAACGTGCTCGGTCCGGTCACACTGCCCGACCCGCTGCCACTGCCCGACCCGCTGCCACTGCCCGACCCGCTGCCACTGCCCGACCCGCTGCCACTGCCCGACCCGCTGCCACTGCCCGACCCGCTGCCACTGCCCGACCCGCTGCCACTGCCCGACCCGCTGCTACTTCCCGAACCACTGCTGCCGCTGCCGGAGGACCCGCTGCCGGAGGACCCGCTGCTGGAACCACCCGAAGACCCGCTACTCGAGGTACCGCTACCAGAAGATCCGCTGTTCGAGGTGCCGCTACCCGAAGAACCGGCGCTGGATCCGCTGCCTGACCCGCTGCTGGAGCCGGTGCCACCCGACGATCCGTTGTGGGGAGGAGTGGTGGGCATGATCCCGCCACCACAACCGACTAGGAAAAGGCCCGCCACCACTACAACGCCAATCCTCAGCATGAAATTTCCTTTGATCACGGGGATAGGGATTGAACAGACCAACCCCTTATGGCCAGAGTGACTGCAGGGGCCCAAAGAAAGTCAAATTTCAGATTGCCGAACTCTGAAGATTTCTTTCGGCGTCCCGGCTCAAATCCCCACGGCGTGCTTACCAACACGCTTGGTAACTTCGCCCGTTCGTTACTTTCTAAAGCGAAAGTAACACCACGTCGTCATAGTGCCTTGTTACGGAAGGACATGGCAGAGCCTAGAACCGCCGGATAGCGTTGCGATAAGGTTTTCCGAGTCCTTTTTTGGGGACGCGGACAAATAGCGAGAGCTAAAGCTGTAGACGAAGAAGCGGCAGCCGCAGTATAGCAAGACTCACAGTTCCAGGTTTTCCACAGGCCCCGTCGGTCGCCGAAAAAATGATGACTGAGCCGATCGTCATCTTGAGTCTTGCGCCCGCCGATTTTCTAGGTTCCTGATCGACAAACGCTCCGAGCTGACCTTGGGTCCAATCGGTTATCGATTTCCCGGGGCAGACGAGATCGCCCTCATTCCTTGAAGCGAAGTTTCACCCATGTTGACCGTGAGTTTGGTGCGCTCCCGGTCCCCCACAGCATCCGCGAGCTGCGCCCTCCGCGACTCCAGTGCGAGGTCTGCAGCATCTGCCCGGCCGGGCGAAGTCGATCTTGCTCGCGCCCATGTTCCACCGAAGTGCAATTCCTTGCGGTAACCGTTACCACGACTGTGCCCAAAACCTCGGCGGCGGACACCTGGTTTTGGTCTTCGGCGTGCTTTTGAACCTGTGAGGCGGTGTCGATTTCGCCTGACAGTGTTGATTTGGAACAGTTTCCGGCTACTCCTGTTGCCGGAGAAAATAGTGGGGCCGAGTGAAGCTTGTATTTGTAATCTTTGTGACTCTTTTCCTTTTCGGGTGCGGCGGGATGAATTCTCAAGTCCCGACCGCACCCCGCTCCGCTATGTCAGCAGACCCAGTCCTGACGCGGATCAGCCTATCCCCCGCGACCGCTTCGATTCATGTGGGGGAAGAGCAAGCTTTTCTTGCCCAGGCTCTGGACCAGTACAACCATCCCATGACCGGAGTTACGTTCGACTGGATTTCATCCGATGATGGTGCGAATGGTAATGCCATCGCGATGTTTCACGGCGGTGTTGCCACGGGAATATCGGCCGGCGTCATGCACGTCACAGCGTCAGCTTCAGGAGTAACGAGCTCACCAGCAGCCTTGACCGTCCTAGCGCCTCCTCCCGCCATGGCCACCATTCTAGTGACTCC
>CAVVYF010000037.1:0-153324 GCA_963752375.1 Terriglobia bacterium
CAGCCGAATTCAGGTTACCACCGTGGCGAATTGCGGGCAATGCGGCTAATCGACCGGGGAGACGGGCAATTGCACGACTGTGATGGCAGCGAGGACGAAGACTATGCCCACCACTTGCAGGGGGCGCACGAGTTCGCCCAGGGCGATGGCGGCGATCACGATGGAGAATACGGGCTCCAGGCAACTGACCACGATGGCGCGGGTGGGTTCGAGGTGTTGCAAGCCGGCAAAGTAGAAAGCGAAGGGGGCCAGCACGGATACGAGCGAGAAGAGCAACAGGAAGAGCCACTGGGAAGCGGAATAGTGAGCGGCGATGAGTTTCCATGGAGGGTTGACCAGGAGCCAGAACAGGGAGGCGCTGCAGGTGGTGTAGAGCAGCACGATCCAGCGGTCGCGGCGGGCCAGGATGTCGTGGCCGCCGATGTTGTAAAAGGCGAAGGAGAAGGCGGCGAGCAGGGCGGCGAAGAGGCCGACGGCATCGAGGCGCAGGCCGCCGCCAAACACGCCAATCACCAGAGCAATGCCTGTGACTGCCAATCCGACCGCCGCGACCTGCTGCAGGGTGGGTTTTTGCAGCCGGCGAGCGACGGTGTAGAGCAAAACCCAGATGGGGGCGGTGTATTGCACGATGATGGCGGTGGCAACATTCGTCCTTTGAATCGCCAGATAGTAGAAATAGTTGGAGGCGGCCACGCCGAGAATGCCGATCAGGAAGAGCTGGCCGAGGTCACGCGGGGGCAGGCGCAGGGTGCGGCGTCCACGGAACAGCAGCAGGATGGGGAGGAGAACGAGGAAGGAAAACGTGGCGCGCCCCTGGGAAAGAACCAGGGGATCGATGGGGTTGACCTGGTGGAGACCGGGCAGGCGGGCGGTGAAGGCGGCGCGGCCGAGGGTGGCGGAGACGCCCCAGAAGAATGTGGCAGTGGCGATGTAGAGGTAGCCGCGGACGGGTTGGCGGGTGTCGGTGCGCAACGTTGGCAGATTACAGCAAAACCCCTTGCCGAGGTTTGCTCGGCTGGGCGGGCGAGGGCGCCCGCCCCTACGTGGGTTGCGTAATTATCTCCGGTTGTCGGTTTTGGGTTCGGGGTGGATGAGGACGCGGAATAGTTCCGGGAACTCCTGCTTGAAACGGATTTCGAGTTCGGTGGAAATATCGTGCACGCTGGACAGGGGCAGGTCGTCGGCCATGGTGCAGTGGGCGGAGACGTAGATGCGTCCGCGCACGCGTTTGATCAAGATGTCGTGCATGTCGAGGATCTCGGGAGATTTGGCGGCGACCGCCTTGAGGCGGCGTTCCAGCTTGGCGTCGTGCAGGAGTTCGTCGCCGGCTTCGATGGTGGCGGGCTCGCTTTCGATGTGGGTGAGGATCGATGTAATTTCAGGCACGTCCTGGCGAATTTCCGATTCGAGCACGGTGACGCGGTCGTGGGCTTCCTTGAGACTGAGATTCTCGTCGAGTTCGAGGTGCTGCTCGACGTGCAGACGTCCCTGGAAATCCTGCACGCTGACGTCATGAACGTTGAAATTGTTGCGAGTGGCGACGGCGCGGACGCGATCGAAAATATTTTCGGTGCGCCAGGCGCGAGGCACGGAATGCACGATCACATCGGCGTCGGGCAGGACCCCGTGGACGGCGCTGGTTACGGCTTCCGCCATCTGCTCGGAGCGCTGGAAGGTAACGTTGCGGGCGACGCCGACGGAGAGATCGGCGAAGTAGCGGTTGCCAGCGCGGCGAATGCGCACGCGGTCCACCTCAAGCAGGCCATCGACGCCGGAAACCGCGGCGACAATCTGGTTGCGCACACCGGCGGGAGCAGCGTCGAGCAGGGCGTCAACCGTGCGCCGGGCCAGGCGTGAGCTTACGTAAACGACTACTCCCGCGACAAAAAGCGCGGCCACGGGATCAGCATCGCGCAACCAGCCAATGCCGTACATTCGTCCGAAGAGAACCAGGAACAGGCCGATAATGACGATGCCGCTTGACCAGATGTCGGTGGAGAAGTGGAGGGCATCGGCCTCGAGCGCCTGGCTATCGTATTTGGACGCGATCCTGCCCAAGGCGCGAGAGCGCCAGAAATCCACAGCCATGGAGATAAACATGACGGCGAAGGCGGCGATGCTGGGTTCGATATCGACGTGGTGAAAGAAGAGCCGCTTGACCGCTTCGTAGATGATCCAGATGCAGGTGAGCAGAAGCAGGCCGGTTTCGATGAAGGCGGAGAAGTTTTCCACCTTGCCGTGGCCGTACTGGTGATCGGCGTCAGCCGGCTTGTCGGAGACGCGCACCGACATGAAAGTGATGATGGCCGCGACCAGGTCAAGCACGGAGTGCAAAGCTTCCGAAAGAATGCCCAGGCTGCCGGTGGTCACGCCCACGACGATCTTGAGGGTGGTGATGGCGAGCGCCGCCACAACGGAGTTTCCCGCCACGGCGCGCTTTTCGGCGCGCATGGACTCCGGACTGTAAACCGCGGGCGATCCCGACATAGCGGCATTATAGCTGTGGGAGCGAGCGGCGGACCTCGGGCCTCGGGCCTCGGCCCCTGGGGCGCGGTTCGGGCTTCACTGCGGCTTATTTGCTATGTATCACGGAGGAGTTGTTGTAGAGTTCGAGGTGATCATCAGCCTGACCCTTCGCCTCCATTCCGAAGTTTTAGTCCGACGTTGGTCAAATTCAGTCTCGTGCGCTCAAGCTCATTCGCTCAAGCTCATTCTTTCAAACAAGGAAGGAAACTCTCCATGCATTGTGCCACCCGCCGTTTCGTGATCGCCGCTTTGACCGTTGCCACCGCCACTCTGGGCGCGCAGGCGCAATCCGCACCGATCAAGCCCGGTTTATGGGAGATCCACAGCGATCGCGAAATCAATGGAAAGAAGCCGCAGGACGCCAGTGACCGGATGAAGAATATGAGTCCGGAAAAGCGGGCGCAGTTCGAAGCCATGATGAAAGAGCACGGAGTGGCGACTGACGGCTCCGGCAAGAGCCAGGTTTGCTACACCAAGGAGAACCTCGACCAGTCCGCCTGGGCGAGCCAGGCGATGGACTGCAAGGCGACGTTCAGCAGCCGCACCGCAAATTTCTGGAAATGGCACACGAGTTGTCCCACAATGGGCATCGAGGCCGACGGCGAAGCGCATTTTCCGAATTCCGAGAACTACACGGTGAAGTCAGCCTCGGTGTCAAAGCGCGGCGACAAGGCGCTCAATTCGAGCACGACGATGACCGGCAAATGGCTGAGTTCGGATTGTGGGAGCCTGAAGCCGCTGGAGGTACCACACTAGTCGCGATCGGTCAGGCGGGGCTCGGAACTGGAACTGGGCAGCGGACATGGAGCAGTTTCCGGGACTAGGTTCCATATAATCCCGGACGAGTGAAAGTAAAACTATGGCCCGCCGCCCGCCTCAAGGCGGCTGCACGAAGGCAGGCCCAAAGCCCTACCCTTGCAAACCCCGCAAGGACCCGCACTCGCTTTGAGTCCTGAGATAAACTCCTCCACTGAAAGGCGAGCCACCCGCCAACCATTCGATACAATTACGCAAGGCTCAATGTCTGCACGCATTCGATTATCCGTGTTTTCGGTTGTTGTTCTGGCCTGCGCCACGCTGCTCTGGGGCGCAAATGGTGCTTCGGGCTGGTTCTCGCCACATTGCGACGGGGCCTCATTTTATCTCTCAGACGTGGACGGCCTGCCCTCCGGCGAGAAACTCAACTTGAACTTGCGACAACAATTCCCGTGGGGTATTTATCGTCCGCAAGAGACCTGGGAAAACGTCTTCGCCGAACGATGCACACCGGAACGGAAATGCGAATCAGCCGCGCGCGCAAGAATATGGCTGGACAAAGTGAATCCAAACGACAAACGGGCTTCAGGGAAATATGAGGTGGACTTCGGCGCACTTCATCTCGCGGGGAAATTTCACCTCAAGTACCGAAAAGATAAGAAATGGATTTGTGAATGACAACGCTCGTAGGGTACCGGGATGGATTGACTGGCGAAATATCGCGATAGCATCCATTGTCCTTCAAAAAGGCGAAACACATCGCTGATTTCGCCAGTTGCCAAGGTGTAATGTGTTTCTGTGTTGCTGCTGGAGGTGTTGAATGGGTCGCCTTGCAGGAATCGCGTTCCTCGGCATTGTTGCGCTCGGTGCAGCGGCTCAACCCGAATACCACCAGAGACGTGCGGACGTTGCCCCGCAGCACACCGCGTGGGTGGCGGGCGTCCTACGCACCACGCAAACAATCACAGTCGGCATGACCCGCTCGGACCTGATGAAGATATTCACGACTGAAGGAGGACTTTCGACGGCCTCCCACCGCACGTACGTTTTTCGCCAGTGCCCCTTCATCAAAGTTGACGTGAAGTTCACCGTTTCGAGCCATGGCGAAGAACTCCCGACAGACAAAATCGCTGAAGTTTCGCGCCCGTATTTGGCTTGGTCGGTGATGGATTGAAACTCAACTGTCGCGATATCGCCTTTACACTCATCCTATGAAAAAGGATGTCAAGGAAAAAAGCATCTCCCCGCCCCTCTGAGAGATGCGGGCGTGGTGACTTACATCCAGCCCCACCTCATTCCTCACCTCATTCTTAGAGGGGTTATTGGTTTGGTCGCTTTGGCTCGCCGCATTTTCCCGTGGCGATGCCAACCCCAGTTGCTTGTCCCAACTCGACGGTTTCATGAAGTCAGTGGCGCACGACGCCGTTTGGTTCCGAAGCTACGCAAGCTAAGCGTTGGCTTAAGTGCCAACCATGATCCTATGTGAGGCTCGAGGCCTATAGCTTTTTTCGGTTATCCGAGGGGGCATAGGATTGACCCGGAGACTCGGTGCTGGACTACAGCACACAGAGTGCCTGAATGAGTGTATGGATACTCTCCCTCGAACCGGAGCATCGCAAGAACCGATTGGCTACCACCGAGGCATGAAAACCTTGGGAGATCCCCTGGGTTCTATTCGATGCTCAAGCTGCTTGCGTCTTCAGTTGTTCGGCGTCGAAACGTTCCTCCCTTTTCCAAAGTGTCAAGGTAATGGCCGCGATCTTGCGCGCGAGTGTCAGACGCGCCATCTCCGGCTTCATGCCCTTGGCCAGCAAAGCCGCGTAGAAATCGTAGAACGGTCCCCTGCCACAGCTGGCCCGGGTGGCCGCGCTCTTGAAGATCTCTTTCATCTCATGGTTGTGATTTCGATTCAGACCACGGAGCTGCTGAGGTTTCTTGGAGAGTTGCAATTGTCCACGCACAAAACGGTATTGCGCACTGTCGTGGGTCTCAATGCCCAGTCCACTGTAGGTCCAGAGTTGCCGCTTGCTGCGGAACCGGTGCGGGGTTTGCATTAGCGCGATCAATCTCGCCGCTCGAATCGGACCGATGCAGGGTATCTGGCGCAGCAGTTTCGCGGCCTTATGTTTCCGGCTCTCGGCCAAAAACTCGGGTCGCACCTCTCGCCGCAAGGCCTGCAATCCATCCAGTTGTTGATAGAGCAGCTCCGCGCGGCGCCGCACCCCGGCGTGTGGAAGCTTGCTCAACCATTCCTCGCGAGAGCGCGCAGCATAAACCTGGGTGCCGGCACAAGCAATGCCCCAACCGCGATACAGCGCCTTCAGGCGATTCATCACTCGCGTCAAATCTTTGCTGATGGTCTGATAACTGCGCCCCAACTCGCGTAGCGTCCGTAGTCCGTTTTCCCCGTGGTAGACCGGTCGCAGCATCCCGGTGCGTAACAAGTCGGCCAGCTTGCGCGCATCCACCTTGTCGCTCTTGCTGCCCTCCTTTAACAAGGCATTGCGCCGCGGATTGCACACCACCATGTGCTGCACCTGCGGTTGCAGAAGATCATACAGCCAGGCCGCCCAGGTTCCTTCTTCCCAGGTCACATGCAGCTCGCCCCGTAGACCGTGGAGAAACTGCAGAATGCTGCTGGCTTTGGTTTCGATGACCGACTCTATCACCTGCTTCCCGCTCTCATTCAGGACGGCGATCACAATGGCTTCCTTGTGCACGTCCATTCCGATATATTTGACGTCGTGACTCATTTGAGTTGCCTCCTTGGGGGAAAGCTCATTCGTGTCGACGCTTGTCTTTCCCTCAAGGTAAAATGCCATTCTCCAGCTAATTTGACTAGCTCTCCTGTAGTCCTTTCGCACCGCCACACTACTGCAGTTACTCTCGAGCGCCGCCGTAGCGGAGCGAAGCCCTGCACAGCGCAGCCCGGCGGAGGCGGCGCGCCTCATCCGGCTTCGACCTTCTGAACCGGGGCGCTTTTTCATAATGCATTGATCTTGCGAAAGCCAAGGCTCAAGCCGTAAAGTGTTGAAAAGCCGTGGGGGCACCAGCGGGAAAGTTCGAGAGTCGTCCTCCAGGTCGATCAATTCTTTTCTTTTCTTCTTCCTTAACTACGAGTTCAGCGTGCCCACCCTTGGCAAAGAGCGCGAAGGATGGGGCAGCCAAGTGAACGGCGCAGCGGCACCGGGGTGGGCCAGCCTGCGTCGTCCCCTGAGAGGTGGGCAACCTGCCCGGTATTTTCCTCTCTGAAAAGAAACAGATGCTTCGTACTGCCGGCCGTGATGGGGTTATAGGGGTCCTTCGACTCCGCGGCTCGATTCGCAAGCGAATCGAGTGGCTGCGCTCAGGATGACATCAGATAAAAGCGGCAATGTGTCACTCTGCCAGGCTGAGGTCCGACGCCGAGGCTTAAACCTGCTCTATGCTAGGATTCTCGCTGCGCCTTTGCGCTCGAACCTTGGGAGGAATACCGATTTGACGACTTACGGAAGATGGCTGTGTGGTTTGCTTTTGAGCGCTGCGGCGTGGGGACAAGCGGCCAAGCCGGCGGCCCGTCCGGCGCCGCCCAAGGCGGCTGCTGCGGCGGCGCCGGCCGCCAAGAGTGCTGAGGGGACGACCGTGGCCCCGGGCACGGCGGTGATTACGATTGCCGGGTTATGTGACAAGACGGCGGCCTCCAAGGCAGCGGATTGCAAGACCGTGGTCACGCGGGCCGAGTTTGAGCAACTGGTGAATGCGGTTGCGCCCACCATTGCCCCGGCCGCACGCAAGCAACTGGCAACCCAGTACGGCATGGCCCTGGTCATGGTGCACAAGGCGCACCAGATGGGTCTGGACCAGGGACCGAAGTTTCAGGAACTGATGCGGGTGGCGCGCATCGGGGTGCTCACCAAGGAACTCAGCCAGAGCCTGCAGGAAGAGGCCGGAAAAATCTCCGACAAGGAGATCGAAAACTACTACCACAGCAACGATGCGGAGTTTCAAGAGGTGGAACTGCAGCGAGTCTTCATACCGCGCAGCAAACAGGTGGTGGAAAGCCGGGACAAGCCGGCGGACGAGGCGGCCAAGAAGCAAGAGCAGGAATCCGATGACGCCATGAAGAAGCTGGCGGAGGCGCTGCGGACGCGGGCCGTGGCGGGAGAAGATTTCGAGAAGTTGCAGGACGAGGCCATCGCCGCTTCTGAAATGAAGGGCAAGCCTCCCACCAAGCTGGGCAAAGTACGGCGCACCAGCCTCCCGCCCGATCAAGCCGCGATTTTCAACCTGAAGCCCGGGGAGACCTCGCAGCTGATCAGCACGCCCAACGGATACCTGCTGTACAAAGTAGGGGAAAAAGACACTCTGCCGCTGGACAAGGTGCAGGCTGAAATTTCATCCACCCTGCGCTCGCAGCGCATGCAGGATGCGCTGCAGAAGATCCAGGAGTCCGCCACGCCGGAGTTGAACGAGAAATATTTCTCCGAAGGGGCGGCTGCGCCGGAAGCGGGCATGCAGGGCGATAAGGGCGCGAAGCCGGCGATGAAGGCCCCTCCATCCGGTCCCAAATAAATGGGCGACGAAAAACCAACCGTAGTGGTGACGGGGATCTCCGGCAATCTGGGGAGCCGCCTGCTGCCGCAACTGGGCGCGTTCAACGTGATTGGCGTGGATGTGACGCCGCCGGCGACCGATCTTCCGCTGCGCTTTGAACGCATGGACCTGGGGGAAGAAGAGTCCTGTCGCCAGCTTTTCTTTTTGTTGCGGGAATCGCGGGCGGAGGCTGTGATCCACCTGGCATTCGTGCTGGACCCGGTGCGGGCGGGAGTGCTGGACCTGGATCGCATGTGGCAGATCAACGTGGCCGGAACGGCGCGGGTGATGGAGGCGATCACCGAAGTAAATCAGGAAGAGACGGTGGTGCGGAAATTTATTTTTCCCAGCAGCGTTTCGGTGTACGGGCCGGAGTTGACGGGAGAGGCGACGGAGGAACATGCGCTGGGCGCCCACACCCTGCCCTATGCGATCCACAAAATGGAATGCGACAAGGTAGTGCAACAGCGGGCGCCGGCGCTGCGAGGTTGCAGCGCGTATATGCTGCGTCCGCACATTTTTGCCGGGGCCAGCGTGCAGAACTACATGCTGGGCGCTTTTCGAGGCACGCCCGGCGGACGAAGCAACCGCGCTGCGAGCATGAGGGAGCGGGGCAAACGACTGCCCTGCATGTTGCCGCGGGGGCGGCGGTACCTGGAGAATCGAATCCAGTTTGTGCATGTCGATGACATGGCCAGGCTGATCACGCGGATCCTGCAAAAGACGGAGCCCGAAGCGCAGCGCCTGACCGTTCTCAATGTGGCCGGGCGCGGCGATCCGTTGACCTTCGAGCGCTGCATCGAAGTGGCCCAGGCCAAGCTGTTGCGGCTGCCGGGCAAGCTGGCGTTCCGCGTGGCGCTGAAAGTTTTGTGGCAGCTGGGGATTACGGCCATCCCGCCCGAGGCCGCACCTTACATGACCGGCGAGTACATCATGAATACGGACCGGCTGCGGAAATTTCTGGGCGAGAATTATGAGGATGTAATTCGTTACACGATTGCGGACGCGTTTGCGGATTGCTTCAAGAGCGAAACGGCGGTGAAGGTGGAGGAGCCGGCGGCTGAGGTTTAGGGGTTGCGGTAAGTGTGGATTGCGAGGGCGAGGCGCCCGCGCGACAGCCGGCGGGACGCCGGCGCTACTTTTTGCCGCGGTATAAGCCGGCGATGCCCAGGGTGTATGGGGTCCAGGATGAGTCGCGGAAACCGGTTTCGCGTATGCGTTGCAGCATTTCGTCGGGGGCGGGAAAGCGCGCCACCGATGCGGGCAGGTAGGCGTAGGGCCCTTTCACTCCGGAGATGAGGGTGCCGACCGCGGGCAGGACGCGTTTGAAATATAGCCGGTAGCAATTTCCCACCAGGCCTTTGGGCTCTCCGAAATCCAGGATGCCGAATTCTCCGCCGGGGCGCAGGATGCGCATGATCTCCCGCAGTCCGGCATCGTAATCGGCCAGGTTGCGAAAGCCGAAGGCGGAGGTGACCAGATCGAAATGCGCGTCGGGAAAGGGGAGGCGCAGAGCGTCCGCTTCGATCCAGCGCAACGGGGTGGCGGCCGCTTTCTGGCTGGCTCGCTGCAGCATGGCGTGGGAAAAATCGGCGCCCAGGATTCCGGGGGAGGAGTTCCCTGCCTGACGGCGCAGCGCGAGTGTCATATCGCCGGTGCCACAACACAAATCGAGGACCTGGGATTCCGGGCGGGAGAGAATCGCGGCAAAGGCGAGGGCCGTTTTTCTCCACCAGAGCCGGTCGATATTGAAGGAGAGGAGATGGTTCAGCAGGTCGTAGCGGGGCGCGATGGAGGTGAACATGGCGCGCACGGCGCGGGCGGCGGATTGGGGGTCGGCAGCGCCTTCAGGGGCGGCGCCGAGGACTGCGGATTTGGTGGAATCGGTCACGTTGGAATCTCTTTGCCGGATTTTTGCACGGCGCGACTGAGTGAGTTCGAAGACTCGAGACGGACGGGAACAGCCATCCTCAGGCGCTAAAGCGCGACGTTTTCGGCGTTCCAGCGGCACGACTGAAGTCGTGCCCTTCCCAAACTCCCTTTCCGATCTCCCTTCCCAATCTCGCTTCCCCAATCTCGCTTCCAATGACGGGCGAGGACGCCCGTCCTCCATCTCTCTCAATGTCTTCTTATCACGTTTTTCACGTTGCGACTGAAATCGTGCTCCGTCCTCACCCGCGTCGGGGCTAACGGGAGAGGCGGCGCAGGTCATCGACGGCTTCGATCACTACTTGCCCGGGCACGTCGTTTGCGATTTCTACTTTGCCGATTTCGCGGGGCAGGACGAAGTGCACAACGCCGTTGCGGGTCTTCTTGTCGGATTGGAGCAGGCGCAGGATGTCGCGGCTGCGCGACTGGACCCGGGGCAGCGGACCCAGAGCACGCACCGCGTCGGTAATGCGAGAGGCGCTGCTCCGGTCGATACGGTCCATGGCTGAGGCGATTCTGGCGGAGGCGATCATGCCCCAGGCGACCGCCTCGCCGTGCAGGAAGTGGCGGTATCCGGTTTCCGCCTCGAGCGCGTGGCCGATGGTGTGGCCGAGATTCAGCACGCGGCGCAGGCCATTCTCGCGCTCGTCGGAGGAAACCACTTCGGCCTTCAGCCGCACTGATTCTGCGATGATCCATTCCAGTTTTGCGGGATCGCGGCGCAATTTCTTGGCATCGACGTCTTCCAAGGCACGGAACAACTCCGGCTTGCCGATGACGCCGCACTTGAGGGCTTCGTAGAGACCGGCGCGGAATTCACGGTCGGGCAGCGTGGTCAGGACGGCGGGATCGATCAGCACCATGCGGGGATGGTGAAAGGTTCCGACCAGGTTTTTGCCGGCGCGCAGATTGACCGCGGTCTTGCCTCCGATGGAGGCATCAACCTGGGCCAGCACGGTGGTAGGAATTTGCACCAGTTCGAGGCCACGCATGTAGAGCGAGGCCACCAGCCCGGTCACATCGCCAACGACACCGCCGCCGAAAGCAACCAGAACAGAATTTCGGTCTGCGCCCAGACGGCTCAATTGCTCAGCCAGCTTTTCTACCGTGGCCAGTTTCTTGTGGCGTTCGCCGTCGGGCATTTCCAGAATTTTCGGGACAAATCCGGCGGCTGAGAGGGAAGCAGTCAGCTTTTTTCCCCACTTGCGGCGGACGGGGGGGACGGTGACGATGAAGAGCCGTTGATCTTTCGCGCTGAAGATGTCGCGGAGGGCTTCGCCAGAACGGTGCAGGAGGCGGTTCTCGATTACGGCGTCATAGGCGATAGGTGGAAGCGCGATGGTTACACGAGTCATGCGTTCTCATCATAACTTAAGCGGATCGGGGTGGAGAGTACCTGGCACCGCTGCACGAGCGGGGCGCTCGCGCCTACATTGCTTTTCGGGGATTTACCAGGGATGCGATTACGGAAATGGCGAGGACACCGGCCACTGCCACCAGGGCGAGGTGGGTCGGAATCTCGAAGTAGTAGGACAGCAGCATCTTGGCCCCGACAAAGACCAGCACCAGGGAAAGGCCGTAGTGCAGGTAGCGAAACATTTCCATCATGCCGGAGAGGGCGAAGTACATGGAGCGCAAGCCCAGAATGGCGAAGACGTTCGAGGTGTAAACGATGAAGGCGTCACGGGTGATGGCGAGGATGGCGGGGATGGAATCGACGGCGAAGAGGAGGTCGGTGGTCTCGACCACCAGGAGAACGACGAACAGAGGCGTGGCGTAGAGTCCGGCGCGGCGGACGAAGAACTTGTTTCCTTCGTAGTCCTTGGTCACCGGCACGAAGCGGCGGAACAAGCGCAGCACCGGATTCTTTTCGGGATGGATCTCGGCCTCCTCCTGGAAGAACAGCTTGATGCCGCTGTACACCAGGAAGGCGCCGAAGACGTAAACGATCCAGTGGAATCTCTGGATAAGTCCCACGCCCGCGGCAATAAATACTGCGCGCATGACGAGCGCTCCCAGGATCCCCCAGAACAGGACCTTGTGCTGGTGGACGGGAGGCACCTGGAAGAAACGGAAAATCAGGAGGAAGACGAAGAGGTTGTCAACGCTGAGAGAAAGCTCGATGACGTATCCGGTCACGAACTCGAGCATCGGAGTGCGACCGTGCCAGAAAAAAATCACCACCGCGAAGATGGCGGCCAGGGCGATCCAGACCGCGCTCCAGGCCAGAGCTTCGCGAAATTTTACGGTGTGGGCGCGGCGGTGAAACACGCCCAGGTCGAGCACCAGCATGGCGAGGACGAAAAGATTGAATAGGATCCAGAACAGTAGCAATCAGCGCCCCTGAGGAGACCGTGTGTGTGTCGGATACTCTTGTCCGCCGCCTTTGACTTTATACCTTAAGTCGAGCTCACAATCGATCAATCCAGCTGCAAGTTCAAAGCATCGGACAGAGCATGCCTTTGAGCGAGATCGAAGGGAGCGTCCGCCCCACACCAGACTGATTCGACCCAGACCAGATTGATCCTGACCACACCAGACTGATTCGACCCACACCAGATTGATCCTGCCCACACCGATTGTTCCTACCCACGCCCGATTGATGAGTTGACTTCAGATTTCAGTTTTCAGTTCCCGGTTCTCAGTTCTTGTCGAGCATGCGTACGGTTTCCAGGATGACGGTGCCGACGATCTCCAGGCTTTTGGGGCTGAGTTTGTCCATGGTGTCTTGCGGGGTGTGGTGGAAGACGTTGCCGTAGCCGTAGTCGAGGTCGATGAGGTCGGCGCTGGGAACGCCGAGGTGAACGAAGGGCAAATGGTCGTCTTCGACGGCGATGGTGCGGGCGAAGAAATGGGACTGGTAGCCAAGTTTCGTCGCGGCCTGGTAAACCTTGTCTTCGAGCGATGGAGTGGAGTTGGCATCGCGGTCGATGTTGAGGTCGGCGTCGCCGATCATGTCGGCCAGGAGGAAGGCTTTGATGGTCTTGAGGGTGCCATCTTTTTGCCATTTGTCGGCCAGGTGGCGGACGCCGTAGAGACTGTCGGTGGCGGACCAAGTTTTTACTGCTTCTTCCCCGTCGGTCCACAGCAGCCACACGCTGTAACCTGGGCGCTTCCTGCCGCGAAGCTGGTTGGCCAATTCGAGGAGAATGGCGGTGGAAGAGCCGCCATCGTTGGCGCCTACGTAGCCGGTATCGCGCAACGGGTAATTGGTGTCGTAGTGGCCGGCGATGACGATCACGCCCTCGCGCGTGCCGGGAAACTTGGCGATGATGTTCCGCACCGGGAACTTGCCTTCGGGAGTGTCGGCGGTGAAGGCATCGTCTTCCACTTTGTCGTTTTTGAGGTGCGCCAGGATGTAATTCTCCAGCTTCTTATGGTTCGGGCTGCCGATGGGGCGCGGGCCGAAAGCCACCACCTCGCGGGTGTATTGCAGGGCGCGGGCGGGGTTGAAGGTGGATGCGGGAGAAGCCGCCGATTGGGCGCCCGCAGTTACAGTCAGGAACAAAACCGCCGCCGTTTGGAGACAGCTCAATGCACTGCCGAGCTGCGCTCGGCCTGGACGGGTCAGAGACCCGTCCCCACACAAGCGGTGATGGCCCTTCTCGTTGCCTTTCTCCCTCATCGATCTTTTCTGGACTGGCGGGCTTTGCGCTGTTTGGGATGGACCATGAAGGCGATGCCGATGCTCAGGATGTAGAGCGCGACCATGGGTGCGGCGAAGATGCACATGTTCAGAATGTCTGTGGTCGGAGTAATGATGGCGGCGATGATGAAAATCACCAGGATGGAATAGCGCAGGTTGCGCCACATCCAGCCGGCGGTGACGATGCCCATCAGCGAAAGAAAGAACACCAGGATGGGGAGCTCAAAAATCACACCCATGCCGATCATGATGGTCAGGAACAGGTCCGTGTATTCGCCAATCGTGATCATCGGCTGGAACTGCTTGCCGTAGTCGATCAGGAAGGTCAGGGCCGCGGGATAGACCATCTTGTAGGCGAACAGGCCGCCCGACAGGAACAGCAGGACGGTGGAGAACATGAAGGGAAATACGTAACGCTTTTCGTTACGGTAGAGGCCGGGAGAAATGAACATCCATACCTGATAGAGCACGATGGGCGAAGTCACGAACAGACCCGCGAGGGCCGCCACCTTCAAGTAAAGATTGAAGGGTTCGGTGGGGTTCAGATAGACCAGCTTTTCGGCCATCCCGTTGTGGCGCAGGGCGTCCATGATGGGGCGCTGCACGAAGCTGAAGATGAACTCGTGATAATTCCAGCAGGCAAAGAAGCCTACGGTGACCGCAATGATGGAATAAATGAGGCGGCGGCGCAGTTCCTCGAGGTGGTCGAGGAAGCTCATGGCGGTAAGGCCGTCGCGGGATTCGTCGGCGGGGGGAAGCTCAGCGGCCATCTCAGGCATCGGGGGCCTTGGCCAGCGAATCCGTCTCAGGGACAGTGATGTCGGGACGAGGCCCGCTGCCGGAGGCTACGGAGCCGGCCGGGGCCTGAATCGGGGGAAGAATAGTCTGGCGGGTGTTTTCGAGATCCAGTTGCGAGATTTCTGATTCGATTTGTGCCTTGAACTCGTTCGAGGCCCGCTTGAATTCGTTGAGGGCCCTTCCGATCTGCCGGCCGATTTCAGGCAATTTCTTGGGCCCAAAAAGGATCAGGGCAAACAGGAAGAGGAAGATCATTTCTGGGAAACCCAGGTTCATGAGTCCATGATACTGCCGGAGTGGATTGGAGTACAGTTTCCGGTTTCTGGTTTCTGGTTTCAAAATCGAATGGCCAAGTGGATAGGTTAAAGAGGGTCCGCTGGAACCACCGGAATTCCCGGCGCATCTAACAAAACACTGCCCAGTGGCAGGATTTCGATTTCGAAACCAGAAACTGGACACTTGAAACTGTCCTGGTGGTTACTTCCGGGTCCGCGAAAAGGTGGTCAAGCGGGCTGGACGGCGTTATACTTCGATCAGATGCGGTGTGCTGGGGTGTTTCTACGTCCCCGGCGAAGGAAAAAATGATGGTGGGTAGTTCTCGTCGCGCACTCTTCCTGGTTGTATTCATTCTTGTAACCTGCGGCTTTCTCGGGATCGTATTCGGGCAGAAGATCAACCCTTCGGCCGCTCCCGGGGGAGATGCTGACGTCCGCGACAGCTTGCGGCAATTCACCACGGTGTATGACGTGGTGGAGCAGAATTATGCGGAGCCGGTGAACCCCGACAAGGCCATCTACAACGGGGCCATTCCGGGGATGCTGCATGTGCTCGATCCGCACTCTAATTTCTTCGATCCCAAGGCCTATTCCCTGCTGCGCGAAGATCAGCGCGGGAAATATTACGGAGTGGGAATGACGGTGGGACCGCGCAATAACAAGGTAATCGTGATTGCGCCGTTTGTGGGAACGCCCGCCTACCGCGCCGGGATCCGGCCGGGCGACATCATCGCTGCCGTGGATGGCAAGCCGACTGACAACATGAGCACGGGCGATGTGGCCGACCTGTTGAAGGGGCCCAAGGGGACTACGGTCCACATCACAATTTTGCGCGAAGGCGCGGACAAACCGCTGGAGTTCGCAGTGGTGCGGGATGAGATCCCGCGTTACAGCGTGGACCTGCACTTCCTGATCAAGCCCGGAATCGGCTATATGCACGTTTCGGGTTTCAATGAAACCACGGAACATGAAGTGGCGGACGCGCTCGACCAGATGGGCGACCTGAAGGGATTGATTCTTGACTTGCGGCAGAATCCCGGCGGCCTGCTTAACGAAGGCGTGGGCGTGGCGGACAAGTTCCTGCATAAAGGACAACTGATCGTTTCGCACCACGGCCGGTCTTCACCCGAGAAGAGGTACACGGCGGCGCACGGCAACGGCGGCAAGGATTATCCGCTAGTGGTGCTGGTGAACCGGGGAACGGCTTCTGCCGCGGAGATCGTGGCGGGCGCGATTCAGGACCATGATCGCGGACTGATCGTGGGCGAAACCACGTTCGGCAAGGGACTGGTGCAGACGGTATATCCGCTATCGGAGAATACCGGCCTGGCGCTGACCACGGCGAAGTACTACACGCCGAGCATGCGTCTGATTCAGCGCGACTACGCGAACGTCTCGCTCTACGACTATTACTTCAATCGCGAGAACGAAGAGAACGAGCACAACGCCAACCGCGAAGTGAAGCTCACGGACAGCGGCCGCACGGTGTACGGCGGCGGCGGGATCACGCCTGACGTGAAGGTCCCGGCGGTGAAAAGCAATCACTTCCAGGACTCGCTGCTGCAGCATTACGCTTTCTTCAATTTCGCCAAACACTATGCCATCACGCATCATCCCGCCAAGAATTTCGAGGTGGACGATGTGGTGCTGCAGGACTTCCGCAAGTTCATGGATGACGAGAAGATTCCCTACACCGAGGCGGAACTGCTGGAGAATAATGCCTGGGTGCGGTCCAACATCAAGAGCGAAATCTTCGTCGATGTGTTTGGACAGGAGGAAGGCTTGAAGGTACGGGCGGAAAGCGATCCGCTGGTCACCAAGGCCCTGGACCTTCTGCCGCAGGCCAAATCACTGGCGGAAAACGCCCGTAAGATTGTGGCGGAGCGGGCGGGCGGGCATCCTCTGAGCCAGTAGGCTGGTAACTTGTTCATAGAGAAGGCCCGAGGGATCGGGCCTTTTCTTTTTTCCGGGGGACGGGCTTTTTTGCGTCCTTTTGCGGGTTTCTTCGCGTCCCTTGCGGTTGAGATTTTGGCGTGACTTAGGCAGGGTCAAACCCTTTACCGCAAAGGACGCAAATCAAAGCGCAAAGGGCGCCAAGGCTGGTGAATCTGGACACCGTCTGGGCTCCTTCGACCGGCACTTTCTCTCGTTGACTTGGCCTTCTTTACCGCTCATAATCCGCAGTTGAGGCTGGTTTTGACCCTTGCCGGCCGCGGGTTTCCGTACATTTGGATGGCATCCCCCTGGAGCCCAATTCCGGCTGATTTTGCTCGTCCCTGGGGTTGCGGGGCGAGGTCAGGCCGATGCTGAAACAGGGGGTGTGGATGCTGGCGGCCGTTCCCGCGCTGATTGCAGGATGGACGGACTGGCGTTTCCGCCGCATCCCCAACTGGCTGACGGTGCCGACGCTGCTGGCGGGAATCGCGGTAAATTCGCTGGCCGCGGGCTGGCTGGGAGCCAGGGAGTCGTTACTGGGCGCCGGGCTGGGGTTAGGGCTGTTACTGCCCTTTGTGCTGATTCGAAGCCTGGGCGCCGGGGACTGGAAGCTGGTGGGCGCGCTGGGAGCGTTTCTGGGGCCTTCGCGGCTGATTGCGGTGCTGCTGGGAACGATCCTGGTGGCGGGCCTGATGGCGGTGGTGCTGGTGATCTGGAAGAGGCGGGTGGGAAGGACGGCGCGCAATCTTGTCCACATGGTGGCCGGGCTGTTTACGCTGCATCTGCCGGGGCCGGAGGTTTCGCTGGATAACCCGGAATCTCTGAAGATACCGTTTGGAGTGGCGGTGGCGGTGACGGTTGTTCTTTATACTGTGGGGCAGGCGTGGGGAGTGGTATGAAGCAGACTCGGGACCATCGATGGAAGGGAAGGCTCCTGCACGATGCCTCGGGAGCGGAGATTGCCGAGGCCGCGGTCATACTGCCGTTGTTGTTCATGCTGCTGTTCGGGATCATGTGGTTCGCGCGGGCGTTCAATATTTATACGACGGTGAACCGGGCGGCGCGGCAGGGGGCGCTGGCGGAGGCCGCCAACAATTGCGCGACATGCGGAAACGTCCCTCGAACCCTGCCCAACGACATCCGTGACAATGTTGTGTATCCCATTCTGATTGCTTCTCACCTTGATCCGGCACAGGTACAGAACTTCAATGTGCAGAGGGATGTGATCCTGAATCCAGGGTCGCCCATTCTCGAACGGGGGGCCGTGGTCAGCCTTGACTATCCCTACAACTTCAAATTGAACGGTGTCACGTGCTGCCCGCCCAGGTTGTCGCCAATTCTTCCTAACGTCACTGTCCGGGCGCAAGCGCAAGCTCGGCAGGAGGAGTAGCGGTGTCACTGGCGGGGACAATCCGGCCGCGGGAGTCAGGCGATCGCTGGCGTTTCGCGCGAGCGCTCTCCGCCCTTTGCGTAAACTTTTGGACAAACCTGCGGGGGAATGAGGGCGCGGAGATTCTGGAGTTTGCCATTTCCCTTCCCTTGCTGATTGTGGTGGCGGTTGGAGTCTTCGATTTCGGCTCGGCATTTACGGTCAAGCAGAAGGTGGGCAACATTGCGCAGCAAGGGGCGCGAGTGGCTTCAAACCAGCCTACCGCCGATTTGTCCCTGAACGGGGCTTGCGGCGCCCCGGCCTCGATCTGCTCTGTGCGCGACGTGGTGGAGAGCAACCTGGTGGCCAGCAAACTGAACGATTGCGGGCTGGGAGCCGCGCCGGTCGCTCCGAGTGGCTCCCTGAGCTGGACGTTTACCGCCAACACGGGCTGCGGCGGGACCCTGACGCTCAAGATCGAACGCGGATATGTTTATACGGCCACGCTGCCGAGCCCGCCCTTTCAAGCGGGGAATTACAGCATCGAAGGCACGAAGGTGACGTTGAACTATCCTTATCGCTGGCAGTTCAACCGGGTGGCGCCGCTGATTGCGCCGGGAGCGACTTATCCGGCCACGACGCAGATCAACTCGGTGGCAATCATGCAGAACCTGAATTGAAGGACGGCTTTGTGACTCGGGTGAACACGGCGCACCGGAAGAACGAACGCGGCATCACCATTGTGCTGGTGGCGATTTCCCTTTTGTCGCTGCTGGGCATGGCCGCGCTGGCCATCGATGTATCGACTTTGTACATGGCGCACGGGGAGGCCCAGCGCGCGGCCGATGCGGCGGCCCTGGCGGGGGCGCGGATGTTTGCGCTTTCCGGGTACACTTCGGCTTCGAGTACGCTGACCGCCTCAGATATTTGCCAGACATCGGCAGTTCCCGGCGCGGCGGCGGCGGCCAACCGGCAAGCGGAAGCAGTGGCGGCGCAAAACCTGGTCGCCGGGCAGCCTGCGGCGGTGCAATCCATCACGTGCACCCTCACAGCTGCGAATCCGCAGATTGCGGTGACGGTACGGCGGACTGCGTTGCCGACTTTCTTTGGACGCATCTGGGGGGGCGCAACCAACAGCGTAACCGCGACGGCGGTGGCGGAGGCGTATAACCCTTCGGGATCGGCGGCGCCGGTGCAGATGACGGGGGTGAAACCCTGGCTGATACCGAATTGCGACCCGACCAATCCCGGAGCGGGCGACTGCGCGGGCGGGCCTCATTTTGTGGATAACACCACGGGAGCGATTCAGAATAACGGTCTGTTCGTGGGAAAGACGATCACCCTGGTTCATGTCACTGGCGGTGCTGCGCTCCGCCGGATGTCAACTACGCTGCCCTGCCGGAGACTCTCCACTATTTCCGCGCGACCGTCCCGATTCGACCCGCCGGAACCAGTCTGCCCTTCTACGAGCGCGGTCGGTTGCGCGCAGGTGGGGAGCGACGATTACCACGACAACGTCGCTTGCTCCTCAACATTTCAGTTCAGTTGTGGCCAGACCATCGGAGCGGGTCAGACGGTCTTCGTTGGCGGCGGCTCCGGGGTGCTCACTAACGAAGGGACGCAATGCCTGATCCATGCAGGCGGCCAGGGAACCGGCTTTGGTCAGGATGTTTTGACGGATGTGGCGCCCAATTCTCCTCCCATCACCATCACCGGCGGTGACAACAACCCGAATCCGCTGCTGCAAGGTGTGACCAATATCAGCCGTAGCGACTCAATGGTTACGATCCCGATTTACCATAGTGCGGCGAACGTCAATCTCTGCCCTGGCGGGGCGTGTACGGTAACTGGCACGATTGTGGGTTTCCTGCAGCTGGGAATTAACGAGAACGTTGCGGGCGCTCCCAACGGACAGGTAAGAGGGGTCATCCTGAATGTTGCGGGATGTAATACCGGCGCAGGCAACCCCGTACTCTCCGGCGGCGGGGTGTCTCCTATTCCTGTGCGGCTGATTCACCAGTAGCAGACACTTCACAACCGAGACGGGCGGGACGCCCGTCCTCCATCAATTAAATTCATAAGACTTATTGTGGCGGCGGGGGATTGTCCTGCGCTCCGGGCTGGCCTGCGCCCTCCTGGGGCTGTTGCATATCGGGTTGCGCTTCCTGCGGCATCGGCTCGGGTTCGGGCGGGGTGTCAGCAACCGGGGGTTCGGGAGTGGGGATGGCGGGTTGGGAGATGCCGCCGGCGCCGCGGTAGGTGAGGATTACGCTTTTCAGTTTTCCGGGCTCGCGCTCGGAATCGACCATGATGAAGTTGAAGCGGGAGCCGTTGAGGAGCGAGACCAGCGCCTCGCGCAGGGGCAGCGGGGAGATGCCGGCTACGATCTGTTCCTGGGCGGCGCCGGGCGGGATGGAGATGTCGGTGCCGGTGAGGCGGTGGACCTCGTTGAGAATCTGGGACAGGCTGACGTGATCGGCGACGACGCTCAACTTTCCGTTTTTGAATTGGACGTCCAGATTGGAGGCGGGCCTGGCTGGCGCCGGGGTGTAGGAAACATTATTGACATGGGCTTTGGCGGCAGCCTGCTGCTGGTCGGACATCAGGTTGACGATGACCGTCTTGCCGTCGGGGAAGATCTGGTAGTGCTGGGGAGAGTTCAGGTCGATGACTACTCGCGTGGTCGGGGGATTGGCGCTGTAACGCGCGACCCGGTAGCCTTTTACGTCGCCCTGGTTGAGCAGTTTGGTACGGAGTCCGCCGGCTGGCTGGGAGTTGGGAAAATCCATGATCAGGCGGTCGGGATCGGTGATCACCTGGCTGCGTACCGTCACGGGCTGGCTGGCTTCAACTTCTACCGTGATGCCGTTAGTGGTGCTGGTGACCTTTACGCTTTCGAGCGTGGCCAGCGGTTTGGCGGCAGGCGTGGCGTGGAGCACTGCGGCGGCCCCGACCACAAAGATGGCGATCAGCGATAGACGACTGTGCATGACTGCTCTCAAGCCCGATTTTAGCAGTCTGGAGAGAGATGGGGAGTGACTTTGGGCCTTCTGAGTAATGAGTTTGGGGCGGCTTTGGGACGGGTCGAAAGGGGAATACTGCTGTCATCCTAGCGGAGGGGCTGCTTCGCTTCGCGAAGCAGCCGCGGAGTGGAAGGACCCCTATGGCGATTTCTGCGGCCGGCAGCTGAGTTTTTTTCAACCAAGCGCCAGAACAAATCCGCTTACGCAATGTGCACTTCGATCTATAGGGGTCCTTCGACTCAGGATGACATGGGGCTTTTACTATCGGCTGACCTCTAACAGCAGGTCCCTCGACTTGTCCTCACCGCGCTGTGCGCGGCTCGGAGCGGCGCTCGGGATGACAGGGTGGGAGTTAGTCTTCTTATTACTTCTTGTCCTCGCTTGGCGGATTGGCCGCTGACGCTGAGAGGCGGGTAATCTCGGCTAATTGTTTTTGCGCTTCTTCTATTTCTGCGGGCTGGGTGGCGAACTTCAGATAGGTCTGGATGTGCGTCGCCGCCTCCGGGTACTCGCGTTTTTGCAGGAGGATGACGCCCAGGAGGTATTCCAGTTTGGGGACGCGATGCTGGTCGTCCATTTTCGTTCCCTGGCGGGCGCTTTTCTCGGCGTCAGAGAGATTATAGAGATAGTAATTGCCCAGGGCGTTGAGCAACCAGGCATCGGGAAAACTCACGGGGTTGAGCGCCAGCAACTGGCCGGTGACGGTGACCAGCGGCTGCCATTGCTTTTGCCGCATGTCCAACTCCGCCAGACCGCGGTAGGGATTGACATACTTGGGGTCGGCGACGATGGACTGCTCGAAAGAATGGCGCGCCTGGACGTCGTCATGGTTGTGAAGCTGGACGCGGCCCAGGTCAAACCAGGCAACGGCAAATCTGGGAAAAATCTCGACCGCTTTAGACAGCAGGGGTTCGGCTTCGTCCCATTTCTCCTGGTTTAATTTCTTGCTGCCCTTCTCATAGGCTTTGCGCGCATCCTTGGGAGCCATGGCGCTGGTGGCGCTGATGGTCAAACCCTCGACCTGGCCCATGCGGTGCAGCACCAGGCGGCCAATATCGGCGCTTTCGAAGGTGGTGAGACGGGTGTTCAAGTCGATGGGCTGGGAGGAGAAGCCGGGCAGCGCGGCCAGCAGCTCGCAGTCACGCCAATTGCGGTTCGTCCCGCGTCCGGCGGCGGGCCCCATGGAATCGACGTCGGCGCCACTGAAATCCGCTGATACGGGGGAGGTCCGGTCGCCCAGCTCGAAACTGAAGCCGCCATGGGAGTCGGTATGCGTGACCGTCTGCTTGCGGCCGCGGCATATGGTCTGGATGGTGGCCGATTCGGTAATCTCGGTGCCGTCGTCGAGGACGACCTTGCCGGAAAGGAAAGCCCTTTGTCCCATGGTGGTGTCGGGCGGATTCAGGTTGGGTTGCATCGGGACCGAGCTTCGAGTGGGGCCCGGAGTACCGCGGCCGCCCGTAGGCTTGCTGGTCTGGGCAAAAGCGGCCAAGGTCAGGGTGAGGAACACGCAGCAGGTAAGGCGGTAGTTCATGGCTAGCCCCCGGTGACAGATTGGGCCGATTATACGTCCCCGAGGAGGTGGAAGGGGTAACGTTTTATTTTGGGATGGGTGATGCAGTTCCTGGTTGTCGGTTCTCAGTTCTCAGGTTGGCCGGTATGGGTCTGCTATAGTTTTTTGCAGTCAGATTGAGGGGATTTCCGATGTCACGAATGGTTCGCTGTGGACTGATTCAGGCGCGCAATGTACTGGGCGCGGAGCACTCGTTGAGCGAGATCCGGGAGGCCATGGTGCGCAAGCACGTGGAGATGATCGAGCAGGCGGCCCGGGAGGGGGTGCAGATCCTGTGCCTGCAGGAGTTGTTTTATGGACCGTATTTCTGCGCCGAACAGGACCCGCGCTGGTATGAACTGGCGGAAGCGGTCCCGGATGGGCCCAGCGTGCGGCGGATGCAGGAGCTGGCGGCGAAACACCACATGGTGATCATCGTACCCGTGTACGAGCAGGAGCTGCCCGGGCTGTACTTCAATACTGCGGCGGTCATCGACGAGGACGGACGCTACCTGGGGAAATATCGCAAGCACCACATTCCGCACTGCCACCCGGGATTCTGGGAGAAATTCTATTTCACGCCGGGCGACCTGGGCTATCCGGTGTTTGCCACAAAATACGCGAAGGTCGGGGTGTACATCTGCTACGACCGGCACTTTCCGGAAGGGGCGCGGGCCCTGGGATTGAATGGCGCGGAAATTGTTTTTAATCCTTCGGCGACCGTGGCCGGACTTTCGGAGTATTTGTGGGAACTGGAACAGCCAGCCCATGCCGTGGCCAATGGCTACTTTGTCGGAGCCATCAACCGGGTGGGCGAGGAGAAGCCGTGGAGCATTGGAGAGTTTTACGGCAAGAGTTATTTTTGCAACCCGCGGGGCAAGATCATCGCGCAGGCCAGTCGCGACAAGGATGAGGTGCTGGTGGCGGACCTTGACCTGGACCTGATCCTGGAAGTGCGCAAGGTGTGGCAGTTCTTCCGCGACCGGAGACCGGAAACCTACGGCATTCTGACCACGCAGAGCGGGAAGAGCGGCTCGGGCGACTGAGAGCGTTACCTGCACACCTGTTTGCCGGTGTTAAACGATGCCCGCTCGGGCTCGGCGAGGCCGGGCTGAAAACGGCCATACGAAATGGAGAATACTTCGGTGCTGTTCGGATTCCCGGTGACCGTGACCTCCTGAGTGCCGTCCGAGTTGAAGAAAGTATCTTGCGAGCGATGGTCGGTTACGGCGTGATACTTTTTGAAGCCGGGCAGATGTCTGGCGTACCAATCCACCACGGCGTCCGCCTTCTCTCCCATGACAAGGTAGAAATCCCCCTCCATCGCCTTTCTGCAAACGCTCGCCTTGGGCAGCGGGTCGGGGTCGGTCACTCCGGGATAGACGGGGAGGCTGGTGACGTGATCGCTGGTGGAAGCGGCGCTGCCGGCAAACAGGCAGGCAGAGCTGCCAACCATGGTGGTGAGCAACAAGAGTTTGACCCCGAATAGTCCTGGCATAGTCCCTCCTTAAATCTTCCGCAACGATGGGCGCGTGGGCCAGACGCGTCACTGCACGCCGGCGGGCGGCCGCACATTGCCGTATTCATAGCGAATGGACATGTGTCGCTTGTCGCCGTCGCCGGTGTCGATGTCCTCCTCGGTCTTCAGAGGCAGCCCTTTACTCTTGGAAATCCAGGTCTGCGCGTCCGACTTGATGCCATCGTTGTCGCTGTGGGCCATGTACAAGGCTGCCAGGTCGCCGTTCACCAATTCGTCGCGAACATGACGGCACGTGCTCTTTGAGTCACGGATGTTTTCCTGTTCCTGTTTGAGCATGTCTTGCGCCGTCGCCTTGCTGTGAATCCACTTACCGTTGGCGGTGGCGTAAATCGCGTTGTTGATATAGATCACCTCGGCATTTCGGGATTTGCCGCCGGGGAGGATCTGCGTGGTGTAGGCATGCGTTGGAACCGCGAAGATCTTGGTCGCCGCGTCAAATATCGTCTGGCAGGCGGCATCAGCGGCCAGGGCCGGAGTGACGAAGGAAAATATTGTGAGTGCGACCACTGCAATCGCTTTTCGAGACATCGCGTTTCTCCTGGTTGAAATGTAAAGTTCATGATTGAGGGCTTATTGGCAAGTGAACTTTTCCTGAGTGAAGCCGATGATGGTTTTGGCCTGAAGGCCGGGCATGAAACTGTAATAAACGATGCCGTGGGTACCGACATTCTCGCCGTCTTTTCCGGGGTCGCCGGTGACGATCACGACCTGGGTTCCGGCATCGTTGTAGAAAGCATCCCGCGAGCGCCCGTTGCTGTAGGCGTGCGCCTTGTGAAAGCCGGCGAGGTGGGCGGTGTACCAGGCCAGGGTGGCGTCGATCCTGGAGTCATACACCACATAGAAATTCGCTTGCATGTGACTCTTACAGATCTGCGAAGCCGGGATTTTCGTAGGCTCGTTTCCCAGGTGAAGGCTAGAGTCGGTTGCGGGATAGAGAGGCAGACCGGTTAGAGGATCGGCGGTCAGGGTGGCGGCGTGGGCGGAGAGGGCGAGGCCCAAGCCGAGAATCACAAAAGATGTGCTCAAGAATTTCATAATTGTCACCGGGTTGAAGTGGCCGACAGCTCTCATTTGCATGTCGGGTTGGTGGGACTGAACGATGCCCTTTCATGCTCCGTAAGGCCGGTCTTCATCTGCAGATACATGGCGGAGAACACCCGGTCGCTGTTGGGAGTGCCAGAGATGTTGACGCCTTTCGTACCGTCCGGACTCCAAAAGGTGTCCTGCGAACGGTTCGACCAGGTAGCGTGATAGAGGTGGAATCCGGGAAGGTGGGCCTTGTACCAGTCAATAGTGGCTGCAACGGTGCCCTTCGGGAAGTACTGGTTTCCCTGTCCTTGCTTGCGGCACGCAACCAGGTTTATGGGATCACTTTCCGGATTCACGCCGGAAGGAAGGGGAAGGCCGCTCACGGGATCGTTGGCGGCGTTAGCGGGGATGGCAAGAGAAAAAAGCGCGGCAATCGCGACCAGCAGAAGTGATTTCACCATCGATTTTTTCACGTCGTTTGTCCTTTCTGGTTCCAGAATTAGGTGAAGCATCTTGCGCGAAGCGGATTCGAACCTCGCCCGGCGACAACGGCGCTGCACGCCAGATCCTTCGGGACTGAAGTCCCTCAGGATGACGCCGAGGGTGAGGAAGTGTCTGAACGACATCAACCGCCGAAGATTCGCCAGGATCAATCCAGTGTCAGCTCCACTCTCCGGTTGCGGGCCCGGCCTTCGAGCGTGTCGTTGGTGTCGATCGGACTGGAATCGCCGTACCCGGCGGTTGAAAGCCGGCTTCCGTCCACGTGGTAGCGCTCCACCAGCGCGCGTTTCACCGACGCTGAGCGGCGCCGCGACAGGTCCAGGTTGTATTTATCGCCGCCGATATTGTCGGTGTAGCCCGCGATGGTCAGCTTCCAGTCGGGCCGGTCGACGATGGCTTGCGCGATTTCCTTCAGCACGGGCTCCGACTCCGGTTTGATCGTGTCCTGGTTGAAGTCGAAATAAATGCCGTACACAATGGCGCGCTTGTTTTTCAGCAGGTCCTGTTCAATCTTCTTGACCGGTTGCGGGAGGGGAAAGCGGATTTCGGTGGTCTGAATGCGGAAATTATTGATATCCATCCGGTACAACAGGAGCAGCGGGTTTTTCGGATCGTCCAGGACGTAGAGTTCCGAGGGCTGAGGTTTGTCGGAGTCAGACTTGCTCATCTCGCGGGCCCTTTTGTCTTCGACCACCATGGTTCCGGAGGCGTGAATCGCCGGAAGGTTGGTTGGAGTTCCATTGACGATCACGGGGAAGGTGACGTCTCCGGGTTCCACGCGAGTCATGACGCCGCCCTCCCAGTGCAGGTAGCCTTCGCCCTTTTCCATGTCCTGTACTTTCCACCAGTCGAGGTAGCGGAAATCCGCTTTGCCTTTCGTCTTCAGATCGTTGAACACAGCCTGCGAGACGCCGATGGTTGTGGTGCCGGGTGAAGTTCGCGGCCCGTCGTCCCCGAAGCCGGTTCTTATGCCATGCGCGGTTTGTAAATCTTCGACGCAGACATCGCGGGCATCGGCTCCGGGCGAGCCCTTCACGTCGTCGGGCGATTTGAAATAGGTCCCCGTATCCGCAATCTCGATGTATTTGTCGGTCACTTTCGTGACGCGGTTGATGCTTTCCGAGTCGCCGGACTTTCGTCCCCAGGCGTGAATGAGCATGAGTCCCTCGCGCAGGGGGATGCCGCTGGGGCCGATTTCGGAAGCGGTCGGCGGCGCGAGCTTCCTGGCCGTGTCGGCGGATGGACACAGGTTCTTTCCGATTTCGGCGGAGGTGGCGACCGGCAAGTCGGCGTAAGGATTGGGCGGTGGATCGCCGAATCCCAAACGGTCCATGAGGCCGCCGATTCCGTCGAGGGCCTTGGAGACCTGCTCGTTCTGGTTATTATTTGGTGACTTGCCGGAATCGCCGTTCTCCGGTGGCGCCTGACTCGCCGGCGCTTCCTGGGTGCTCGGCGCGTTTTCCGTCCTGGTGAACTCGGCAACCTTCTTTTTGACCCGGTAGCCGACGTACACCAGGCCGCCGATGACCGAGCCCACGAGCAGCACGACGAAGATGAGTAGCACCGCGAGGATCTTGCCCCAGGGGGTTGGTTTCGGGGCCGGCGCATTTGGCAGTGAAGGCACCGGGGCGGCGGGCGGCGGTGAAGTAGGCGCGACCATGGCGCCGCAACCTGTGCAGAATGCATCGCCTGCGTCAATTCTTGCGCCACATTGAATGCAGAAGCCCATGGCTGCTAACCTCCCCCATTCGGCGTGGCACAATTGCCGGGCATTTGGGTGTTGCCGTGGAAAAGGCGCTTCGACGGCCCCTTCAAGATTGTTCCCGCACGCTCAATCTGATACGACGTAAAGGCACTGAGCAGCTTGTTGAGGATATCGACGACAAAACCGGGCAGCGAATAACCCACTCCCGAGTCGATGTAAACCTCAATCGTCCCCTGCCTGCAGGGCCATGCTTCGTCTGGCGCCCGCAGAATGGTTCCATCGAATCTCATTCCTACAAATACCCCCGTGTTGAATCCAAACGCGCCAATCCCCACCATGGCTCGCACCGAACACGCCATAACCAGCGAATTGATCCCGAGTGATATTCCCTGGATCGACCGACCCATATCGGTCTGCGCGACTACGTCGCTGGCGGTGGTTACCTTCCAGTCTCCATTGGTATATCCGGCCCACAGGCCGCCCTTGTACGTGTAATCGCCTTCGGCGTGGAGAATGGATTGTTTGGCGCTGAATCCGCTGTTGACGTCCAGCATCATGTTGAACGTCACGCTAAACGGAATGCCGAATGCGTTACCGAGACCAAGGGGGATAGTCAGGTCAACCGGCTCCCACCACTTTTTGTGGAGATTGACCTGGAAGTCCTTCGCGCTGTGGGAGTCCATGTACATCTTCACGCCCAGCGCTCCGCCCATGTCCATGCCGCACTTCACGATGCGGCCGTCCACAATATCCAGGACGAAACGCAGATGGATACCGTTGACGTACATCAGGGTTTCGGCGAAGACCGACAGTCCGCCGGGAGCGTTCTTGGTATAGAACTGGAGCCCGATGTAGGAAGGATTGGCAACAGCCACGGTTCGGATGTCGCCGATGTCCACCACGGGCGGCGTGCCGGCCGTCTTAGCCGGCGTCAGGGGCGGGTTCTGATACACGGGAGCTTGCGCAAATTGCAGCCCCGTTCCTGGATCCAACGGCGGGGCCGATTGCTGAAATGCGGGGTACCGCACGGGCTTGTAACTGGGGTTCAGCAGCAGCTCCGGATCCATTCGCGGGGTCGAACCCTGCGGCGATCTCCAACGCTCGCCGACCCTCTGGAAGGTGACCCGGTGTCCGTCGGAGTAGGTTTCGGCCACTGACATTGGCGTCCACACCCCGCCTTGTACGCGAGATACGACCATCGCCCGCTCGACTCGCGGCGCGAAGACGCCCGAATCCTTCGACCTCGAACTCTTCTTTTGTTCCGGGGGCGCATCCGGCTCCTGGGGAAAATCCGGAGCCACGTAGGAAATCATGTTGTCCGCGCTGATCGGCTGGTCCATGGTGAACTTGCCGTTCTTGATCACGTCGGTCAGCTGAATCGGTGCGAGTACCGCGGTGACGGAATCGCCATCTCTCTTCAGCGCGACAATCCGGCCGACAGCGCGACCAGTCGCAAAGACGATCTTGCCCTCCTGAAATTCGCTGACGTGGGGCGCGTTGGCGTCAAACTGCCATTGCAGTCCATTACTCGAAATCGACCGGATCGCCTTGTCTCCCTGCTCCATGACGATCACGCCCGGCTGGTACTCCACCGTGCTCGAGCGCCGGGGCGCGACGCCGAACTTCAACTCGCTCGCGGACAAGGAGTGGATATCGACTGGCTTCAACACCGCGGCGCCGGGCACGGCATTCGGTCCAAATATGTCTTGCGGCAGGTAGGAAGTGTCCGATGAGACGGGCGCCTTTCTAAGATTTCGTGCGCCGCCCGCGGATTCTTGCTGCACCGGCGCTTCCTTTTTCTTGCAACTGGTCGCCACGCCCAGTGTCAGAAGCAGGATGACGGTAAGCGCGCCACGAAGTGTCTGGAGCCGATGGTCCGTTGTTTTGTGGGTCACTCGATCTCCACCTTTCAACCTGATGTCGCTACACCCGGTCGGCCAGCATCTTGGCCAGGGGCTTGATGGCTTCCACCGAACAGGGGCAGGTGGAGTACATGATGCGGATCAGCTTGTCGCCCTTGCGGACCATCATCATGGCGCCAGCTTCGTCAAACGCCTGATCGCCGATGCCATCAATACTTTCCTGACCTGGCCCCAGACGTCCCAGCACCTTCTTGTTCAGGCGTAGTTGTGCGTCGGCGGCGGTGTTGTCAACCCCGAAGGTAAAGACTGGTACGTTCCCGTTGCTGTCCGTTCCCTTGTCGTGACCTTCGCTCTGGAACATCTTGCCCATCCCGCCGGCAAAGCCCTGAATCATCTTTTGAGTCTTTTCGTCAGCGCCTTTCGCCCCCATCATCGCGGACATATGCTTGGCGGTCATATCAGCGGAATCGCCCTGTGCCAGGTAGGAGCATCCGCCGTCCGTGCTCTGGGTGGCGACAATCTGCACGCCGATGGCCCTGCCGACTTCTTCTTTGCTGAGGAGGCGGCAGGGATCGCCGCTGATGCCGCCGTTGTTCCCGCTGCCGCCGGAGTCTCCGTCGCTGTTGCTCGAGCCGGAAACCATTTTCGAGATCGAACCCATGATCCCGCCGCTGGAACTGGAGTTGTTTTCCGAGCTGGGGGCCAGGCCGGCATCGCGAGCGACCTGGTGCACCTTCTGCTTGACGCGATAGACGACGTAGTACACGCCGCCGGCTGCGAGAGCACCAACGGTGATCACGACCACGGCAAAGCCCACCAGAATTTTGGTCAGGGGGCTGCCCTTGGTTTGGGCCTGCTGGGCAGGCATTGCTTGCGACGGAGCAACTGGGAGAGGCGGGGGCGGCGCCTGGGCGACTGGAATGGCCGCGGGTTGCGAAGTTGGAGCTGCAGCTTGCCGCAGATCGGCTCCGCATTTGTTGCAGAACGGTGCTCCGATCGATGGGGTGCCGCACTTGTTGCAGAATTTGGCTGCGGGCGCAGGCGCGCTGACGGGCGCCGAAGCGACTGGCGGAGGGGCGGCAGGTGGAGCTGCCGGCGGAGCCTCGGGTGCGGCAGGTTGCGGCGGAGGGGTTCCGGTCAGCCGGGTGTCATATCCGCACTTCACACAAAAGATTCCGCTGACCGGTGCTCCGCATTTGTTGCAGAAGTTTGCCATGTTGAATTCTCCTGTTACTCGGCTTCGGCTCTCGCTCTACTGCTCGGCGGGTGACGCCCGCCGGACAGCCGGCGGGACGCCGGCGCTACAAAAGGCGGGTTCGGATTCGAAGACGGCCGCGCCCCCGAACGCGGCCGTCTCGAATCGATTTGATGAAGAGGTCTTCATCAAAACCCGGGATCTATTTTCTGTCACGGCTCCACTTTGTACAGCGCCGACATTCCCGCCTCCATGTGGTCGTCGATGTGGCAATGGAACATCCATGTCCCGGGATTGTCGGGGATCATGTCCACGGTCAGCATCTGGGCCTGCATGAGTTCTACGACGTCGGTGCGTTTGCCGTCTTGCAGCACGACGTTACCGTGCCAATGTGGAGTGTGGACACTGAACTGTTCTCCCAGCGTGGCCAGATACCAGCGGACGTGTTCGCCCTTCTTCATGGTCATGACGGGTCCGGTTCCATAGATGTAGCCGTTGATCGAAAATTTGGCGTTAGAAACCTCGAAGCCGGTCCCGATGGGCGCGAGATTCCCGTTTGCATCCGCAGGAGAGAATTCAAACTTGTTAACGCCTTTTGGATCTGCGGTGTAGGTCTGGATGTTGTGGTCGATATACCAGCTCTGGTTCTCGTCAAACAGCATGTACAGGCATACGAATTCGCGGTCCACATCTTTCGGTTTGCCATCGGCATCGGCCATCCCTCGGCGCGTGACAATAATGGCGCCGATTAATCCAGTTTCCACGTCCTTCAGTTCGTTGGTATGCGAGTGATAGAGCCACACAATCGAACTGGGATCGTTGGGCCCGGGCCCGGCTCGTTCCGGCACTCTCCAGATGTAGACATGGGTTTTGCCGGGTGGGACGGCGTCGTCATCCTTGTCTGCTCCGGAGGTTCCGTCCTCGTATAAGGCTCCTTCGGAATCCTTGTCGTAGAACACGCCATGAGGATGCATGCTGTAGGGGTGGGTGGCGTTGTTCTTGAAGACCACGCGAATCGTGTCACCGACCTCAGCCCGCAAGATGGGACCGAGAATGCCGGTGTGCTCCCATTCAGCGGGACGCGGCTTGAGCTGGGTAAACGTTTCGTCGGTGTATTCGCGGTAGAGGGCCTTGCGATAGACGGTGCCGATGCGGTGCGGTCCACGCTCGGTAAAGACTTTGGGGTTGCCTTCAAACTTCATGCCCATCATCTTGTTCATACCGCCGGGAGCATAGTCCCAGTCGACCTCGTCGGCGGCGATGTAGTAGGTGTGAACTTTGGGCGGGGCCGGCGCCGCGAGCGTAAGCCCCACGAAGCATGTAAGAATCCCGAGCGTTGCCAGCATCGATTTCTTCATGGTTTGCCTCCCCTCAGATTCAGCTGACTGCGTGGCAGGCTCCGCAAATCACTTCCTGCTTAACAAGAGCTCAACCGAGTGTTTGGGATCGACTAAATGGCGGCGGCTATCTTCGCTAACCGTGGCTCCCTCCCGGATCAGCGAAATCACTTGCGTAGGCTGCAATTCAGGACGCAGAGCCAGGAGCTTGGCCGCGAGATTCACCACGTTGGGCGATGCCATCGACGTGCCCGAGAGGCGCACCTTTCTTCCGCCGGGGAAGTAGCTTTCGACCTCATACCCGTTGGCATCGACCAGCACGGTATCGCCATAGTTGGTGAACGATGCTTCATCCCCGGCCTGATCGACAGCACCCACGCTGAGCAGGTTGGGCAGCTTGAAAGAGGAAGGCACGAACTCGTTGAATGCAGCGCTGCTGTCGTCGTTGCCGGCCGCGCAGATGAAAAGAATCTCCGGTGCGCTTTTCAGCGCGGCATAGAGACCGTCGCGATCCATGACGAAGAGTTTGCGGGCCATCACCTCACGCTCGGCGGCGTCCTTCCCGACTCCGTTCTTTTCCAGCGCCGATTCATAGTCCCTGGGAGTTCCTCCCCAACTCATATTCGCCACGCGGACGCCGTGGTTCTTCATATAGTTCACATATTCCATGTAGTCTGCGACGGCCCGCCGTTCCAGTTCTTCAGTCGGCAACAGGGGAACGTTCTTCCAGTCAAAGGTGATGCGGGCCACTACGATTCGCGCCGCCGGGTTGCCTCGGACCGCGATGCCGGCGACGTGCGTGCCATGAACGTAATTGGAGTACAACGAGATCGCTTCGAAGAAGCCGGGGACCTCAGAGGCCGGGAGAGATGCGACTTTTTGTTTGACGGCGGTGGCTTCGGGGCTGTCGATGGAAAGTATGAGATCGGAATGTCCTTTCAGCAGATCCTCCATGGCTGGGTACTCTCGTTGCTGATCGGCGCTTAGCGGGAAAAGATCGCCGTGGGCGGGAAGACCCAGGAGATCAAATGCCAGTCCGTGGGGATCGTATTTGCCAGGATCGGGGTCGGTGTACACCTGACCTGGAAACAGCGCAACGTCCACTCCAGAGTCCCAGATGGCAACCCGTACGGGAGTGAGCTGCTGGTTGGCATTCAGGATCACGTCGCGGGCGGCCCAGATGTCCGGTTTCTTGAAATCGTGCGCGGCTATGTACTTGCTGACGACATCAATGGTCTGATTCTTGAGCGGAAGAAACAGCAGCAATCGAGCACGACTGTAGAGAAGACTCCATGCCAGGTCGTTGCTTATGGAATGGGATTTGGCCACGGCAGGATCAATGTCTGCCTGCACTATGCCCGCAATCATGGCAGCGTTGGTGATCTCGAATCTGGTCTTGGACTCCTTCAACCGATTGCCGACGACTTTCCAGGGAAGTCCATCGAGCGCGGCAGCGTAGCAGCGGGCATAAGAGGCGGCCACCGCCTCCTCACCAGGCTGGCCGGTGACCGCCCGGGCCTTCAACAGACATTCGGTCTCCACGCCGCTTATGAGTTTGGCGTCTGGTTTGTCTTCGAGAGAGCGAATCTTTTTTACCGTCTGGAGCGCAGCCTTGTCCTCTTTGCCCGATAGCACCTGGAAGGTCAGTTCAACGCCCAGAAGATCGCGCAACATGGCATGATCCTGAATGTCGTAATCGCGGAGTACGGATTCCAGGTCGGCGCGAATGGGTGCAGCGAACCTGTCGAAAGTGGCGGAGTCTGCCTGCAGCAAATCTGAAGCCGAGCCGACCACTGCATAGGTGAAGCGCGGCAGATCGCTTTCGCTGGATACCTTTCGTTTTGTTCCCGACTGTGCCTGCGTGAGAGAAACAACGAAAACCGCCAACCACAGGAGGCAAGTGCGCGGTACGATTGCTGAGAATCTGCGAGACATGGTGTCCTCCACAAATCAACCCGGTGCCCGACGGCGAGAATGTGAAGGAAGACACGGTGCGAGTCAATGAAACTGCTCTTTAAGCCTGCATTAACCGCGAAGTGGCTGTCAGGCAAGGGTTTAGGCGGGCATCTTAACTGCGGTGCGGGGCGATTTCCCGTGATAAGATTTGCCCCACTTCCGCGGGTGCGGCGAGGACCATGAGCAACTCGACCCCAAAAGGCGTTCGCTACCGGTTTGGCCCGTTTGAGCTGGATCCATCCCAGGGGAGGCTTTCGCGCAGCGGCTCTGGCGTGAAGCTACAAGACCTGCCCCTGCGCTTGCTGGTCCTGCTAGCGGAGCGGCCGGGCGACATCGTGACGCGGGAAGAGTTACGGCAGCGTCTCTGGCCCGAGGACACTTTCGTCGAATTCGACAACAGCCTGGGAGTGGCGGTACGAAAGTTGCGCGAGGCTTTGCGGGACGATGCCGATGCGCCACGGTTCGTCGAGACTGTGCCCCGGCGGGGCTACCGGTTTGTGGCTCCGGTCACGGTGCAGGATGCAGCTGACGCCGATCTCGCGGGAGAGACGGAAAAAGAGGCGACCAACTCCTCAGTCAACCGGGCGGGCCCGGTGGCTCAGGCGGGAATCGAAAATCAGTTGTTAGTTTCGAGTTCCCGGTTCTCAGCTGGAGCTGAGAAAGCGGCGCGAACGGCATCGCTGCGCGGCCGCTACTGGATCATTGCCTGCCTGGTGCTGTTGATGGTCGGAATCGCGATGTATGAATTCCGGTCGAACCCGCGGCAGTCGGCGGCTGGGGTTGAGACTGCGGCGGCGAGGTCCCGGGTGCGGCCCCGCCGCGGGGTGGCGGTGCTGGGCTTTCGCAACCTGGCGGGGCGTCCGGACGACAACTGGCTTTCGACCGCGTTTACCGAAATGCTGAGCACGGAACTGGCGGCGGGCGGCGGCCTTCGACTGGTCGCGGGAGAGGACGTGGCGCGCGCCAAACGCGAGCTCCCTCTGGCGGACGAAGATACTCTGGCCAGGGCCACGCTGGAACGGTTGCGCGAAAACCCAGGCGCGGATGTAGTAGTGCTGGGCGCTTACACCTTGCTGCCCGGGAAAGATGGAAATCGCATCCGGCTGGACGTTCGAGTGCAGGATACAGCGGGCGGTGAGACGATTGCCGAACGCGCCCTGACCGGCAGCGAAGACAAGCTCTTCGAACTGGCGGCTCAAGCCGGGGCTGAGTTGCGGCAGAGCCTGGGGGTGAATTCTGTTTCGGCGGAGGCGATCAGCGCCGCACGAGCTTCACTGCCCTCGAATCAGGAAGCAGTGCGGTTGTACGCAGAGGGCCGGGCCAAGCTGTGGGCATTCGATTTTCAGGGCGCACGCGACCTGCTGGTCAAGGCGGTGGCGGCCGATCCCAACTATCCCCTGGCGCATTCGGCGCTGTCCGAGGCCTGGTGGCACATGGGCTACGAAAGCAAGGCGCGCGGGGAGGCACAGCGGGCGTTGGACCTGTCTCAACATCTTCCGCAGGAAGAACAGTTGCTGGTCGAGGGACAGTACCGGCGCGCGACCGAGGACTGGCCCAAAACCGTACAGGCGTACGAGACTCTGTTCCAACTCTTTCCTGACCGCCTCGATTACGGGCTGTTGCTGGCCTCGGCGCAGATGTACATCAAACCCGCCGACTCGTTGCGGACGCTGGCGGCGCTTCGCCAGCTGCCGCCGCCGGCCGGAGAGGATGCGCGCATTGACATGATGGAGGCGTCCGCGCTGATCGGTACGGACTTTACGAAAGCACGGAGCGCGGCGCAGCGCGCCATCGACAAGGCCAGCGCGCAGGGATCGCATGTCCTGGTGGCCCGGACGTATGGAATCCTTTGCCAGCAAGGACCCTCGATCGAAGTGTCGGCGGAGACCATTCGCGAATGTCAGATCGCGCTGCAGAGCTCGATGGCGGCGGGAAACATGAACGGCGAGGCCATGATGATGACCGACCTCGCCGCCCTCTATTACGAGCAAGGCGACCTGGCCCGGGCCGAAAAACTGTGGCGCCAGGCCATCGAGGAATTTCGCCAGATCGGCAACCCGGATGGGGTAGCGACTGCTATGAGTAACCTGGGCGGCGCGTACCTGACCAGGGGAAACCTGAGCGCGGCCAAAAAACTGTTCGAGGAGTCGATCCCGCGCTACCAGGCGGTGGAGGACAAGAGCGGGGTGGCGCTTTCTCTCAACAATCTGGGAGATTTGTCGCGCCAGCAGGGGAACCTGCAGGCGGCGGAGACCACTTACCAGCAAGCCAAAGCGACCGCGGGCGAGATCGACGACAAGGATGCGACGGCGTACGTGCTGACCGGAATGGGAGACGTGCTTACGGATCGAGGCGACCTGGCGGCCGCCCGCAAGTCTTATGAAGAATCGCTGGCCCTGCGGGAGCAGGCGGGAGAAAAGCAATCGGCGGCGGAAACCCAGGTTGCGCTGGCCAGCCTGGCCATCGAAGAGGGTCACGCCGACGAGGCCGAGGGGGAAATGAGGAAGTGCAAGGAACAGTTTCATCGCGAGCAGGCCGCCGATGATGAATTGGCCGCCAGCACCATGCTGACGCGGGCGCTGCTGGCGCAGGGCAAGGTGGAGGATGCGAAGAAGGAGACTGAAGGGGCCAAGGCTCTGGCCGCCCAGAGTCAGAACCGGCTAGCCCGATTCCAGTTCGATCTGACGCGGGCGCGCGTGCTGCTGAGCTCGGAGGGGCGTGAATTGTCCCGGGCACAGGTGGAAGAGATCCTGGGTGAGGCCCGCAAACGCGGATTTGTGGGAGTCGAATTCGAAGCCCGCCTGGTGCTCGCGGAGTGGGAAAAAAAATCAGGACATGATGCGGTAGCGCGAACCGAACTGGCTGGGTTGGAGAGCAGCGCGCGCAGCCGGGGGTTTGGCCTGGTGGCGCGCAAGGCGGCCGCCGCCCGGTGAGCGCTGCATGTGGGATTCGTTTTTCTGTTGTACCGTAGGTTGGACCCGCGCCCTGCGTAAGAAATAAAAGAGCGGAGCTGCGCTGCGCTGGATAGATGAGGACATCCGTCCCTACGTAAATCGCCGCGGCGTATAAGAAAAATCCCACAAATGTCGATGCCGACTGCTCCCGCCCGCCCGAACATTGAATCCAGCCCGCTTTACAACCCTGATCTGGCGCCGACGGTTCTGCCCGGCGAGGCGGCCTCGGGTGATCGGGGGGCGCGGACGTGGGGCACGTACAACTACGCCGCCCTCTGGGTTTCGATGTCAGTCAACATCCTGACCTACATGCTGGCGGCCAGTCTGATCCAGGGCGGGATGAACTGGAAGCAGGCGGTGTTTACCGTGTTTCTGGGGAACTGCATCGTGCTGGCGCCGATGCTGCTGAATTCGCATCCCGGGGCAAAGTACGGAGTTCCCTTCCCGGTGCTGGCGCGGGCTTCGTTCGGAGTGCTGGGGGCGAACGTGGCGGCGGTGCTGCGCGCCCTGGTGGCGTGCGGATGGTTTGGCATACAGACCTGGATTGGGGGCGAGGCCATCAATGTGCTGCTGGCTACGGTGTGGCCGGCGTGGAAGGCGGTGCCGCACGGAGCGGGCATCTGCTTCATGGCGTTCTGGCTGATCAACCTGGCGGTGATCCTTAAAGGAATTGAGTACATAAGATTTCTGCAAGGGATCAGCGCGCCCATCCTGCTGGGCGTGGGTTTGCTGTTGCTGGGCTGGGCCTATGTGCAGGCGGGAGGTTTTGGGCCGATGCTTTCCGCGCCGTCGCGCTTCAGCAGTTTTTCGGAATTTCTGAAGTTCCTGATTCCGGCATTGAATGCGACCGTGGGATTCTGGGCGACGGTTTCGCTGAACATTCCGGATTTTTCGCGCTTTGCCAGGAGCCAGCGGGCGCAGGTGATCGGCCAGGCGCTGGCGTTGCCCACCACCATGACGCTCTATTCTCTGGTGGGAGTGCTGGTGACTTCAGCAACCGTGGTGATTTACGGGTCGGCGATCTGGGACCCGGTGCAGCTCTTGAGCCGGTTTCATTCGCGGCTGGCGGTGGTAGTGTCGCTGATCGCGATCCTGCTGGCGACCTTGAACGTGAACATTGGCGCCAACGTGGTTTCTCCGGCCAATGATTTTTCCAACCTGTGGCCGCGAAAAATAAGTTTCAAGACCGGCGGCGTGATCACTTGTTTCATGGGCATCGCCATCATGCCCTGGAAGCTGCTGGACAACTACAAGACATTCATCTTCGGCTGGCTCGGGGGATACGCGGCCTTTCTGGGACCGGTGGCGGGCATCATGATTTGCGACTACTGGATCATACGGAAACGGTCGCTGCTGGTGAATGATCTCTACCTGCGTGGTGGAGCTTACGAGTATTCCAGAGGATTTAACTGGAAGGCCGTGGGCGCACTGTTTCTGGGCGCCGCTGTGGCGCTGGTGGGGCTGGTAGTTCCAGGGTTGCGCTTCGCTTACGATTACTCCTGGTTTGTGGGGTTTGTGGTTTCGTTCGTCGCCTACTACGGGATGATGATCGGGTTGGAATAGACACCAGTTGTCAGTCATCAGTTCCCGGTTGTCAGTTTGGCTGCGACTCTGTGGGCCTGCGACGAATCTAATAGTGTATGGATACGAAAACCAACCCGCGGGTGGTGATTGTTGGAGGGGGCTTTGGCGGGCTGCTGGCGGCCCGCACGGTGGCCCGAAATCCGGTTCAGGTTACGCTGATCGATCGCCAGAACTTTCATACTTTTCAACCGCTGCTGTACCAGGTGGCGACGGCGGGATTGTCTCCGGGCGAAATTGCGGCGCCGATTCGCTGGATTCTGCGCAGCCGGCGGAACGTCGAAGTGCTGATGTCGGAGGTGCAGGACTTCGATCTGTCGCGCAAAGTGGTGAAGTTGCCGGACGGCGAAGTGGCCTACGACTACTTGATTGTGGCCTCGGGCGCGAGCCATGCCTATTTTGGCCACGATGACTGGGAGCCGTTTGCTCCGGGGCTGAAGACGATCGAGGATGCTCTGGAAATCCGGCGGCGCGTGCTGCTGGCGTTTGAGCTGGCGGAGCGCCAGGCGGCCGACGGAAAAGACCAGGTACAACTCAATTTCGTGGTGGTGGGAGGCGGTCCCACGGGAGTGGAATTGGCGGGGACGCTGGCCGAGATTGCGCGCCGTGCGCTGGCCAATGAATTTCGCAGCATAGATCCGCGGAAGACCAGGATTGTGCTTTTGGAAGGGGGCCCGCGGATTCTGCCTGCCTATCCCGAAGATCTTTCTCGCAGTGCTGAAGAACAGCTTCGGCGGCTGGGGGTGGAGGTGCATACCTCGGCCATGGTGACGGGAGTAGAGCCGGGGTCCGTGCAGATGGGGAAAACGCGATGGCCGGCGGCGGTCATTCTCTGGGCGGCGGGAGTCGCAGCCTCGCCACTGGGAAAAAAACTGGGAGCGCCGGTGGACCGGGCCGGACGGGTGCTGGTGAATCCGGACCTTAGCCTGCCGGGGCATCCGGAAGTCTTCGTCATTGGGGACCTGGCTGCGCTCAAGGACGAACACGGAAAGTGGCTGCCAGGAGTTGCGCCGGTCGCCATGCAGGAAGGCAAAGCCACGGCGCACAACATTGCGGCTGAATTGCGGGGCGAGCCGCGCAAGAATTTTCATTACTTCAACAAGGGCAGCCTGGCGACCATCGGGCGCGCGGCGGCGGTGGCCGACTTTGGGAAGATTCATATTTCCGGGTTTGTAGCGTGGCTGGCGTGGCTGTTCGTTCACGTCTTCTTTTTGATCGGATTCCGCAATCGCATCATCGTGCTGGTGCAGTGGGCATGGTCTTATTTCACCTACGAGCGCGGAGCGCGTTTGATTACCGGGGATAAACGCCTGCCGGGATGGGATGAATTGCGCGGCGAGGAAGCCGAAAGGAGCACCGCGGCGGATTGATGGCGTAGCGGCGCCCTGCGGGGGCAGGATGCCTCCGTGACAGCCGGCGGGACGCCGGCGCTACAATGGGCATGACGGGTGTAGCCGATGAGAATGCTTTCCGGTCCGCGAATGCTGGTGGTTGCAGTCTTGCTGTGCGTCTCCATTCCTTCTTCCGCTGAAGTGTTGAAGATTGTTGTCAACGACACCATTCATCCCATCACTGACGAGTACATCGGACGCGCGCTGGCGGAGGCGGCACGCAATAAAGATCAGGCGTTGCTCATCGAGTTGAATACGCCGGGCGGCCTGGTCGATTCCACGCGGGACATTATCGAGAAGATCCTGGCTTCTCCGGTGCCGGTCATCGTTTATGTGACGCCCAGCGGCAGCCGGGCAGCGTCGGCCGGGTTCTTTATTCTGGAGAGCGCGGATGTGGCGGCCATGGCCCCGGGAACCAATACCGGCGCAGCCCATCCGGTCACACTGGGCGGCGGCAAGATGGACGATGTGATGAAGGAGAAGGTGGAGAATGACGCGGCCGCGCTGATGCGTTCCGTGGTTTCCAAGCGGGGCCGCAACGTCGAAGTGGCCGAGAGCACGGTGCGCCAGTCGAAGTCTTTTACCGACCAGGAGGCGCTTTCCCAAAAGTTGATCGACTACGTGGCGACGAGCGAGCAAAACCTGTTGCAGCAGATGCAGGGGAAGGCCGTCAAGCGCTTCGACGGAAAGACCGTCACCCTCAACCTGGAAGGCGAAACCATCCGGCCATACGACATGACGCTGAAGCAGCGGATCCTGGCCTTCATCATGGACCCCAACATCGCATTCATTCTTCTGGCGGTGGGCGCGCTGGCGCTGTATGCGGAGTTTAACCATCCGGGCGCGGTGGTGCCGGGGACGGTGGGCATCGTATTCATCCTGCTGGCAGTTTTCGCGCTCAACCTCTTGCCCACGCGTTTTGCGGCGGTGGTGCTGATCCTGGCGTCGTTTGCGTTGTTCGCGCTGGAGGCAAAATTTGCCACCCATGGAGTTCTGGCAATCGGCGGGATGGCAACCATGGTTTTAGGCGGCTTGCTGCTGGTGGATGCGCCGATTCCGGAGATGCGGGTGCACCTGCTGACCGCGCTGGCGGTGAGTGTTCCGCTGGGCGGAATCACGGTATTTCTCATGAGCATTGCCCTGAAGGCGCGGGCCAACAAAGTGACGACGGGAGCGCAGGGGCTGGTGGGAGAGGTGGGTATCGCGCAGACTTCTCTTACGCCTCGCGGAAAGGTGTTTGTTCACGGTGAAATATGGGATGCCATGTCGGCCAGCGGCGTGCCGGCTGGACAAACTGTAGTGGTCGTGGCCGTGGACGGATTGCAGTTGCGGGTGGAACCATCTGCGGCGGTGGAGCGTACTCCCGCCGAGAGCATGGTGTGAGCTTACTCGGGGAACGCGCGTGCGCGGCTCTGAGACTAAGAGCGAGTCAACAGCCCGTGCTACCCGGCTGCGGATTGGCAATAGGGGTCCTTCGACTGCGCCAGATGTTTCGCAAGCGAAACATCCGGCTCCGCTCAGGATGACAGCAAATGCTGGCATCATGCGAGGCACTCCCCTCTCCGGCGAGATGCCGTATGCTTAAAGAGGTTGCGGTACTACAGAAGCGTTCCTGAGTTTCCGGGCGCGGAGGTTTCTCCATGGGTCTATCTTTCTCGGCCATTGTTACCATCGTGGTGGTTCTGTATCTCTTCAGCTCGATCAAGATCCTGGCCGAATATGAGCGGGGCGTGATCTTCCGTCTGGGCCGCCTGCTGGGCCACGAAAAAGGGCCGGGCGTGATACTGGTGTTCGCTCCCATCGATCGCATGGTGCGCATTTCGCTGCGCCAGGAAGCGATGGAAGTTCCGCCGCAGGACATCATCACGCGTGACAACGTCACTCTGAAAGTAAATGCAGTCATCTTCCTGCGGGTGATCGATCCCCGTAAGGCGGTGGTAGAAGTTTCCAACTACGTGTACCAGACCTCGCAGTTCGCGCAGACCACGCTGCGTTCCGTGCTCGGCGAACAGGAACTGGATGAACTGCTGGCCCATCGCGAGAAAATCAATCTGCGGCTGCAAAGCATTCTGGACACGCACACCGCGCCCTGGGGAGTGAAGGTCACGAACGTGGAAGTGAAGCAGGTCGACATGCCTGAAACCATGCTGCGGGCCATGGCCAAGCAGGCCGAGGCGGAGCGGGAAAAGCGTTCCAAGATCATTCATGCGGAGGGCGAATTCTCGGCGGCGCAGCGCCTGGTGGATGCCGCCGCGCTGCTGGCCAAGGAACCGGTGAGCGTGCAGCTGCGGTATCTGCAGACTTTGACTGAAATCGGCGTGGAGAAAAATACCACCGTGGTCTTTCCGGTGCCGGTGGACTTTTTCTCCGGCCTGCAGAAAATCCTGGGCAAACCGGAGGGGGAGAGCCCCAAGAGCTGAAGCAAAGGTGGAGTGATCCATGGCGGCTTCTGAGGACACAGAGATCACGCTGGGCACGGGCAAGATGCTGGCCCTGTTCTTCGGGCTGGTGGCGCTGTGCGCCGTCTTCTTCGGGATGGGATTTTCGCTGGGGAAAAATTCCGGCAGGATCAATGTTGAGTTGCAAGGGGGAACGGGCGCGTCGGCTGTACGACCCACGGCGGTCAAGGCCGCGGAGTCTCACCCATCCTCCGACCTCACGTTCTACAAGGCAGTCGAACAGAAAGATCCGCAAGCCGATTTGACCGCCAAGACTGCGGACACGCCCACAGGCAGCGCAGCCAAACCGGTGCCGGCGGATGCTGATGCGCCTCCCGATCCCACCGCAATTACAGGCCAGAACAGCTACTTCGTACAGGTGGCGGCAGTCAGCAAGCAGGAAGACGCCGCGGCCCTGGTGGATGCGCTCAAGAAAAAGCAGTATGCCGCCTTCGCCGCCAGCGCGGGTGGGGACAAACTGTTCCATGTGCAGGTGGGACCCTTTTCCGACATCAAGGACGCGGAGGGCGCGCGCGGGCAGCTGGTGAAGGATGGGTACAATCCGATACTGAAGAAGTGAGAAGGCGTGCGTCGGACCGTTTGACTATTTTTTCCTTCCCGAAAGTTTCATTCACCTCTAGTCTGCTTCGGCCGGACTCATCGGCTTATAGGGGTCCTTCGACTCCGCTCAGGATGACAGCCGAGATGTGAGGTCTGACGTCCGAGGTCTGAGATCAGATGCCTGCTTCACCTGCTGAATCTCTGCTCTTTCCAGGGATCTCCGTACATGTGGTAACCGTTTTGCTCCCAGAAACCTGGAGTGTCGTGCTGGAGAAATTCCAGCCCGCGAAGCCACTTCACCGACTTCCAGCCATACAGATGAGGAACGATGAGGCGGAGCGGATAGCCGTGCTCGGCGGTGAGGGGTTCACCGTCGTGATGAGTGGCGAGCAGCACTTCTTCGCGGTCGAGGTCGGCCAGGGGCACGTTGGCCGTGTATCCCTGCTCGGCGTGGACCAGGACGTAGGCGGCTTCGGGCCTGGGATGGACGCGGGCCAGCAGTTCGCGGAAAGCCACGCCGTCCCAGTGGTTGTCGAAGCGGCTCCACCGGGTCACACAGTGGAAGTCGCTGGTGCGCTGGATTTTGGGGAGCGCGTTGAACTCTTTCCAGGTTAGCGTGAGCGGCGAATCAACCAATCCAGTAACGCGGAAGTCCCAGGTTTCGGGATCAAACCTCGGCACTGAACCGTAGTGCAGAACCGGCCATTTCAGAGTGAGCGATTGGCCGGGAGGGAGCAGGCCTTCGCTCTTCTTCAGTTTCTCGAGTTGACGGCGATCATTGCCTTCGAAGAGCATGGGCGACCTCGGGGGCGGAGTCCGGACCTCGGACTTCAGATCATTTGACTAACGGCTCCGCACAAAAGTTTCAGATAGCTTTAGCGTGCTTGTGCCGAGTTCGTCAGCTTATAGGGGTCCTTCGACTCCGTGAGAGGTTTCGCAAGCGAAACCTCTCGCTCCGCTCAGGATGACACCTCGAGGGCTGAGGTCCGAGGGCTGACGTCTGTATATTGACACCCGTCAATTCGTAGTCTATTCAATTTGTCATGAGTCATTCGGAGCAGGAACTGGATCGCATCCTGCATGCTATCGCGGACCCGACACGGCGGAGGATCCTGCATGCGCTTAAGGAACAGGGCGGGTGTTCGATCGACAAGGACGTGGGGTTGTGCGCTTCGGACATCGAGCAGCGCATTCAGCTGTCGCAGCCGACCATTTCTCATCATATGGCGATCCTGACCAAAGCCGGCGTGGTCGAGGCCAAGAAGCTTGGGCTTTGGGTCTGGTACCGGAGAAATGAAGCGGTGCTGCGGGCGTTTGGGCGGTCGCTGCGGAAGAGTCTTTGAGGTTGGAGGCGGGGGTCCCTTGGACTTCGCTCAGGGCAGGCTCTGCCGGTTGGGTCGGGGTCGACTTCGCTCGGACTAGCCTTGTGTCCGGGGCGGGCAGGATGCCCGCCCGACAGCCGGCGGGACGCCGGCGCTACCCAAACCGGCGCGGGCGAGTCGCCCGCGACTACATTTTTTTAACCGGCTACGGCGGCCTGGGTTTTTTGCAGCAGGCGGCGGGCCTGGGATATCAGGTCTCCGACTTCGAAGGGTTTCACCAGATACGGGACGTTGTTGGCGTGCAGGAAGTCGCGGATTTCCGGCTCCAGGGCGCTGGAGAAGGTGAACATCAGATGTTTTTCCAGGCCGGGGCGGTTTTCTGCAATCCAGCGATAGACATCGGGCGCGTTCCAGCCGTTTGACATCTTGCCGTCGATGATCATGGCGTCGAATGACTCCTGCAGCAGCCTTGCCTTCACTTCGTCGCCATTCATGAGGGTCACGACTTTGGCTCCGGCCCCGGCAAGAACGTCGCGCTCGAATTCGAGAACGGCTTCTTCGTCTTCGACCAGGAGGACGCTGCCCTCGATCACGGACTTCCGCGAAGAGGCAGTCGAAGCGGGTTCGGGAACGCCAGCGCGGTCGTTGGCGGGCAGACGCACTTCGATGACGGCCCCGCCATCTTCCCGGTTGCGCGCGGAAATGTCTCCGCCGTGTTCCTTGATGATGCCGTAACAGATGCTGAGTCCGAGGCCGGTGCCCTTGCCCACGCTCTTGGTGGTATAGAAGGGATCGAAGATGCGGTTCGGTTCCTTGATGCCGGGCCCGGAGTCCTGAAATTCGGTGATGACAGTTCCCTCCTGGGTGTAAACCCGGACCCTAAGGATGCCGGCTCGGCCTGATTCCAGCATGGCGTCCACACCGTTATTGATGATGTTGAGAAACACCTGCTCGAGCTGGTGAGGGTCGGCGGTGACCGGCGGAATTTCAGCTTCGATATCACGCTCTACTTTAATGTCATTTACTTTGAGGTCGTAGTCGCGCAGGGCCAGAGTTTCATCCAGCACTTTGCAGATATCGACCTGCTCTTTTTGGGGCTTGCGCTGACGGGCGAAGGACAACAGGTTCTGTACCACCCGGTGGGTACGCTGGGCCTGCTTGAAGAGTTTACTGACAAAGTCGGCCGCGCGTTCTCCCAGGCCTTCACTTTCGAGCAGCTGGGCGTAGCCGAGAATGGCGGTCAGCGGGTTGTTGAGTTCGTGGGCGACGCCGGCGATCAACTGTCCTACCGCCGACATTTTTTCGCTCTGCAGCAATTGTTCCTGGGCGCGGCGCAGGTCTTCGTAAGCGCGGCAGGTTTCCTCGTAGAGCCGGACCTTCTCGATGGTAGTGGACAACTGGCGGCCGATGGCCACCAGCAGGCTTTCGTCGTTGCTGGTGTACTCGCGGCTGTCGCGGCTGCTGATGCCCATGATGCCGATGGGCGCGTCTTTTCCCCACAACAAGACCCAGATCCAGGAGGCCAGGCCGTCGGCACGGATGAATTCCGCGACCTGCGCGGGCAGGTGCGGCAGATAGTCGGTGGTGATGACCTCGGTGCGCGAACGGGTCACGAGCTCGCCGAAGCCCTCGGTGAACTTGATTTCGGAGAGGCGGGCGCGTTCGGCGCTGCGCTGGCCCCATCCCGCGCGGCGGCGGAAGGTGGCTTCATCAAGATCGCAAAGATAGATGGAGCCGGTTTCGGCGCCGAGCAGGGTGATCACCTGGCGCAGCGTGAGGTTGAGAATTTCATCCAGATCGAAGGACTGGGTGGCGATGACCGCCATGGCATTCAGGGCGTTGAGTTCGCGGTTGCGCCGGCGGATTTCATCTTCGGCGCGCTTCTTTTCGGTCATATCGAGCAGGAAACCCTGGTAGCGCTCGATCTTGCCCTCGGCGTTGCGAGTGGCGAAGCTGCTCTCCATGGCGGTGAGCAGGGTGCCGTCCTTGCGGCGCAAGGTGACTTCAAAGTTGCGAACGTAATTGTGCAGCTCCACTTCGCGCCGGAAAGCGTCGCGCTGTTCGTGGGAGGCGTAGAGCTCGGCATCAACGTTCAGGGCCAAGACTTCTTCCCGGCTGCCGTGGCCCAGCATGCGAATGAAGGCATCATTGCAGTCGAGCAGTTTGCCTTCGGGGGTGGCGACGAAAACACCTTCCTGCACCTGTTCGAAAAGCAGACGGTATTTTTCTTCGGCGATGCGCCGGTCGGTGGTATCGCGCACCACGTGAATAGTGCCTCTCTGCTTGCTTCCCTGTTCGACGTAGGTGGAGGTAGAGACCATGGAGAAGCCGCCGAAGCCGGGATCGGGACCTTCGTGAAAACCTTCTTCCGGATGTCCGCAATAAGGACAGCCCTTCCACTGGCCGCGATTGTGCGGCAGCACGTCTTCGCAGAGCTGACCGACGACATCGGCGGGCGCCTGATTCAGGCGTTCCAGCAGGGCGTGATTGGCCTTCATTACACGAAAATCGGAATCGTGAAGGAGGACCAGGTCGTGGATGGAATCGAAGGTGTTGGTCCACTGGCGATGGGAGCGCAGAATCTGTTCCACCAGGCGCAGGTTTTCGACCGCGAGTCCTAACTGATGGGCCGTGGTGACGAGAAATTCCATTTCGTCAGGAGAGTAGTGCAGGCGGTGAGCGCCGCCCAGGGCCAGGGTCCCGATGACCGACTTCTTGCCGAGCACCGGCACCATCACCACATGATGGAATCCTTCCTGCTTGAGGTAGGGGCGGACAGCTTCCGCGGCATCGGAAGTGATCAGCACGACCGGCGTGGTGCCGCCGAGGGTGCGTTCAAAGTCGTCGTCGAGGGGGACGGAGAGGCGGTCCTGCAGGAAGCCCTTGGAGAGGCCGATCTGCTGGGCGATGACCATACGATCGCCTTCCACCAGGCGGAACCAGGCGGCTTTGGCGCGCATGAGCCCTTTGAGTTCCTCGAGAGCCGTGGCCATGATAGGCCCGTGCTGCTGCGCCCGAGTAATGCTGGAGGTGAGCGCGTTGACCACGCCCAGGCGGCGCATGTGCAACTTGTAATCATCGAAAACCAGCAGCAGCATGCTCAGGCCGGCCAGCAGGCTCACCATCAGGTTAGAGCCCGCGGGCAGGTGCGAATCGATGGGAGCCCAATGGAGGTGAAGCAACAGCATGCTGATACTGAGCAGCCAGGGACCCATCTCCCAGCGCGCCCAGCGGTAGCGGATGAGGCGGTAGGCGGCAGTGATGGCGACGATGCGGTAGGCCACTTCCAGGGCCACGCGCAGGGTAATGGACTGGGGCCAGAGCCAGATGCGGGCCACGCAGAAGCCCATGATGGTCAAGGTGATCAGCATTAGGGGCAGCAGGAGTCCGCGGGCGTGGGTATAGACGAAGATGGCGGCGGCGAAGAGGCAGATGGCCAGAACAAATTCGGCTTGCGAGATGGCGACCAGATACGTCGGCACCGGTCCAGCGAGGTGGTCGGCGAGGGTCCAGCGAGATACGAAGTAGGCCAGCCAGCCCAGGGTCCAGATCAACAGGTAGCGCTCGCGAAAGGCGCGGAAAACCAGCAGGCTGGCGGCCAGCAGGAGCAGGGCCGCCGACTCCTGTGGGGACAGACCAGGGACAGTAATGTCCCTCACCCAAAGCCCGGTAGAGAAGCTCAATAGATTCATCGCCGCCAAGGGGGGATTAAGCGCTCCCCTCCTTAAATAGCATGCTTCCCCAGAGGTCCAATGGGCTTTCCCTGACCTTCTGGTTACTTTCGGAATCTCGGAACTACGGTAGAATTGGCCGTAGTCTAAAGAAAACCATGCCAGTTGATCGCATCCTGGTTGTCGATGACGAAGAGACGATCCGCGAGATTGTCTCGTCCATGCTGACCACCGCGGGGTACAAGTGCAAACAGGCGGGCTCGGGGATGGAAGCATTGGCGCTGCTCGAGTCCGGCGAGGAATTCGAGCTCATGCTGTCCGACCTGATGATGGCGAACCTGGACGGCATCGGACTGCTGGAAAGAACCAAGGAACGTTTTCCGGAAATGCCGGTGGTGATGGTCACGGCGGTGCACGATATATCGGTGGCGCTGGCGGCGATTCGCAATGGCGCGTATGACTACCTGCTGAAGCCCTTCGAACGTGAACAGCTGTTGGCGACGGTCCGCCGGGCACTGGAAAACCGCCGTCTGAAGCTGGAGAACCGCGCCTACCAGACCAGTCTGGAATCGCTGGTAGCGGCGCGCACGGAACAGCTCAAGAAAACTCTGGCTGACCTGGAGCGCTCCTACGACATCACGCTGGAAGCGCTGGGCGGCGCCCTGGATTTAAAAGATGCGGAGACGGAAGGCCATTCGCGGCGGGTAACAGCATTCACCATCGCCATTGCACGGGCCATGGGCCTGCCCAAGAGTCAGATTGACGTGATCGCACGCGGGGCGTTCCTGCATGACATCGGCAAGATGGCGATTCCCGACAAGATTCTGACCAAGCCCGACAAGCTCACGCCGGACGAGATCACCATCATGCGCGAGCACTGTTACCATGGCTACCAGATCCTGAGCCGGATCCCGTTTCTGGCGGAGGCGGCCGAGATCGTCTATTCCCATCAGGAGCGCTTCGACGGGACGGGATACCCGCGCGGACTGAAAGGCGACCAGATTCCTCTGGGCGCCCGCATGTTCTCGGTGGCAGACACGCTGGATGCCATCACCTCGGACCGCCCATATCGTCCTGCCCAGTCCCTGCAGGCGGCGCGGGAAGAAATCGAGCGCTGGTCGGGGCGGCAATTCGATCCGCAAGTCGTCAAAGTATTTCTCACCATGCCGGAGAACATCTGGGGAGATTTGCGCCGCCAGATTGGGGCGCAGAGTGATCGCTTCGCTTACTCCAGCAGCGCCAAGGGCTCCATCTAGATTCGCAGGATCTCGCTGACTTCCATCCAAAAAGCTTTTAACCGCAAAGAACGCAAAGAAACACCTGTCCTTAAGGTTGGGTTCATTTAGCCGGCCGGGCTGCGACGCAGGCAGCAATTCGCGTATGGCCAACATCCAACCGAGCTGGCAGTTCGCTTTCGCGGCGTGGAGGTTTCGCTCATGACTGGGTTTCGTTCGTTCTGGTGTTTGACTTTGGCTCTGGCAACTCTGCCACTGCTCGGCCAGGAGGAGAAGGCCGCCGCTCCTCCTCATGCCATTCCCTACGGGACCACGTTTCTCATCCGCCTCGAGGACAGGCTCGATGTCAGCAGAATCCAGCCGGGAAAGCGCTTCAAGGCCAGGCTGGGGGAAGATCTGATGGGGCCGGATGAAACCACGATCCTCCGCGGCAGCAGGATCAGGGGGCACGTCAGCGAAGTAGGCAACGGTTTCCATCCCCGGCTGCTGCTGAGCTTTGACGAAATCGAAACCCGGCACGGATGGGCCCCGTTGATCGCAACTATCATCGACGTTCCGGGCGAGCACGGGCTGACCGCGGGGGCAGAGGGCGGCATCGAACGGCGAGGACAGGGCGGGCATCGCGATCCGGATTCCGCCGGCATTGGCGCAAAGGCCGGAGCCGCCGCCGGCGTGGTGCAAGCCATTTTCAGCGACCACAGGCTGCAGCTGCAGAAAGGCACCATGATCGAAGTACGGCTGGATCGTGCCCTGCAAGTTCCGTGGCGCTGAGATGAGTTGTGTGGGTCGGACACTCATGTCCCACGCTTTTGACTTTGAAGTCGGTTTTGCCAAAGGGCCGAGCTTCGCGACCTTCAGAGTTTCGTTGAAAAGTTAAAAGCCTGAAAGTCAAAACAAGTCAAAGGCTGAAGGTCAAAAGCAAGGTCAAAAGCGTCGGACAGGAGTGTCCGACCCACACTGTTTGTTCCGACCCACACACGGGCTCCTCTGTGGCATGATTAGCGGTCAGGAGAGAATTTATGAGAGCTACGATTGTGCTATTGATGGGGCTGCTCGCGTCCACCGTCGCTCTGAGCCAGGAACGCCCTACTATAACCGCGCAGCCGAACAGCATCTTTGTTGGGGCGGATGGGAAGTTTGAGGCGAATCCGGATACCGCCCTGATGCAATTCAATATCTCGGCGCAGGAATCGACCTCGCGCGCAGCCTACGACCGCGCCTCGAAGGCGGCGGAGCAGGTGCGACAGATTCTGCGCTCCAATGGAGTCGAACCCAAGGCAGCGGAGATTGGCTATTTCTCCCTGCAACCGGTTTACGACTACAAGACCGCCAAGCGAAAGCTGGTGGGCTATCAGGTGAATGCGAATGTTTCCCTGAAGCTGAAGGACTTTTCCAAGGTGGCGCCCATCGTGCAACAACTGGCCGATACCGATGTTACGGAAAATCAGTCGCTGAACTACACGCTGGAAGACATGGACGCGGCCAAGACCAAGGCGGTCGAGGACGCCTACCGCCGGGCACGGGAATCGGCGGCGGCGCTGAGCCGGAGCGCGGGGCGAACGCTGGGAGAATTGTCCTACGCATCAGTGGACACGTTCGAGAATGTGCGTCCGGTGCCCATGGCGCGATCCATGATGAAGATGAATGTCGCAGGAGCCCCTGCGCCTACGGAAGAATTCACGCCGCAGACGATTTCAGTGACGGCGCATGTGAATGCGCTGTTTGGGTTGAAGTGACGGGCTGCAGGGCAAAGGCAACAGCAAAAGGCTTCAACCACCAAGGGCACGAAGGTGCACGAAGGAGCTGCTTCGCGGTTGCCGGATGCCGCGAAAAACCGGAAGTCAAAAGCGGCGGGCGAGGGCGCCCGCCCTACATTCATCTTGGAATACGGCTGGCGTCCAGGGGGACTTCACGCTGGATGACCATTTCGAGGGTGGTGCCGGCTTCCAGGCGCACGTCGTTGCCGCGGCTGAAGAGTCCGATGGCGGTGCCGATTCCGCCGCCGATTCCGGCGCCGATCAGACCTCCCTTGACGCCATTGCTGAGGCCGCCAATCACTGCGCCGGTGCCGGCGGCGGTGGCTACCGTTTTCGCTTTCTCGCCGGTCTGGCTGTCCTGACGGATGGTGCCTTCTTCGTCTTTCATCGAGGTCTTTTCAGCGCCGGGGACATTCTCGATGGCGCCGGGCAGCACCACGGTATAACCGCTGGGATAAATGAGAGTACTGAAGTGCATCAGGACTTCGGCACGCCCTTTGATATGACCTCCGCGCTTGACGCTGCTGATGCGGCCCTGCACATAGGTGCCGGCGGGAATCACGATGCGATCGTTGATCACCACCGGAAAGGTGGTGACGGCATAAACCGCATCGCCCTCGCGGGCGTTTTTTGTGGAGATGGACTGCTTGAGCGCCAGCGGGACTTTAGTGCCGGAAGGGATCGTGAGCTGTGCGGCCTCAGAGGTCGCGGCCGCCGTAGCGGATGGCGTCGCGGGATTCGCCTGGGCTATCGCCAGACCGCTCAGCAGGAACATCCCGATCATTACTCGCAGCAAGTTGGTTGGCATCATGAACTCCGCGAAGCACAGGCCGGACGAAGGCGTCAGCAGGGCCCGATATGAAAGTACGATGCAGGTTGAGGAGCGAAAGTTTGTCGGAATCTTTGGGTACGTCACTGCCTACACGCCGGCGGAGCGCTGGTTCTCGCGTACATTTCCCATGAACTGGGACTGCAGGCGCTGGGCACAGAGCTCGCCGCAGACATGCAGCGTGCCTTCGCGGGCGGCAATCTCGTCGTCCCAGCGGCAAAGGTAGAGCACGGGCCGGTTAAATTCAGCGAACGAGGCCCACATCAGCCACCAGTGGTCGGTCATGCCCTTGAGCGTGCCGCAGTTGGGACCGGCACAGCGGTACATCAGGTTTGCGGTGGGTGCAGGTTTGCCAGCTGTCATCCTCAACTCCCGGGGTGAACGAATCGCTCTTCCGCTCAGTCTGAAACTTCTCCTAACCCACAGGCGTCGTCCTGCCACATCCCTTTGACCTGGGTTGCGTCCGATGCGCGCCAGATCCCTTCGACTGCGCTCAGGGCAGGCTCTTCGGAACTGAAGTCCCTCAGGATGACGCCGCTGTAAAGGAACGGTTTCAAACTGACTTACACCACATATTCTAGCGGAAGTGAGGCACGACGGCGGTAACTAGAGCTACTTGTAAATCAGGTACTTCTGGCGCACCTGGAGGAATTTTTCCAGGGGCTCCCGCCAGTCCTCGGCGATGCGGCGAGGATCCTGGCCGGCGGCAATGGCGTCATAGACCGACTGGTTGTTGAGCAGCTCGATCAGGCGCTCCATGTGATACTCCTCCGGATACAGCTTGTGCAGCGCCGAAGCTAGCTCGATGCCCAGCTCAGCCGCATCGAGAGCGTTGCGGTCGATCAGGATAATGTTGACGCCTCCACATTTCTGGCCGGCATGGATACTGGCGTTCGGGGTGAAGGTCACGGGCACAAAACGCACGCCGGAGATGTTTCGCGCGTTCAGGTACTGCGACAGTTCAGCCGCCTTGATCCAGGGCGCGCCCAGCAATTCGAAGGGAGTGTCGGTGCCGCGGCCGACGGAGACGTTGGTGCCTTCGACCACGTCCGACGCCCGGGTAGAGCGTGGCTTCGGTGAGGCTGCGCATATTGGGCGAAGGATTGATCCAGGGCACGGCGGTGGAATCGTACCAGTCGCCGCGCATCCATCCTGCCATCGGAATTACCGTCAGCTTGGCATTGATATTGCGTTCGGTGTTAAACATCTTCGCCAGCTCGCCCATGGTCATGCCATGGCGGACGGGAACCGGGAAATAATTTACGAAGCTCTCGTGACCGGGATCAGGGATGGCACCCTGGACGAAAGAGCCCGTGACCGGGTTGGGGCGGTCGAGGACGATCATTTCAATACCCGCCTTGGCCGCGGCTTCGAGGAAGTATCCCAGGGTAGTTTCGTAGGTGTAAAAGCGGCTGCCGACGTCCTGCACGTCGAAAACGACTGCATCGAGGGTTTTCAGAATATCGGCGGGCGGCCTGCGAGCGGCGTCGGTGTTGCCGTAAACGCTATAGACGGGAATTCCGGTGGCCGCATCCTTCGAGTTGGCGATGTCGGTGGTGTCCATCGCCCCGGTTACGCCGTGCTCGGGACTGAAAATGGCATCGAGCGAGATGCCCGGGGCACTGGCGAGGACATCAATGGTGCGGCGTCCCTGGGAGTCCAGACCGGTCTGGTTGGTGAGCAGCCCGATTCTCTTCTTGCCATCGGCGGCGCGGATGGAATCGAAGTTGTGGGCCTCGAGCACGTCGATCCCGGTCTGCACTGTTCCGTTGCGGGTGGCGATGCGGCGGGCGGCGGTCTGGGCCTCGTTGTATCCGGTGATGCTTTTCCAGCGCAACTCTTCTTTTTCGCTCACGGTCAGCGGAAGGGCGGCGGCCACCGCAGTGGCTACTTTGGAGCGGAGGGCCACCACGCTTCCCTGCCCGCGGGGGTGGACCGAGCTGGTCAGCAGGATGATGTAAGTCCGGGTCGTCGGATCGATCCAGATCGATGTGCCGGTGAATCCAGTGTGGCCGAAAGATCCGACAGGGAGAAGGTCGCCGCGGTTACTTGAGAATGGAGAATCGATGTCCCAGCCAAAGCCTCGCAGTTCCTGCGCGGTGGGCGGTTGCTGCGGCGTCGTCATCTTCTCGACCACGTCCCGCGCCAGAATCGGGCCGCCCTGCAACAGGGCAAGGGCAAACTTCGAAAGATCGTCGGCGGTGGAGAACAGGCCGGCGTGTCCGGCGACGCCCCCCATGCGGCGCGCCCGGGGATCATGCACCACGCCGCGCAGCATTTTGCCCTGCTCGTCGTATTGAGTGGGAGCAATCTTCGGGCGCCATGCTGCCGGCGGCAGAAAGCGGGTGTGCGTCATGTGCAGCGGGCGGAAGATTTTCCGGGCGCAGTATTCATCCAGCGTGGTGCCGGTTACGCGTTCGACCAGCGCGCCCAGGGTAATGAAATTGGTGTCACTGTAGATGAACCTGGAGCCGGGCGGTGAAACCGGCGTCTCGGCATAAGCCAGGCGCAGAGCGGCATCGCGGCCCTGCCAGGGGGGATCGAGATCGAAGTCTCCGCGCAGGCCGGAGTAATGAGTCAGCAGGTTGCGGACGGTGACGTCGTCCTTGCCGTTCTGAGCGAATTCCGGAATATATTTTGCCACCGGATCGTTCAGCCGGACTTCGCCCTTCTGCACCAGTTGCATCACGGCGGTGGTCGTGGCAATCACCTTGGTGAGCGATGCCAGGTCGAAGATAGTGTCGGCGGTCATGGGCTCGCGGCGAGGCTCCAGCGCGCGATTGCCGAAGGCTTTGCGGTAGATCACTTTTCCGTTGTGTCCGACAAGGAGCACGGCGCCGGGCATCTGGTGGTCGTGGATGGCGTCAAGGATGATGGGGTCGAGGACTGCGAGTTTTGGATTGCCTGGGGCCTTGGCGGTGGCCGCCGTCGCCTGCAAGGGAAAAAGAGTGACAACAAATAAGGCGACGAGGAGACGCGGGTACAGACGACGAGTTGGGAAAATTGAGTGGATGCTCTGAATTTACCAAGTGGCAGGATATTGCTCAAGAAACCGAAGTGCAGGGGTGCCGTTTGTGGTATCAGTGTGCGGCACGAAGCTTACCGCATTGAAGTTCGTAGCGCCGGCGTCGCGCCCACCTCGCGCGGGGGAGCCATTGCATGGCTTCGTCAGTTATCCTAGCGCCATGCGAAAGCCGCTTCAGTTCCTGCTCCTATTTTCACCAATCATGGTCGTGGCACAACAGACGTCGGCCCCGATGCCGGACGTCATTGCCATCCACCCGGTGAAACTGCACGAACAGCTAAGTCCCTCCTGTGAATTAATCGAGGCTGCCACACTGATCCAGTACAAGCATACGACGCGCTCCGGTTGGCAGGCGCCACGGACGAAATCTACTCGCCTGAACTTCGTAAGGGCGACTTTGTCGCTCTTTCCGGCGCCGTTCCGAAGGAAGTGAGGAAGTCAGCGAAGAAATCGGGATTCGACGTCCGCGCCGAATTGACCGAGCCATATAGACCGAGTACAACGCCCATAACCAAGGGTTCCTGCCCGGATGCACAACAGGCCCTAGCGGACGCTAAGAATCGACGGTACGAACGGCGCTTGGAGTTGCAAGCACACATCCACAGGGTCGGGTTTGACGTATTGTCGCCTGTACCAATCCAGCAAGTGCAGCCCGGATCTGTAAATCAAGGGGCTGTACAATCGAGCGGCCAAGCGAAGGCGAAGGAGGGCACCGTCGTTCTCGCGATGGAGGTTGGCGTTGACGGTAAAGTTCACGACCTGCAGGTACTGCGGTCGGTCGACGTTGTGCTCGACCAGAAGGCAATCGAACCGGTGCGGCAATGGAAGTTTTCACCCGCACGGATGAACGGCTTGCCCGTCCCTGTTCAGATTCAAGTTGAGATTAAACTCCGCCTGCACTGACTCAACGGTCTACGGCACGACAATAACTGACGTCACGTACTCCATTTCCCAAACAACGCTTTAGTCGCTTCTCACGACACGAGCCCTGACTACGTCGCCGCAGGCGGCAGCTTTACCCATCCGCGGAACTTTGTTATAACCCGAAGATCGAGCACATCACACCTTTGTCCAAGAGTTCTGCTTCGCCGAATACCGGTACGCAAGCTGCGCCCCGCTTCCCTGCTCCCGCATACGCGGGGCAGGATGCGGTTTTTGGCCGTGCCTTCACCATCCTGCGGGAGGCCATTACGCGGGCGGCGTTTCCGGCAGTCTCGGTGGCGGTTACTTTTCAAGGAAAACTGGTCGCGCTGAACGCCTTTGGGCGATTCACTTACGAACCCAGCTCTCCTGCGGTGACCGTGGCCACGGTCTTCGATCTGGCATCGGTTTCGAAAGTTGTCGCGACTACCTCGATGGCGATGATTCTGTACCAGCGGGGACTCATCGATCTGGAGGCGCCGGTGGCCAGCATCGTGCCTGAGTTCGCCGGGAGCGATGCGCGGAGAGGTGAGGTCACGGTGCGGATGCTGTTGGCGCACTCCTCTGGATTGCCGGCGTACGAAAAGCTCTTTCTCAAGGCGACGACAAGAGATGAACTGCTGGCGGCGGCATTTGTTACGCCCCTGACAGCTGATCCCGGCGCGAGAGCCGAATACAGCGACATCGGCTTCATCATTCTGGCGGTTGCGTTGGAGCGTATCGCCGACGAAAGCCTTGACCGTTTCTGTCAGCGCGAGGTTTTTGGTCCGCTGGGGATGGTGCACACCACTTTCAATCCGCCGGCCGCGTGGCGGGCTTCGATTCCTCCGACCGCCGATGACCGCAGCTTCCGCGAGCGAATCATCCAGGGCGAAGTCCAGGATGAGAATGCCAGCGTGCTGGGTGGAGTGGCAGGACATGCCGGGCTGTTCGCCACCTCGGAAGATCTGGCTACATGGGCTCACGTTCTTCTGCAGGGAGGGGCGCCGCTGGTTCGTCCGGAAACGCTTGCGCTCTTCACTCGCCGCGAAGCCGCGCCGGAAGGCACTTCCCGGGCACTCGGTTGGGACACGCCTTCCTCGCCATCGCAGTCGGGAAAATATTTCTCCGCGGGTTCATTTGGGCATCTGGGATACACCGGGACCTCGCTTTGGATTGATCCCGAGCGCGGGCTTTCCATCACCCTGCTCACCAACCGGACATGGCCTGACTGCGAGAACAAAGCGATCAAGGATGTGCGTCCCGCATTTCACGACGCCGTGGTGGAAGCGCTGGAGAAAACGCATTGAAGCGAAGATCGAGCAGCACGCGGGAGAACCTGAGCCGTCTTACGACCGAGCAGACCAATCTGGCTTCCACGGACCTGGACCTGAAGTCGGCGCTGGAAGTGGTGCGGGTCATCAACGCTGAAGACGGCAAGGTGGTGGCCGCGGTGGAGCGCGCCCTGCCGCAGATTGCGCGCGCGGTTGGCCTGATCGCGAACGCCCTGCAGCGGGGTGGAAGACTGATCTACGTTGGCGCGGGAACCAGCGGACGGATTGCCGCGCTCGATGCGGCGGAGTGTCCACCCACCTTCAACGTCGATCCCAGGACGGTGCAGTTCATCATGGCGGGCGGGCCAGCAGCCCTGGCTTCGGCCGTCGAGGCAAACGAAGACTCCCGCGACCTCGGCAAGCGTGAAATGGCGAAAAGAAAACCGGGGCGGAGCGATGTGGTGGTAGGCATTGCCGCCAGCGGGCGCACCCCGTTCACCATCGCCGCCATCGCGTATGCGCGAAGCAAAGGCGCGCACACCGTTTCCGTGACCTGCAACCGCAATACCCCGCTCGAAAGGGCGGCGCATCTGGGCATTGTGACCGAAGTAGGGCCGGAGGTGATTTCGGGATCGACCCGCATGAAGGCGGGCACGGCGCAGAAAATGGTGCTGAACATGCTCTCCAGCGGAGCCATGACCCGGCTGGGATACGTCTATGGCAACCTGATGGTGCACGTGACCCCGCGAAATTCAAAGCTGGCGGCGCGCAGCGTGAGCATTCTGCAGCAGGCGGCGGAGGTCAGTGCGGAGATCGCCGCGCGGGCCTTGCGGGTGGCGGGAAACAGCGTCCCAGTGGCGCTGGTGATGCTGCAGGCGGAAGTGGGCCGCCGGGAAGCGGAGCGGGTGCTGAAGGCGGCGGGCGGGCATGTGCGGCGGGCGATCGCGGCGGCCCGCAGTTTGTAGCGCCGGCGTCTCGCCGGCGGTCCCGAGGACATCCTGCCCTCGTGGTGGGGGCGGGACGCCCCCAAGACAGCCGCCGGGACGGCGGCGCTACCTAACCCGGCGCGGGCCCCGCGACCACGCAAGACCTCACCGCGGGCCGTGTCCTCTGGAGTTACGATTTCCCCACTGCTCTTCCCTGCGGTCGCCATTAGAATAGTCAGCCTATGGACAAGTTCGTAATCCGCGGGGGCAATCCGCTGCTGGGGACGATTCGGGTCAGCGGGGCCAAGAATGCCGCATTGCCGGCCATGGCCGCGGCCCTGCTCACGGAAGAGCCCGTGATTCTGGAAAATGTTCCGCAGGTACGCGACATTGAAACTACCCGCAAGCTGCTGGCGGCGATGGGTGCCGAGGTTGAACTGGGCTATGGCCGGGCGCAGCATCGCACCACGATTTGCGCGCGCAATCTGACCAGTCCCGAAGCGTCCTATGAACTGGTCAAGCAGATGCGGGCTTCATCGTTGGTGCTGGGGCCGCTGGTGGCGCGCTGCGGACGGGCCCGAGTTTCGCTGCCGGGCGGTTGTGCTATCGGCGCGCGTCCCATCGATCTCCACATCAAGGGACTGGAACTTCTGGGCGCGAAAATCACGCAGGACCACGGCTATGTCGAGGCCAGCGCCGACCGACTGAAGGGCGGCGAAATTCTCTTCGACCGAATTACCGTGACCGGCACGGAAGACCTGCTCATGGCCGCCACCCTGGCCGAGGGCGAAACCGTGATGCAGAATTGCGCGCGTGAACCGGAAGTCGCCGACCTCGCCGACCTGCTCAACAAGATGGGAGCTCAAATTGAAGGCGCGGGCGAGTCAACCATTCGGGTGAAGGGCGTCAGCAAGCTGCATGGTGCGAAACACCGAATCATTCCCGACCGGATCGAAGCTGCGACCTTCATCATTGCCGGAGCCATGACCGGCGGCGATCTGAACATCGCGGGCTGCGAGCCGGCGCATTTGGGTGCGCTGCTCGAAAAGCTCGCCGAAGTCGGCGTCAAGACCCGGCACACCGTCGATTCGGTACGCGTGATGGGAGATGTTCCCATCAAGGCGGCGGACATTGTGACGGAAGAGTATCCTGGCTTCCCTACCGACATGCAGGCGCAGTACATGGCGCTGGCCACCCAGGCGGAAGGGACGTCGATCATCACGGAAAACATTTTCGAAAATCGCTTTATGCATGCGCTGGAGATGGTGCGCATGGGAGCCAACATCAAGATTGAAGGGCGGCGCGCGGTGGTGCGCGGCCCTTCGCCTTTGAGCGCGGCTGCGGTGCTGGCTTCCGATCTGCGGGCTTCGGCGTCGCTGGTGCTGGCGGCGCTGGTGGCGGAAGGCGAGTCAATCATCGACCGCGTATATCACATCGACCGCGGGTACGAAAACATCGAAGAAAAGCTCAAGGGCGTTGGCGCACAGATTCGCCGCATCGGAGAGATTCTGCCCAAGCGGGCGGCGGCCCCGGCGCGAGTGTAGGCGCGAGCGTCCCGCTCGTGCGTTTCTTCAGCTGCTACTGCAGTCTTGAGAGTGGAGTGCCAACCTCTGGGGTTTGCGAATACCTAAAGCAAATCCAGGGCCATCTTCAGCGACTGATTCAGTTCGGAGAGCTTGACTGTGGTGAGAGATCCCAGGAAATGCGTAAGGTCGGTCTTACGAAGACTTACGAGGTTGTCACACATGATCCAGCTGGGATGCTTCAACCCTTCATCAGGCCCGACGCCCACCTGAGTCGAAAGCCCTTCACCGCTGCTGAATACCGGCGCACATATCACGGTGGAGAACTTCGAGTCGATGAGCACCTGGCGGCTCACCACCACGAAGACACGATATTGCTTCGGGTCGCCTCCCGGCTTGTGAACACGATAGAGCTCTCCGCGCTTCACGCTGGCTCCTGATCAGCAATCACTTGCCGGCCTCGACAGTCGAGGAGTCGAGGTCCATGCCCTGGTATTCCATTACATCCGCAGCCTCGGCATTGAGGCGCTGGGCCGCCCGGTTCAGGCGGTCCAGGTCACGGGCCTGCACCTCGACCCGCGCGCGTTGCCGCAGGTAGTGGCGGAGGACCCGCTCAATGAAGGATGACCGGGAGTGCTTTGAACCGGCCAGCTTGTCTATGCCGGATAGGACCTCGGTAGAGAGTGTGATGGAAGTCTTCTCTTTCATACTACTATTATACTACCACATAAGCGCCGTGATTTGTTTTGACCTGCTGGGTCTTCGGCGATGCGAAACTTCCACCTCGCCGGGACGGGCGGGACGCCCGTCCTCCATTCACTTCTTCATCAAGTACAATGTTTTCCGTTCTACGGAGGACGTTCAATGTCATCGCGCCTGCTGACGCCCATTTTCGCAGTGCTGCTGGCCTCGCTCACCGCTGGCGCGCAAACGCCTGAGCTGTCGAAGTCAGTGCAGGAGTTCGTGCGTGTGAATTCCGGCAAGACCGTGCTTACGCATGTGCGGATTATCGATGGCACGGGAGCGGCGGCGGTGGAAGACCAGAACGTTGTGATCGAAGGCGGAAAAATCACGGCGATCACAAAGGGTGCCGATGCAGCAGCCGACAAGAGCACCACGGTCCTCGACCTTCACGGACATACCCTGATACCCGGCATTGTCGGCATGCACGATCACTTGTTTTATATTGTGCGGCCCAATCTCGACAGCCGGCGTCACTTTGACAATCCTGTTCTGGTCACGCAGATGACGTTCTCGGCGCCGCGCCTTTATCTCGCCGGCGGCGTCACTACCATGCGCACCACCGGCAGCGTCGAACCCTACGCCGATCTGAACCTGAAACGCGACATCGATGCCGGCAAGCTTCCGGGCCCGCATATGGATGTCAGCGGACCGTATCTCGAGGGGGCGGAGAGCTACTTTATCCAGATGCCGCACCTGACCGGCCCCGACGACGCACGGCAGACGGTGGAGTACTGGGCGGATCGCGGGGTGACGTCGTTCAAGGCGTATATGAACATCACGCGCGCCGAGCTGAAGGCGGCGATCGATGCGGCCCACAAGCGCGGCATCAAAGTGACCGGCCACCTGTGCTCGGTGACCTACAAGGAAGCGGCCGAGCTTGGCATTGATGATCTTGAGCACGGCTTCTTCGTCAACACGCAGCTGGATGCGGGGAAGAAGCCGGACGTCTGCAGTGAAAGCGAGGGCGACGAAACTCTTGCCCGCATGGATGCGGGCACGCCCGAGGCGAAGGAGCTGATTGATACGCTGGTCAGCCATCACGTGGCCATTACTTCAACGTTGCCCGTTTTCGAAGGGGACCTGGGCGGAGGGCGTCCGCCGCTGCGGCAGCAGGCCCTGGACGCGATGAGCCCGCAGGCACGGGAAGATTTCTTCCTGCTGCGGCAGCCGCGCCCGGCATCGGCACCCAAGCCGAAAGTCGATCCCGCGATGCTTTGGAAGCATGGCCTGGAACTCGAACGCGCCTTCGTCGCCGCCGGCGGATTGCTGCTCGCGGGGCCTGATCCGACGGGGCGCGGTGACGTGCTTCCGGGATTCGGCGACCAGCGCGAGATTGAATTGCTGGTCGAGGCTGGATTCTCGCCGGTCGAAGCCATCAAGATCGCCACACTGAATGGCGCGGTTTATCTTGGCCGAGACAAGCAGATCGGCTCGATCGAGGCGGGAAAGAATGCGGACCTGGTGGTGGTCAAGGGAGATCCGTCGAAACAGATTTCGGATGTGGAGAATGTCGAAATCGTTTTCAAAGATGGTGTAGGCTACGACTCCCAGAAGCTGCTGGATTCGGTGCGGGGAAGGTACGGGCAGTATTGATCGTCTAACCCGGGTGCCCCATTTGTCGCGCCTTTCGCGACAAGGGAGTATGGAATGGTGTTCCAGACTCTGGCGGGCTTTGCCCGGCTGGACAGCCGAGGGCGGCTGTCCCCACGTGGTTCGAGGCGGGGAATCTCCCTTCTTGCTTCCGGCTTGGGGCTGCGGCTATTTTGTTGGAGTGCATAGAGGATTCCTCACGATAGTTTTGCTGGCCTGGTTCTGCCGGCCAGCGCTGCCACAGGTCGCACCTTCTCCATTTCCCACCGGCAAGGTGATTTCCAAAGTTGTATGTACTGCGGACAGCAACCAGAGTTATGCGTTGTACCTGCCCTCTACTTTTTCCGCCATCCGAAAGTGGCCCATCCTTTATCTGTTCGACCCGCTGGCCCGGGGCGAGGTTGCGGTGGAAGCGGCGCGAGCGGCGGCGGAGAAGTTCGGATACATCGCTGTAGCCTCGAACAACTCCCGCAACGGCCCCATGGCAGACTCCACCGCCGCGGCGAATGCGGTGTGGCACGACACGCAGGAGAGGTTTCCGGTCGAAGAGCAGCGTCGTTACCTGGCTGGGATGTCCGGCGGAGCGCGCCTGGTGACGGCCATCGCTCTTTCCTGCAACGGTTGCGCCGCCGGCGTGATCGCAAACGCCGCCGGCTTTCCCATCGACAAAGCTCCGCAGCGCAACATGAAATTCGCCTACTTTGGCGCCGTGGGCAATGCCGACTTCAACTATGGCGAATTCGTGGACTTGCGGAAGAAACTGGATGAGGCCGGAGCGCAGTACCGCATCCGCATATTTGACGGCCAGCATGGGTGGGCGCCGCCGGAGGTGTGGCTGGAAGCCCTGGACTGGATGGACATCCGGGCCATGGCAGCGGGTGTCTTGCCACGCGATGCCGCGCGCATTCGGCTCAGCGCGGACGAGGACCTGGCCAGGGCCCGCGAGTGGCGGGCGAAAAATAATTTGCTGGCGGCGGTGCGCGAGTATGAGTCCGTGGTGCGCGATTTCAAAGGCATGATTGACGTCGGTCCCGCGGAAACGTCGTTGGCTGAACTCGCCAAGAACAAGGAAGTTCGAACGGAACTAAAGCAGGAAACATCAGCGCTGGAGCAGCAGGCGCGGATCAGTGAGCCTTTTGCCGGGCCAATGCAGGCCATTGCATCGGGCGACAGCAACAACGTTGACCTGAACGCCCTTAAGCACGACTTTGCCGATCTCAAGAAACGTGCAGAGAGTATGCCGAAATCCGACGACCTGAAAGTACTGGTGGTGCGGCGGGCACTGGGAGGGTTGGTAATCGCGGCGTATGAGGCCGGGCAGCACAGCATGGAAGACAAGGACTATCGGGCGGCGCTGGCCTATTTTGATCTGGCGGCGGCAGGGTCGGCCAATCCGGCCTTCGCGCACTACCAGAGGGCGCGGGCCTACGCGATGCTGGGCAACAGGAAAGGCACACTGGCCGAGTTGCGGCTGGCGCTGGCGGCGGGATTCCACGATGAGTCGGCGCTGGGGGGCGCAGAGTTTAAGTCTTTTCAGGGGCTGGAGGAGTTTCAGACGCTGGCGGCGGAGTGGAAAGCGGCTGCGGAAAAAGAGCGAGTCAACCCCTGAGTTGCGGCAACCCCTAAAGCAGGTCCCTCGACTGCGCGCGCTGCTCGCGGAATACCGCTTCCCTAAAAAACTCTCCAGACGAAGTGGGCAATCAGGGCGAACAGCACGATCAGGAATCCTGTAATCCAGATGAGGAATCTGGCGGTCAGTTTAGGGGACTCGATTTCTTTTTTGTCCATGGGTCAGGATACGCCTTTCGGTAACCTGCCGAGCTTTGCTCGGCTGGGCGGGTGGGGGCACCCGCCCCTGCGTGGGTTCCAATTTGGTAAGGTATGTGTGATGTGGAAACTGGTTGTGTTCGTGGCGGTCATGTTTGTGCCGGTGGTGGGAGTGGCGGGAACGGTCTCGGACATCGAGGGGCGGTCTTCGTGGCGATGCAAACATGACGAAGGTACACGCGGGTCTTCGGAAGCGACCACCGCTCTGGTCGATAGTCCTTCGAGAGACGGGCAGGCGCGGCGCTTCGATGTGTCATGGAGCGCGAATGGCGGCGAGCGCTGCAGCACCCCGCTGGGAGTTCCCGATACCACCTCCACCCATTACACATACGATGTCTGGTGGTACATTACCGACCTCTCGCATGTGAACAACCTTGAGTTTGACTTGAACCAGGTGCTGCCCAACCGCGACACCGTCATCTATGGCACGCAGTGCTCCTTCCGCCTGGGGAGATGGAAGTACACCACGCGAGAGGGCGGGAAGGCGCGTTGGAACACGTCGAATCCAAGGTGCAGCCGCCGGGAGTGGACAGCCAACACCTGGCATCATCTGGTGCTGCAATTTCATCGGGACGAGAGCGGCGCGGTGACCTACGATTCGGTGAGCTTCGATGGGAACGTACAAGCTTTCAATGACGCGTCGGGGCCAAGTAATTTTGCCTTGCGCTGGTATCCGCCGGGACTGCAGGTGGTGAACTTCCAGATCGGCGGTGACGATTCTTCCCAGGGCACAACTGCCTACCTGGATTCATTCTCCGTTACCGGCAGTGGGGAGTTGAATTCTTCCCGGCTGACGGTTCCGGTTCGTTGAGGATTTTCTTTTGTCTCATCAATCTGATTCCCGCAAAATAGCCGAGCTGCGCTCGGCTGGGCAGGTGAGACACCTGCCCCTACGTGAGTCGGGGAAAGAGAAAGGCCGCGATGCTTGATCGCGGCCTTTTCCGGTTAAGGTCTGAGGTTCGCGGGCGAGTCGCCCGCGGCCACACAATCCACGCAATCCAGTGATGATTGTTTAGTGGCGTCCTCCGCCGTGTCCGCCGCCGCCGAAACCACCGCGGCCACCGCGACCTGGGCCGCCGCGACCACGTCCCCGGCCACCGCCTCCGCCGCCGGGGCGACGACCGCGGTCACCTCCCCGGTCGGGGCCACGATCGCCGCTGCGTTCGGGGCCGCGCTCACTGGAGGCGCCGCCTGCTACCGGGGCGTCGCGGTTGAAGTTGGGTTCGTCGTCGGCGAAGTCGGCTCCGCCTTCGATGGTTAACGCCGGTGCATGAGCGGGTTCGCCGCCGCCATCCGATCCACCACCGTCCGGCGGAAGTTCGCCGCCGCCCATTTTTGCGCGCTGCTCTTTGAGGATGGCTTTGCGCGACAGGCGGATACGGTTGCCTTCGACGGCCAGTACTTTTACCAGCACCTGGTCGCCTTCTTTCAGTTCGTCGCGAACGTCTTTAATGCGGTGCTCGGCGACTTCGCTGATGTGCAGCAGGCCGTCGGTGCCGGGGATGATTTCGACGAAAGCGCCGAAGTCAGCCAGGCGGGTGACTGTGCCGAGATAGGTTTTGCCGATCTCGGCGGTGGCGGTGAGGTCGCCGATGATCTGCAGGGCCTTGGCTGCCGAAGCTTCGTCGTTCGAGGCCACGTTGATCTTGCCCGAGTCCTCGACGTCGATCTTCACGCCGGTGCGCTCGATGATGCTGCGAATCATCTTGCCGCCGGGCCCGATGACGTCGCGAATCTTGTCCACCGGAATCTGCAGGGTGTAAATACGCGGAGCGAAGGACGAAACCTTTTCGCGTGGAGCGGAGATCACCGCGTTCATCTTGTCGAGAATGTAAAGGCGTCCGCGCTGGGCCTGCGCCATGGCTTCGCGCATGATCTGCGCCGTGATGCCGCCGACCTTGATGTCCATCTGCAGGGCGGTAATGCCGTCTTTGGTGCCGGCGACCTTGAAATCCATGTCGCCGTAGTGGTCTTCGGCGCCCGCGATGTCGGTCAGGATGGCGTAGTTCTCGCCTTCCTTGACCAGGCCCATGGCTACGCCTGCGACCGGAGACTTGAGGGGAACGCCGGCGTCCATCAGCGACAACGAGGCCCCGCAAACCGTGGCCATCGAGGATGAACCGTTCGACTCCAGAATGTCGGAGACGACGCGCATGGCATAGGGCCAGACATCTTCTCCCGGCAGGACGTTCGAGATGGAACGTTCCGCCAGTGCGCCATGGCCGATCTCGCGGCGGCCTGCGCCGCGCAGAAAGGCAACCTCACCAACCGAGAACGGCGGGAAGTTATAGTGCAGCATGAAGCGCTTTTTGGCTTCGCCTTCGAAGACTTCGAGGCGCTGCATGTCGTCGCTGGTGCCCAGGGTGGTGGTGACCAGGGCCTGAGTTTCGCCGCGGGTGAAGATGGCGGATCCGTGGGTGCGGGGGAGGACGCCGACTTCGATCCAGATATCGCGGATCTGGTCGAAGGCACGGCCGTCAGGACGGCGCTTGTGGTTGATCACCTGCTCGCGAAAAATGCGCTCGCGCAGGGTCTCAAAGTAGGTCTTGAACTTCTTCTGCGCGGCTTCGTCTTCCGCCGGGATGGCAGCCTGCAGGCCTTTCTTCAGCTCGCGGACCAGAGTGTAGCTTTCCGCCTTGGGATATTTCTGGGTATTGAGGCGGTCGCTAAGGTCGGCGCCCACCCGCGACTTCAGATCGTCGTAGTAGGCCTGGTCGAACTCGGGAGGAGTGACCTGGCGCTTCGGCTTCCCTGCTTTTTGTTTGAGATCGTTGATGGCGGCGCAAATCTTCTTGATTTCGGTGTGGGCGAACTCGATGGCGTCCACTACCGTTTCTTCCTTCACTTCCTTGGCGCCCGACTCAATCATCACGATGCCGTCGGCGGTGCCGACCACCATGATGTTCAGCAGGCTCTCGCGCATCTCGCTGTAAGTGGGGTTGATGACGAATGCGCCATTGACCAGACCTACGCGGACCGCGCCGATGGGGCCTTCGAAAGGGATGTCGGAGATGGTCAGGGCGGCGGAAGCGCCGTTGATGCCGGCGACGTCGGGGTCATTCTCGGTGTCGGCGGAGAGGACGAAGGCGATGACCTGGGTCTCGCAACGGAAGCCATCCGGGAACAGCGGGCGCACCGGGCGGTCGATCTGGCGGCTGGTGAGAATTTCACGTTCGCTGGGACGGCCTTCGCGCTTGATGAAGCCGCCGGGGATGCGTCCGCCGGCATAGGTGTATTCGCGGTAATCGACAGTCAGGGGGAAGAAATCAATGCCCTCGCGGGGATCAGGGTTGGCGGTGGCAGTGGCGAGGACGACGTTGTCGCCGATGCGCACAACCACGGAACCGTGCGCCTGCTTGGCTAATTTTCCAGTTTCAAAAGAGATGGTTTTACCGCCGGCAAGTTCAACCGATACTTCTTGTTTCATGATTCATTTCCTTTTGGCAGGAGGACACTCGCGCGTGCGTCTGGAGAGGCGGCACGGTTGAAGAGCAAGAGCCAGTAGCGTTCTGGGAGGCCGGAAACACACCGTTCGCGGCTTTTTCCTTGTTTCGTGACGGCCGTCTGCGCAACGGCCGGAAGATTCCGATGATGGTCCGGCGAATACACCCCGAGCCGGGAACGGCCCCGCAGAAACCTACTTGCGCAGGCCCAGCTTATGCACAACCGTCTTGTAACGGTCGGAATCGTATAGCTTGAGGTAGTCGAGCAGGCGGCGTCGCTTGCTGACCAGCATGAGAAGACCGCGGCGCGAACCGTGATCCTTCTGGTGCGTTTTGAAGTGATCCGTCAATTGGCCAATGCGCTCGCTAAGCAACGCGATCTGGACTTCGGGGCTGCCCGTATCGGTGGGATGCGTTCCGTACTGGTCGATGAGGGATTTCTTTTGCTCTCTGGCTAGCACTAACCCGATGCACTCCTGTCTTCTAGTTTCAATTTGATCGTAACGTGCAATTAAGGTAACACGCTGCAGACCAAGGTGTAAAGGCTACGTAGCGGCGCTTCTTTGGCGTCCTTCGCGGTTTGAGATTCCTGGATGGGTGAGGGGAGGTCAAAGGCATACCGCAAAGGACGCTAAGGGAAGCGCAAAGGTCGCAAAGTAAGGCAACTCGAGCTTGGAGTGGTGGGAGGCTCCATACCAAAGGGTCGTCCCTAAATAGCATCTGAATTAGTATAGTTATGCCGACTGCCATGACAGTGCGATGCGTTCAATGCGGGCAGGAGAATAATCCGCAATACCGATTTTGCGGGATGTGTGGAGCGCCGCTGGGAGCGCCGCCTGCGCCGATCGCAAGCGAAGCAGGGCGCGAAAGGATGAGGCAGCCGGTGAGCGGGCCGTCTTTCCTGGGGCTGGGCGATGATCGCACCCGCGACCTGGACTACTTGCTGGAGGATGATCCGCCCCGGGGTCACGGGCGCCTGTATCTGGCCTTGTTTCTGCTGATCCTGAGCGGCGGGCTGCTTGCCTGGCATTGGCAGCGCGACGGCTATCCCTGGAAGTACACGCCGAGGGCAGCGGTCAGTAGCGCACCAGTGAGTCCTCCGCCCGCGATCACTCCGGATGCAACCGCAGCGGCGGCGCCCCCGGTTGTACCGGTAGAGCCGACCGCAAACCCGGCGCCGCCGGAGACGCAATCTACGCCGGGCGAAGGGGTACAGAGTCCCGGCGCAACCACTCCGACCGGGCAGCCTTTGGCTGACAGCAGCGCTCCTGACGACGCCGCCGCGCTCGGCAAGCCTGCAGACCAACCCTCAAAACAGGACCAGAACCCCGATACCGGGGAGCCCGAAGCCCAAGCGCCGAGTCCGGCTGCTGCAAAGGGGAGTGAGCCGGAAGTTGCGGGGCCCGTCCCGGCAGCGCCGAAGCAAACGCGAGTGGCCGCTGCGGCATCCCTGCCGAAAGCGCCTGCACCGAAGGCTTCGCCGCCGGTCCCGGCCGCGACATTCGAAGACCGGTTGGTGGCGGACGGCGAAAAATACTTGTACGGGCGGGGAGTCCCGGAAGATTGTGCCCGGGCGCAGAGAAACCTGCAGATTGCGGCTCGAGGGTCTAATGCCAAGGCGCAGACCCTTCTGGGCGCCATGTACGCGACCGGGCACTGCGTGGGCCGCGATCTTCCTACCGCCTATCGCTGGTTCGCCAAGGCCCTGCATGGGGACCCGGGGAATTCGCGGGTGGAGCGTGATCTGGAAGTGCTGTGGAAACAGATGACGCCGGAGGAGCGGCAGGTGGCGATGCAGAGTCAGTAGGAGTTGTTCATCGCCTGGGCCGACGGCGTTGTGGGTTTATTTCCAGTTATCAGTTCTTTGTTCCCAGTTCTCAGTGGTGGTGAGCGGCGGTTTCGGGAGAGCTCATGACCAGGCGTCCGTGCTGAACCCCTTTGGTGCTGATCAGGCGATCGGCAAGTTTTTGCACTTCTTTGGATTGGCCGCGCAGCACGACGACTTCGAGACAACTTTCGTGATCCAGATGGGCATGAAGCGTGGAGATGATCACGTGATGATGCTCATGCTGGAGATCGGTGAGTTTTTCGGGCAGGAGACGGGTGTGGTGATCGTAAATGAGAGTGACGGTACCGACCACGAAGGCGTCGGGAGCGACCACGGCAGAGCCAACCAGGCGGTCGCGAATCAGGTCGCGGAAGGCCTCGGAGCGATTCTGGTAACCTTTTTGCGCGATGAAGCGGTCGAAGCGCCGAAGCAGTTGGGTATCGATGGCGACACCGATGCGGCTTAGATCTCCCATGTAAGGCCCTCTCCGGCAATAGTTTACTCCCCCTGGCGTAAGCGATTGGGGGCACGAATCCGCGGAGGGCTGGAAGCCGTACTTTTGAAAGGATGAGATAACTGTTTGTCGGGCGCTGAATTAAAAGCAGGGTTGAGCGACGTCTCGCTGGTCGGGGGGATACGCTCAGGCGACGAAGGGGCGATGGCGACGCTGTACGACCGCTATTCATCCCTGGTGTACGCGGTGGCGCTGCGCGTGCTCGGCGATACGGGCGCGGCGGAGGATGTATTGCAGGAAGTGTTCATGCAACTCTGGAGAAATCCTGCAGCATTTGATTCGGGCCGGGGCAACATGGGGGCGTGGCTGGGAGTGATTACGCGGAACCGTGCGATTGATGGTTTACGCAAGCGGCATCCGGAAACTGATATTGCAGACGTGGTGGTTTCGGTGGAGCCGGACATGGCGGGCGCGGCGGAGCGGGCGCGAGCCATGGAAAAAGTGCGGGGCGTGCTGGTCGGAATGCCGGAGACGCAACGAAGCGCGCTGGAGATGGCTTACTTCGAAGGATTGACGCACACCGAAATTGCGGCCAAAACGGGAGAGCCGCTGGGGACGATCAAGACTCGCATTCGGGCTGGATTGCTGGCCCTGCGAAAGGCGTTTGAAGTATGAGCGCACACGAACAATTCGCCGACGATCTCGCCCTGCTGGCCGTGGGAGCGCTGCAGGGGGATGAGCGGGTCGCGCTGGAGAAGCATCTGGAAGGCTGCCCCGCGTGCCGTCGTGAGTTGGAACGGCTGCGCGGGGATACGGCGTTGCTCGCGCTTTCAGCCTCAGGACCGCAGCCGCCGCAACGCTCCCGCGAGCGCCTGTTGAAGGAAATCGCCAAGGAGCCCCGGGGCCAGAAAATTCCGGCCCGCCGGTCGTCACCGAGCTTCATGCCGTGGCTGGTGGCGGCGGCATTCCTGCTGGCGGCGGGGTTCTTCTTTCGTCAAAGCGACCGGCTGGCGCAGCGGGTGGCGCACTTGCAGAACGAATCAGGGCAACGTCAGGCCGAGCTCGAACGGGTCCGCGAAGTAGTTTCGACGCTGACTTCGACGGACGCGATGCGCGTGACCCTGGTGGCGGCGCAGGCGCCGCCGCAACCGCAGGGCAGGGCGATCTACGTTCGCGACCGTTCGAGTCTGATTTTCCTGGCCAGCAACCTGCCGGGCCTGCCGCCGCAAAAAGCTTACGAGTTGTGGCTGATTCCGGCGAACGGGGCGCCCATCCCGGCTGGAGTGTTCAAGCCTGACGCCCGCGGCAGCGCGAGTGTGATTGAACCACCTTTGCCGGGCGGGGTGGAAGCCAAGGCCTTTGCCATTACCATAGAGCCGGAGCAGGGTTCGGCAACGCCTACGATGCCGATTGCGATGATGGGCGCCGGGGAGTAAACGCGTGGGCGGTCAGGCTTCTTCGCTTTCTTTCAACTTCGCGATCACGCCGAAGTCTTCGAGCGTGGTGGTGTCGCCTTTCACTTCGCCGCTGCTGGCGAGTTCGCGCAGCAGGCGGCGCATGATTTTGCCGCTGCGGGTCTTGGGCAGAGTATCGGTGAAGCGGATGTCGTCCGGCTTGGCCATGGCGCCGATTTCCTTGGCGACCCACTTACGCAAATCGTCTTTCAGTTCGGGGGTGGGCTTTCTTCCCTGCTCCAGGGTGACGAAGGCCGAGATGGCCTGGCCCTTGATCTCGTCGGGACGGGCCACCACCGCGGCTTCGGCGACCGCTTCATGCGCCACCAGCGCGGACTCTACCTCCATGGTGCTGAGGCGGTGGCCGGAGACGTTGATCACGTCGTCCACGCGGCCCATGACCCAGAAGTAGCCGTCTTTGTCCTTGCGAGCGCCGTCGCCGGTGAAATACATGCCCGGAATCTGCGACCAGTATTGCTGCACGTAGCGGTCAGGGTCGCCGTAGATGGTGCGCAGCATCCCTGGCCACGGCTGTTTCAGCACCAGAAATCCGCCCGAACCTTCCGGGACCGGCTTGCCTTCCATGGTGACGACTTCAGGCACAACGCCGGGAAAAGGGCGGGTGGCCGAACCCGGCTTGGTGGCAATGGCGCCGGGGATGGGACTGAGCATGATGTGACCGGTTTCGGTCTGCCACCAGGTGTCAACGATGGGACAGCGGTTGTGACCGATGAGTTCGCGATACCACATCCACGCCTCGGGATTAATGGGCTCACCGACGGTGCCGAGCAGGCGCAGGCTGTCGAGCTTGTGCTTCTTCGGCCACTCGTCGCCCCATTTGGTGAAAGTACGGATGGCGGTGGGCGCGGTGTAGAAGATGCTGACCTGGTGGCGGTCGATGATGCTCCAGAAGCGGTCAGGCTCGGGGAAGTTGGGCGCGCCTTCGTACATCACGCAGGTGGTGCCGTTTTGCAGCGGTCCATAGACAATGTAGCTGTGGCCGGTGACCCATCCGATATCGGCGGAACACCAGTAGATATCTTCTTCCTTAATGTCGAAAATCCACTTCATGGTGATGTAGGTGCCGACGGAGTAGCCGCCGGTAGTGTGGACCACGCCCTTGGGCTTGCCGGTGGTTCCGGAGGTATAGAGGATATAGAGCGGGTGCTCGGCATCGAGAGGCTCGGCGGGACAATTGTCGGAGGCATTCGCCATGAGCTCGTGCCACCAGTGCTCGCGGCCGGGTTGCATGTTGATGGGGGTTCCGGTGCGTTGGTAAACCACCACGTGCTTCACTGACGGACAGGACTTCAGCGCTTCCTCGACTGCGGGAAAGAGTTTGACTTCGGCGCCGCGGCGGTAGGAGCCATCCTGAGTGATGACGGCGGCGGCCTGGGAGTCGTGAATGCGGTCCACCAGGGCGTTGGAAGAAAATCCACCGAAGATGACGGTGTGCGGGGCCCCGATGCGGGCGCAGGCCAGCATGGCGATGGGCAGCTCAGGAGTCATGCCCATGTAGATGGCAACCCGGTCGCCTTTCTTGATTCCCAGGGACTTCAGGACGTTGGCGAACTTTTGCACTTCGATATGAAGTTGCTGATAGGTGAGAGTGCGGACTTCGCCGGGCTCGCTCTCCCAGATCAGCGCCGGTTTGTCCTTGCGGTCGGTCTGCACGTGGCGGTCGAGACAGTTGTAGGAAATATTGAGCTGGCCGCCGACAAACCACTTGGCCCAGGGCACTTTCCATTCGAGGACTTTGTCCCATTTCTTGAACCAGTGCAGTTCGCCGGCGATTCCGCCCCAGAATTTTTCGGGTTGCTCAACCGACTCGCGGTAGATGCGCTCGTACTCTTCCAGGCTCTTGATGTGGGCCTGCCGGCGGAAGGGCTCGGGGCATTCGAACTTTCTGTCCTCGTGCAGGACGGATTCGATATTGCTGCGGGTATCGGTCGCGGCAGGCTTCTCGGGCATGCTTGGTCCCTCGGCTTATTGGTCTGCAGGACAGCGCATTGCAGATTCTACAAGGGCGGGAGAGGAATGTCTGCTCGGGTGACGGCATAAAATCGTGAACCACGAAGGACACGAAGGTCCACGAAGGAAAGACCAGGACTACGCATCCAGAAATCTGTCCTGGTATTTTTTTTCGGGCAGCTGGCAGGTTTCGTATTTTCCGAAGATGCGGTAGCGATGGCGGGCCACGACGTTGTATCCCCAGTCGCGTAGAGGTTTGGGGAAAATTCTTAGAGCCGTCGCCGCGGCATGCCAGAGACCACCCAGATTTCGCAGTATGAAAATGACGGCATCGGCGCGGATGATGAGAAGTTCGCCGTCCAGGACGTAGAGGGTGTTCAGGTCATGGGGATCAAGGCCGCGGGAGTTCAGGATGCGAGCGGCATAGTCACTCTGCAGGGAGGCGAAGCGAAAGCGAGCGAGGCGATCACGCCTGAGGACAAATCGCACCTGGCGGTTGCAAAGGCCGCAGACTCCGTCGTAGAGCAGAATCGGATTGGCGGAAGCTGGCATGGGCAGACGAATCTGGGCCGAATCCCATTCTTTCGCCCTTTGAGGGCTGTGTCATCTACCCACTTACCCAGGGCTTACGCCCGGGGCTTTATTCTTGCGCCGCTGAGCGGCTACGCACTGCACATTCGGCAGTCAGCGGGGAGGGTCGGACTTTCTCTGCAGTTCGGGGACGTACTCTGCCATGCTTCCCTTTTCCAGCAGGTAATTGCCCGGGCCCTGATGGCCGCGAACGGTGCGGGCGAACTCGGCGACGAAGAAACCGGCGCGCAGGGCTTCGGTGAACGCCCACCGGGTGGCCTCGCGCCACTCCCGCGCCAAGCCTGGATCTTTTTGCTCGACCGTCAAAATGTCACTGGGGATCTGGATGGCAATGCGCTGGCGCGCCAGTGCAGCGGTGAGATCGTGGCGCAGCGGTTTGCCGTCCCCGTTGAACTGGACCAGCGGCTCCAGGCGCGAAAAGGCGTCGAGGACTTCGGGCCGGTAGTCCTTGCCCTGCAGTCGATCGCGGACCCGGCGGCTGGCGAGCGGCCACCTTACCCACAAGCGATCGGTGCCGTTCTGGTGAAGGACGCTGGAAGTCTCCGCTCCGTAGAAGTCGATTTTGTAGAGATCCGACACCACGCCCAGCTTGCCGAAGTTGAGATGGGCGTTGCGGCTCTGCAGGGGATCGAAGGTCCAGGTCATTTCGGGGACGCGCATGGCCAGGGCGCGTTCGCGCTGGGCCAGCTTGAGCTTGTAGCCGAGATCGAGGTCGCGATAAGGTTCGCGCACAGCCAGCATGTGGGAGTGCACGGTAACGTGTCCGGCCTCCATGGCCAGGAAGCCGAAGGCGAATCCGGCGAGCTTTGGCCGTCAAAGGCGCCGAGCCAGATGCTGCCTGCCTCTTTGGTGGCAATCATCAGGGCCAGAGGCATGACGTCGCGGTCGGCGAGTTGCCATACTTCGCGTTCGACGGCCTCGGCTTGCTCCAGGTCCTCGATGCTTTGCAGGTCGCGGATGACGATCGGCTTTTGAGGAGAGTCGGCCATGGCTCGGGGAAGGCGTCCAATATACGCGAGGCGGAATGTTGGTGCCAGCCTCGGGACTCTCCTTGCGCGACATCGGCAAGCACGATCGTGGTGGTGATAGGGGTCCTTCGACTCCGTGGCTGCTTCGCCAGGCGAAGCAGCCGCTCCGCTCAGGATGACAGCGGCAGGTTTAACCCTGGACGCGGGTGGACTTGCCGCTCCAGAAGGTTTCGCGGAGCTGGCGTTTCAGCATTTTTCCCGTGCCTGTCTTGGGCAGCGGGCCTTCTACAAACTGCACGACGCGAGGCATCTTGAATTTCGCGATGCGCGCTTTGAGGAAGTGCAGCAATTGCTCCTGGTCGAGCTGGTGGTCGGGTTTCAACACAATGATGGCGACCGGAATCTCACCCCAGCGCGGGTCGGGGGCCGAAACCACCGCGCATTCAAGCACGGCGGGGTGGGCGAAGATGGCTTTTTCCACTTCGATGGAAGAAATATTTTCGCCGCCGCTGATGATGATGTCTTTCTTGCGATCTACGATGTGGATGTAGTTCTCTTCATCCCAGACCGCCATATCGCCGGTGCGCAGCCAGCCGTTGGTGATGGCGGCCTTGGTGGCATCCGGCTCGCGGTAGTAACCGTCCATCACGTTGTCGCTGCGGACGATCACTTCGCCTACGGTTTGCATGTCGCGGGGGACATCGCGCATTTCCGCGTCGGCTACGTGCACTTCGGTGCCGACCAGGGGCCAGCCTGCGGCTGCGAGGTGCGTGAGGCGGTCGGTCTCATCGCCGTAAACCACCGTGCCCTTAGGCTGCGCCGTCGTAATCACGGGTGCGGTCTCGGTCAAGCCGTAGCCGGAACACACCACGGCTGAAGGGAACGCCTGCTCCAGGCGGGCGATCAGCTCGGGCGATGAGGCTGCGCCGCCAGTGTTGATCATCTTCATGCTGGAAAGATCGAATTTGCCGCGATCGGAACAATTGAGCAGCGCGTTGGCCATGGTGGGAACCAGGGTCATGGCGGTGGCTTTTTCCTCCTGAATCAGGCGGAACACGGTGACCGGCTCGAAACGGCGGACCATGACATGTTTAGCCCCGCTCAGGGTGATGCTTTGGGGGCGTCCCCAGCCATTGGCGTGGAACAAGGGGATGGTGTGCAGCTCGACGTCAGTGTCTTTACAGGGAAAGGACGCGAGCAGAGCCAGCGCGTGCACGTAGAGCGTGCGGTGCGACAGCATGACGCCCTTGGGCGTGCCGGTGCTGCCGCTGGTGTAGAAGAGTTCGGCGATCTCGTTTTCGTCGAAGGAGAAAATATCAGGACGCGGGATGCGGTCGCGCGCCAGCAGGTCTTCCAGCAACAGGTCGGCCTGCGGAACCGGACGATCAATGGCAACAAAGCGCCGGATGCAGGGGCAAGCCTTGCGCAACTCTTCGACCAGCGGGGCGAAGTCGCTCTCGAACACCAGCGTGCCGGCGCTGGCGTGATTGAGAATAGCGGTCAGCTCCGCGGGCTGCAGGCGGACGTTGAGCGGCATGGCGATGGCCCGAATGAGAGGCGGCCCGTAGTAGCCTTCAAGAAGCTGATGGTTGTTGAAGCTGAGGTAGGCAACGCGGTCGCCGGGGCGGATGCCTTCGGAAAGAAGTCCGGCGGCGAGGCGTTCGCACCGCTCTCCGAACTGGGCGTAGGTAAACGAACTGGGGCCTGAGATTACGCCTGTCTTTTTTCCGTAGAGATCGACGGCCCGGTACAGGCAGCGGATGGGGGTAAGCGGAACATTCATGGTGAATCCCGGTGGGCATGATACACGAGGTGGCAAGGTCGAGCAGCGTACCCATGCTGGTAAGCGACTCCGCCACAGGAATGGGTTTTTCGACATCGCCTGGCGTCGGTATGATGCGCGCCAGATCCTTCACCCGGCTGAAGCCGGGTTCAGGATGACTCCCTGAGTTTTGTGAGTTGTCTGGCTTGGCACGAGCGGGGCGCTCGCGCCTACATTTACTCCAGCAGGTCGGGTTGTTCGCGAACGATTCTTGCCCATAGCGGCTGGAACTGGAACCAGCCGGCGGCGTGCGATCCAATCTGCTGTTGGGTGACGGCTGCGCTTGCGGCGTCAATCTTGACCGGCGTGCCGACGGCTTCGGCCAGGAGCTGGGCCTGGCAGCTCCGTTCCATGGTGATGAACCACCATGCGGCCTCATCGACCGTGTGGCCTACGGTCAGCAGTCCGTGGTTGCGCAGGATGACGGCTTTCTTCTCGCCGAGAGCCTGGGCGATGCGCTCGCCTTCGGACGTTTCGTAAACCACGCCGGTGAAATCCGCGAACAGGGAGTGGTCTTCGTAGAAAGCGCAGGCGTCCTGGGTGATGGGATCGAGCAGGCGGCTGAGCGACGACCACGTTTTTCCATATAACGAATGGGCGTGAGCGGCGGCCACGATATCGGGACGAGCGGCGTGGACCTGAGAGTGAATCGCGAAAGCGGCGCCGTTGACCGGGTACTTGCCTTCCACGACTTCGCCGCGGTCATTCACCAGAATGAGGTCGGAGGCGCGGATCTGGCCAAAGTGCATCCCGAAAGGATTGACCCAGAAATGGTCGAGGCGCTCGGGATCGCGGGCGGTGATGTGGCCGGCTACCCCTTCGTCGAATCCGAAGCGCGAGAACAGGCGGAAGGCGCCGGCCAGGCGTTGCTTGCGATGCCGGCGTTCCTCTTCCGGCGTGGCAAAGCGGGGAGTACCGGGGATGGTGAGAGGATTCTGGGTGGCTACAGCCATGGGCGCCTCCAAATACAACAACGCGACAACTATAACGCCGCCGCGGGGCACCCGCAATGCGCTGACTAAGGGTAATAGCGAACAACCCACTCGGCTGCACAACAGGGTTTGGCCCGGGGCTGACCGTCCTCGCCCTGGGCTTCGACGACAACAGAAAAGACGGCTTCACGGGCGTTGCCGATGTCCTTCAGCGATTGCAGGGTGAAGCGAGCGCGAATTTTCGAACCGGTACGAACTGGCGCTGGAAAGCGCACCCGGTTCAAGCCGTAGTTCACGATCATGCCCACGCCGTCCTGAATCTGGAAGGCTTGCTTTGAGAGATGGCTAAGCAGGGAGAGAGTCAGAAATCCGTGGGCGATGGTGGCAGCGTAGGGTGATTCTCTCTGGGCGCGATCGGGATCGAGGTGGATCCACTGCCGATCTTCGGTGGCTTCAGCGAAATGGCGGACGCGCTCCTGGGTGACTTCGAACCAGTCGGTAGGCGGGATTTCGCGTCCCACGACATCGTTGAGGGCGTCGAGATTTTTAAAGGCAACGGGCGGCATGGGAAAATCGCTGTTCAACTCAGCTCATAGGACATCAACGTTCAGAAGCATAGTGCGCGAACATGGTACGGCTTACCTGGCGCTAAGGGCGAACTTGCGGCACTTGGCGTGCGAGGTTTCATAGTGATGTACTTTCAGTTTGTCAGTTGCTGGTTCTCAGTTCTCAGCTGCGCTCGAAGAGGGCGGCTGCGCCCTGGCCGCCGCCTACGCACATGGTGACCACGCCGTAGCGCGAGTGGCGGCGCTTCATCTCGTTGGCCATCGTTCCCACCATGCGTGATCCGGTCATGCCAAAGGGATGGCCGATGGAGATGGACCCGCCGTTCACATTGAGTTTGTCCATGGGAATGCCGAGACGGTCGCGGCAGTAGAGGACCTGCACGGCAAAAGCTTCATTGAGTTCCCAGAGATCGATGTCGGCAACTTTCAGGCCCTGGCGTTGCAACAGTCTGGGCACGGCGAAAACTGGGCCGATTCCCATTTCGTCGGGTTCGCAGCCGGCGATTTGGAAGCCGCGGAAAATCAAGGTATAGGGGATACCCAGCTGGTCGGCGCGCTGACGTGACATGAGGAGAGTCGCGGAAGCTCCATCGGAGAGTTGAGAAGAGTTCCCTGCCGTCACCGAGCCTTGTCCGCTGTTGGGATCGAAGTGGGGCTTGAGGGCGAGCAATCCTTCGAGCGTGGTGTCGGGACGGTTGCACTCGTCGCGGTCACAGCAGACTTCTTCGGTGCCGATGACTCCGCCGGTTTTCTTGTCGAGCACCGCTTTGGTGACTTTCATGGGAGCGATTTCAGCGGCGAAAAATCCTTCCTGCTGGGCGCGGGCGGTGCGTTGCTGGCTGATGAGGGAGTATTCATCCTGGGCCTGGCGGCCGATGTGGTAGCGCCTGGCCACGACTTCGGCGGTTTCTCCCATCACCATGTAGAGGCCAGGATATTTCTGCTTGACCGACGGGCTGGGATCGTTATCGCGGACGATGAGGCTGATGGTTTCAACGCCGCCTCCGATAGCGGCCTCGGCGCCTTCAGCCACAATCTGGTGAGCGGCCATCGCGATGGCTTGCAGGCCGGACGAGCAGAAGCGGTTCACCGTGATGGCAGCGGTCGAAACCGGGAGGCCGGCGTGCAGCGCTGACACACGCGCGATGTTGTGGCCCTGCACTCCGTGGGGCTGGCCGCAGCCCAGAATCACGTCTTCGATTTCCGTGGGATCGAGTTGCGGGGTCTTGCGCAGGACATCCCTGATGCAATGGGCGGCCATGTCCTCGGGCCGCGTCATGTTGAAGGAGCCGCGGAACGATTTGGCAAGGCCGGTGCGCGAACTGGCGACTAGGACGGCTTCTCTCATATGGTCGTTGGCCCTTGGTCGTTGGCCGTTGGCTTATTGTTTCTCGAAATCGGCAAAGGTGCGGCCTTCATTGGCCAATTTTTTCAGCAGTGGCGCGGGCTCCCAGAGTTCGCCGTGGATGCGCTGAAATTCGGTGATGCGGTCGTAAACTTTTTTCAGTCCCACGGTGTCGGCGTACCACATGGGACCGCCGCGATAGGCCGGGAAGCCATAGCCGTTGATATAGATGATGTCGATATCGACGGCGCGAGCCGCAAAACCTTCTTCGAGAATGCGGGCGCCCTCGTTTACCAGCGCGTAGATACAGCGATCGACGATCTCTTCGGCGGGAATCTGGCGTTGCCGGATGCCGGCCTCGGCGGACCATTTCTTCGTCCATGCCGCAACCTCGGGATCGGACGATGGGCGGCGGTTCTCGTCGTATTTGTACCAGCCCGCGCCGGTCTTCTGGCCGAAGCGGCCCATCTCGCATAAATTGTCAGCGGCGAAGGCCTGCCGGATGCCCGGTTTCTCCAGATGTCGATATTCCTTGCGGATGCGCCAGCCGACATCGAGTCCGGCCAGGTCGTTGGTGGCGAGCGGGCCCATGGCCATGCCGAAATCGTAGAGCGCTTTGTCCACCGCCTCCACACTCGCACCCTCTTCCACCAGGAAAACCGCTTCGCGAACGTAGGGATGGAACATGCGATTGCCCACGAAGCCGCGGCAGTTGCCGACCAGCACGCCAATCTTTCCCAGCTTCTTTGAAAGCTGCATGCAGGTGGCGATCACTTCCTGGCCGCTGGCTTGGCCACGGACGATTTCGAGGAGGCGCATAACGTTGGCCGGGCTGAAGAAATGTGTGCCAATGACCGAAGCGGGCCGCGAGGTGACGGACGCGATCAGATCGATATCCAGAGTCGAAGTGTTGCTGGCAAGAATCGCTCCCGGCTTGCAGACGCGGTCGAGTTCGGCGAAGACTTCTTTTTTCAGCGCCAGGCCTTCGAAGACGGCCTCGATGACAATGTCAGCCCGGGAGAAATCGCCGTAATCGAGAGTGGGCTGGATCAGCTTCAGGCGCTCGTCAACCACTGCCTGGGTGAAGCGTCCGCGCTGCACGGAGACGGCATAGTTTTTGCGTATGCTGGAGAGCCCGCGGTCGAGGGCGGCCTGGTCGGCTTCCTTGAGCACGACCGGGATTCCGGCATTGGCAAATACCATGGCAATGCCACCGCCCATGGTTCCCGCGCCGACCACGGCAGCGGAATTGATGGGAAGGATCGGAGTTTCTTTTGGGATATCGGGAACCTTGGCCACTTCACGCTCGCCGAAAAATACGTGAATGAGCGCCTTCGACTGGTCGGAGTAGAGGCAGTCGATGAATAGCCTGGCTTCGACCTCGCAGCCTTCCTCGAAGGGCAGCGTGGTGGCGGCTTCGATGGCATCGATGGCGACCAAGGGAGCAATCAGGTTGCGTTGCTTCTTGCGCGCGGTCTCGCGGGCAGCGGCGAAGATGGGAGCGTTTTGCTCAGGCATGCCCAGTTTCTGATTGCGTTCGCGAGTTTTGGGAGCAGGCTTTCCTGCGACCTCTCGCGCAAAGGCCACGGCGCCTTGCAGCAGATCGCCGTCGATCAATTGATCCACGATGCCGGCCTTCAGCGCATCCGGCGCCTTGACCGGATTGCCGTCGGTGCACATCTCAACCGCTTTGGCGACGCCGGCGAGGCGCGGCAGACGTTGCGTGCCTCCTGCTCCCGGGATGAGGCCGAGTTTCACTTCCGGCTGTCCGACTTGCGCGCCGGGGGCGGCGACGCGGTAGTGGCCGGACATAGCCACTTCCAGGCCGCCGCCGAAGGCGGTGCCGTGAATTGCCATCACCACGGGCTTGGAACAGTTTTCTATTTTCAGCAAAAGCGGGAGCAGGCCGGGGCCGGTTTTTGCCTTGCCCGAAGTCATCTTTGTAAATTCCTTAATGTCGGCGCCGGCGATGAAAGTGCGGCCGCCCCCGATGACCACCGCTGCCACGACTGCGCGATCGGCGGCGATCTGATCGATGGCTGCGGAAATTCCTTCGGGCACGCCGGGGCTGATGGCATTTACCGGCGGATTATTAATGGTGATGATGGCGATGTCGCCGTCTTTGGTGAGTTGGATCAGGTCGCCCATTTAATGCTTTGCCTCCAGAAGGACGGTTCGATTGTAGCTGCGATCCGGCATTCGAAGGACAATACTAACTCAACGAATTTCCAGGAAACGACAGTAGGTTATGGCTTCTGGCCAAGACTCGCAGCCATGGGCCTCAGCCAGCAGCCAGGAGCGGTTCAGCTGGCGCGCGCGGCCGCGGCTTCCTGAGCCGGAACCTTGATTTCGACGGCGTGACGCAACACGCGGTCCAGGGCGTCAGCCAGGGCGACGGGAAGGATGGAAGTCAGCAGATTCATGTCAAGTTGCAGGTCGCGCCCGTTGTAGATCCGGTACACGGTGAGCGAGCCTCTGCGGCGATTGTTGGCAGCCACCAGATCGAGGGCCAGGCTCCATCCTGGAACCGCCTCCACACTGAAATGGCTGCCCCGCTTTTTCCATTGAAATTGAGGCTCGCCGGCGGTCACAATCTGCAACTCACGGATTTCGGTCGGTTCATCCGGCGGCCGCAGCAGGCGTAGATCGAAGGCATCGAAATCATTACTGCCGAAGGCGGCCTCGAGGACGCGGCAGAGTTGCTCGAAGTCGGAGGTGGCTTTGAGTTCTTCGACCGCCCGGCGAATGGCGAGATTGTTGACGAAAATAAGCCGCTGCTCGAGCGACTAGGATGACACCCTCAACCATTTGACCTCGTCGATGGAATATAAGTGGGAAGCGGTCATTCAGCACTTCCGATTTGTGGTGCCGGCACTGGCCAAGCCGACAGTCCGGCCCTCCCAGATCAAAACATTCGAGCACGATTTGGTCATCAGATTTGGTGGTGATTTCGCAGTCGGACAAGATCAGCCCGGATCTTCTCGCGACCAAGCGCAGCCAAATGGCGTAGGCGGCCAGACCACTCGGCAAGTTGAAAATCAGGCTGACAAGGCCTCCGACGACCGTGATGTCCAAGGCAGGAACATGTTCCGGTGAATCGTCGGGGCTATTGACATCAATTCCCTCGGCTCGCATTTCTCGCAGGCACCTTCGGTCTTCCGCTTAGAATGATCCACACACCGCGCAAACGATATTTTCAACAAGCTCCTAGCTAGGGCCACATGCCCGCACCATCGCCAAGGTCACCGGGCTCCCTTTTTCACTTTAGAGGGCGGTTGGCGACTTTATCGGGCAGTTCTTCAAGAGTTGGTTCGGGTGGGTTGAGCTGCTTGGACTTGGCCATAGCCGGATGGCGTCGGCACGCCAGCGCGCGTTCGAGGCCTACAGAATCCTTGTTCGTGATCTAGGGTGATCGCCGGATACCAAGCGCCACGCATCCACCCTACCTTCATTTCAATTCATACGATATACGGGACGGCACGTCTTTCCGCTCATCCCCCCGTTGCCGTCCCTTTGATTTCTTACCATATGCTGTGCTTCGCCAAGATGGGCGCCAGCTTTCGACAACGGTCTTTTTCAACCATTGACACGGATCCGGCTGCTGGCCTCGGGCCGAATCGTGTGGCACGATTCGCGATGCCAGTTGTCTCGAAAAGGTGATATTGTCCAACCTACCATGCTGCACGTGCAATCCACCGGACCATGTCTTGCTCTTAAACCGTATGTCCGCTGCTACACTCAGCGGACTGGCTGCGACCAAGGAGTGATCTCGGTCGATCCTGTCGTAGCGCGGCTCGAGCAGGCAATTGAGTTCCAATTCGAAACTCCTTACGAAATTCATCAGGAAGGAATTGAAATTGCCCGTGTCGCACCTCTGGCGGTGGTCATAGGGCCACAGACGCGGAGGCGATTTACGGTTTTCATCAAAGGTCCTGTGGAAGCCTTCGCGATCATCTTCCAACCAGCAGGTTTCTACCGGCTTTTCAAAATCCCGCTCTCGGAGTTCGCCGACGACGGAACGGACGGGTCGCTTGTGTTTGGCTCAATAGCCATGAGCCTTCAAGAGCGTCTGGGAGAAGTGAATCACTTTGCCCGGAGGGTCAGAATCGCTGAAGAATTTCTCCTCCGCAGGCTGGCCTGCGTTCAGGAGCGCGATCCGTTTGTATATATCGCCGCCTCCTTATTAAACGTAGAGGTGGGATCACGAATCGGTGAGATTGCGTCACAAATCGGTCTGAGCTTCAGGCAGTTCGAGCGGCGTTTCCAACAATGTACAGGAGTTACGCCGAAGCTATTCGGGAAAATTGCGCGATTCCAGGCTGCATTGGAGCAGAAAAAGAGATTTCCATCGCAGTCCTGGATGACCGTCGCACACGCGTGCGGGTATTTCGATCAAATGCATCTGGTCAGAGATTTTTGGGACTTGGGGGGAGCGAGTCCACGGTGCGTTAGCACCGATGTTCCGGCTGAGCACATAAATCACTTGCTAGAGTTCCCACAAGACATGAGGGTGACCCTCTCGCCTAGCGCTATTCGGTAGGTCGCCTTTCCTGGATTCATCCCTTCCCCGGTTACGCCACTTGCTTCAACAAATCAAGAGATTTTGAATCTCCAGCTTACTAATGTCGAATTCGTACTAGGCGCCAGCTCGGGAATGCGACTAGAGTCCGGTCTGGAGTAGTAAGCCAGTTCTGGAGAACAGATATGAAGCAATATGTTGAGAAAGTCCTTGGTGTGACCGCCTTCGTCCTCGTCCTCGCCTGGGCAGTGTCAATAAGCTTAGCGCGGGGGCACGCCTCTGATGTAGACGACGGACAGCACGGTGAAGAGTCACTCGTCAGACTTGGGATCGAGATATCACCGGTCCCGCTGAATTTGGCCGGCAAAAATCGGGATCTAGTCGGGCTGGGGAGCTACATCGTCAACGCTCATGCCGCTTGCAATGACTGCCATTCCCCCGGTCCCGCAGTCGAGTATGTGAATGGTGGCAATCCGTATTTCGGTCAGCCAAAGAAGGTCAATCCGGACGTATACCTGGGTGGCGGCCAAGATTTCGGGCCGCTCATTCCTGGGTCCGCGCGTATCATCTCACGAAACCTAACCCCAGATAAGACCGGGCGGCCCGAGGGCGGCCGCTCGTTTGCCGAATTTCGCGAGATTCTGAAGACCGGGGTTGATTTGGATCGCCTGCACCCGACCTGTGCAGATGGCATCGTGAACGAGAGCTGCGTTCCGCCGCCTTTCGACGGTAACCTTCTCCAAATTATGACTTGGCCGACTCTTCAAAACATGAGCGATCGTGACATTCGCGCGATCTATGAGTATCTGAGCGCGATTCCGTGCGTTGCGGGACCGCCTGCGCCTGACCCACGTCACAACGATTGCGAGTAAGACTCTTTCCACGCATCGGTCCACACCGAGAACTGATGGTGGCCTTCTCGGCAGTGCACTGATTGCGATACTTTTTCTGCAGCCACTGGCGGCCAGGGCAGCGACCGATTTTTGTGGATTGATCGAATACCGAGCCGAACACTGGGTTGCGAGCTGGTCGGCTTTGAGCTGCAACTCCGATGCGTCGTAGCTGAAAGCTCGGTATTTACAAGTGTGTACTCAGTTCTCCGGAAGTGGGATGATCGGAGATTCGGCGAACCATTCGGCGTCATTTCCGGATAGTGCAACGCGCTGGAGTAGCGAACGGCGACAACTGCGCGAGGGGCAAGTCGCTCCCATTCTCCGGCAAACGCCTTCGCAGCACTCGTGATCTCCAGCGACGTGTGCTTCACCCGGACCCTGAGCCGCAAGCGCCCAGGTCAAGCAGCAATGTCCGTTCATTGAAAGGAGATTCTTATGAAATTGGATCGCACAAAATCCAGTAGAGTGACTCTGGTGTCCACGTACACAAGGAAAATCGTACCCGTAGTCGCGCTTTTCCCTGTTCCCTCGGAGTGAGCTCCGGCTTATAAGTGGGCATGTGAAACCTCCTGAATCCTACAAAACCTACACTCCTACACGGACTCCTGAGCCACGATCGTATTCGGCCCGGCGCAATGGGTACAGCCCGGCACTTCGGGTAAATCGACCCCGAGTCCTCGCACGAGCCGGTGAAGGAGCCGGGTGTGTTCACCAGAAAAACGCAACACCATGCCCTGCCCTTTGCGATGGCGCTTAAACCCATGATCCCTCAGCATCCAGCCTACTTCTTCTTCGGAGTACTCGTATAGGCCTCCACGGGTCCGCAACCTGAAGTTCAGATACTCAGCGATTTTCTTCACGCTGAGCTCCGGGAGCTGATGCGCCGGCTGCCAAAGGACCTCGAGAATGACGACCGCAGCTTCAACGCTTCGACGCGCCGTCGCTTCTTCCACCAGGCCGCGAAAAAGCGGGCTCATAGCCTCCATCAGTTCGGGTTCGTGCCGGACGCAAGCGGAGAGGGATTGAGCAATTTCACTTCCCGGAAATGACAGCTTGCAACTCGAGAGACCGGCTTCCCGTGCCTTCCACAACCAATGCAGGCGGAAACCCAAGAACCTACCCTGGAGGTATTGCGCAATTCGGGCGATCGCTTGTTCGTCGAGGGGTGGAAGGTCGGTCTCGACCGCAGGCAGCGAAATCCATAGGGCTTCACCGCTCCACGCGCTTGGGCTAGCCTTGTCCCCCAGAAAGATTGCTCTGGAGCCGATCCAGTCCAGGATCGCACCGCTTCTCCCGGGGACATGCATTCCACGATAATTGGCCGCACTCAGCAACTGCAACAGGCTTCGGGATAGATCGGGCTGGCCGATCAACAAAGTTAGATTAAGGTCCATTGGCAAGCGGACCAAGGCAGCACGGTTGATTCCGGTTAGACCAAGAGCGCGACGAGAGCCACATCCTAGTAGTTGGAACAGATCGGCGGCACGGCGCATGCGAGGTCCGACAACGATGAGGGCCGGCGGGCTCGGTAACCTGTCCGACAACCAGGTACTCGCCTTCCACGAGGTCAGTAGTTGGGCCACATCTTGAGGAATCGCCAGATATTCTTGAAAAAAAGCCGAGACTTCAGCGAACAGCTGGACCACAGATCCGCCTTGGTCGAGGTGGTCGGGGAGTCTCATTATGCGACCAATGCTGGCACACAATTGGGGAGCTCGGTACCAGACGCCGCCACGGCGAATCCGCGGTGCGACGACCGCCCGATACCCGTCCCAGAAAACAAGGTTGGGCCTGCAGGGATCCGCTGAAGTCACCAGTTCGATGACTCCATCAGAGAAGACTTGGCCCGCGGTACAAAGTTATCGTAATACAAGGGCATGCGGGGAAACACCCTCTCGTTTCATACAGGAGGCGGTAGCGAGGGTACCCTTTACGGCCTTGTATTTGCTGGCATGTCTTTTCGGTCTTGCTGCTCTCGCGCAATGCAACCCTCTAGACCATGGCGAACTGCTGCCGTCCATCTTTGGCGCAGCCACTCGGTGGCCACGGCCTGCGCCCCAGGATTTTGCCGCGCGGAGTTCGCTGCTGTCCGGGGCGGGGACCGCCAGTAGCGAGCCCTGTCAGTCTTGAGAAAAAGCCAACACGACCGCAGCTGCATACTAACTGGCTCCCTGGGTCATGGATCTGGTCGTTTCGTCCCAGTGTTTGACGTCAACCGAAACCGGTCCGCGCGGCCCCTTGAACTTACCCCGGGTCACGAGTTCGTACAAATTCCCGTCGTGCACATACAGCAAATTGGGATGCTTCGCTTCCAAAGCGGACAGAAATTCATCCAGCACACGCAAGGCGGGTCCGCGAAAATCTTTCAGTGAGGAATGGAAATTGATGGAGTGCACGGAGACAATGGCCGGGATGCCACGTTCAAAGCAGCGTTCCGCCACCTGCACATATTTTTCCAGAGGAAGACCGCGTTCAAAAGGCTCCACGTCGATCGTCCGATGCAGATTCAGTATCTCCCATTCGTCCATGTGGGGAGGCAAAGCGCCGCCGCTGCCGTTCTGAGCAATCCGGATGCCGCTCTGCGACCATGCCCGGTGAGTGTCACCGTTCGCACGATATCCAGGGGCGCACGCAGAGAACGGAGCGCTGGAGAAAAACTCTTCGAATTCCCGCGCTGCTTCGGCGATCAGATTGACCTGAGTGCCGGCATCCAGAAATCCCGCCTGCGGTTTTTCGGGATTGTAGTATTCGTAGCCGACCCAGGGCATTCGCCAGTAGATGTAGGGCGTCTCCGCTTTCCACAAGGTGCGCAGCAAGTTGTTACGGTCACCCGGTGTAGTCAATGCCCGCTCCACCGCCACCCGGCAGAAATGGGTCAGCCCGCGAAGCGCCGGATAGAAGACGTCGTCGGCAATGCCCTGCCGGTAAGCTTCGAACAGTCCAGGCCGCTTCCAATCACCAGGCAAGCCATGGCTCAGAGGCATTAAATGAATGTCTTGAAATCCTGCGTCGGCAGTCTTTTGGAAATCCAGGTTAGCCAGCAGAAAATTCATGACGAGGCATGCCGGACGTCCGGTCGAATCGCGGTGTCTCTTCAGCATGTCACGCAATGCAATAACATCCTCGGCAGTTTCCAGTGAGTAATAGTCATAAGGATTTTCACCCAGGTGGATCCCGCTGGCACGAAGCTGCTCGTAGCCTTCGCGATCCCGCACTCCCACGCGTCCCCAATCATCGCTGTGCAGCAGGATGAGAGGTCTGGAAAAGGAGAAGCCCCGGGCAAGGTGCTGCTTGCGAATGTTCCATCGGCTTTTGAAGTCGAACATGTCCGTCCAGGGTTTCAGCGTCAGAACCAAATAGAGGCACGGGCGAAGAACCGAAGGATCAGCATAACAGCGATGTCTTGAGGGTTTTGGCTAACTGCCCCGTGGATTCCGAAAAACGACGATGAATTTGTCCACAATTACCGCGCCTCGTAAACCTCGATAGCTTCTCAGTGTCGAGAATACACACGCCTGCTATTGGCGCGGGAAGGCTTTTCCTCTGATTAACTCGCGTTTCGGCTCGCCAGCGTCGGAAAACCGACGTCGCAGCTCTTTTCTTCAGCAGATTCTTCCGTTGCTACAATCGAAAAGTAGAAGACCGAGGCTAGCCTATCAGGTCCATGGAACCCGCGAACGAAGTTGGGAAAACGCAAAGGAGTTGGATTAATGCCTTCCGATCCCAAAGTGGCGAAGAAACCTTACAGTACTCCATCACTCGTAGAACTCGACGCCAGCACCGTCAAGGCAAAACTGGAGGCCGAGGGGAACCCAAAGGATGCAAACGCCCTTAAAATGTTGTCGTTGATTGTCGGTGAGCCTTACAAACGAAAGCCTCAGTCGCAGTCCTAGTCCCGCACAACCGTTGCCGGCTTTGCCCGATGAAGCCCGGAACCAACAGGAGGAAACTCTGTTACCCTGAGAGGCCTGCGCGAAACGTCGTCGCGGAGTGTGAAGCTTTCGCTGTTTTGCACGCCATGCGATTCTGGCGTTGAGAGCTTGATGTCCTTTGGCAATCTGTGGGTGCGCTCGCAGAGAGGCACCAGACGAGCCACGTCAGTATTGATACTTGGCAATATTGGACGGCTTCAATCGTAATAGTGGGTCGCCGAACAGAATGTAAGTGCGGCGCGCGTCTGAATCGGTTATGTCTGACTTTGCTTGTCGAGTGGCATCTCCGAGAGGTGGCGAGGGTCGAGAAAATAGTAACTTCACCACGTTTTGGTCCATCTGCAGCTGCGGTTCAGGGGAGGTCAACCCGGAGGAGGCCCAGACCGCCACTGCACCCCCATTCTTCGAAAACAGCAAAGCCTGGGCAAGACTCTCGGTGTAGACATCATGGAAAAAGCCGTTAAGACAGTCCATCATGAGAAACACCGGCAGACGTGGGCCATTGGTCAAGGAGGCAGCAGCGCGATTGTCCAGCAGGTTGTCGCCCGACCAGACTTCTACCGAACCATGCCCGTTGTAATTTACGATCAATTTACCACTGTTTATCCCGGCGACAATCTCCTCTCCGGCGATTGTAGGATCCAGGCCGTTGGCGAAAACATTAGTCACCGTCAATGACTTTGGCAGTAACGCCTGCACGGACTGGGCCTCCTTCGTGAAGCTGGTAGTCGGGTCTTCCCGGTCCGCGACCATAAGGACCTGATTGGTCCAGTCACCAGAATTTTCATTGCGGTCATACTGGAGAATTTTTGCGACCACCGTCCTGGCATCATCTTGGGTGCGCACGGGAAGACGACCCGTTGAGATTTGAGCCAAACCCGTGTTTCCAAAATCCGAGAACCAATCATCGGAGGCGGTTTTCAGCTCGGAAGTCACGATTATCTTAGTCGGCACAAAATCAAGGAAGCCAAAACCGAGATAGTTGCGCGGATCTACCGAAGCCCCCCCGAAAAGGAGCAGATATCGCGGCTTGCTCTGCCATTGCACGGTTGCGTTCTTCAGGAAGTCACGGATTGCATTCGGACTCTTTTCACCGAAGTTGAACTCGTCGTACAAATCATCAACATTGACAGGTGCCACAGATCTTCCCTGGCTCCGGCGCAGCTGGGCCAGCGGTCCTATCTGACCTGCAAATTCGGGGGCATAGATCATGACGACCTCGCCGCCGGGTTGGGCACGATGCCAACTGGAGGGCTGATTGCGGATCACACTGACGGCCTTCGCGATCTGTTGGTCCGACACGGCTAGCAAAATGTGAGTGCCAGGGACGAACGATGGAACCTTAGCCTCTAGTGTGTAGTTCCCCCTCTCACCGTGGATTCGCGGATTGAGCGCGAAAGGTTCCGCCGGGTTAGTGATATCCAGCAAGCGCGTTGGGGGCCGTTGGAATCCTCTCACTGCCATCCGGTCGCCTGCTTCGCCCGTGAACTTCAGAGAGTCAGACTCCGCGGTGTAGCTGCGGGGGTAGGTGAGCTTGATGTAGTCTACTAAGCTGACATCGTCTTCTCCCGCCTGGGCAGTCAAAGTAACGGTGTTGGCGCCCTCATGGATGAAACTGCGCGGGACTCGTAGACTGATCTTGCCTGTGTCTTGTCCGGTGAAAATAAGGTTCCCCAGGTTTGCGCCATTGACCGTCACTGTGACATCGTGAGCTGCGCCTGCAATCACGCCTTGCAACACAACCTCGAGGCTGGCGTCGTCGACTGCTGAGGATTCAAGATCGAGTGCACTCAGAACTTGATCGACGGGAGTCGAGGAAATAAGCGCGCCAAAGAAATTATCGGTATTCTCTCTGAGCAAGGCGGCGAAGTAGGTAGTCCGCTGCTTTAATTCAACCGTGCGTGGGAAGCTTTGTGGTTGAGGCCCCCCGTCTTCAACAACGGGCTGCTCGTGAATTCGCTTACCAGGACGGTCGCCGACCACCAGCCAATAGACTCTTTGGTCGGAGTAAGGGGAATCCAGGGGCCTTCCGTAGAATTCGATTGCCGCCTGCCGGCCGAAGTTTCCATATCCTTCCGGCGCTCCGGCGATGCGCATCGGTTGTTCGATCCCGTGGGCGAAAAGTCTCAAAAATCTAGGATCTGCGGAAGGAGGCAACCCCGCAGCCGCCAATTCCGACTGCGTGACTCGGTACCATCCCTCACGCCGTATCAGGATCTTTACCGCAGGTTGAGCAGCCAGTTGGAACTGGCTTTCATGCTGCTCCAAGGTGATCCGTGAAACGGGCGAGGATTCCTCTTGAACGTGGCTTGTCGGTGCGCTCAACTCACGATCGGACGTACCATTCAGCTCCGCAATCATCTTGGCCCGCGGTTGCTCTGCCGCCGATAAATCAGCCTGCGGCGAGACTGGTCCGTGGAAGGTCCGAGTGCCATCCAAATCCACGTCTTCGAGCCAGTAGAGGCCATTAATTGCGATCGGGGAACGATCGATCCAGGCGTACGACTTCGCAGCGTGTTGCGCCAGACCAGCCCTGAAGGTAAGGGCAGAGCCGGCAATCAAGGAAGGATTCAGCCGAACTCGCTCCCCGTTGTGTTCGCGATACAGGTTGAATCCCAGGTTCCGTAGCTCACTGCCTGTCTTCCATGAAAGAAGGACGCTGTCGGCCGTTGCTTTGGCCGTAAATGTTTCCAGCTTCACAACAGTCGGAAAGGTGATCAAGGTAGTCTGCGTCGCGGTGTTGTTCGACGAGTTAGGATCTGGCTGGTCCGCGGTAACCGCGGCGTTGTTAACAGCGGAGGACGGAGTCACGGCGGTCACCTGGATAGTGACGGTCGCAGACGTCCCGCTGTTCATGGTGCCGAGAAGGCACGTCACTGTTCCAGCCGACTGTGAGCAGGTTCCCTGCGTGGGAGTCGCCGAAGTATAGGACACAGTCGCGGGCAACGTATCGGTAACCGTCACGTTGTTCGCGTCTGAGGGTCCGTTGTTGGTTACGTTCAGAGTGTAAGTAAGAGTGTTCCCTGGTTTGATCGGATTTGGCGAAGCTGTCTTGGTAATCGCCATGTCGGAACTGGAGACGATGCTGACTGTATCCGACGCTGTGTCATTGGTTATGTTCAGTTCGCTTCCGCCCGAGACTGTGACAGAGTTAACCAGTGTCGCGGCGGCCGACTGAGCCACGGAGGCCCCTATATTGATCGCCGGGTAGCTGCTTATCGCCCCGAGGGGGTCTGCGCGCGTACAGGTAACCGTTTGCGATGCAATCGAGCAAGACCATCCCGAACCGGATGCAGCTGTCGGGATTAGGCCAGCGGGTAACGTATCAATTACAGTCACAATGCCACTGGACGCGGCGCCCAAGCTGATGTTGCTCACCGTGAGGGTGTATGTTCCGGTCGCGCCCCGGGTAAAGTTGCCTGAATGACTCTTGGCAATCGTCAAATCCGGAGTACACTCCCCGCCCGAACGTGCCCCGGGTATCTGGGACAGCGATACGTTGGTGGCGCTGATTCCGGAAGTGCCGCTCGTAGCTCCGTACGGCACGCCCGGGGTCAGGGTGGTGCCGTTGGCCCCGCCGCTAACGTCAATACTCGCCGCGGACCCCGAAAGCAGCACCACCCCTCCTCCTCCACCCCCCCCCGGACCATGCCGCTCGGCGACGCTGAAGGCTTGGGCGTCCCACGCGTCTCCTCCTCTGCCACCGTGTGCGACCACCGTGAGTCCGCTCGTCCCACCTGCCTGTGTCGTGACAATGATGCTTCCTCCAGCACCGCCGCCACCTCCGGCGTCATTTAAGGTGCCGTTATACGCTGCTGCGCCGCTTGCGGAAATGGTCGCCGTGCCGCTCAAACTTTCCGCACGAATGATCACAATTCCGCCGCCCGCCGCACCGCTGCTTGCCTGATTGTCACCAGGAGAATTATTGCGCGAACCACCACCCCCCCCACCGCCCAGCACGATGCGGCTCCCGCTTGCAGGAAACGCTGCACCACCCAGGCCGCCCACGCTTAAATTACTGTTCCAACCATCTCCGCCCGAACCACCGGGGCCGCCGTTGCCGCCACCCCCTCCCCCCGCGTTCTGGTCGTTGCTGGCGGTATTTGCGTCGGTACCGCCGCCGCCCGCATTTCCGGGAGCGCCGCGGGCCATACTGCCATTCGGATAGCCTTCAACCCCGGTGCCCAGAAACGTGTTACCCGATCTCACCCAACTCGGAGTGCCGGCAATTCCCTCTGCTTTTGCCCCATCTACTCCGGCGACCGCTGCCCCGGTGTAAGTCGCTGGTGCCGTGTGCAGAAAGTCAGCATTCGCACCTGCCGCCCCAGTCAATTGCAGACCTGCTCCACCACGAAAGCCCAGGCCATCCACACTCACCGTGGCACTGCCCAGGTTCAGCGTCCCGGCGACGTCAAGGGCCAGGATCCCACCGGTCAAACCGTTCCAGGCTGAAGCAGTCAGGGTAGAGCTCAGTGTCGCCGTCGAGTATTGCGGTAAACGGACTACCTGGTACCTGCGCTGTCCCTGAGTACCGGTCGCCGCAGCGTTGGTGTAGCTGTACAGCAGGCCGCCACCAGGACCAGTTCCTGCGAAGTTGACCGTTCCACCGGCTAGCGGGACCGGCCCGGTTGCGGTGACAAGTTCATAGTTCCCGCTGTTGTTGAGATTTGTGGAGCCCGATCCGGTTGCTCCGTCGCCGTAGCTTGAGGTGTTCGTCGAGTTGATCGCTGCGTCCTGCATCTGGATGACAAGAAGAAGATCGTTCGTGGCAATAGGGACGGCGGCCCCCGTTGATGCTACGACGGTGATAGACTTTGCGCCCGCAGCGGCGTTGGCAGTGGCAGGATAGTAGGTGTTAATGACGCCACCTAGCGTTCCACCATTGCCGTTCTGGCCGGGGCTGGCACACGCTTTAGTTTGGACAAATGCAACCGCCGTATAGAGATTGTTGCCGGCATTGAGGTCTGACTCAGTGGCGGTAACGGTTGCGGTGTTCGGATACGATCCGGCAGCGCTAGGAGTCGCAACCACGGTGACCGTGGCATTGGAGCCGCTATTCATGGTTCCAAGATTGCAGGTAACCGGACCCGTCCCGGCACAGGTGCCTTGGCTGGGCGTTGATGAAACAAGCGTGAGGCCAGCTGCCAAGGTGTCTGTCAGAGTAACGGCGTGTGCCGTGGAAGGCCCGTTGTTGGTCACGCTGATGGTGTAAGTAACGTTCTGTGGGGAAAACACACCATTGGTTACGATCGTGACCCCAACGTCAGCCTGGAGCGGTTTCACCGAGAGAGCACCGACCGACCAGTTCGAGGTACCACTAAAAGTCTCGGACATGGGGACACTGGGAGCACCCGCGCGTGTGCTCCCGGTTCCGCGCACGTCTGGATTGGCGAGGCTGGTTAACGATTGCAGGTTCCACTGCGCCACCTGGCTCGGACCAAATGTGATCGTTTGATTGCCACCTGTGGCCAAGGTGTCGATCACCATTTCGTTGAGGCCGCTCGGGACATTCAGGGAAGCCAACGTCCCGGCAGCGCCATCGGCCGAGACGAACGGCCGCAGCGGTGAGGTTTGATCCGCCCCGGTAAACGTGGTCGCTCCCACGACCACTCCCAGGGGTCCAGTTGCGCCAGGAAGGTTCAATGTGACAACCACGTTGTGGTTTCCGGTAGCAGGTGCAGTAAGTGACCACATTTCCACTCGCCGCATATTTCCCGCATCGTTGTGCGCACCGGCCGATGTCAGGGCAATGCCGTTGTAGGCCACGCCCGTCACCGTGGCTCCAGTATTATTCATAATGTTAATGGAGACGCCCACGACCAGGACTCGATTCGTCCCTCCCGTGGTATGGGCAAGCGTGACGATTGGAGCTGCACCGCTTACGAGCTGCCCGCCTGAGGTTGCGCTGTCAATGCCGACTTGCCCAAACAACGACGCTGGAGCAATTGACAACGCAAGCAGGGTAAGGAGCCAGGAACTTCTTCCAAACCTAAGTTTCCAAGGGACGAGCCGCGTTGTTTTCTCTACGCTTCGGCAAAGCGGGAGGCGGCGTACGACCCGAGAGCCCCAGCTCCTCACCCGTGCACCGGTGAGCCGCACTCGGGCGCGCATTCCGCAAAGGTGGACAGTACGCCCTAGCCCCGCAGGATCTTCTTTAGCAACAACTTTTCCCAGCAGTTGCTGCGAGGACAGTGCACCATCCATCTCCACCCCGGCATCTCCTCGAGTGATGAAAACGTCACGGGTGCGATCGACAAGGATGAGGCGGTGGGCCCGGAAGCAGCGACCGGCAGTGAACAGCACGATATCGCCCTCGCGCAATTTTTCGACGACGACAGGTTGGACATGGAGCAAATCGCCATCTCGAATTGCCGGTACCATGCTCGTCCCGCACGCTCGAAATCGAACTCCAAGTCCGCCGGACAGCAATGCCTGACTCAGAAGGCCAAAGAGCTGCGAATGAGCTTTATCTTCAGCGGCAGAAATCAAGGATCTTCTCCACCGCGCTGGGATTGGGGAGGAAACGAAAGAGATAGCAAGGAACAGAGTCTGCGATGTGGTGCAAATAGGAAAGGGTGAAGTTCAGCGGCCCGTGACCGTGAAAGGGCGGAAAGCAGCGCGCGAACAGTTCGGCTACTGCGCGATTCCCCGAGAGAGGCAGAATTTCGTTTTTCTCGCCGTGTTCGAGGATAAAGATCCGGCGAATTCTTACTTTTTCCGGGGAAGAGAAGCCCGCCTCTCCGTGCCAAGGAGTTCCGCACATCCAAATCTCATTTGCAAAGTCACGCAAAATGATCCGATCGTCACTCAGGACCCGAACGTCTCGCAGTGATTTCCAGAGAAGGCTCATCGTGCTCTTTCCTGCCCCGGAGTGGCCCAAAAACAGATGCCCGACGCTTTCACCATCCGCCAACCCGCAACCGTGCGCCTCAACCCCTTTCCCCAATGCCAGCCAGTTCGTGACCAGCAACTCATCCAGCGGGTATTCGAGTGGGTAAACTTCTGCGGTCTTCGAAAGGCAGGCACGATTCAGGAGTAACCGTGCTTCGGAGAAGTCCCTGTTTACATAGAGACGTTTGTAAGGCTGTTTACCCAGGATCCGCGTTGAGAAATCGAAAATGAAGCCGGCATCATCTGCGTACAATATCCACACCGAACCTGAATCAAAGAGTTTCTTCCCCTTCAATCTGCGCAATTCGCGAGTCCACCCGATGCTGATCTCGATATCGCAATAGGGCGTCTCGCTCTTAAACGCCTGCAACTCCTCGGTTAGACGGATATCATTTGCCGAACGGGCAACGAGACCGAGAGAGACGTCTCCAATCCGGACACAACGACGGTGTACCATCTCCGGCTGTCTACCGACCGTCATTGGTGATTTCTCAGCGAGCACTCATCGCTCCCGCGGGCGGGCAGAATAGGGCCGCCACGCGCCCTAAGATCCGATGCTCATGCAGGGAGAACCGGCCGCTCTACAAGACCCACCCACAGGTCCCGCAGACGAAGAGGTCTTACAATTTCCCAGCACAGCTTCCTCGGGACGGAGGCTGATCCTCACAACTTTCGGTGCTTCGTACGGCTTTTCGTTGTGTGGAGCATTAGGTTCTTTTTTCATAAGGTTTCACTGCTTCCTTACTTCAGCGAAAGGACTGCGCTCCACACCCGCAACCTCCACCAGGAGTCGGACTCCGATTGTCTAGAATCGGAAGAAGCATCCGGGGGCTGGTCCATTCGCCGACATCGATCTCTTTGGAAATGATCCGTTGAGCTGACTCCATCACAGCAGAATAACTGCGGCCGCCCGGACAAAAGTCGCACTCTCCGTGCGGCGGAGCCTGGAGCCCAAGGGCCATCGCCCGCAAATGCGCCACTTCGCAAAGAAACTCCACCGGAGACTCTGAATCTTTATTTTCCAGTTCGCCATTTGCCGGGCACATGCTGCAAAGGGAGTGGAGGCGACAGCTTACGCATTTGGAGATACTCTTCCGTGCTCGGGTACGCACGCGTAGGAGGAATTGCTCCCAACCGTCCTTTACACTCCCCGACCGGATGTCATAAGTCTCCTGATGAGAAAGCACACAAATACTCATGTGGCCGTACGGGTCAATGGCAAAGGAGTTCATGCCTCCACCGCAAGAGTACGTGGTCTCGATATTCTCCAGAGCGGGCGGATGCTGCATCTCCTGTTCGCCCAATTTCCGATACTCTGCGGCTACTTTCGGAGAATGTAGATCGAGAGCTACAACTTCTTCAGGGGCCAGTCGGACGGCGAGAGGGCTCTGCGAACAATCGATACGCGGATTAATCAGAGAATCAAATTTGAACTCGAGATGCAGTTCCTCTTCCGCAAACTGTCTCATGGCAAGCACTTCGTGCTTATTCACAGTGGTCGGAACAGTTTTAAGTTTCAACGGTAAGCCGCGATCTCGCAGCAGCTCAATACCGCGGAGGCAACGTTCGTAACTGCCGGGAATTCCAGTCAGGGCCTCATAGGTTTCTTTGGTTCGGCCATAGAGTGTGATTTCTATGGCAAACGGCGGCCATTGGCGCAAGTAATCCGCCGTTTTTTCCCCGATCAACGTCCCATTGGTAAAGAGGGTTATGAGAAACCCTTTTCTCTTTGCGTACGTGTAGATCTCGAGGAAGTCCTTGCGCGCGAATATCTCGCCTCCGGTATAGAGGAGCCAAAGGCAACCCAATTCAGCCAACTCGTCAAGGAGTTTGAAATGCTCTTCCCTGCTCAGCTCGCGGCTGCGGGCCTCCAAGTCGCCCATGGGGAGGTTGTTGTAGCAGTGAAGACACTCGAGGGGGCATCGACGTGTTACTTCGATCGACGCCTCCAATGGAGCGCGCTGACCCGAGTAGTGCTGATGAATGGAACGGCTAAGGTCGCCATATGCGGTTACATTCATGTTGAGTTTGCAATCGATTCCGGACGCTTCGGCTTTCCGAAATTAGCCGTCTAGCTGCTGATCATGCTGGGTTCGATGGTTGCTGACTCAGCCCTGAAACCTGGTTCCTCAATAGCATTCGCAATCGCGACCAAGCCTGCCGAGCGGGCGTCCGACAAGAAAACGACCACATCTTGCGCTACTTGGTCCCGGTTCCCTGGGTATTCGCGCTCGATCAGGTCGACCAGTTCTGCCAGGCTGGTCGGGCTGGCCAGCGCCTCCCAGATCATGGTTCCGACCTCATTGAAGCTGTATATCGATGCCAAATCGCCGACTCCGCCTCGTACCGGGACTACGAGCGTCTCTCCGCCAATCAGGCGGGATACGACTGCGTCGGAGCGAATATAAGCGTCTGCGGCTGACATATCCCGTCTCATCACCTCTTCGCCTGCATTCCAGGAACTGAAGCAATCCAGTTGACCGGGAATTCTAGGTGCGGCGCTGAATCTCATAGCTCATCAGCTTCACCGTAGCAAACTATTTGGCTAATCTCTGTTCACTAGATGGGTACCGGGGCAACGGAAGAAGAAAAATGTACAAACTTTGGAGGTCACTTGATGTCGTGATCCAAAAAGACGAGGCGGAAGCGCCTCGGGCACCTGTACGCCGTGCTCATCGAGAAAAACTTGCAGGGAAAACCGACGGAGCAGAGAATTGACTGACCCACTCAGTTCGGATTCTGCTGCATTACTCCTTTTCCTCAAGCGTGACGGGGGCATCTCCGAGTCCATGCCCCTGGAATAAGTCTCGTCTACGGTTTCCAACAGCTCATGCGAGGAATCTAGACATCAAGCGGAACACACGAATCCCACGATAAAGCGGAAAGAGCCATGCGGGCAATCGAACGGTCGACCACTCTCCTACGCTCGGCGTGAAGATGAGGCGAGCGAGAAATCGAAACCTGTCCCGAAATCGCTCCCTGAGACGCACCATCAAGAGAAAATAATCAATCGACTGTACGTTGTGGTCGGAACTGCCCATTAACACCTGGCGAGCCGTCTCTGCGACGTGTTCGATTTCCGGATCATTCTCCGTACTCTTTCGGAACGGCACCGGGAAGGGCACGCCAAAAAGTTGGGCCTGAAGCACGAAATTGACGGCAACAATCTTTTCGATTCCAAGTCCCTTTGCGGTTCGGTAGGCGGAGATGTAATCAATCGGTTGCGATCTCATAGTCTCGGCGATGTCACAGAGCCACGACAAACGCGACCAGACGTGCTTGGCTGTATGGACACATAGCACCAGCAGAAGGTCTTCAGGGGCCAGCGTACGGACCAAACTACCGCCGAGGTCAACTCGAACTTTACTCGAGTCTGGGAGCCGACATTGTCATGGAATCAATTACACCAACTACGCCCGCCAGCCCACGGGTCAATGAGCATAATCGCTTGTTTACGACAATGACGAATTGGAGTCTTCGACTGGGCGGGGTGTAAATTTGTAGTTGCACATGGAAGCATCCATAGATCAGAGGATCCCGCACCGCGTCTGGATTCCAGCAGTCGTTGCGGTGCTGTTGTCGATTGCATCTGCGTTTAGCTACTTCGGATACGTTGGACAGGGGATCATTGTGGGTGCGCTGCTCGGTTTGCCGGGTCGCGAGTCGGATGTTGCCATTGCCCAGCATTGGGCCACCTACTGGCTAGTAGCATCTCTGTGTTGTTTGACAGGCTCGATAGTGACCGCCGCGCGTGCGTTGCCGATCTATTCAGACGCGTCTCGTTCGTCTCGGTTCATCGCACGCTTCGTCGTGGCTTCGATCCTCTCGTTAGCCGTGACCGTGTTCATCGGGTTTGTGGCGTTTTCAATCATCACAGCATTACACCGACCCTTAGTTCACTGACTCTGCCCTCGACACTTCCCGTAGCGTTTGTGTGGGTAGTTGGCGAAAGATCGCCATTTCACTCACGACCCGGTAGCTGCTGAAATCGCCTTCCATGAGAAGGCCGGTCGGAGTCAAGGGGATTCGTTTTGGTATTGGTTGGTCACGCTGTTTCTCCCTGCCGAGTCGCCACTGTCGCCACCCTTCCATCCGCACTCTTCGATGAGCGCTTTTTGGTTCGCTCGGTGCAAGTTGGGTATTCTCGTTTCAGCCGGTGCTGCCACCTGATTATCGACCTCGGTTCCATCTCCAAGATGAAAGCTGGGCCAGGCGATTAACGCAGTCACCGGAACTCGGCTTTAGGCTTTGGCTTTTCCTTTCGAAGAGGGTGTTTGGTTTTATGCAGCCGCTGGCATCGCTGTTTGCTTGCTATGGCGCAACGGTTCGTACACCTCCCCGCTCACCCACAGGTGATGCAGCAAGACGGCCAGCTTTCGCGCCACTGCAATAATGGCTCGTTTCTTCCCGCTCTTGCCGCCGCGCTCGGCCAGCTTCAAACCCCAGCGGCGCAGATCGCTGTCGGCTCCAAATGGACCCAGAATGTGGTGCGCTCCCTGCACCAGCAGGGTTCGCAGATAGGGATCGCCTTCCTTGCTGATGTGCATCTGCGGCTCGCTCTGGCCCGAGTTTCTTCGTCCCGGCTGCAGGCCCAGGTAGCAGCCCACGTCCCGGCTCTGGCGAAAACGATGGGCGTCTTCCAGCGTCAGCAGGAAGGTCAGCGCGATCAATGTGCCCACCCCCTTCACCTGCTTCAGTTGCGCCACTTGCGGATAGCTTTCCTGCGCCAGTCGCTCGATCCCTTCATTGCATTCCCGGATGCGTTCACTCAGCGACTCGATTCCCGCCAGCAACGGCTGCAGTGCAATTCGTAGTTCCGGACTCAGCCCCCGGGCTTTCTCCGGATTCATGTTGCGTACGTTGCACCCGCGCAGCCGCTCGCCATAGCTCTTGGCCAATCCGCGGGCCGTGTTCACCAGCGCCGTTCGTGCGCGAGTCCCGATATTAGGTAAGGCGCGGTTCCGATGACTTCGGCCGCCGTAGTCGTGCATCGTTGCCTGGAGAGGAATCCTGAAGGACTTGCTAGCAGCACGACGCGCTGGGATCCGATTCTAGAGGGATAAAGCAGATTTAGGTATCCCAGCACTCTCCCAGCTCAGTATTTGCAAAATATTTGACCGTTTAGGCACAAGACGGGGTTGTGAGGGGGGAATGGGTTAGAGCAAGAATTGTCACTTGTTCATGGGCGGAAACTACTGAGAGCAAAACGCAAGAAGTGTCCGATGAACTCGCAACACCTTGCTCTTAAGCCCGTAATCAACGAAGCCCGCTTCCCTGAACTGCCTCATGAAAAAGCAAATGCGCGACCGCGTGGTGCCGACCATTTCTGCCAGCGTCTCATGACTCATGTTCGGAATCGTGCTTTCGCGGGCTTCCTGTTCATCCACGTGAGAGAGCAGCAAGAGAATCCGCGCCAGTCTCTTCTCACTTCTACTGCAATGTAGGTCGACCAAGTCTTGCTGGTAACGAATGTTTCTTGCCAACAAGTATCTCCAAAACATATTTGCCAACTTCACATGCCCTGTTAGGGCAAGCAGCATGGCCTTCTTCTCAATTCGGAGAAGGCTGCAGTCTGTAATTGCTTTGGCAGACGCCGTACGGAAGGGTTGACCTGCTAAGGAGTCTTTGCCAATAAAATCATCTTGCCCGAGTACGTCGAGAATTGCTTCTTTCTCGTGGGATTTGGCGCTGAGTATTACGGTTCCCATTTGTATGACGAATAGCGCATCAGTCGCGTCACCCTGAGCGTAGATTGTCTGTCCCTTCCCATAGGACATCAGCTTCCTACCAGTGCCCACAGTTGAGAGAAAGGTCTTGGGGTCGAAAGCGCGTCTTTGTTTGGCCATGGGGTGCCAGTCCCCTTACTCAGGCGTTTCCCACATTCAAGCAAACAAACGATGAGAAAGATGGTCAGTATTGCTCAACAATCTCTCAGGAGCCCTCCGATATCCGCACCATTCGCAGAGTTTCCAAAAAGAATAGCAGCCCTCAAAAAAGCGCACACTGTGCGACCTGAAGGAGTTCCATGACGACGTTCGCCAAATATCGCGTCCCTACGCAGTCACTGCAAAGCGAAGATCAACGCCATCAAGAGCAAGAAGGAGATCCAATGACTGAAGCATTTACGAAACAACCCACGTTGGCTGAACTGAAGGTAGCCGCCCGCGTCATCCCTTTTCTGAATCAGGCGAAACCAGCTTTCTGTTTCTGGCGAAAACGAAGGCTTTTGCAGCGCGTCTTCAATCACTTGCCATTCAGTGTGATGGTCTGAGTCGTAAGCAACTAGCGCCCCCGAGTCCCTCATGATTGCGAATCTGCTCGATTTTGCGATCATGCGTTCCACGGATAACCTCGCCCGCGAAAATATCATCGTCAAGGCGACCCCGAAGCTTGATCACGACAGCGTGCAGCCAAATGCCGGCCTCCTACTCGAAAAAGGCCCAGAAAGATCCGGCACTATCGGCCGCGCTCAATTCGATTAACAAACGCGAGTCGGAATGCTTGACGACACTCGAAAATGTCTTTCGCAATCGGATCGCGATCCCGTTGCCGGGGATCTGCTCGAAGTAGGGTCCTGGTCTTGACCGGACCGATCGGAAGTAGGATCTCCGGCCCAATCTCCACCTTGCGGCGTTCCATCGTGGAGAGATAGTCTTGGCCAAATCCAATTTCGGTTAAACCCTATCCCTGCCAGTTAGCAGCCACTCGATTGTTTTTCCCGATTTACGTGCAAGCCGGAGAAGTACTTCTGCGCCTATTTCGCTACGACCCTGCTCGTATCTGGAGAGCTGTCCCTGGCTGACACAGATTTCGCGTGCAAATTGGTGCCTGGTGAACGTCGAATCCGCGAAGTTGGCAGATACAGCTACCGGATGACATGGATTCGAACGCCCAGCTTTAGGGTTTTCCACGATCTGTCTGCCGTGTACACAGGCGCCCTTAGCGCTAAGCCAAGGGCTAAACAGGCGCGGTCGCCCAATGACAAACCGAGGGTCCGGGTCTGGGCAATAAGGCTTCCGGCAGCCTTGGCGTGCTCGGCAGTGAAAGCCGTGGCCTCTCGAATCGGGCTGAGGGTGGCCTCCCATGCATCGCTAGGGGCCAGGCCTCGATCTACAAGCTTCCCTTGCACTTCAGCCAGATTGACGGTGCTGCTGGTCGCGGCGCTCAACAGTTGCGGAGTGAGCTTGTCCGCTCCTGCTTCACGATTGAGTAGCGCAAGGATCGCGGAAGCATCCAGCACAATCCTATTCATTTCGGGCGGCCTCCCGCCGTTCGGCGACCAATTCGTCAACGAGGGAACTGCCGGGCTTCACATGCTTGCGGACAAGGCGCTGCGCGCGCTCGAGGCGGCGCTTCAGCGTTGTGATCCTCAATTCGTCATCCTCGATTCGCAACACGATCTCATCGCCGACGTTGATGCCGAGCGCCTTGCGAAAGGCAGCGGGGATGACCACACGGCCGTTTTCGTTAACGCGCATCCGGGTCTCTGTCTCCACTGTCATATCCTCCATAACATGACACAATACTAGCATAGTGTCACAAACGGGCAACCCGGCAAACTTAACTGCCCCTGCCATCGCGTAAGCGATGGCCAACTGGCGCAAGGTTCTACCTCCGCTTAGCAGAGGGACGGCTCCCTCACCGGGGACCGACAGGCCGTGCCTCGTCGGGTCTTGGCTCCGCACCTTGCTCGCGCGCGATGGGTTTGTCCGGCGTGGCGCCTCCTCGTCCTGTTGAAACTGAAGGACTTCTTGGCTTTGTTTTGCAATAATGCTAAACCTTGGCGGTGGCCTCTGCCTTACTGCGCGCCTGCACCCTCTCCAACTCGGCCATCGCATGGTTGAGTTGCCGATTGATCATTGCTTCATACCGCAACAACTTGTCGAGTTCTTCTTTCTCCGGCAAGAAGAGATGATCCGTCATGGCGTCCATTTCCGGGTTGCTTGATGGGGCCGATTCCGGTTCTGCTAAATCATCGGCCTTTGATTGCTGGAGCTCGTAACTATGCCCGGCAAGAGCTCGATCAATCTGACCGCTCTCACAACGTATGAGTCGGCGAAGCCGCCAAGACCACACTGCGATCTTTTCCACCCAGAGTTCTTCGAGCCAGCCAACCGGCTGATAGTGTTTACGAATGCCAGCATAGAAGTCGTCGTATTCGTCCTCCCGGCCCGGCTGGGGTATTACGACAACTATCTGGTGGACAAAGTTTGACTCTGCCGGCCCAGTGGAAGCGGCCATCAAGTTTCAATATTCGGAAGTAAGGAATCTGTGTTAAAGTAAGGAACGGAGACGCAGCGTGCAGAAGCAAGCCAGAATCACAAGCAAAGGACAGATTACCGTACCGCGCGAGGTTCGTCGAGTCCTGGGGGTTCGAGCAGGCGACCGCCTATTGTTCGAGAGTGACGGCAAAGGCGTGCGGGTCCGGCCGGTCCGCAGCAAGAGCGCATTTTCCAAGTATCGCGGGATTGGCAATCCTGGCATTCGATCCGGAAAAAAGAACATTCGCCAATGGCTCCGGGAAATGCGTGGACAATGATTACCGCCATAGACACCAATGTCTTCATCGCATTGTGGGATAAGGATCCAGTCCTTAGCGGAACCGCACAAACTGCTCTGGATTCGGCCTTCAGCCGTGGAACCCTGGTGGTCGCAGCCCCGGTTTTCGCGGAGCTGATTGCCGCCCCAGGCCGCACCGAGACGTTCGTGAGTTCCTTCCTTGAAGAGACGGGAGTTGCGATTGATTGGGACTTGGGTGAGCTGGTTTGGCGATCTGCCGGGCGGGCGTTCCAGTCTTACGCGGAACGGCGACGCAAACAGCGCGATTCAGGTGCCCGACGTATTCTTGCTGACTTCTTGATTGGTGCTCACGCCCATGCCCGTGGTTATCGGCTCTTAACTCTGGATGAACGCTTGTATAAGGCCGCGTTTCCAACCCTGAGACTAGAGACCGTCTGAGATGGAAGTCGATTTTACGTTGTCTGTCGGAGCTCTGCCCTACCACGAACTGCTCCTTAACTGAATCAGACACGTCCTTTTTCTTTACGGGATGAGATGATGCGCTGAAGGTACTTGGAGCCTTCTTTTTGGTAAGCACTTAGACCCTCTTCGAGCATGGCTTCGCAAAGTTGAGCCACACTCCTCGCCTCCTTCTTGGAGACACCCTCTAGAGCCTTTTTCAGGTCTGACCGCACCCTAAAACTCAGTCTCGTGTCTTTTGGCATTTTCATCGGATTTTAGCACCGGCAAAGTCCGCGCTTTAGGTCGGGACCTCTCTTGACAACAATCGTACAGCATGTCATCCTATGTCATCCTTTGGGTGACTATGGGTGACACATGAAAAGCAAATCTAAAGCTTTTCGCTCTAACGTGAGATTGGCCAGGAAAACCTGGGGGGCCAAGATCAGCACATTAGCAATTTCCTTCCTCGAACAGTTGGTTGATTTCCACTCCTTGTCTATCGCGACGGGAGATTTGCTTTATCTGAATCGGTGCTGGTACGTCACCCATCCGGGCCTCTTGCGGTTGGCTCGCCGGAATCGATGCGCAGGAATCCATGTCGAACCCGTTCAAATGTTCTCCGACCCGTCCATTGGACGATGGGCCTTCAAGGCAACAGCTTACAGATCTCGAACCTGCAAGGGTTTCGTGGGCTACGGCGACGCCGATCCCTCCAATGTCTCTCCCCTGGTCCACGGCGCCGAGATGCGGGTCGCGGAAACCCGGGCGGTAAACCGGGCCCTGCGCAAGGCCTACGGCATCGGCATCTGCTCGGTCGAGGAGATCGGGTCGTTTGCCGCACCGGCTCCGTCCTCCCGAGAGTCGAAGAAGCTCCCGCCCCAGCCGGTCAATGGAAAAAACGGAAACTACGGCGGTCCCAAAGTCCGCGACCGCCTCTGCCAGCTGATCCGCCAGCATCAGCTCGATGCCAACCTGGTCAAGTCCTACGCGGTCGATTTCTGTGGGACCCAGAGCCTCCGCGAAGCCACGCGCGAACAGGTCGAAGCGTTCCTCGCCCACCTCGCCGACTGGGCCGAGAAAGACCGCAATGCCCTGCTCTGCCAGCTCAACAGCTACCTCGGCAGCAAGGAAGGTGCGGCATGAGGCGCTATTTCGAGTCGCTCCGCCCTGCGGATGTGTCAGCCATTCACTCGGTTCCGGACGGGATCTAGTCCGGGTGGATCGGGCCCAGTATCGCTGGCACAAGCAGAAACCCTATTACGAGATTCGCTTCGCCGTCCTCAAGCCCAAGCATCTGCCGGGTCCTTCGTGACCGGGCGCCTGTACTGGGACACCCAGAGCCATGTGGAAGCTGAGCTGGTTCCTGCGCGACTTTGGCTACAATGTCCAACTAATCAAAAGTTGCTGGTGTCCCATCCCGTGTGGCGCATCCAGACCAGACAGGCGGCGAGTTAAGGACACACGAGTCTGTGGTCACCATACCTTACTAAGACCCTGGAGCCCCTGGAGATAATCCTCCTGTTCGACCCTGCTCTCCACTCCGTATTCCGTTAGGATCGTCATCATCTTTCCCACCGGAACTCCGGCAAGCTCAGCGGCCCTACCGAGAGATGCCTCCCCCGTTTTGTACCGTTCCACCGCGAGTAAGGTTCTACCGCGTGTAACCATGTCCCGCACGGCTTTGGACAAATCGCTCCTCTGTTCCTTGGTGAGTTTGTTCAGGAATTCGAAGTTCTCACGATCCATCCGGATACTCATGGTCTTGCTCATGGTCTTGTCTCCAATTTCCGTCTGGCATCTTCCAGAATTGATTCTTTATAACGCCCATGTTTTGCCAGTGTCGTAAGTTTGGTCAGGGCCTCGCTACCCGTAAGCAACCCCTTTTCGCGGCTTCGAACTAAGATGCCGATAGCTGTGGTGAACACCATGCCGAGCAACTTGCAGGCATTGATTCCGTTCTTGTCATCAATGCCCAAGACTTGAGCCTTTTCCGCGAGGGCGAGCACGATGGCCTCCGCTTCACCCCTGCCTAGGCAGAAATCTCCTTGCAATTTGACAACGAGTTTCCTGTTCTTGACGGCGATGACTTTGAGTCTCAACTCATCCAGAGCTTTTTGAATCAGGAGTGCATCCAGTGACTTCTTAACACCGCAGCATTCCTTCGCAACCTCAATCGGAATAGCAGCCTCAAGCTCAATGTCGGCCAGGAACAAATCAAGAAGCTCGGCTTTCGCGATGAGGATCAGCGTGGATGCGTCAAATACAATCATTATTACGATTTATTACGAATGTAATCATAATATAAGCGGGTTTCGGATGGCAAGTTTAGTTTATGGAACAACGTTTCGTTAAGGTGCCCGGCAGCTCAAGGCCTCACTGCGGGCCAAGCCGCTTTCCGGTACTGCGAAAGGCGACGGCGGGACAATGGGCGCGCCATTCCCAGCTTTTCCGGCCGGCCGATGTGTCCGCCATTCACTCGCTTCCGGAGCACCCCACAACAAAACTGCGGGATGAACCCCAGGCACCGTGAAGCCGCCGCTGGTGCACCCGGCTTGCATCTGTTTCAATCGCTCTCGACTTGGGTCAGCAGCTCACGCGCATGCTTTTGCTCTGCTAGGGACTCGGCAGAGCCGAGGCCGCGCGTCCCATGCGCCCGCGGACGCCCGGCTGTGCACGGAGATCCAGGTTTCAAGTCTTGTCGCGCCTATTCAGATTCAATCTCCTTCTTGTCCTCGGATTTCGCTATCAGCATGGAGCGTAGGCCGCCGGTACGACCGGGTTCCGTGCCGAACGGCTCCCGCGTTTCTGGCATTTTGCCCGATTCACGAAGGGTACGCTGGGTGCGCACCAATTTCGGCCTGGGCGCCGTCGAGCGATCTACGGAAAGCTTAGACTCGACGCTGATTTCATTCCTAAACTGATCGCAGACAGTCAGTTGGAACGGCACCGTCATGCCCTGAGCGTATTCCTTCGGAATTGGCCTAAGTCCAGTTGCTAGGATGACGCCCTCAACCATTTGACCTCGTCGATGGAATATAAGTGGGAAGCGGTCATTCAGCACTTCCGATTTCTGGTGCCGGCACTGGCCAAGCCGACATTCCGGCCCTCCCGGATCAAAACATTCGAGCACGATTTGGTCATCAAATTTGGTGGTGATTTCGCACTGTTCGGGCAAGATCAACCCGGATTTTCTGGCGACCAAGCGCAGGCAAATGGCGTAGCCCGCCAGACCACTCGGCAAGTTGAAAATCAAGCTGACAAGGCCTCCGACAACCGTGATGTCCAAGGCAGGAACATATTCCGGCGAATCGTCGGGGCTATTGACATCAATTCCCTCGGCTCGCATTTCTTGCAGGCACCTTCGGTCTTCCGGTTCCTCGCTTCTACTGAGGCGGGCTTTCAGGATCGGCATCGTTTCTCTCCCAAGAAAAAGTTAAGAATGTTTAGAAAGTTTAAATCTCATTCCTGTTCAATCAGTTACATCCCCTTACAATCCTCACAGTCCGCGAATCGCGGCAGCTGTAGCCCGAATTGCGCGGCCAACCGGTGGATCTGGCGACGGACGTCGCGAGAGAACTGCAAAGCCTTGCGCTTCCCGGTATGGTGGCTTAAGAGTCCCAAGCTCCTGAGTTTCCAGCCGATTTCCTTCGAGTTGTAGCGAAGAGTCTCACCGCGGTCGCGCAGCAGTGCATCCACCCGTTTCGTGATTTCATCGGTGCTCATCTCCTTTTCTTTGTGCGAGGGAGCCCAAACTGATTCCACACTCGCCACGTGAGGATCGCGAGCGCGACTCGCGCGCAAATCCTGCTCGTGGGCCTCCAGCAGTGGCATCAGGGCCTTCCGGATTTCAGGATTCTCAGCGATACAAGTCGGCAGGCTTCCGCCTGCCGCGAATCCCACAAGTGTTGGTTGGCAAGAAGAGCCATCGGACATCAATGACAGATTTCGCAGCCGGAACATGAGAAGCTGTGGTTGATATTGTGCAGCGAGTTGCGCCTCCTCCAGCTCCGTCAGCGACGGAAGTTCCTGACTCGTAGGCACAAGCCCAATATGGATAGCCTCGGGCGCCCAAGCTCTTGCTGCGGCTTCTCTTTCGCAGAAAATTACCTTGGCGCACGCGATATTGTGCATCGTGCCCCGGGGGCCGGGGACGACTACACCGGGATAGTTCGAGGCTCTCCAGAATCCTCCCGCAGTGGCGGAGATCGGCGAGGCATTGAGTAATAACGTCGGATGCATGAAAAGAGGAATCCGAGGGCTGAGCTGGGCCACGATGAGCGGACGACGACAGAAAACATGGAACATGCGAAATAGTCGCATGATCTGGTCCATGTTGAGTCCGCTGATACAGATGGTGACGGGACGCACGCAGACATCGGGGAACCATGAGGCGAATGCAACCTGCACCAGGAATACCGCGTGCTCGCGCAATAGCCCCATGTAGTGACAGAAAAGGTCGACGACGTCCCCAAATAGCTTCATAGCATCGCCGTATTCCGCCGGTTCGCGCGCAAACCTGGTAGCTTCGAGCAGGCTGGGGTGCAGGTAGCCCGGTGTGTAGATGATCTCGCCTTCTCTGAATTGAGGTCCGATCTCGTAAGTCTGCCCATCCCAGCGAACCAGCGTGACCCCGTGTCCTGAACGGGACTGCACCAGTTCATAGACCACGCCGCCCGGTAGGATCTCGCCCAACGTCTGGCGAACTCCAGGCCAACCTTGAAAGTCTCCATTTTCGTTTTCCATCGTCCGCTCCTTGGTGCCGGCGGAGAACGGCAAGCCCGCGAGAAAGCGCAGACTCCAAGTCCACACTTCCGGGCAAGGCTTACGCCACCCGCTGAGCACAACTCTTTAGTTTTTGAACGGATCAGAACCGATACCAGGCGATACTTACGGACGAGCCATCAAGGATGGATACCAAACTCAACGCTTACCGAGACAGATTACCAGAAGATGACGGCTTAGAGATACAAATCTTGAGGCGTACTGGGCCGAAGGTCGCAGGTCGCCGCCCTTTCCGCGGCAGCACATCCCAACCGGCCGGGCAGCCCCATGGAGGCCGCATTCCGCGGTATGTGGCGTGTCTTTAATCGCCTGGTTGCCAGGCCGAATCTTGGTGATCGATGGGTTCATCGAGGGCTAAGCCGCATGCAGTCGTGTGGATCATTGCGGTCCTGAAGTCTGGCCCGGACGCCTCGCAAAGTAGCTCTGATCCGCGGTATTTGAATGTTTCCATTCTTCCTTCTGTATGGAGCACAACCAGGACCGAAAAGTCGCTGTCGACGGTCGGGCGATAACGCATCTGCCTGGACTGCTCGCCCGAAACAAATGTACTCGGATCGAAAACATACGTCGCGCAAGCTATACCGGCCCCCTGGATCCACCCCGCGTAGCACAAGTTCACCGGGAATCCCGCTAAGCGGGAAGCGTAGACATCGTCCCAATGCGGCTCGATCGCGTGTGGAATGAGCGCGACAAAATCACGCGACATTGTTCCGTTAAACATGTTCCATCCTTATCCTATAGGGTCATCAGGGAAGTGACGCCGGCCGAAGTCCGCTGACGCTCTCAGCGTTTTCTTTCCGGAAGATACATCTCCAGGCTCCCTTTTTTCGGACGTGCAGTTCGGGACGGTCGCGATTAGTGGCTCGATAGATGCACTATCCTATTCCCGGGAACGTACGTTTTAGGGAATCCAGAGTACTAGTTATAATGGCACGTCCTCTTCAAAACTCATCAGCAGGAGCTCACTATCTACATGTCATATCTCGACGCCCGCGCACTCTGCAGCTTTCTCGGCCTCTTTGGCGCATTCGCGCTACTACCGCTTTCAGCACTTTCAGCACACGCTCAGCAGCAACCCGCCGCGCAAGCTTTTTCGTATATGAATCCAGCGCTGCCCTTGGAGCAGCGCCTCGACGATCTCATCGGCCGCATGACGTTGGAAGAGAAGGTTTCGCAGATGCGTGACCATGCGTCTGCAATCCCGCGGCTTGGCGTCCCCAAGTACGACTGGTGGAACGAAGGTCTGCACGGGGTCGCGTTTGCTGGCTACGCGACAAATTTTCCGCAGGTGATCGGAATGGCCGCCACTTGGGATACCGACCTTGTACATACCATGGGCGAGACCGTTTCCACCGAGGCACGCGCCAAGTACAACGAAGCCATGCGGAATAACCATCATGAAATGTTCTTCGGTCTTACCTTTTGGGCACCCAACATCAACATCTTTCGCGATCCGCGCTGGGGGCGTGGCCAGGAAACCTACGGGGAAGATCCCTTTCTCACCGGCCGGATGGGCGTGGCGTTTGTCACTGGCATGCAGGGGAACGACCCTAAGTATTTCAGGGTGGTCTCCACTCCCAAGCACTATGCGGTGCACAGCGGCCCCGAGCCTCTGCGCCATGGCTTTAATGTCGATGCCTCGCCGCACGACCTTGAGGACACCTACCTGCCTGCCTTCCGCGCTACGGTGACGGAAGCTCACGCCCAGTCTGTAATGTGCGCCTACAACGCGATTGATGGCACGCCTGCTTGCGCCAACCCCATGCTTCTGCGCGACCACTTGCGCAATGCCTGGAAGTTTGACGGCTATGTGGTCAGCGATTGCGCTGCGGTCGCGGATGTGAACACCGGACATCACTATGCTCCAGATATGGCCCACGCCGCCGCGGCCGCGCTGAATGCCGGCACCGATATCGAATGCGGCTTCGGACAAGGGCAGGCTTATCCTGCCCTTGTTGATGCGGTTCATCAGAACCTGGTCACGGAAGCCGATCTCGACAAAGCGTTGCATCGCCTGTTCCGCGCGCGATTCCAACTGGGCATGTTTGATGCGCCCTCCAGTTACGCCTACGGCCGTATTGCCATGAGCGAGGTCAACTCGCCTGAGCATCGGGAGCTTTCGCTGCGAGCGTCACGGGAATCGATCGTGCTGCTGAAGAATCAAGGCCACACCCTTCCTCTGAAACCTGGCATCGCTCGCATCGCTGTAGTCGGTCCAACCGCAGAGCTAGTTCAGTCTCTGCAAGGAAACTACAACGGGCCGCCGCCCGCGCCCGTCTATCCGCTCGATGGAATCGAAAAGCGTTTCTCTTCGGCGCACATTACCTATGCGCAAGGCTCAACCCTGGCTGAAAATTTCGCCATGCCGATTGAGCACACGGTGCTCCATTCCGCCAGCGGCTCCGGCAACGGCCTCACCGGTGAGTACTTCAGCTCCCCAGACCTGAGCGGACAGCCTGTGCTCACGCGCACGGACCGGAATGTCAATTTCAACTGGGACAAGGTGGTTCCTGTGGATGGCCTCCAGCGCAATGACTACTCCGTGCGCTGGAGCGGCACCTTCGTTCCGCCAGCGGCTGGAGATTACAAGATTGGTGTCCGGGTGAATTACTGCTACGCCTGCCAAAACGCTGAGGGATTCCGGCTCTACCTGGATGGAAAAGTGTTGGTCGAAAGCGATAGCAACCAGACCGGCGAGCGTGGCGCGGTTGTCGAAGCTGCCGTGCGTTTCAATGATACACAGCCGCATCCTATCCGTCTGGAATACTTTCACCAGACAGGGAGCGCCGGCATTGATCTCACTTGGCAGGCACCCGCGGCTGTACTGCGCGACGAGGCTGTTGCGGCGGCAAAGCAGTCCGACGTGATCATCGCGATGGTGGGACTTTCTCCTTCACTTGAAGGTGAGGAGATGCCTGTGAAGCTGGTCGGCTTCAGCGGCGGCGATCGTACCTCCATCGACTTACCGGCCGCGCAGGAGGATCTCCTGAAAGCGCTCGGGGCCACCGACAAGCCGCTGATTGTTGTCCTGCAAAATGGCAGCGCTTTGGCCGTCAACTGGGCACAGCGGCACGCCAACGCAATTCTCGAAGCCTGGTATCCGGGGGAAGAAGGCGGCACGGCCATCGCCGAGACGCTGGCTGGGGACAACAACCCTGCGGGACGCCTTCCGTTAACGTTTTATTCGTCGCTGAGTCAGGTCCCGGCATTTGAGGAGTACTCCATGAGAGGCCGCACCTATCGCTATTTTTCTGACAAGCCGCTGTACGGGTTTGGCTTCGGGCTCAGCTATACGAGCTTTACCTACAGCAATTTGAAAATTGCGTCGTCCGAGGTCAAGGCCGGGGATCCTGTCACGGTAGAAGGCGATGTGAAAAACACAGGCGCGGTGGCGGGTGACGAGGTCGTCGAACTTTATCTCACACAGCCCAAGGCTTATGAGACTCCTCTCCGCGTACTCGCGGGTTTCAAGCGCGTGCACTTGGCCGCGGGCGAGTCGGCTCCCATCAGCCTTACGATCGATCCGCGCTCTTTGGGTCAAGTGGATGCTGACGGCAATCGCGTGATTGTGCCTGGCGAATACACCGTATCGTTGGGCGGTGCGCAGCCCCAGGAATCTGCGTCTGTTTCGATCGGCAAATTCAACATCACGGGTAAAGCGGAGCTCCCCAAGTAGCCGGGGGCCATTAAGGCAGGTGATCGACCGCTGCGGTGGCGATAGCACGGATGCGACAACAGCGCGTGTACCCGCCCATTGCAATGAAGGATCGCACCATCCAGTACTTCCGCCGCATAAGCTTGTGCTAACGCCTGTTCTATAAGAGGGGATGTCAAGAACATTCTTCTCCCTCCGCCGGAAGCGCGGGTTATGGTTCGCGGCATCCAGTCCCTTGTCAGATAGGAGTGACGCTCGAGTCTTGTGTCTTGCCCTGTGGTTTCGGGTTTTGCTTTGCTCCATCTCAGCAGCTGCATGTTCATTAGTAGCGACAACGCCGATCGGTTTCTGAAACTGGCAAGCACTCGTGGTTGTACGGTGTCAACCATGGTTCTATCTGCGACTCGAGGCCTAGTGCTTTTTCGGGTTATCCGAGAGGGCATAGGGTTAACACAGAGGCTCAGTGCCACAGGCACTGTGCGCCTACAGGCGATAAGGATGCTCACCCTCGAACCCGAGCGTCTCAAGAACCAACTGGCCACCACCAGAAAAAGATCACCGGAGATGGAAGGCTCTTCCCGTGAGACGCTCAAGCGGCTTGCGATTTCAGTTTGTCAGCGTCGAAGTTTTCTCCCTTCTTCCATAGAGTTAGCGTGATGGCTGCAATCTTGCGCGCCAGCGTGAGACGCGCCATCGTTGGCTTGATACCTTTGGCCAGTGATCTCTGGTAGAAATCCTGGAACGGGCCGGGCAGTACACTGGCCCTGGTGGCCGCACCTTTGAACAAGCCTTTCAGATCATGATTGTGGTCCTTGTTCAGACCGCGAATGGAGATCTGTTTCTTAGAACGTCGCAGTCCGCCTTTGACATAGCAATATTCCGCACTGGTGCGGGTTTCCAAAGCAAGTCCGCTGTAAGCCCAAAGCTGTCGCTTAGTGCGGAAACGATGCGGGGTCTGGATCAGCGCCACCGCCAAGGCGGAGCGAATCGGTCCCAGTGAGGGAATCTGCCGTAGTTTGACGGTGATGGCATGCTTGCGACTCTCCGCCAACAGCTCGCGGCGCGCTTGCTGGCGCAAGTACTGCAGCATGTCCAGTTGCTGGTAGAGTCGTTCGGCTCGGCGACGGACGCCGGCTTCCTTGATCTTGCCCAGCCACTCGGCTCGATGACGGGTATAGTAGACGTCTCGGCCGGCACAGGGGATCGCCCAGCTGCGATAGACCGCTTTCAACCGACACATGACTCGGGTCAGATCTTTGACGATGGTCAGGTAGCTCCGGGCTAGCTCGCGCAGCATGCGCACGCCCGTCTCGCCATGGTAGACCGAGCTGAGCTTGTTCAGGTACAACAGTTCGGCCAACTTGTGGGCGTCGATACGATCACTTTTGTTTCCGTCTTTGAGCAGAGCATTTTTTCGCGGATTGCACACCACCAGCTTGGCCACATGCGGCTTCAGTAAATCGTACAGCCACGCGGCCCAAGTTCCTTCTTCGAAGGTGACCGATAAAGTTCCGCGCAACCCCGCAAAGAACTCCAGAATGGTCGCGGCTTTTGTTTCCAGGATGGATTCCATGACTAACTTGCCAGCGGAATCCAATACTGCCACCGAGATGGTTGCTTGATGAACGTCGAGCCCAATATACTTTTCGCTATTCATGGAGGGTGTTCCTTTCGTAGGGAATGATGCTTGCGCTCATAACCTACTCCTAAAGGGACGCCCTCTTATAATGCGTTTACGTCAGTTGTCACCGAATCGCCCCGATCCTTTGGCTCTCCCGCAGCGTTTGAATGCGTCGCTGTGTCAGGAACAGGCCACAGCGGGTAATGGAGTACTTAGACTACGTCCGCTGAGCTTCATTTCTACGGCGTCGGCTGCAGAAAGCTTCCGGTCCCGGTGTGGCTCGGTGCGCGGAGCACCCGAGTTGAGTTCGCAAACTTCTCCGGTCGCCGCTCCACAGGTAGGGCAACGCAGGGATACTATCTGTTTTGAGGTGAGTTCCTTAGTCTTCATGACCGCATGATGCTACGTTTCCCGGTGCAAGAATGCGCAATCCTGCTCAATTTCCACGTATATTCTCAATGAATGAGTGGCCTGATTTAGGCAGTTCCGCCCGCCATCGTCCGGCCCGTATGACCAATACTGATCAGTTTCGCGTGCTGGAATGTGGGACCATCATAGTGGAATCTGCGGAGGTGGATTATGACGCTGACAATCATAGCGGTGATCTTCGGAGCTTTCGCTATTGGTCTCATCGTCCTCCTGATCTACAAGAGCACCCTCACGATGTACCGGGATGACCAGTTGTTTCTGGATGACGCGAGCTCGCACATGCACGAGGAGCAGACGGAACTGTTGGCCAAGGTCAACCACCTTACCATTCCGATGCGCGTGTTCAGCATCGGGTCGGGGGTATTTCTGATGGCGCTCGCGGCGATGTGGTTCTACCAGATGCTGAACGCGGTACGGTAGCGTCGAAAGGGGGGACTTGCACCATCCTGCCAACATCCGCGCTCAGTGCAAGGCTGAAACCTAGGGCCGATCCCGCCCAAGCGGGATTGTTGGTGCAATCTTCGACTGGGCGGGGTGTAGATTCGTGATTGCACATGGAAGCATCCATAGATCAGAGGATCACGCACCCTCTGCTTCCAGCAGTCATTGCGGTGCTGTTGTCGATTGCATCTGCGTTTAGCTACTTCGGATACGTTGGACACGGGGTCATTGTGGGTGCGCTGCTCGGTTTGCCCGGTCGCGAGTCGGATGTTGCCGTGGCCCAGCATTGGGCCACCTACTGGCTAGTAGCATCGCTGTGTTGTTTGACAGGCTCGATAGTGACCGCCGCGCTTGCGTTGCCGATCTATTCAGACGCGTCTCGTTCGTCTCGGTTCATCGCACGCTTCGTCGTGGCTTCGATCCTCTCGCTAGCCGTGACCGTGTTCATCGGGTTTGTGGCGTTATCAATCATCACAGCATTACACCGACCCTTAGTTCACTGACTCTGCCCTCGACACTTCCCGTAGCGTTTGTGTGGGTAGTTGGCGAAAGATCGCCATAGCACAAGTTTGCACTTTCCTTGCGCCTATCTGGCGAACAAAAGGCGCAAAGTTGCGCTAACGCCTTCCATGAGAATGCCGTCTAAGTCAAGAGGGAGTTTGCGATTTTGATGTTGTTTTTGTTGTTGCCTTTCCTCAAGTCCACCTTCCCTCCTAGCGGAGCATCTTGCAGAGCGGCCCGGAGCGGTCAAGGGCGCGTTTTGTGCGGCGCAGCGAACCCTTGACGGCGAGGACCGCTCGGCCACCATTCCGCTCGGAGGGAAGGTGGACCGACGTGCGCTATGCACTTGTCCAATCCAACACTGTTCCCCCAAAGTCTTTTTCGCGCTACTACTGTCGCCACCCTTCCATCCGCACTCTCGATGAGCGTTTCCTTCGCTCGGTGCAAGTTGGGTGTTCTCGTTTCAGCCGGTGCTGCCACCTGATTATCGACCTCTGGTTCCATCTCGACGATGGAAGTTGGGCCAGGCGTTTGACGCAGTCACCGGAACTCGGCGCTTAAACTTTGGGCTTCTTGCCTTGTGTTTTCTCAGTCCTTGGATCGAAACTACGCCGCGGCCGGCAACGCGACTTCTCGCTGGTTGCGCAGCGGTTCGTAAGCTTCTCCACCGACCCACAGCCGATGCAACAGCACTGCCAGCTTTCGCGCCACTGCGATCACCGCTCGTTTCTTCCCATTCTTTCCCCCTCTCTCCGCCAGTTTCAGTCCCCACCGTCGTAGATCGCTGTCGGCTCCAAACGGTCCCAGAATATGGTGCGCACCCTGCACCAGCAACGTTCGGAGATATGGATCTCCCTCCTTACTAATGTGCAGTTGCGGTTCGCTCTGCCCCGAGTTCCTCCGTCCCGGTTGTAACCCGACATAGCAACCCACATCCCGGCTCTTGCCAAAACGATGTGCATCTTCCAGCGTCAGCACATAGGTCAACGCGATCAGCGTTCCCACTCCCTTCACCTGTTTCAGGCGAGCCACCTCCGGGTAACCCCGCTTCGCGATCTCCTCGATGCGCTCGTTATATTCACCAATCCGTTCGCTCAGGGACTCGATTTCTCCCAACAGCGGTGCCAAGGCCGCTTGCAGTTCCGGACTCAGTTCCTTCGCTTTCTCCGCGTTCATGTTCCGCGGATTACAGCCGCGCAACCGTTCTCCGTAGGACTTTGTCAGTCCCCGCGCCGTATTGATCAACGACGTCCGCGCTCGCACCAGACCCGCTCGCGCCCGGATCGCCATTAAATCCGCTTGCGCCTGCGCACTGCGATGCTTCACCGGCGCCAGCAACTGCGGATCAATCCGCACCAGTCGGGCCAGCGTGCGGGCATCCAGTCGATCATCTTTCTTCCGACTCTCTCCGATCAAGCGCACGTTGCGCGCATGCGCCACGATCACTTCATGCCCCAGTTCACTCAACACCCGGCTTACCCATGGGGAGTGCGTCCCCGTTTCCAACGCCAACCGGCTGCGCGGCATCCCGCCGAAGACTTCCTTCATGGCCTTCGGTGTGGTCGCCACTTTCTGTTCCAGAACGACTTCTCCCGCTTCATCCAGAACGCAGTACCAACTGAATCGATCTCCCAGATCCAGCCCGATCGTCAGTTTCTGACTTGCATTTTTCTCGACTTTCTTTGTCGTTACAGTGCTAATCTTCTTCATTGCCGGTCTCCTTTATCTCCTTGCGCCTCGAGCGCGTCGATAACTTGGGAGCTTATCGCATCCCGCCGGAGACCGGCATTCTCATCCCATCTGATTTCGTCAGTTATCCTTGGTAAGCAAGTCCCGGATTGCGGAGAGATACTTTCATGATTACACAGAAGGAGAAGGCAGATCGCTTTCGAGCGCTACACGATGGCCCTGGCGCGTTCATAATTCCGAACCCGTGGGATGTAGGTTCCGCCCGCATTCTCGCCGGACTCAGATTTCGGGCATTAGCTACATCAAGCGCAGCAGCCGCCAGTGCTGTTGGCCGAAGAGATCACGCGCTGAACCGAGATGAGATGTTGGCGCACACACGGTCTATCGTCGATGCCGTCGACTTGCCCGTCTCTGCTGACCTTGGAAAGGGATTTGGCGACTCGCCGGAAATCGTGGCGGAAACAGTCCGCTCAGCTGCGGATGTAGGACTTGTTGGATGCACGATCGAGGATGCTACCGGGGATGTAGACCGCCCACTTTACGATTTTCAGTTGGCTGTCGAACGCATTGCCGCGGCTGCGGAGGCGGCACATGCACTTCCATTCCCCTTTATGGTCACGGCGCGAGCGCACAATTTCCTCTACGCCGACCCGAGCCTTGCGGACACGATCAGCCGCCTTGAAGCGTTCGAGAAAGCCGGGGCGGATGTCCTCTTCGCCCCTGGTCTGCCCGAGCTTGCCGCGGTGCGGGCAGTCTGTACAGCGCTGTCGAAGCCTTTCAATTTTATGGTGGGAATCAAGGGAAAATCGTTTTCCGTCGATGACCTCGCAGCGGCGGGAGTCAGGCGCATTAGCCTTGCGACGTCGCTCTATCGCGCGGCAATGACCGGCTTTCTTAATGCTGCATACGAGGTGAAAGACACAGGCCAGTTCGCTTTTCTCGACAGCTGCCTGACAACACCGGAACTGAACAAACTCATGCAGATTTGAGCGCGCGGTTTGCTACCCGGCGTAAGCTCTACCCCTCCTACCTCTACGCGAACAGTTGTCGCGATAGTACTCATCGACCCGGTTCCCGGCGAACAGAAGGGTAGAGTCGAGAACAGGCGCAGTAGCGTTAGTCTTCCGGTGGCGCGGCCATCTTGGTTGTAATGACCGTGATTTCCGCCCTTGCTGCGCCGAAACCCAGTAGCGCAACAGTACCGGTGTTTCCTGGCACTCTGGCGAATGCACGCTATGTCTACGTTGCCTCCTACGACGGAGATCAATTCAACCCGAACCTGCTTTCCGAAGATCGGGAGGCAATAGGCTCAGTACAAAACGCCATTCAAACATGGGGCAAACTGACGCTCGTGTACCGGCCGTCAGAAGCAGACATCATCATTCTGGTCACGAGTCGGCCTTCCGAAGATGTGATGGCGGTATACGACGGGCACCAGGGGCCGAATGGTAATTACCTCTGGCGCGTCATGGGTCGTGACGGTCTCCAGACCGGTGAAACTCCGCTGGTCACGCAATTTGAGCAGGGATTCGAGAGCGTGCAAAAGCACAGGTAAGTTGCCATGCGCATGCTATGGCAGCTCGTCAAACAAATGCCTTGTCCCACAAGCCTTTTCGCTGATCCCGCTTCTTGAACAGGGGAGTTCCAATCCCACAAGATTCGAGATCTGTGGTATCCCAATTCGCGTCAGAACAGATGGCTTGGGCGTGCGGGGCGTAGCCGCGAGGTTAGGAGTCAGCATCAACACGCTTCGAAAAGCACTCCACGGATAATCCTGTCGAGCCTGAGTTCTTCTTCATGACTGGCGGCCTCCATGTCGCCGGTCAACAGTCGAAGTCGTGCGGGGAATGTAAGTTCAGAGTGGCCCGTCATACAGGAGAATCACCGATTCTCAGAAGCCGAATTGGTGGTACTAACTTCCTTTGGAGTGCAGGGGCAAGCTCCGATTGTGACGTGCGAGGCTTAGCGGGCGTTTTTGCCCAAGCATCATTTCTCCTGGCTTTGCAATTGTGCTGTCCACCCGACGACCAACGTAAGAGGCGACGGGGCCTTAGGCTGGAAGGAGTTGATGAGAAAACGGCCATCCGGCGAGACGGCGTATTGAGTATCAGCAAAATTGGGAGCCATTATCGATGTTTGAAAAAGCGGGCGCGGGGCGGCCGCCAACTTTGCTTGAGGATTGAAGTCGACGATCATCAATTTCCTGTCCGGCGCTATGTAGAACAAATGTCTGCCGTCACGAGCCCACATCGGCTGCGCCCCGCTACCCTTTGAGATCCGGATTCGTCCTTGCGAACCAGGAAACGGTGCCACGAAGATTGCGTCTGTGTCCGGCGCAGTCAGTGGTCCGACATAGGCGATCCATTTGCCATCGGGAGAAAATCGCCCCTCCGCACCAATCGCAAACGGGTCAACGCGCCCATCTCGCGCCGAGTAAATCTTTAGCGAGGGAAGGCCAGACGAGAAATCGGTAAACACCAGGTGCCCATCTGGCGACCAATCCATATGGCCCAAATAAACGCCGCTCTTCAGAAGGACTCGCGTCGGGCCGGAGCCATCTGCGGACACGTCTTTGAGCTCATGGAGCGTCGTGTAGGTAATCCTTTTCCCATCAGGGGACCATGCGGGCGACCTGTCGCTTCCACCGTCAGTAACGCGCGTAGAGATACCTCGGCGCAAGTCGTAAACACAGATGAAGAACTTTCCGTTTCGTTCATCATCCGAAGAAACCGCCAAGAAAAGTCCGTCAGGAGAAAGGCGCGGTTCGCGGTAGCTGGGTCCACCGACCTGATCGAGCTCTTTCCCGTTCTTATCAAACCACCTAAGCTCGGTCCTGGAATCGGATAAGGATTGAAACACAACCGTGCCGTTTTGAGAAACGGAGAACTCTCCGTGTGAAAAGCTCAGCTCCTCATCTAGTTCCTGGCTGGTGATAGATGTGGCCGTTCCGGTCAGTTGCAGCCGAGACAGATCGAATGGCTGCGCCCAAAGCGTATGATCTCGGCCATACAGCAGGTATCCGGACGCATAGGCCACGTTTGCCGACGTTTTCGAAAGAATCAGCTTCGGAGCACTCCCATCGAGTGAGCCCACATAGATATTGTCGCCCTGCGGATCCGCGGGGCCGTTCGACTCCGAGTAGAAAAAGTGTGTGCCATCGGGAAGAAACGACGGCCACATGTGCCTTTGACCGGGACTCGGCTTCGCCATACCTGTGACCGGTGTGGGCACGCCACCGCCTTCCTGGATGCGATAGAGCGGCCCCACAATGGAGGGTGAGAACACGATCGTGCCATTGCCACTCCATGCTCCTCCGCCGCGGCCAAAAGGCGCTTCACAGAGTATGCGTACCGCGCCGTTTTCCAAGTCCACTGCATGCAGTTTGCCGGCGGCGAAGAAGCCTACTTTGCGGTTGTCGGGCGACCAAAAAGGCAGCAGTGCGCCATCGGTGCCATTGATCTGCTGCGCATTCGATGATGACAATGTCAGGATCCAGAGCTTGCCAGTGCCATCGGGTCCGACGGCTACAAATGCCAGTCGCGTGCCGTCCGGAGATATGGAAAAGCTGCTGTGCTCGAAGGACCAATTGGATGGTGGCAGCACCGAGGATCGGATCGGCAGCAACTCGTGTGTGGCATCATTTGTGTCGTGATGCGAATGTAGCAACCAGCCCAGAAAGAACGACATAACAGTTGCCGTTATGACTACAGCAGCCAACCTGGCCGGGCGAACCGCCCCGTTCCTGTGGGGGTCAGGCTTGGCTTGGAGAGCCGGAGCCTCACTCGCGGGCAGGGTAAATGCGCGCTGGGCAAGGGGTGATATTCTCTCGATAGGAGCGACAAATCGAAAGCCACGTTTTGGAACTGTTTCTATGTAACGCGGAGTCTCCGCGTCATCGCCAAGCGCCTGCCGCAGCTTCCTGAGAGCTGTTCCTAAACTCTGGTCAAAATCGACGAAGGTGTCAGCTGGCCAGAGCTTGCGACAAATTTCCTCGCGGCTGACCAACCCTCCCGTACGGTCCAGTAGCATGAGCAGAATCTGCGACGGCTGCTCTTGCAATCGGATGTACATACCCTGCTTTCGCAGCTCCCCCGTAGCGGCGTCCATTTCAAAGACTCCGAACCGAAAGACTGGTGCCGACTTTGCCGTTTCCCGCACGTCGCTTTCCTGCAGGCTTCGAATATAGCACCACCAGTTACGTCATAACGAAGGCGAATGAAGCGCATGGCACTCCGGCCCGGCGGTTCAAATAGCCTCGTATCCTCCTGCAAGCTAAGCAACTTAGCGATTCAAATGCAAGTCGAGTGAGGTTCATTCAGAGTCCATGGACATGCGTCCTTAGTTTCCGCAAACTCGCGGCCAATGAACGGTCTTCGGATCGTTTACCGCGTACCCACGTATGCGGGACTTCAACTCGAAAGGATGAACCTTATGGCGGTCCTCAAAAACAAAAGCAATACCAAACGCACAGCAATAGAGGTTATTTTTGCATTGGTCCTGTGCGTACTGGGCGTGTGTGGAATGAGTTCGACGGCAAAAGCGCAAGGCGAGGGATCTGGGTTGGCGGCGTCGATCGAGGGTACCTGGATCATGCAAATACATCGTGTAACGCAAGGCGTCACCTTCACCGCCTTGCAGTCGTTTACTGCTGGCGGTGTCACCCTTGCGACCGGGACGCTTGATCGAACTCCACTTCCTGCCATCTCACCGCTCTATGGTACTTGGCAACGCGCCGGTCACAATACTTACGCGACTTCGCTCAGCTTCTTCATTTTCGACGAAGGAGGCACTGCGATTGCGATGCTCCAGAACTACGAGACTTTTCAGCTGAATGCTGACCACGAGATTGTAGGTACGGGCGAAGCCTATCTATGCGACACGAACGGTGACAACTGTGCGAAGGTCGAGTCACTCACATTTACTGGCAAACGCATGAATGCACAGCATTCGTGATCAACCTCAGCGCCGAATCCGGAACCGAGGCGACAGCTGGCGCTCCACTCTGCTGAGACAGAGGGCCCTTTTTCATCTCTTCGGTTTCGGGTTCATAGACCTAACGCGACCAGGATCACACCGGGAACCGAAATTGAATCAGGAGCTTTTCCAATGAATATTCCTCGCTTCAGAACGGCTGGCCGCCTTGTGACAGCGGCAATCCTGGCTATTGCCGGCAAGCAGGCATTCGCCGCCAAGCCTCAAACATTCACCGACGACTTTACCCAGAACTACACCATAACGTGTCCTTATGGAGATCTGAATGCCTCAACAACCGTCAGTGATCAAGGGTTCGTTTTCCTTGAACCCCCAGACCAAGCGACGCGGCTCAAAATAATCTTGAATGCAAGTACGATTATCACTAATCCTCTCAATGGCAGAACTGCCACTGGCCAGCAGCACACGACTCAAACTCTTTATCAAAAGAATGCCGACTGGGTCACGACAGGGCTGAACATGAGCATCAATGTGCCCGGTATCGGTAATGTCTTGCAGGTTGCGGGTAAAGTGGTAACCGACTTCCATGGCAACCTGCTATATGCAACACCGTTGTTCGATAAGGCAAACATCGCCCCATTGTGCGATGCGCTGCAGTAGCGAAGCCGTGTTTCGAGTCGATCAGAGCATGAATACGCTGTCTGCAAGCGGACCGACGTGCTGAAGAGCACGCCCGTGGCGCTCATGTCCCGGTAGAAGGCCTCCACGTCGGCAACGGTGAACCCCAATTCGACCTTTCCAGCCGGGTTCTTTTCGGAAGCCGGGTGCAGCGCGAGGGTGGTTTCGCCCGTCACGAACTCGCTCCAGCCCGGCGACTCGAACACTCGAACTTCACTTTTAGACCGAGCACATCGCGGTGGAACTTCACGGCTTTGTCCATGTCGGCGACGAACTTAATCACATATCTCAGTTGTGTTCCTTGCATTTTGCTCCTCCTCTCTACAACCGAGTGCTAAAACGATGTAGGCTCGGGTGCTGTTGGAATCCGTCTTTCTGTGCAGACGCATCCAATAGGAAGTACGGAGAACATAACTCACAAGGAGGAATTTATGTCCGGTTTGCGGATATTGCAAGTTTGGATGGCGACGGCGGTGCTGAGCGCCGGATTGACTGTCATGCCCGCTCTGGCAGCGGGTAGTACCCAGACCTTTACTGGAAAGGTCAGCGACTCCATGTGTGGTGCCAAACACCACGAGGGGATACCCCCTGCGGACTGCGTTCGAGCCTGCGTGGCGCACGGTGCCAAATACGCTCTGGTGGTCGGCGACAAGGTCTATACCCTTGACACCTCGGATCAAGGCACGCTCGGCAAGCTCAACAAGCTGGCTTGGGAGGAGGCCAAAGTCACGGGAACGGCCGACGGAGACACCATTTCAGTGAAGTCGGTGACTGCCGCGAAGTAAAAGCTCCGCCAGCGCCGAGCGGCATGGGGTGATGAAGCGGGTGCTCGTGTACTTTCAATACGCTGGGGACTAGACTTGTGCCCATCTCGTGAAAACGAAGGAGGAGATACGGCAACCGCAAGAATGCCCCAGCCAACTGCCGACGACCCAGTGAAAGTTGATCCTCGGCATTACACAGTCGAGTTCGAGAACGAGCGCGTCCGCGTGCTGCGCATCAAGTACGGGGCGGGCGAGAAGTCGGTGATGCACAGTCATCCGGAATCCGTTGCGGTGTTCCTGACGGACTCCAATGCCAAGTTCACCTACCCGGACGGGCGGACGGAGGACATCAAAGCGAACGCCGGGACGGTGCAGCACATGGACGCGTTCACCCACCTGCCTGAAAGCACCAGCAAAACGCCGTTCGAGGTCATCCAAGTCGAGTTGAAGCATTAGGTTCGGGCACTAACACGATCGACATGAGAGCGGGCTTTCTCCCGCTCTCTTTTTTGTCCATCGCGGTACGATCACGCAGCATTCGCGGGCTTTGGCACCGCCTGCTGGATTTCTAGCGGAAGGTGTGCGTCCATCAGCGAAGCGCCCCCGCCCACATCAATTAGCTGTCCCGTGATCCAGTTCGCTTCTGCTGAGCACAGAAGCGCGACCGCGTTTCCCACATCCGCTGGCGTTCCTAAGCGACCCATCGGCGTCCATCCGCCCGTGTGCCAGTCGCGGATTCCATCCTGCACCGATGAAGGCAAGCTGTTGAGAATGCTATCCTCGATCCAGCCGGGGCTGATCGTGTTCACGGTGATCCCACGTCCCGCCAGTGCGACGGCAAAATAGCGAGTTAGCACCTCCATCGCTGCTTTCGCGGCTCCCATCGCCACCCACGGCTGCCAGCTTCCGAACCGTCCGCCGGTGCAAACGTAATGGCGATGATCCTTCCCCCGTCTCGCATCAGCCGCGCCGCCTACAGCGGTTGTACGAAGTCAGCGCGTGGTGGGACGCTCCGTTCTATAGCGATCGTGAGCAAGCTGCCCTGGCATCGACTGAGGCAGTGACACACCAAGCGCAGCCGTTGATTTGGGAAGCCCGAAGGTAGACCAGATTCAGTAGAGTGGGTTCCAGGCCGGAATGATTATTGATGTAAGCCGACACTTGCAGCACAGCTTTGAGGGCATCGGGGGCAACTTTGTCTATTTCCGAACGTGGATGCATGATGTTTTCTCCTTCTGAATGCAAAAGCATTCTGGTTTTGGACTAAGAGTGATAAGTGATTGGTCTATTGTCGTTACCTAAATGGATGACGCGCACGCGGCAGAGATTCGGGAAAATGGCGCGAAAGATTACCATATTCGTCGGGGGTGGGCCGTTTCCATCGAGAACGCCGGCATGCAAACGGCAATAGATTGCCATCATCGGCGGCCGGCATACATCTTCTAGAATTTACTGCGAGCAGGGCACCAAGGCGCTCCCAACGGTTCATGGGTGTCTTAGAGCGCGAATATTATTTTGCGAGTTCATGGTGCGGAAAATCATTCACGTAGACATGGACGCCTTTTACGCATCCGTCGAGCAACGAGACGATCCGCGACTGCGCGGCAAGCCTGTCATTGTTGCCTGGCGCGGCAATCGCTCGGTCGTTTGTGCGGCTTCGTACGAAGCCAGGGCTTTCGGCGTGCGTTCAGCCATGCCGGCAATACGTGCAGAGCGCCTGTGTCCAGATGCGGTCTTCGTCGCTCCTGATTTCACACGTTATCGAGCGGTCTCCAGCGACGTGCGAAATATCTTCCAGCGTCATACGGACCTGATCGAACCACTGTCGCTCGACGAAGCCTACCTGGATGTCACCGAGCATAAGACTGGCTTGCCGACAGCCACGCTTGTCGCGCGCACTATCCGCGAGCAGATACGGCAGGAGTTGAATCTCACTGCCTCCGCGGGCGTAGCGCCCAACAAGTTCTTAGCAAAACTCGCGTCTGACTGGCGGAAACCTGATGGACTTTTCGTCATCCAGCCAGAAGAGGTAGACGCGTTTCTGCTCCCGTCGCCCGTTGGACGCTTGCCCGGAGTCGGCAAGGTCACCGAAGAGGCACTAGCGAAACTCCCTATACACACTGTTGGCGAGTTGCGAGGCTTGGAGTTATCCGTGCTCGAAGACGAATTCGGGCGCTACGGTGTGCGCCTGTATGAACTTGCCCGCGGCATCGATGACAGCGAAGTGGTGCCAAACCGGCCCGCGCAATCGATGTCCGTCGAGGACACCCTTGAAAAGGATGTGCTGTTGCTGGAGACCGAGCCGATGATCCGACGACTGGCGGAAAAGCTTTGGTCGGCTTCGCGCAAGGAACCACGAACCGCACGAACCGTAGTTCTGAAGCTGAAGACAAGTGAATTCAAGATCCTCACGCGGAGCCATACGCCAGATTCTCCGCCATCGTCCCACGAAGAATTGACGGACATCGCCCTAAAGTTGCGAGAACGAGTAGACCTTAGTTCTCAACAACGCTTTCGCCTTGTAGGGGTCGGTCTGAGCAATTTTCGTGAACCGGAAGAGACAAGTGAGCAACCAGCTCTGTTCGAATGAAGATACCTCGATACCAGTAGGTAAGCACATATGAGCTTTCAAAACCAGATTTCGCTGAATACTAGAAGGTCACGGGAACATGAAAGACATCACCGAGCAAGTGGCCGGCGTCGTGAACTCCTCGGGTATCAAAACTGGAATTGCCAATGTCTTCAACATCGGCAGCACAGCGGCGGTCGGTACGATTGAGTTCGAGCCCGGGTTGCAGGGAGACATGCCGGCCATCCTGGATAAGCTGATTCCGCCCAGCCGCAACTACGGCCACGAACAAACCTGGCATGATGGCAACGGCCATTCCCACCTGCAGGCAACATTGCTCGGGCCGTCACTGACTGTGCCGATCGCGGATGGGAAGCTGGTTCTCGGCACCTGGCAACAGATCTTCCATCTCGAATGCGATGTTCGTGGGCGGACACGCACGGTCTTGGTGACGGTGGTTGGAGATTGAGGACGTTGATGCGGAAACTGGAGTAGAGTTCTCTGCTATGGTCAAGCGTGCACCGGCCCGGCGGCGGCCTCGCAAAGCCAAACCTGGCACGAAGGGCCTCGGCCCAGCGGAATGCCGACTCGAGCAGCCGACAGGAGCTGCGGCCGAGGCTGCAGAAGCAATAGCCAAAGCCGGGGGCTGCATTGTTGGATCGTACAAGGAACCGCTCGCTGGTCATCCGGTATTGCTGTGCGTCCTGCCGATCGATGCCGTCGAACCAACTCCCTTCCAGCGAGATCTCTCCGACGCTCACCACAAACGGCTAGCTGATGTCATCAATAAGACAGGGCGTTTTCTCGACCCGATTATCGCAGTTCTCGCCCCACGGGGCGGGTTCTGGACTCCCAACGGTCGGCATCGCCTCGAAGCGATGCGCCGCCTGGGGGCGAAATCAATCACTGCGCTCGTTGTGGCTGACCGCGAGATAGCATGGCAGATCCTCGCGCTGAATACGGAGAAGGCGCATAACCTCAAGGAACGCTCCTTGGAAGTCATCCGCATCTACCGAGGGCTGGTCGACGAAGATGGCTCGCGACCCGAATCCGGGTTTGCCTTCTATCTGGATCAGGCCGCTCTTGTCACCCTGGGGGTGTGCTACGAGCGAGTCGCGCGTTTCGGCGGCGGTGCTTACCATCCGATCCTGCGACGCCTTGAGGACTTCAGTGATGAGGCGTTGCGCACCGCCCTTAAGCAACATGAGAAGCGGGCCTCCATGGTGCTGGACCTCGAGGAAAAGGTCGCCGCGGTGGTCAAAAAGCTAAAGGAACGCGGACTAGTGAGTCCATACTTGCGTTCATTCGTCGTAGCTCGCATAAACCCGTTGCGGTGGATCAAAGGCGACGCCCCGCCTCTCGAAGATGTTCTGAAGACGATGCGCGAGCGTGTAGCGAAATTCAACGTGGAGAAGATCAAGCCTCAGGATCTCGCCGGCGCTGCAGGTCCGCCCGATGGAGAGATATAGGAGAGAAGACCACGATGACCACTTCATCCGCAAGAAAACATGCGGGGCCTGGGCTGGCGAGTGACCAGCCGCCGGTTCCTGAGCCCACTTTCGCCGAGCGTGCGCGTACATTGGTCTACTTGGGCCGCATAGGTAGTCTTTCAACCCTGTCGCGGAAGCAGCCGGGGTTCCCGTTCGGGTCCGTGATGCCCTACGGGTTGGACGATCACGGGCGTCCCATTTTCCTGATCAGCACTATGGCCATGCACACGCAGAACTTGCAGGCCGACCCCCACGCCAGCTTGCTTGTTACCCAGGAAGACGTCGGCGGCGAACCGCTCGGAGCATCGAGGGTCACACTGGTAGGAAATGTTCTGGCGCTAGCAGACGCCGAGGTGGCCGAGGCTCGCGAGATATACCTGGCGCGTCAGGCGAACAGCAAGTATTGGGTAGACTTTGAGGACTTTTCTTTTTACAGAATGGACGTGGTGGACGTTTATTACGTGGGCGGCTTCGGAGTGATGGGCTGGGTATCAGCCTCCGATTATGACCACAGCCAACCCGACCCTCTTGCCGAGTCGATGGCTGAGATCATTCAACACATGAACGCCGACCACAAGGATGCGCTCATCTTGCTTGCCCGGAAATTTGCACACCTTGAGTCGGAGGAAGCAACGATGACAGCCGTTGATCGCCTCGGTTTTCATGTGCGCTTGAAGACCCAGGAGGGCATGCGTGGTGCCCGCATCGCATTCTTGCGGGAGGTAAGCAACCCGGCTGAGACTCGGAAAATCTTGGTGGAAATGGTGCAACAGGCGCGCTCGCAGGCCGAATGAATTCAAAATCTGGCACACAACTGGCAGACTGGACTGCCAAAAACCATCACATAGTAGATCGTTCCCGACACCGGGTCTCGCGTAGCGAGATACTCTCTGATCGACAGACCCCGAAGCCAGAGCACGAGCCCGAAGGTTTGCTCGTTAACTACCCAGAACTCCGAAACCAGTGGTCGCGGTGCGGAGGGCAGCATCACTGGTTCTCCGCTGACTCCTTAACGATCGAATTGGAGTCAGTCCCCAATCGGAGGAGCCAGCGTCCCATCGGACCATTTGCCGACCCAGACCATGAAAATTGTCACCCGTTCTTCTGGATCATCCGCCGCGATGACCGGTGAGCCCGGCAGATTGCCTCCCCAGCTTTTCGACGCGTCGCCCGGAACAACGAACATCACGTGGGGATGCCAGCTGATGCCGCGGTCGTTTAAGTACTGCTGCTTCGAGAGCATGTAGCACATCGCTCCCGGCTCCAACCCGGGAAGTTCCTTCTTATCCAGTGCCGATGCAGTCGCCTTGACGATCTCGGTCTTCGATTTTCCTGCCAACACGAGTTTGGTCTTCATCAGGAAAATGGGCACAAAGGTCCTTAATCTCGCCGCCAACATCTCACCCTATTTCCGCTTCTCCATATCGGCCAAGCTCTCGTCCTGAGGCATACACATGAGATTCAGAAAGCGAGAACCACTTGTTGGCATCCTGCTAGGTACCGGTCTTTATCTGCTTAATGACCTGCGTGAGCGTCTGCCGGACACCATGGACGACATCAAAGGCAGAGCCAGGGAGACATATGACACCGCGTCCGACCGCCTGGGCCGCGCCACCAATGCTCTTCGCGGCAAAAAGGATTCCCATATACTCGGCAAAGTAGGTGCTCTGCTGATCGGAGTGGGCGTCGGCGTAGGATTCGGCCTGCTAATCGCACCGCGCAGCGGTGAAGAAATTAGAGCCGACATCGCCGACCGGGTTTCGGACTTCAGCCAAAAGGTCCGTGAGCGCGAGCGGAAGCCCAGGGCGCAACCGGGACTTAGAGTAAGAACGGCCAGACCTCTCCGTACCATCCGTCGGCTCGATGCCCTTGATCGAGTCGGCTTTTAGGGTGGGTGCTTGGTCTGAAAGACTAAACTTCGGCAATTTTTTCATGGTCCCTATTGTGTAGTGCAGAACCTCTGCTTATAAACCCTACGTATTCAATCACATGGGGCCGACTCAAGGGCCATGGCTTGGCAGTCACGGTGCATCTAGAACCCTCGTAACAGGACGCAGCCGCATTTGTCCGGCTATTTTTAACGGACGTGCTGGTGTAGTCAGTGACTGGGGAGGTCCCCGGCTTATGGAGGGTCCTAGATGAAACGAATTGCAGTTCTAAGTTTTGTGGGAACTCTACTTTTAGGCACAGCGGTTGCGCAGACTTCCGCTGCCTCACAAACCAATGCCTCAGCATCGCAAAGCACTTCCGTATCCGCCGACAAGTCGGGTGCACGGGTGGATTCCAAAAGCCCGGCAAACGCAGCACAGTCTGCCAATGTGTCGAACAAAGGCGCTGAGGCTGCAGCCGCCAGCCAATTGAAATCCGGTAGCTCCATCCATGCAACCTTGCAGAAACCGGTGGATGCGCGCAAGAACAAGCCGGGCGATCAGGTCGTGGCCAAGACCAGCGAGGATGTGAAGTCCGAGGGCAAAGTGATAATTCCTCGCGGATCGAGGATCGTTGGCCATGTGACTGAAGTCAAGGCACGCGAAAAGGGACAGGCGGGGTCAGCTGTGGGCATCGTCTTCGATCATGCTGTCTTGAAAGATGGCAGCCACATGCCCTTGTCGTTGGCGGTGCAGGCAGTAGGCAGTGGTGCGACGGCGGCCCAAGCTGAAGATGATTCGTTGATGGCTTCCGGGAACACTGCTCCAACCGGCAGCGTCAACGGGGCAGCGTCAAGCATGTCTCGAACCGGGGGTGGCGTAGTGGGTGGTGTTGGTTCCACGGCCGGTGGCTTGGTCCATACTGCCAGCAGCGTGGGCGGGGCTTCAGTAAATACGGCGACTGGCGCAGGTGCTGGCGCTTCGTCATCTCTGAATTCGAACAGCCAGGGTGTGGTTGGGCTTCGCGGCCTGAGCCTGGCGTCGTCGGCCTCAGGCTCGAATTCTGGGACCTTCACCTCACAAAACTCCGACGTTCACTTGGACAGCGGCACCCAGATGATCCTCAGAGTACAGAACTAGTTTCCTCGTGCCGATACAAAGAAGGGCAGTGCTCTCCGGCGCTGCCCTTCGTTTTTTAGCACATCAATTTCTCTTCGTCCATTCTGAGAGTCTTGCGACTGCCTCCTCGCAACGTCAGGAATATGTCGTACAGCATTTCCTGTAGGGCAGTTTTTCTCGCTTGTCGCAGGAACTTCCAGTGCTGTGACCAAGACTAGGCTCATCCTGCACAAGATATGGGAATGGCATCGGTCGTGCTGGCAGGAAAAGTGACAAGGTAATTTGGAGGAAATCATGCTGAAAATCAATATTGAGAACATTGGTGACTTGGCGGTCATTGAGTGCGAAGGCAGAATTGTCCAGCGCGACGCCGCTTTCAAATTAAGAGCAGCTGTGACCTCGCAAAGGGACGCCAAAATCGTTGTGCTTGAGCTTTCGGACGTACAAGCTATCGAAGGCAGCGGCCTGGGCATGCTCGTGTTTTTGCAGCGATGGGCTCAGGATCACGATATTCGATTCAAGCTGTTTAATCCCCCCAAGTCCGTGCGGGAGAGATTAAAGCGTGCCAGCTCGATCTCAGAGTTCGACATTCCCACGCTTGATGAAATGATGGCTCTCCTAGCATGTGCCGACTTGCGGTATGCGCTAGCCGCCTGATCGATCGAGTCGCGACATTCAGGGTTGCGGGGCACCAAATCAAAAGTCCAAATCTCACACAATGGTTACAGTCAGTCTAGGACGCACAGAACACGAATCAGCGAATGCGGAATGAGCAAGAACAAGGGGGTATTCTCTCACGGCGGCAGTGAGTCAAAGGAATCAAGTCGGTCACGGGATCAGGAATTTCCTGTATTGGCCCGCTGACCAGAATGTGGCCTATTGAGATAGAGTCCGGCCCGAATGGCCCGCAGCGGATCGCCCTGTCGGCCGTCTGTGATTGCCCGGTCGGATGAAGGCGAACACGTCTCGTTATGCTGTCGAGGTGTACGCTCATGCCAACCCGAATCCTGATCGCCGACGACGATGCCACCATCCGTCTGCTATTGCGCCGGTTGTTGGAGAAGCAGCGGGATTGGCAAGTGTGCGGCGAGGCCAGCAACGGTGTTGAGGCGATTGAAGGAGTAGAGCAATTCGAGCCCGATGTCGTTGTTATGGATTTGGCCATGCCCGTCATGAACGGGCTACAGGCCGGCCCCGAGATCGCGAAAGCCCACCCCAGGCTGCCCATGTTGCTGATCAGCGTCCAAGAGGTATCCAATCAGCTCGCGTGGGAAGCCCGCAATGCCGGCTACAGAGGAGCGGTAACCAAGAGCGGTGGCGATGAAGTTCTGAGGGGAATCGAGGCCTTGCTTCGCCACGAAATGTTCTTCTATTCCGACGACGGATCCCAAGCTCCTGCTCAGGATTAAAGCGCTTTCCCGATCTAATGCCGTACAGCCTGGTAGCGGGATGACATCAGTTCATCGTGCTGGAATCAGAACCCGTATGAGATGCCAAATGCGAACTGATGCCGTCGCTTGCAGGTCCACGCTCGGCATGACATTGGCTGCCGCCTGCGCGAGGCCAAAGTCAACTCTGCAATTCTTTCTGGTATGCGTTCCGGGTCACGAAACATTTCGTCAATCAAGTTGGTCGCCTTGTTTCAGGGCAGTGTGGAAGGCTCCCGGATGCCTAGACGTCAAATATGCGGTAAGTGGCTGGGGGATTCTGTGCCTGCAACAGAGTTATCGCGACGTTGCGCACGGGCACTCCGGCCGTTGTCTTGCCAACAAGAGTTCCATGGTGTGCATGGCCATGTACCACAAGGTCAGCGCCATGTCGGTCTTATCACCTCAGCCAGTCGCGAGCTGCCGAGGAAGGAGAAGATGTCCCGGGCTTCACCGTTCGCCGTTTAAAAAAATCACGTCAGGCGACCAGCGTGGCTGAAGGACATACAGCGGCGGGAAGGTCAATTGGAGCCGCTCGCTGCCGTCCGCCTTGCTGCGCCAAAGAGTGCCCTCAGGATAGGCAACATACGTCATCCAGTTCCCGTCGCGGGAGGGGCTTACTCCCATAGCCGAGATGCCCGAAAGGTAGGGCGCAAACTGGTGCGAAGCAGCGTCGTAGCGCACCAGTTCACCCCGCAGGTGGGGAGTGACGACGAATATTTTCTTGCCGTCAGTGCTTGGCACCGGGTTGGAAGTGGATGTAGCACCCGTCGTCAACGGCACAGGTTCGTGGCTGACCTTCTCGAAAAGACTTCCCCCTTCCCGGATCGCCCAGACGTTCGTGACCCCACCCCGCTGCGACTGGAAGAGGAAGTACCTGCCGTCGGGGGTCCAACTGCCACAACACTCCGAAGGTGGGTTGTTCCAACCAGAAAGCAGTGGATGGAGGTCCTTTCCGTCCGCTGCCACTTCCCAGAGTGACGTGCGAGGGGTGTGTGCGGTCTGCACGCTAAACCGCAGGCGGCTCCCGTCCGGCGACCAGCGTGGGTAGAAGGGGGTTGCATCCGCGGCAACGCTGACGATTTGTCTCGATTCGGTCCCGTCAACCTTGGCCCGGTACAGGGTGTTCCCTTGGGTGTATACGACCTCTTTCCCATCCGGAGACCAGGCTGCGTCTGTAGCACGAATGTTGCCCAGGGGCCGAGGTGAGCGGCCGAGGGTGGGTAAGACCCAGAGCGGACAGCCCTGGAGCTCGGCTCCGGCATTGTCTGCCCGCATCTGCGGACAGGCGCTACTAACGAGAAGTTGAGAGCGATCAGGCGAAATGTCGTCGACCATGGGGTTTGAGAAGGACGTCTGGATGGGAACCTCATCACCGCCGACCGCGGACGCCTGAAAAAGCGAGCAGTTGAAGTAGGCGCACGAAGAGAAATAAATCCTTGAGCCGTCTGTGACCACCGCGGCCTTTGCACGGCCATCGCTCGTCACTTGAGTAGAGCCTGTGACCCTAGGCGGCGGCAAAGTGGGCCTGAACAGAAATGCGAGACCTGCCGTGACGATGAGGGTCACTCCGCCCACCGCGAATGGCCAGCGGCGAAGTAGCGCGGGCTTCTCGCCGTGTTGTGGTTGCTCTTCTTGGCGGGAGCGGGACAGTGCCGCAACAGCGGCCGGAACGGAGCCACTACGGACGCTTGCTCTACGCCCTGAATCGGTGTCGCGCTTCAGCCGCTGCAGATCCGTTCGCATATCGGCCGCGTGCTGGTACCGCAGATTGCGGTCTTTCTCTAGACACTTGCTGATGATCCGTTCCAGATCGGCTGGCACATCGGGATTCAGTCGCACCGCAGGAACCGGAGCCTGATCGAGAATCTCGCGGAAGATAACACCGGAACTCTCGCCCCGGAAGGGCAGCATCCCAGTGGCCATCTCGTAGAGCACTGCGCCGAAGGAGAACAGATCCGTGCGGGCATCCAGTTCCCTGGCTCGCACCTGCTCCGGCGACATGTAGGCGACGGTACCCAGCGTTGAGCCGGGGCTGGTCAGGTGCTCCTCCACGTCCAAGGTTGGGGCGCTCGTAGCCACACTGCCTGACCGCAGCGCGACCTTCGCCAACCCAAAGTCAAGAATCTTCGCTTGTCCGCGAGACGTGACAAAAATGTTGGCAGGCTTGATGTCCCGGTGGATGATTCCCTTCGAGTGTGCCGCATCCAGCGCGTCGGCGATCTGAATGCCCAAGTCCAGAACCGCCTCGATCTCCAGCGGCCTGCCAGCAATCCGGTGTCGGAGCGTCTGCCCTTCCAGCAGTTCCATGGCGATGAAGGATCGTCCATCGGACTCATCAATCTCGTGAATCGTGCAGATGTTCGGGTGATTAAGTGAGGATGCTGCCTTGGCTTCTCGCTGGAAACGGCTGAGGGCTTGCACGTCGTTGGCAAGTTCGTCGGGAAGGAATTTCAGGGCGACGTGGCGACCAAGCTTTAGGTCTTCCGCTTCATACACCACGCCCATTCCACCACCGCCTATCTTGCGGAGGATGCGGTAATGAGAAACCGTCTGCCCAACGGGTTGGGAGGGCGTAGCCATTGGCTGACATGTTAGGTGGGGACAAGGGGGGAGGTCAACGCTCGGTGGCATTCCAGTTCAGGTCATTCGAGGTTAGCCACGAACGCCACATCAAACTTCGAATAATACTTCTTTACGTCTCCAGCCCCGTACTTCTCGCGGAACTTCTCGATCACGGGCTTCACCATCTTGGATTCAGTGACTGGCTGCACCCGGAGTTCTGCACCCACGCCTCGCGCATCAATCCGAATCGACGGGTTCTTGAGCACGTTCTTGTACCACTGCGTGTCCGAGCCCTTCACGGGAAGCAAATAGAAGTTTTCGCCTTCGAGCACGAACCACACAGGGATCGAGATCGTCCGCCCGGACTTCCTGCCGATCACGCTGAGCTTGATTTGGCGGTGCCGGGAAAGGCGTTCTTTGAGAGTTTCCTTCGATGCTGTCACGGCTGTGCCTCCAGAAGAAACAACATTCTATGCAGCCAACGTTACCTCGAACGATCCGGTATTGTCGCGCATCAGCCCCATTGAGGTGAGAACCCTCCCCAGCGCAATGAGCGGTCGAAACATCCAGTATTTCCGTCGAATAGCCGCCATAGCGCCTTCGTGCTCGGCGCGTTCGGTGAGGAAACGAGCGTTGCCCTCGAACGTCTCACCAGCAATGGACAGCCTGATCTTCGGCATCTTCTGAACGTTGCGTACCGATTGGCGGTTCACGTTCGCGGTGCCGATGTAGAGCTTATCGTCATCCAGAACGAACCAAACCGTGACTTCGTGGGGCTTCCCGGTCTTGCGTCCATAATGAGTCGGGGTCGTGGTCTGCTTACCCGCTACCCTCTTCAGTCGCGTAAGTGCGTTCGGTTCCATAAGCTCTCGTTTGGAAACTTCAACATGAATCAGGAAAAAGCCTAAACATCCCAAAGCTGTTCTTCAGTCATGCCGAAATAGTGTCCCAGTTCGTGCATGAGTGTTTGGCGGATTTGATGGCGGACTTCTGCCTCACCCGAACAGGCGTCGATGTTCTCTTGGTAAAGCACGATATGGGCTGGACCTGTCGGTAAGTCAAAGACGCTCTTCTTGGTGGCTGGCACGCCGTGAAAGATGCCAAGAAGCAATCGCCGTTGCTGTCCCGACTGCGGTGATGGCTGGTTCGGCGGCATGTCCTCTACCAGAACAGCAACGTTACGAATGCGGCTGCGAAATTCTTGTGGGAGCGAGCCCAGAGACTCCTCGACTACCTTGACGAAATGTTCGCGCTTCATCCTTCACCCTCTGAAATAGATGAGGGCACGCTCACTCCGAGTAGCCGTCATCGTCCTTGTCGTCATCATCGTCATCTTCAGTGCCGTCGCCATCGTCTTCGTCTTCTTCCTCGTCAGGCTCTTGTCGAAGGAAAACATCGGCAGGTACCGACCGATCAAAAGGGCCTGAGTCGAGGATTTCGGAACGTCTTCTGCTCATGCCCAATGGTACGCCTCGTACCCGTACCCCTTGGCAAGTAGCGTGCCATAATGCTCTTCAGTGGCTTCGAAACTGCAAAATCCAACGCTGGATGCCGTCCGTCGCATGCAGAGGATTCAAGTCATCACCCATCATCTGGATGAGTGTGAAGCAGCGGTATCGCTATCGGCAGCTTGGATCGCTCGCAGTCCCGCTCTACTCGCGTTCGGCGGTGATAGTGCTATCTATCGAACTCGCTAATTGCCTCACCTGCCAAGAGCTTCTTGAAGGCAAGGATTGACAACCAGAGCTGCCATTGACTTCCGGTGGGAAGGCTGGAAAGCGATCCTCGCGTGGTTCCTACGACGCACATGCACGGTAGCTGTATGGTGTGCGCGCGGGGTTGGCTCACCGTCTACCGCGCTGCTCGATGTACACTGGGGCCTAATGTTCTATGGGACGAGCGGGCTCAGGGCTCATGGCTGTACGGAGTTCAATCCAATGTAGACCGCCCAACCCGCGATGACTAGGATCATCAGTCCCGATGTTGCTCCCAGTATTTTAACCTGAGGGTTAATCTTGTTTACCTTGGCGATCAGTTCCTTCTGTTCCGTTGCCATTGCTGTAGAAGACTCATCAAGGAAAAGCTGATCATCCTCTTTCATGGTCAGCGTACTGCGGTAGATGAGAAGGATGATGAGAAGAACAGTGATGATGCCCCATGCAATCAGCAGCCATTCCAATCCCGGAGTCATAGACCACCTCCATGAATGTCGAGCCGTCGAAGTCTTACTGGCTTTCGGGTAGCCCCCAAAATTATAGACCTGTTTCCTGACGTGCTGGCAGCACCCCGCAATCAGCGAGGCCCCCGTGGCTCACCCTTCATCTCTGCTGATGGTGTAGGACTTTTGTAATCTTCGGGCTGAACACTGGGCAGGGTACACTGCTCCTTCCCGACCTGAGTCGGCCGGATTATTCCAAATGATGAATTCGCTCACACGTCTCCCCTCGTGGATCGCCCTACACTGGAAGAGTGGCGCAGTGGTCGCTGGTGTTGTCGGAATTGCTGCTACATGCAGGTGGTGTCTGGAAACCGATAAGGTTCGAGATCAGCGTGCACAGCGAAGGAATAAGAAGGAACTCCGGGCACTCGCCGACAGGATTTCAACCTATGGACGCAACGTCCATCAACGCTACCCGACCGGGGACGTAGTCGTCAGTGAGAGCGATTTGGCGGAACAACTGCGCAAGCGCCCCGATTCTATTGCCACAGCACTCAATCTCCTCTTGGGAGAACAAAAAGTCCAACGGGCTCCCCTGAGCGGGTACTGGAAGCTCAACGTCTGATCTCAAGTCGGCGTCGATGTGGAACGGGTTAGACCCGGCGCTGCCTTTGAACAAGCTGCCGGAACGCATAGATGAAGCGGAAGCCGCGCTCGTAATATCTGCGCGGGAGCTGTTTCACACAGCCGGAGACAGTGCTGAAGAGGAGGAAAGTTTGGACGACGCCATGTGCATTCTTCCTAGCCATTATCGCCATTATCGCGAATGCCCTGAACAATCTGGACTAAGAACGCACTATTCCCAAGTGACCGATGATTCCCGAATCAGAGTCTCTACGGTGGCTGCTGCCGCTTGTCCGTTAAATGCAAGGATCGCTGCATCCAACGTGGGATAAATCTCGAAAACCGAGGTCAAGTTGGTAAGTGTCAGTACGCGGCGAATGAAATCGCCGGGAGCAGCCAGCATGATGGAGCACCCGCTGGCTTGCGCTGCCACCGCAACGGAAACGAGTTCGCCAAGGCCAGTGGCGTCGATCATTTCAACGTCGCTGAGCTCTATCACGACTCGACGGGTTTGGGGAGCAAGCTCGGCAATTTCGCCTGAGAGCGCGCCAGCTTCAATGCCATAAGCGATTCTGCCTTCGCAGCGGATCACGGCAACGTCTTCTGTTACGCGGGTTTCGAGACTCAAGCTCAACTCCGACTCCTTATCCTGACTGTTCAAATATTGCTCTTCCCACACTGCGCATTTTGACGTTTGGCTCATAAATTTCTTGCCTTACTCATTAGACGGGTCTGGGCGCTTACGAGACTGTGAATAGTTCGTAAATAATTGTTACGAAAGTGTGATTGGCACCGGTTGGCTGCGAGTGATCGAGAGGAGCCTAGCGAAGAATCCGCATTATGCAACGCAAAAAGATGCCCGAAATCCTCCTCGGATAACGGGCATCCTTGGTTGCCGCTTAGACAGCCTGAACGTTCTCAGCCTGCCAGCCCTTCGGGCCTTTGGTCACGTCGAATTGCACGGCTTGCCCCTCTTGGAGGCTGCGGAATCCGCCAGCCTGAATAGCGGAGAAATGCACGAATACATCCTCCCCATTTTGACGGCTGATGAAGCCATAGCCTTTGGCGTCGTTAAACCACTTCACTGTTCCTTGTTCCATTGATATTCCTATTTCCTTTTGTGAATTGTGCTGAGAAGAGTCGCTGCGGGTGAGAAGGGGTGACGCTGGTTGGCGGTACCGACTTTCAACTGCGTGTGAGTCAAACTTAGCTGATGGTGATTATACACACTGAGGGGCCCCCTTGGCAGCGGCAGCCTCGGTTGAAATCAATTGAACCCGGGCACCGATGCCTTGGGCTGGCGGCCCAAGGTCAGAAGTTTGCTATGATGCAGGCATTCCTCCGGTCCCGGGCCAAGGCTATACATCTGGAAGTCACCGACGGACGAGAAATCCGAATTGAGGTGAGAAATATGAAAACGATTATTGTGAGTTTCAGCGTGCTGGCCTTGCTGGTGTTGCCTGCCGCAGGCCAGGATAAGGAAGAGGAGCGGGTAGCGAACGCGGGAACAGTCATCAGTGAAATCATGAATATTCCAGACAACGTCCCGCAGGACACTATAGATAAAGCGGACTGTGTTGTGGTTTTACCTTCGGTCCTCAAATTGGCTTTCGGAATCGGTGGCAGCTACGGCCGCGGAGTGATGACCTGCCGGGGCGGCAAGACTTTCCAAGGTCCGTGGAGCGCACCTACCATGATGGCGCTTGAAGGCGGCAGCTTCGGATTGCAATTGGGCGGGCAGGCGACTGACTTTGTCCTTTTGCTCATGAGTCCGAAATCGGCCTCCAATATTCTGGGCAGCAAAGTAAAGCTCGGGGGCGATATTTCGGCAGCAGCTGGACCCGTGGGACGCAATGCTTCAGCCGAAACAGACGCCAGCCTGCGGGCGGAAATACTCTCTTACTCTCGTGCCCGGGGACTCTTCGCTGGAGTATCGCTGGCGGGGTCAACTCTCCGTCCAGACAATGACGCCAACAAGAGACTGTACGGCAAGGAAGTGAGCGCGAAGGATGTTGTGTTCAACAAAGCCGTGCCTGCGCCTCCCTCGGCGGAACTGTTGCTGAGTACGCTCACAAAGAGGTCCCCCAAGAACTTGTCGAAGTAATTAGCGGTCGTCGGCTTTCCTGGGACGGCCGCGCCCGGGGAGAACGCCTGGCTGGCTCTGAACAACAGCCGGTCTGTGCCGGGCGTTCTCCCGACTTTGCCTTCAGGCAATTTGGCCCGGCCACTGAGTTTTGGTTCAGTGGGCTCCGTACAGGCTGACTTTGGGGCGTTTGCTCCAGTTGCCGTGGTTAACGTTCGACGACCCGAAAATCAATGATCGTTTCAGGGTGGGTACTGTAGGTCATCATGCCGTGCATTCCAGGCACGACCACTAGCTTCCCGCGATGCCAGACTTCGATCACCCCGCCGCGATCAGTTCCGTATGTAACCACAAAGTACCTACCGGCGAACGCCAGGTCCAGCACGCGGACGGAAGTAACCGTTCCGGGACCGACGGTCACTACGGAACTGGGCCGGGGAATGGGCTCACGTGCGGGAGCGGTGGTGGCCGCGGCCGCCTGGAAAAAAGAGATGACGAGAAAAAAACAAACCCAGCTCCGTTTCATATCTCCTCTGCATATCTCTGCGAGGAACGAGTATCGAACTGCCAGGGCGTACCGGGAACTGTCAAAAGTGGCAGCCAAGGCAAGACCGCATCAACATCAATCTGTTGCGCTCTTCCTGGGGTTGGCAAACCGATGTTCGGGTGGTTCAAGGCAGATGCGGCTTTGGCTTCCCGCTGGAACCGGCTGAGCGCTTGCGCTTCACGGGCAAGTTCTTCAGGAAGAAACTTTAGGGCTGCGCGGCGACCGAGCTTGAGGTCTTCAGCCTCGTATACGACACCCATCCCGCGCCACCAAGCTTTTGGATGATGCGGTAGTGCGAGATGCTTTGGCCGATCACTCGAGTCGAGGAATAGTATGCGGGAGGAAAAGGCAACTCAATGAAAGCCTTGGACTTGGCGGCATCTTGAAACTATTGTTGGCGATCGCGGTAGGGACGATCATTGCTGACCGCCCGGGTGGCTGAGGGCGGTTGAAAACTAGCCATTATCGCCATTATCGCGAATGCCCTGAACAATCTGGACTAAGAACGCACTATTCCCAAGTGACCGATGATTCCCGAATCAGAGTCTCTACGGTGGCTGCTGCCGCTTGTCCGTTAAATGCAAGGATCGCTGCATCCAACGTGGGATAAATCTCGAAAACCGAGGTCAAGTTGGTAAGTGTCAGTACGCGGCGAATGAAATCGCCGGGAGCAGCCAGCATGATGGAGCACCCGCTGGCTTGCGCTGCCACCGCAACGGAAACGAGTTCGCCAAGGCCAGTGGCGTCGATCATTTCAACGTCGCTGAGCTCTATCACGACTCGACGGGTTTGGGGAGCAAGCTCGGCAATTTCGCCTGAGAGCGCGCCAGCTTCAATGCCATAAGCGATTCTGCCTTCGCAGCGGATCACGGCAACGTCTTCTGTTACGCGGGTTTCGAGACTCAAGCTCAACTCCGACTCCTTATCCTGACTGTTCAAATATTGCTCTTCCCACACTGCGCATTTTGACGTTTGGCTCATAAATTTCTTGCCTTACTCATTAGACGGGTCTGGGCGCTTACGAGACTGTGAATAGTTCGTAAATAATTGTTACGAAAGTGTGATTGGCACCGGTTGGCTGCGAGTGATCGAGAGGAGCCTAGCGAAGAATCCGCATTATGCAACGCAAAAAGATGCCCGAAATCCTCCTCGGATAACGGGCATCCTTGGTTGCCGCTTAGACAGCCTGAACGTTCTCAGCCTGCCAGCCCTTCGGGCCTTTGGTCACGTCGAATTGCACGGCTTGCCCCTCTTGGAGGCTGCGGAATCCGCCAGCCTGAATAGCGGAGAAATGCACGAATACATCCTCCCCATTTTGACGGCTGATGAAGCCATAGCCTTTGGCGTCGTTAAACCACTTCACTGTTCCTTGTTCCATTGATATTCCTATTTCCTTTTGTGAATTGTGCTGAGAAGAGTCGCTGCGGGTGAGAAGGGGTGACGCTGGTTGGCGGTACCGACTTTCAACTGCGTGTGAGTCAAACTTAGCTGATGGTGATTATACACACTGAGGGGCCCCCTTGGCAGCGGCAGCCTCGGTTGAAATCAATTGAACCCGGGCACCGATGCCTTGGGCTGGCGGCCCAAGGTCAGAAGTTTGCTATGATGCAGGCATTCCTCCGGTCCCGGGCCAAGGCTATACATCTGGAAGTCACCGACGGACGAGAAATCCGAATTGAGGTGAGAAATATGAAAACGATTATTGTGAGTTTCAGCGTGCTGGCCTTGCTGGTGTTGCCTGCCGCAGGCCAGGATAAGGAAGAGGAGCGGGTAGCGAACGCGGGAACAGTCATCAGTGAAATCATGAATATTCCAGACAACGTCCCGCAGGACACTATAGATAAAGCGGACTGTGTTGTGGTTTTACCTTCGGTCCTCAAATTGGCTTTCGGAATCGGTGGCAGCTACGGCCGCGGAGTGATGACCTGCCGGGGCGGCAAGACTTTCCAAGGTCCGTGGAGCGCACCTACCATGATGGCGCTTGAAGGCGGCAGCTTCGGATTGCAATTGGGCGGGCAGGCGACTGACTTTGTCCTTTTGCTCATGAGTCCGAAATCGGCCTCCAATATTCTGGGCAGCAAAGTAAAGCTCGGGGGCGATATTTCGGCAGCAGCTGGACCCGTGGGACGCAATGCTTCAGCCGAAACAGACGCCAGCCTGCGGGCGGAAATACTCTCTTACTCTCGTGCCCGGGGACTCTTCGCTGGAGTATCGCTGGCGGGGTCAACTCTCCGTCCAGACAATGACGCCAACAAGAAACTGTACGGCAAGGAAGTGAGCGCGAAGGATGTTGTGTTCAACAAAGCCGTGCCTGCGCCTCCCTCGGCGGAACTGTTGCTGAGTACGCTCACAAAGAGGTCCCCCAAGAACTTGTCGAAGTAACTAGCGGTCGTCGGCTTTCCTGGGACGGCCGCGCCCGGGGAGAACGCCTGGCTGGCTCTGAACAACAGCCGGTCTGTGCCGGGCGTTCTCCCGACTTTGCCTTCAGGCAATTTGGCCCGGCCACTGAGTTTTGGTTCAGTGGGCTCCGTACAGGCTGACTTTGGGGCGTTTGCTCCAGTTGCCGTGGTTAACGTTCGACGACCCGAAAATCAATGATCGTTTCAGGGTGGGTACTGTAGGTCATCATGCCGTGCATTCCAGGCACGACCACTAGCTTCCCGCGATGCCAGACTTCGATCACCCCGCCGCGATCAGTTCCGTATGTAACCACAAAGTACCTACCGGCGAACGCCAGGTCCAGCACGCGGACGGAAGTAACCGTTCCGGGACCGACGGTCACTACGGAACTGGGCTGGGGAATGGGCTCACGTGCGGGAGCGGTGGTGGCCGCGGCCGCCTGGAAAAAAGAGATGACGAGAAAAAAACAAACCCAGCTCCGTTTCATATCTCCTCTGCATATCTCTGCGAGGAACGAGTATCGAACTGCCAGGGCGTACCGGGAACTGTCAAAAGTGGCAGCCAAGGCAAGACCGCATCAACATCAATCTGTTGCGCTCTTCCTGGGGTTGGCAAACCGATGTTCGGGTGGTTCAAGGCAGATGCGGCTTTGGCTTCCCGCTGGAACCGGCTGAGCGCTTGCGCTTCACGGGCAAGTTCTTCAGGAAGAAACTTTAGGGCTGCGCGGCGACCGAGCTTGAGGTCTTCAGCCTCGTATACGACACCCATCCCGCGCCACCAAGCTTTTGGATGATGCGGTAGTGCGAGATGCTTTGGCCGATCACTCGAGTCGAGGAATAGTATGCGGGAGGAAAAGGCAACTCAATGAAAGCCTTGGACTTGGCGGCATCTTGAAACTATTGTTGGCGATCGCGGTAGGGACGATCATTGCTGACCGCCCACCGGGTGGCCGAGGGCGGTTGCCCGCGCCCCGGCTCCCACAGAACGTAGCGTGCAGATTTCCCGCACTACGCTCGTCAGAAGGTGCTTCACAGCACGGCGATAGCTTGCAACTCCGAGTAAGGGAGATACAGCTTTGGTCGCACTAATGGAAACCGCTCCTTGATCTGTTGGAATTGCTTCCACAAGACCTCACCCTTCCAACTCCGACTGCTGAGCATAATGCGCCAGTAACGCTCTACGACCCGATGGACCCGTTGCAAGGCTCGGATGTTCCCGGCAATGCCGTAGTACGCATAGTGGCCGCGGAGCATTTGATTGAGGATGTCCGCCTGTTCTCGGATCGACAAGTGCCGCATCCGCCGCATTTGGTCCTGTAATCGCATCAGTGACCGTCGCAATCGTGACTTTTCCGTACGCAGTCCAACCCGAAAGTTGCCTTTCCGATTGCGAGTGCAGTACAGCGTGAAGCCCAAGAAGTAAATCGTCTGTGGGCGGTTCCGGCCACGCTTGCTGGCATGTCGCTGCGCAAAGCGACCAAATTCGACGAGCTTGGTCTTGGTCGGTTCCAGAGTCAAGCCAAACTTCCGCAATCTCTGGCACAGCGCCTTCTGGACCCGGAGAGCGTCTGCGCGATATTGGAAACACAACACAAAGTCGTCGATGTATCGCACTAAGTAGGCCTCACCCCTTAGCCGAGGCTTGGCCACACGCTCGAACCACAAATCGAGCACATAGTGGAGATACACATTACTCAGCAATACGCTGATCGAACCCCCTTGCGGTGTGCCCTGCTCATTCGCAGAAATCTCCCCATTTTCCAGAATGCTTGCTTTCAGCCAGCGTCGGATCAGGCTGATCAGACGCGGGTCTCCTACCCGATGTTCGACAAAGCGGAGCATCCATTCGTGGCTTAAGCTCCCGAAGAAGTTCTTGAGGTCCGCCTCCAGCACCCATTCCACCTGCCGGCCAGAAATCACCTCATGCAAACTGGCCAGTGCTTGATGGGCGCCCCGTCCAGGCCGACCGCCAAACGAGCACGGCAAAAAGTCCTGCTCATAAATGGCGGACAGCAACTGTGCGGCGCTTCTTTGGAGTGCCCGGTCCGCTACACAAGGCACGCCCAGCGGGCGCTTCTCCTGCTTTCCGGGCTTCGGAATATACACTCGCCGAATATTCGGCGCCTGATATCCCTGACGGTGTACAGATTGAAGCATGGCCTCAACCCATACCTCGAAGCTCTCCTTCGCCTCCGGCACGGTCTGCCCGTCCACTCCAGGGGCCGAGTCGGTCGGAATCTGACAGAGATTCTCCCAAACCCGCTCCTTGGTGATGTGATGAGTCAGAGACGTAAACCGGAGCTTTGGTTCACACCGAGCTTTCGCTGCTATTCGTTCGAGTCCTGTTGCCATGGCTGGCGTTTCTTCTCTTTGCATAGAAGGCCGAATCCTCCCTTCGGATGGAGCCCATGTTTCCCACGAACGATTCAACTTCCGCTGGCCGCTTCCCCATGTAGTCGGCTCTCCCGACCTCAGAGTACTGTCAGCCAGTCTGACTTCCGTCAGGTCTTCAGGTCGTCCTCGCTTTGTCGGCTTGTCAGACCTTACAAGCTAGGCTTGAACCTGACGGCTCTCCCTTGTTCCCATGAAATCCTTTGGCTGCATGCTGGCGGTACGAACCCCGGAAGCATCTCTGGACACTTGCCATGCCGCATCCAGAGTTTCTGCCTTCCCCGTTACGGGATAGGGTCGGCTACTTCCACCACGATCGATTTCGGGGCTATCTTGCCGTTCACTGTTGTTCCGGCCTGCAACCTCCCGGTCTACGCTTCGCAATGGCCGTTGCCGGACATCACGCAAGACTTGGTACGCGGCTGCGAGCTAGGCTTTGCCGCGGTCTCCATTTCAGGAAACTGAACTCCATGAGCTTTCAAGGCACAACCCGCACAGACCCGGACGGGCGCTCATTAGCGCATCCGGTTCTTATCTCGGATGAGTAACGGCCAAGCGAACAGCTTGTCCGCACACTCGCCCACCCGTGGAACACGCGCAGACCCGCTCTGTGTCGGGTACGTGCAAGATGGACAGGCGTTCTCCTTGATCCGCAGCCTTCCCTCCTCACTCTCCGCCGACGATGCTCCGTCTTTGTTCGAATGATTCATCGGCTCGGACCTTCTTTTCCTTTGCTGTCATTAAAATCTTCCGGCCTTAGACTCTACTCCGAGTAGCCGAGCACAGAACCAATTTGGCGAGAGTCAGGCGACGTAACCATGCGATTACACCAAACTACGCCCCCCCGGCTGCCCAGTCGGGGGTTCTGAGTGCGATCCTATATTGCGTAACTTGCGATACAGGACGGTGACATACCAGGGCAGGGAGCGCGACAGTCAGCGCGACAGAGTAGTTCTTGCACGACGCCACAGGATTTTCCTAGCAGGCTATGGCGTTAGGCGAAATAGGCTTGGCTGCAGGAAGTCGGCGATTTTCTTGAACGTTTTTTATCGCGGCATATTCATGGGCACGTTTACGCGATCCGCGGCCGGAGAATATCGTGACGTAGACCTCGCCCTCGTTATCGAAATCGATAGCCTCAACCCGCCAGTCGCCTTTATTCTTCATATCCTCGAAGCATTCCCATTCCATGAGATTTCCTCCCATTGGGGGGCAAATCGTAGCATGCGCTAAAATGCTCTCCTATACCGTTTTTAATGTAGAGGAAGCGCTCCCGGGTGCAGGAAGAAGGAAGAAAGTAGAGGTAGATTTGCTCCTGGACTCAAACTAACCCAAATCCGCCTGTTAATTATTGAAACCGTGGAAACGACGCCATGGTTCCGAAGAAACAAGAGAAGTTGTATCTCATTGATTCGCTTAGCTTGGCTCTTGCGCCACAGACCACGGTTTTACGGGGTCTTCCATAGCTAATTGACCTAAGTTTGACCCAGGTTTTTCCCCGGCTTCCCCGCCGTTCTCCTGGGCATTGCCGTTAGATCGAACTGCTTCATCATCCGGCTCGCCATGGCCAATACCCCGTGGTGATTATAGACCTGCTTTTCTATCCGAACGGATAGTCGTTCTAACCGCTTCGATAATTTGCTCCAACCGAATGGGCAGGGATACTAGCAAAATAGCTGTAAGGGTCAATCCAGCAGAATGTCGCGGAATCCAAATCCTCCTTGGCATTAAGTTCCGAGGAAGAAAGCCGGTCGCGTGCGCTCCTGGTTTGGGTTTCAGGCCGCAGCTGTCTCGGCGGTATGAGCCACGGGTACTTGGACTCTGACGACGGTGCCCGGGCCGTTGGAATCGATCTCCATGCTGCCACCCAACTGCAGGATCCGCTCGCGCATACCCCTGAGCCCAACGCCGAGCGTTCCCGAAGTTTCCATCTCATGTCGCTTTTCTGGCGCTATACCCTTGCCTCTGTCCGCCACTTCAACCAGAACTAAGCCACTGAGTCGAGCAATCCTAACCTTGGCGGTTAGACTCCCGGAATGACGGTGGATATTCGTGAGGCATTCCTGCACCACCCTAAAAACGGCCGTTTCCAACTCCTGCGAGAAACGTCCGAAATCATCGGGCAACTCGGCCTCAACTTTAATTTTACTGCGCTGCGTAAATCCCTCGACATACCACCGGAGAGCTGAAGCGAGCCCCGCCTCATCCAGCATGGGAGGATGAAGAAGGTAAGAGATCGTGCGCACTTCCTCGCTCATTTCTTGCACCATAGCCTCGCTCTGGCTTAAGGCGTTGGCTGTCTTGGCAAGTCGCTCGATGTCAGTTCGCACGGCAGACAGATTTAATGTAAGCCCCACCAGCGACTGGCCGACACTGTCGTGCAATTCGCGGGCGAAGCGCCGCCTCTCTTCGTCTTGCAATTGCAACAGGCGGGCAGAGAGTGCGCGCAGATTTTGATTAGCACTGTCTAGGGCCGCCGTGCGCTCTTGGACCCGTTCTTCCAAACTGCATTGTTCCCTTCGCATCCTCTCGTTTTCGCAGCGACGTATTTCTCCCATGTAGACGACGGCACCTGAGGCTAACAGAAACACGAGCATGCCAATCGACTGCGCCATACTGAAGTTTGGCGGCTCGCCAGATGGGATGACCCAATACTTCACCGCGAAAAGAGAAAGAGTCACGCCCACGATCGAGGGTCCGACACCGCAGTACCAAGCGCAGAAGGCTACCGCGGGAAAAAGAATGACGTACGGAATATAGTTGCCGAGGAAGGGATTGAGCGCGCTACGGATGAACAAGGCAACAACCGTGGCCAAGAACGCCATAACGTAGGGCGCCAACATACTCTTGGAGATTCGCGCAGAAACCAAACTGACCGTCGCCACAGGCCGCCCCCCGTCTCGGAACTGATCGGGCAACTGTGAATTTTACCAAGTTAACGGTGATTGCAGACAAAAACAAATTGCTCTCATTCGGAACGCTATCGCACCGACCGGAAATTCCAGAAATGCACGGGTAGGCCGCTAAAGGTATAAAGCAAAGCGTTGGGCATCAGCAGCTTACGCCCTACTACAGAACCGGTGGCAATGTGGCTCCTGGCGCTACCTTGACTTTCTCTGGTCAGGATCGTGAAGAGAGGACTGGACAATCCAGCGCAAAGTCCCGCTGAGCCCTCTTTTTTGGACCAAAAGTGAACTGCTTTTCGTCGGCGCTATCCTCCCGATCCTGAGACGTCGGTAGTCTAGGTTAGGTCGGCGATTTCGCACGTCTGTGACCCCGCGCAGTCGGTCGGCCCGAGAGGCAAACTCATGGCAGACGTCTCTTCAATCGTAAGGCAGTTGAAAAAGGAAACGAGATCGGGTTGCAAAACAGTTGGCACGTAGATGTCAGTATCAAAGCGGAAAAGGAAAGACACCACGAAAAAAGCAAAATAGTCAGCGGTCCGACAGGTCGGATCCCTTCGCCAGCACTCGGGTTATTCGATTAGCTCCAAATCCACGGCCTTTACCACATTCGGCAGGATCGTGCATACTTTGCTTCGGAGTAATACGGTATTTTCCGTATCGCGCGTACAGTTTAGATATGGGATCCTGCGGGATGGCGCCTCCCCTGCAAGATCGTATTTCTGTGCTGTCCACCAAGGCCACGGATTCGAAAAGACCTGAAGAATTGGAACAGGTGATGGCCGATTTGAGGGTGGCTCTGCACCAACAGGCCAACCAGCTACGCTATATGGTCAATGACTTTAAAGAAACGATTTCAAACCTTGCGGCGGAGCCGCGAATAGAAAGACGCAAACTCGACCGGCGGAAAAAAGAGCGTCGCAACAAACCCGCATCATCCCCTCCTTAAAAAACAGTCGACCTCGATCCATTCCGCGGGGAGGAGTGACGCCCGACATACTCGAACAGGGCGACACGTCGACGAGCGGGCCCGCAGCTACAATCTGTGGTCCGACGATCTTGCTGTGGTCCGACGATCTTGCGCGAGGCGGCTTGTTCCCTCCATGGTCCGAACTCGACGATGCCGTCAGCCGCACGGCAAGGACTGTCCCATAAGGCACGATGATTTTTTCCGGACCGCTGGGGAGAGTGGCCGAGGCAGCGAGTGGCGCCGGAGAAGCAATATCGTCTCTCGTAAGCACTCCATACAGCGTTCCCTGTAGGGCAGATTTTCTCCCGCTATGCAGGAAGTTCCGGTATCGCAGGAAAGTTGCCCTCGGCAACTTGAACAAAATACACAAACGGCAGGGTTCGTGCTTTAAGGCACACTGGACAACAATTATTCGGAGGAATGATGCCAAGCGTACATATCGACAACGTAGGTGAGATGGCAATTATTGAATGCGCGGGCAGATTTGTCCGAAGTGAGGCTGCTTGCAAGCTACGGGACGCCGTTACGTCCCAAACAGACGCCCGTGTCGTAGTTCTGGACCTCACGGAAATGCACGCGATAGGGGGTGGTGGTCTAGGCATGCTAGTGCTTCTGCAGAGATGGGCTCAAGACCACGATATACGGTTCACGCTGTTTAACCCCTCCAGGCCGGTGCGGGACAAGCTGAAGCACGTTGCCTTTGAGATTGCCACCCTGGAACAGATGATGACTCTCCTGAGCCCTATCGACAGGGAATACGCGCGGGCCTTGATCGAGTCGCACTTTCCATTGCATCAGCTGTCGCAATATTCTTGAAGAAAAGAAGCCCTACGAAAGGCGTCGCATACTGAGAGTGGTGATGTTGGGGGTGCTCACGAATGAACAGCCCAGACCTCACAAGATGGCTGCTGAGGGTGCGGGACGCACTGGCTGAATACGACGAGATCAAGCGCGACAGCATGTTGCGTGCGGCAGACAGGTTCCTTAAACGGAGCAATCAGCAGCTGCTCGTATTCCACAGGATTCGAATCGGCGAAACAGGAAGGGAAGGAAACCTGGGCAACTCGTCCAGCCGAGGCAAGGGTTCGAACCAGACGCAAGGAATTAACTGAGCCGAAGAAACAACTCCTCAGGAAGGGGTTGTTCGACCAGTGCCCCGTGACCCACAGACCAGGGTCCGGGGCGTGTTCATTTAGGCTGGCCGAGTGATCTGAGGGCGTCGAAGCTTTTACCCGCAGTCCAGGATTCGGTATAGCACGTTGAGAATCATTTGGCAGTTAGACCTATTTGCCCGGCAAATTTCTAGCAGGAGTGCACATGACTTCTTAGACATACGACGTTTGGCGAGTCGAGTTCTCCTGTAACTTGCAGACTTCATTGGAGGAGAGGCTTTGGTCAGAGTTCACTTCGGAATCAAGCCGGTCACGGGGTCGGGAATTTGCTGTATTGCCTTGCTGGCCAGAACATGACTATTTATGGATATGCTCGGGGCAGGTTGGCCGGGCGGACTCACGAGAGGGCGAGCGTGTCTTGTTAAGGTGTATGCGTATGTCAACCCGGATCTTAATCGCCGACGATGACGCCACCATCCGACTGCTATTGCGCCGGTTGTTGGAGAAGCAGCGGGATTGGCAAGTGTGCGGCGAGGCCAGCAACGGTGTTGAGGCGATTGAAGGAGTAGAGCAATTCGAGCCCGATGTCGTTGTTATGGATTTGGCCATGCCCGTCATGAACGGGCTACAGGCCGGCCCCGAGATCGCGAAAGCCCACCCCAGGCTGCCCATGTTGCTGATCAGCGTCCAAGAGGTATCCAATCAGCTCGCGTGGGAAGCCCGCAATGCCGGCTACAGAGGAGCGGTAACCAAGAGCGGTGGCGATGAAGTTCTGAGGGGAATCGAGGCCTTGCTTCGCCACGAAATGTTCTTCTATTCCGACGACGGATCCCAAGCTCCTGCTCAGGATTAAAGCGCTTTCCCGATCTAATGCCGTACAGCCTGGTAGCGGGATGACATCAGTTCATCGTGCTGGAATCAGAACCCGTATGAGATGCCAAATGCGAACTGATGCCGTCGCTTGCAGGTCCACGCTCGGCATGACATTGGCTGCCGCCTGCGCGAGGCCAAAGTCAACTCTGCAATTCTTTCTGGTATGCGTTCCGGGTCACGAAACATTTCGTCAATCAAGTTGGTCGCCTTGTTTCAGGGCAGTGTGGAAGGCTCCCGGATGCCTAGACGTCAAATATGCGGTAAGTGGCTGGGGGATTCTGTGCTTGCAGCAGAGTTATCGCGACGTTGCGCACGGGCACTCCGGCCGTTGTCTTGCCAACAAGAGTTCCATGGTGTGCATGGCCATGTACCACAAGGTCAGCGCCATGTCGGTCTATCACCTCAGCCAGTCGCGAGCTGCCGAGGAAGGAGAAGATGTCCCGGGCTTCACCGTTCGCCGTTTCGGAGATCGGAGAATAATGCAACACTACAACTCGCTTAGGGGTGCGCAACTGTGATAGACCGCGCTCAAGCTTAAGCGCTTCGTCGATCGAAGCCCGTACGAAGGTCTTTACTTCTGGCTCTCCAAAAGCAGTGAGAGCACCCCGGCCGAAACCGCCCACAAACCCCTTCGTCCCAGCAAAGCCAACACCATCGCGCTCGTAGGCGCTCCCGTCGAGCACCTTGATTCCCTCCGTAATCATCATGCGCATGAGTTCCTGTTCTAGTCCGCTCTCGTAATCGTGATTTCCCAGGACAGCCGCTGTGGGCACCCGTATTCGAATGATGGCATTGAGCAGCGGTTCCATTTCGGCTGGCAGACCATAATTCGTGAGGTTCCCCGCAAGAACCAGCACATCTGCTTCCTCTCGCACCTGCTGAGTTGATCGTGCAAAATGGCTGGGCTTGAGGGCACGAAGTGCAAATCGGCGGTGGCTGCTATTCTCATCTGCTGTGCTTCCTCCGACGAGAAGGAGCGTAAGACAATTAGGGACGTTAGGCCGACATGGCGCTGATTTTCGGATGCCGTGCCCGGCATTCGTTGAACAAATCGTCCAGTCCCCATTCCTTTATGTCGATAGCAAACATCTTGTCGTCAATCAAGCTCCCGCGGAACCGGGCTTTCGAATCCGGGGAGCACCAGTTCCTTTGCAAAGCGTGCCAGCAAGTCTTGCCACACAGTCTGGGGAACGTAGCCGCTGTGGGCGGGATAGACATAGCGAAACAGCACGAGCGCCCAGAGCACGATCTCCCAATGCTCACCTGCCAGCTCGAGCACTCGACTCCACTCCAGTTTTCCACGCGAAGAGTAAATTACATGCGCGATGTCTGCTCCATCGAAACGCTCACGTCGGGTGACGAAAAGCTTCGAGGCCAGAAGCTCTTCAGGCGCCAGCACTTTGGTCTTGACTCCCACGATGGTGGCGGGATGTGCCCGTTCAATCCATGAGGGATCCAGGGTTATTACCGCATTGCTCATGCCGGTAATTAGGTCGACAAAATAATCATCGCGATGCACCTTGGCCAGCCAAATCGGATCACAGATTTCATACTCAAAGCCGTGTTTCCCTAAGATGTTTCAAAGCTGGTGTCATATCTTGCGGGGTCAAGAAAACATCCAGGTCTTTGGTGAAGCGACAGATTCCGGTGTGCTGCTGTAAAGCATATGCACCGGCTACCGCGCAAGGCAGGCGCTCTTTCTCAAACAGAGTGAGAACCTGTTGAAAAAGGGACTCTTGCTCCTCCGGAAGTCTCAGCTGAGCCGAGGACGTCACCGGAACTTCATCGCCTGGTTTGTGTGCTTCCTCTCCCATGAATACCTCCTTACCAGGTTGATCCTCTCCGGCCATTCGGTGGGAAGGGGGAATCCCAAAACAAAGTGCGCCCCATCCGGCAGTGAGAGTCTGATCTGGACAAATGGCCGGTCAATCGAACCTAGAGTATCGAACGAAATCCGCACACCATACTAGTGGTCCTCCCTTGCTTCTCGTTACATGGACGGTGACACTTTGATCTTTTCAACGTGAATCAGATCTTTCTCCTTATCTAGCGTGCCCGTTATCTGGACGTCTTTCCCTTTGTAGTTCTTGGCTTTCTTTTGGCTGTCCAGTAGGTACTTCTCATTGGCGGCTTTCAAGCGTAAGCATCTCCATCTTCGACAATTGCTCCTATGTAAACCCTTAGATCGGGCCGGCCTCGCGGCGCTTTCGCTTCCGGCGTCGGAAACGTCGGCGGAGTACTTGGGGCCGGGGTTGCCGGAGCTTGCGCCGTGGGATCTACTGGTTGGGAAGGTTGACTTCCTTGCCCGAATAAATTAGGCAGCGAACCTGCCAGCAGAGCGAGACTATAGAGTGCGCCCACCTGTTTTTTCATGGTTTGTTCCTCAATCCCGGTCGGTAGCCCGTCCCAGATCTCTTCTACGACTCCGAAACTTTCTTCTGAATTGCCGCACTCGAAGTCTATTAAGCAGCAATCGCGTATTGGGGGTCGGCATGACCCAGCAAAGTCATCATTTCGTCGAGCGTGGGAATGTCGAATTCTGCGAGCGAGCTGACCAGTTTGAGCCTTTCACGCACGGACTTGGAGGGATTAAACAGCTTGAATCGAATATCGTGATCCTGAGCCCATCGCTGCAAAAACACGAGCTGCCCAGACCGCCACCTTCGATACCTTGTACGTCCGAAAGCTCAAGCACAACAGAGCGGGCCTCTCTTTGGGATGTGACAGCGTCGCGCAATTTGAAAGCCGCTTCGCTATGCACAATTCTGCCTTCACACTCAACGATCGCGAGATCACCAATGTTGTCGATATTTAGCTTCAACATGACGTCCTCCGGTTCTCTTCTTATAAAGAGAGCACGCACTGTGCCATCTCTGTATTCTGTGCAAGTTGAGTGGGTCATCAGCCGTGGCACCGGAAGTTTCTGCAAGCAGCGAGCAAATCTGGCCTACAGGAAAGGCTGTATTCAAATGTTTAGTTGAGGAGAAATGTCTGAGATCGAGGCGGATCGCTTCAATCTGGGCCAGGACCATCCTTTCTTGCCGACGACCGGAAAAACCTCGTTTTCCAGTAGTCCTTGCGCCACAACCTCGAGATTCGCTATCAAAAGC